>JAFGIY010000153.1 GCA_016929335.1 Acidobacteriota bacterium | reverse complement strand
TGCGTATTCGCTCAACCCTTTCAGGGTTGACTCCAATGGCACATCATCCCCAGGGTTGGCTGCAAAAAACGCAGCCAACCCTGGGCTAGGTTTCGCAGCCGCTTCGCGGCTGTTTGCCGGGTCCTCCATTATCATTCCAGTCTCAAATGTATAAACTCCAGGTCACTGCTGAAGCCGCGACCCACATGGTTCACGGCGTGCCTGCTTGAAGCGGAACCCGTTTCCCTGCATCCCTGTTTGCAGCCGGAACGAAAACACCCACAGTGTCAAGTGGGTCCCGCAGTCTGGGCAGAGCCGGCAACTCTCCCGTTCGCGGTGCGCTTACCTGAATTTCCTGGGTTTATAGGTGTCTTTCCATACCGGAGGGAGATTGCTGTCCGAAGTGATATACCGCATTTTGAAGTACCAGCGGCCGTTACGCTTCACTAGCTCGCTGTATTCGCGGCCCTGATCCACCATCACGGGAGGCTTGTTTATGCTCTCGTTCAGGACACCGCTCCAGATGGCCCATACTGTCGCAGTATCTCCGTCCACACTGATAATAGGGTTGTTCAGCAGCATGTGAAGCCTGTTGCCGACGTGGGCATTTTCCTCGCCCAGTCCCCCGTACATTTTTGCGATAGCTTCGCGGCCCTTTGCAATCATTCCATTAACATCAAATACCGCGTCCTCGGTAAAGTACTGGGCAAGATTGTGACCGGATCCCGATGATATATCCACATAGTACTTTATCATCATGTCTTCAATCATAATCCGGTCAAGTAATGTCTTCTCTGTAACGATCTTTTCCCCGGCAATTGCCTGAATAGGGATTGCGATAAAAAGGACTGCTGCAATCGCAAACGCGATATGGAAACAAAAACCCCTCTTCTCAGCCTGGACTCCGATCATAGTCATGATAGTCATCCTTCTCTTTTAAGTTGATAGTCGATATGTGATGCGAAATGAACCATGCCGCCGACAATGTGCAATACGTCGACATCGCTGTTTGTACTCCATATCTGATATGAAATAAATACAAAAGGCCGCCGATGGCCGCCAATAGAGCATAGGAAGACCGTGTCGGGAATCGGTGGGTGCAGGTGACAGGAAGTTAAGGGCAAATAACGAATGGGAATATCTTAAACCGGGGATGTTGACGGATCTCAACGGATTTTAAATACTATAGCCGGTGCGTGCGGGCAAAGAGATTTTCAGTCCGTGAAGATCAGTGAATAACTGCGGTTTCCGGCTTTGCTCTCAATAATCAGGAATCTGCCGTTGCGGCGATGAGATCCGGATTAAAAAAAGCATATTCAGCCGCTTCGTTGCATGACGTGAGACGATAATGATAACCAAAGGGCGTTGGGAATACTGGCTCCGACAGGTGCTGCTGAGCCCCATCGTCGCGGGCTTGTATCCTGTGTTGCGCGCCGCGGCTTTCATCTGGCGGCGGATATTGTTCCGGACGACGGTCATCGCCGTTACCGGCAGCCTCGGGAAGACTACGGCGAAAGAGTGTCTTGCCTCGATCCTGGCATCCAGCGGCCGAACCTTCCGCAGCTATAGAAACCAGAACGGAGCAAGAGGCGTAGTCTTGAATTTGCTTCGAATCCGACCGTGGCACCGGTTTGCCGTGCTGGAATTGGCCGTCGGCCGGCCGGGAGACATGAAGCGGTCCGCGCATCTGGTGCAACCCGATCTGGCGATTGTGCTGAATGTACTGCGCACCCACACTACCGCTTTTGACAGCCTGGATGAGCACGCACTGGAAAAGCGCCTGTTGGTAGAGGCCGTGAGACCATCGGGAGCTGCAGTGCTGAATGGTGACGATTCGCTGGTGCGCTCGATGGCCGAGGCAAGCCCGTGCAGGGTCGTCCTCTTCGGAACAAAGGACGGCTGCGATTATGAAGCCTCGCGCATATCGGCAGGATGGCCGCAACGACTATCGTTTGAACTCCGGCATCGTTCCGCGGTCCAGTCGGTACAAACCCGTCTTGTGGGCGTTCATTGGCTCGGATCAGCCCTTGCCGCGCTGGCTGCCGCAAACACTCTCGGCGTAAGCCTCTCACTTGCGGCGGAAATCCTGGGAAGTGTAGATCCGTTTCCGGGACGCCTTCAGCCGGTGCGGATCCCCAGTGGAGCCGTTGTTCTCAGGGACGACTACAATGCTTCCATCGATACCGTGGAGGCCTCTCTGAAAGTCCTTGAGGAAGCCCGGGCATCGAGGCGGATTCTGGTTATAACGGATCTCTCCGATTTTTCAGGTAATCGAAGAAATCGGCTTAAATATCTGGCCGACCGCGCGCATCAAGTCACTGAGGTTCTCGTGCTCGCAGGCACGATGGCGGCGTATGGCAGGCGGCGTGCGATCGACGCAGGCATGCCGCAAGAGAATGTGTATGCTTTTGATTCCATCCGGGCTGCTGCGGAGTTTCTTAAGCGGGAACTAAAACCGGATGACCTGATTCTAATAAAAGGCCGGACAACGGATCATGCCGCGCGAATATTTCTCGCACAGCTTGGAGAAGTGGGTTGTTGGATGGAATATTGCCCGAAGAGAATGCTGTGTGACATCTGCTGGAAACTGAATGTCACTCCGGAGCAGCTTGCCCTGGCGCGGACTGTCGAACCGGACCTTTCTCCTCCAGCGCGTTTTAAAGCAACGAGTCCTGCTTCGTTTGATCGAGCGTGAGCGCTTATTCGGGATTTGTGTTTACTGCCCATAGCGCTTTTTATAGAACTCGATTTGTCGCTCTATCTGTTCTTTGGAGAGACTAACCTTAAGCGCAACATGGCCGCAATCGCTGCAAATATCCGCCAAAAGATCGGCAGGCCGATGTTCGATGAAAATCGGGGAGTCGGGTGCTGCATCGAGATAAATAGAGACATCGCCCTCGCCGTCTGCGCTCTTGCAGCGAACCGATACGTTCGGAACCGTTTTCGTGGATCCGCATATTGGACATTGATCACGGGTTCTTGTGGGCTTGGTTGCATATCGGCTTAGATTCAGAAGCGTTAATTGCGAATCCCCATCTTCAATTCGCCTTTGACGATCAGCCAAATCATCGAGCACTTCAGCTACCAGTTCTTTAATCAAATGAGTCGGCCGGCGAGCGGCAGACGATTTGTTTTTTCTGATAGGGGGGATGGAAGCCTTCTCCGGCTTTTCATCTATTTTATCGCTGCCTTCATCCCGGATCGATTCTTCCGCGGCCTCTTCCAGCATGGCGCCGCAAACCTGGCAAAAGTTCAGGTGCGGATCAACTATTGCCGAGCATTTTTTGCATTGTCGCATATCTGACCTCAGCAAAAGATTTTGTAATGCCTCCGGATTATACACAGGAACAGGGTCGGACCGACGGATGTTTTTATATATCAGCAGGATCCGCCGAAAAACCACCCGAATTTCGCCCTTAGCCGCAAATTCGGCCCGGTCATTTTTGATTTTAAGCAATGCCCTGCAATAAGGTAATCGTGTAGAACAAGCCATTTTAGGCAACAGGATTTTGCAGCAAGATAAAGCCTGCAACGGGATCGAAGGCATATTGTATGTAATCAGCAGTCGAGTGAGGGCACAAAAAGGCGTATGTCAGAGGTCCAATGAAAGGCCTGAAGCCAAGAAAACCCTCTGCCGGCCGTCGCCGGGCTGTCACTGTAATTGCGGTTTGCCGGTGCATGTCAAGGACAATAAAATCCTTGCCATCAAAGGGAATCCCGTGTTCTCTTACAATCGCGGCTCGGTCTGCGAGCGGATATCGTAAGTTCGCAAGTGGCTGGAACATGCCGGGCAATTGATACCGCTGCAGGATGACGGCATCGAGTTCTCAACGCGCCGCCTGCGCTAAACTCCATTGAGTCCTTCGAGTATTACGGCGCGGGTTTCTGCACCTGCTTCCCGCAAGGGCGCAATCGCCTTGTATTCCGGTGAGGAAAGCCATTCCTTAATGCGCTCTTCTGAGGGAAATTCGAGAATGATGATCCGTTCAGGATTCCAGTCATTTCCCAGTGGTGTGATCTTTCCTCCTCGCACCAGATATCTGCCGCCATATTGAACGACCAGTCTGGACACTTGGGATATGTACTGGGTGTATTTCTCCAAATTTATGGTTCTGGCTTCCACAAGCATAAACACAGACATTTTGCACACCTCGTATTGCGCGTCGCGATGCCTCAGCCCGATCAGGATCTAGTTATACGTTGCCAAGGCTCGATAAATTTCTCCCTTTTCATTGAACAGGAAGGTTTCAATCGCCTTCTTTCCCATAACGGCATTGTAGTAAATGCTGACGGAACGTACACCACATGTAACCTCAATTATCGAGAAACTCAAATCCGGGACTTTTGTCAGCGCCGCCCGCCAATAGTTACCGACGGTGTCCTTGCCTTTCAGTGTACCCGATTCAATGCCTAAAACCCTCTGAATCATAGGCGTTGTCATCTCAAAATCATCGGAATAGTGTTTCAGCACTGATGGAATATCGTGACGGTTCCAAGCTGCAACCCAATCCTCCGCGAAACGCTTTGCTTCCTCCAGATTCATAGTCACCTTCTCCGAAGCCAAACCGATCATTAGTCCCCGAGATCGGGATCGAAGCTTGATTCTAAACCCAAAGCCGCACAATCAGAAATGGTTCGGTGTCCATAAAGGAACCTGCCGATCGTCCTGCTCGCATCATCGTCTAATTCATTCCTGCTGCTGCCTATGTCGCAAAACGAGCCCAAAAGGTGACAGGACTTTTTGTCGAAGATAATAGTTCTATCCAACCGGAACAGTTCGGGTGTAGAAACACACAATGTAAAACGACGCTGCCGCGAGCGGGGGCGGAAACTCATCATACAAATCAGTAGGAGGAGGTTAAGCATGCGGAAACTGGAATTGGTAAAAGCGTTAGTCTTGACATCAGCATTGACAATCTTCGCAGCGGCCTGCCGTCCGGGAGCATCTGAGAAGGATTTCACGGCGCAGCGAATTGCCGACCGCGAAGCGATTGAAGATGTAGTGAACCGAGCGAATCTCGGCTTTGAACTTAGCGACCCGGATCTCTTTGCGGGTGCATATGCCGAGGATGGCATTTTTCAACTCGACGCAAAGGGTCCGGTTTTCGGCTTCGATAAGATGACGTACCAGGGGCGAGGCGATATCCGAAGTATCATCGCGGACAGGGCGGAGAAGATGAAGAAAACCGATCCGAAGACCTTGAGCTTTGATCCCGCAACCTTGAAAATGTATATTCGCAACAGCGACGAGCGCATCGTGATCCTCGATCCCAAGACAGCGCGCCATACCTCCACATGGATGGCAGTGATAAAAACGAATGTAGATATTCACATTTCCGCTGTTGGCCGCTACCAAGATGCGATCGAGAAGCGCGATGGCAAGTGGCTGATCGTGAAACGCGTCAGGACGGAATAAAACCGCCCGTTTTCGCCGAATTATTCTGGAGCCTTCGAGCCGAGTTCGACTCCCATGAGCAAACCTCGGAGGCTCCTGGAGACAAAACGGCAGCCTATCTTTCCTATCCTTAGACTGAAAGGCTTTCAGCGCATCTGCATTCCTGCTGGCGAAAACATTATAGTGAAGCTGCCCTTGAGACAATAAGATCTGTTGAAGACTAAAAGCACGCGGGATCAGCCACTAGGGGCTTACGGATCTGTCAAACCTATGCTGCCTCATCGGCAGAGCCGGTGGATCCCCCAACGAATTGGCTGTTACAATCATCGATTGATGATACCTTTGCGCGGTTCATGCCCGGCTATTTCTTGGGTTCACGCATTGTCTTAAGCGATTCGAACTGGCCGGAAAGCTTGTTCATGAAATCAGTCAGATCGGCGAAGCCATTTGCCTTGAGAGCCCTCTCCGCTTCGGCGATCGCCTTGGGATCGCGACGGTTCGGATCTTTTTTGAGCTGCCGGTTGACCTCCACCACCGCCGCCATGCCTCGCTGCATCGATTCAGGGAGTTTCCCGATAGCACGATCCTGTTTGGCATAGCCCTGGCGCACCGCTTCTAATTCCACTACTGCTTTCTGTGCCTGTACGAAAGCCTCATGTTTATGGTGCGCATCCGCAACCTTCTGCTGGTACATCATGCCGAGCCCCGCAGGGTCATCCAGGCTGACGCCGGCCTGGCCGGATTTGACGCGAACGATATTGGGAACGATCTGAACCTTTTCATATTGATTCGTCTTGGGATTCCAGACTGTGGCTTGATCGGTGAATGCCCGGCTGGCTTCGGCGTGATGTTTGTCCGTCGCCAGTTGCTGGTGGGACTGGGCCCATTCTTTTGAAGCCTCCGGCGAATCGGTCGGGCCGCCCGTAAGCCTGGCGAAGGTTCCGTACGACTGCCCTTCCCAATGGCGTCGATCGACCTCAATCCATTCTCCTTTGCCTTTCTGTTCATTGTAGGAGTAATAGCAGACACGGTAATCGCGGTCGGTATTCAGACTTGCTCCGCTATCACCCGGAGTTCGAAACTCAATCACCTTGACCATACGGTTTTTCATATCGGGCATGGTGTCTTTGATGTGCTGGACCACGGCGGTATCGTGCTGCCTGTAAATTGCCTCGCGTGTGTTTGAAAATGCATTCCGGACGTCGGCAGGAGCATCTTTGAGCGCGCGAACCATGGACGGTTCCCGCATGATGGCGAGGACATCCGCGGCATTGGCATAGGGCCTGCCTCCTTGAATGCTCATGCGGCTGCGAACGCGCCGCACCGCATTGGCTTCACCACTGTCCGGAAGGCTTCCCGCCTTGCGGCCCGTTGAGGCCGTTTCTTCTTCAACAGCACCCTTCGCAGTTTTGGGACTTGTTGCCACGGCGCCCTGGTTCGCGCTCTGTTTCACTTTCTCGCTCAGCCAGCCTGAGAGGACATCGCTGCCTGCCGAAAAGGCCGTATTCTTGAGCGCCTCGATCACGGTAGCCCCTTGATAGAGATTCTTGCAGAAATTATAGGCGAGGTAGATCGCCCAGGCTTTCGCCTTGCTCTCCATGCCCAGTTTTTCGAACGTATCCACATCAATCAGTTTTCCCTCGAGGATACCCGGAATGGTGCATAGGTTTTCCCAAAGCCATTCGTCGGGTCCGCGGCCTTCCTGGTAGGCGTTGATCGCCGAGATGACGGCGCTCTTGAGCTGGCTCGCGCCAAAGGCTCCGTAGGGTCCCGTCACGGTTCCCACAACCGCGCCGAACGCCATATCGCCTGCCCACTGCGCCCATTCGAGGGCATAAATGACATTATCGTTCCAGGCCGCCTCACTCGCGTAACCCTGAGCTCCTTCTGCCAGGGTCAATTCCACCGCCGTTCGCCAGATCTGGTTGCGAAGGTTGTGGAGACCTTCGGCGCCCAGCGTGTGTTTGTCGAGCAATTCCTGGAGTTTTGGATAATGTGCGGTCGGCACAAACCGGTTGATGATCTCCTGGCAGCGGTCGAGTTCCAGCTGCCAGTCTTTGCTCCCGGGACCATCTTTCGTGGTCACCAACCCGATCGTGATGATAGTCGAAAAGCTATCTTCATCCCGTCCAGGGAAAGCAACGCGATAATCTGCCTTGATGATCCGTCCATCGCCCGGAATCTCTTTGACAGGAGTAAACCGGTAAATTCCGGAAGGTTCGTTCCCCGACCGAATGCCGGCGAATGCGGGTTTGAGCTGAGCGATCTCAATCACCTGGGCCGGCAGCGATCCTTCGTTTTCCATCAACTCTAGGACGAGTGTGCCGACAGCATCTTTCTGGTTCACCAGCTTCTTGGTGGCGGGATCAAGAGCAAAGAGGCGGAAATCTATATCGGTTGATTTGCCTTTCCCGTTCGCGTATACGATATAGCAATCCTCCAACGGATCCCGGCCTGTAGGAACTACGAATAGTCCTTCCTGTCCGACCCGCACCTTGATATCGCGTTCGAGCGTTTCCCGGTCCTTCTGTTCGGCGAAAATCCGTACGACGGAGACTTCATTGTTCGTTCCGTCCGGGACCGGATCTAATCCCGCTTCATCCAGAGTGACAATTGCCGAATTCTTGCCCGACGGGGCAACGCGCAGTTTGGCGAGCGGGCGATTTTTTGGCGCGTACTCCGCCCGGAAAGTCCATGGTTCAACGCCCGGATTATCGATCCACACTTTGACCTGCGCCGACTGGTTCGATTTAACGGCAAATTCCACCAGGTCAGGTTTGGCGTCGATTTCGGCGCCTGGGGTAACATCCAGCACCATCTGCCGGACAATGTTGCGGCTGCCCGCAGGTGCATTTGCCTGAACGACGAGGGTGGCGGGCGGTTTGCTCGGACCTCGGACGACATCCGGATTCGATGCCTGAACGTAGACCATCTTCCATCCATCGCGCATCACAGGTTCGCTGAAATCAAGCCACTGCGCGCCATCACCAAATCCTGCAAATGTAATCGATGCAGCCGCTGCCTGTAGCTTTGTCCCGGGCTCCCCGGCTTTTGGCATAAGCCGCGCCATCAGCCACAATCCATCGCGACCGTCAGCACGAAGCTCCTTGCGGTTAACGGGTGAAGCAATAAGTTCCAGATGGTCCGGTTCGGATGGATCGCCTGTGGTAAGGGGGCCGACATCGAGGCCCGTGTTTGTCCCGGGCTTATACTCATAACTCACCCATGCATTGTCCCGGGGTTCAGGCCTGCCTGCCACGCTAAATGTGAGAATGACCGTTTGAATGCCGCTCTTTAAATCGGGAAAAGTGAATTGGAAATTTCCGGCTGCGGGAGCGCCTCCTTTCGCTTCGATTCGCATGTGATCTTGGTTGACGTTCGTAATTTTTCCCCCTTGAAGAGAGGACGACCCGAATAAGGCAAGGTAGGCGCGAACGGCACTCCCCCGGACGACACTACTTTTGTCTGTTAGCTGCTCGGAAATCGATGTCGAGCATTGAAACGAAATCAGCTGGCCTGGAGCCGCTGCATTGGGGGGAATCGGCCAGATTGCCTCGCCCGTATAGCGATGATTGATAGAGGGGTCATCCCTCTCATAGGTGATTGTGTAGCGGCCACTTTCCATGGAGTCTGAGGCGGTTACGAATTTATCATGTTTTGCCAGTGTCCGAGTTGAGGTTTTTCCATCCCCCTTGATTTCCCCCATGAATTTCTCAACCTTCACCAGGATCCACGCCCCTTGATTTGCACCGATCGCATCTTTGGTCAACGGGGTTGCTGATTTTGGCGGAGCAGGCGGTGGAGGTGGCGGTGGAGGCGCAGAATCGCCTTCCTTGGGCACGGAGGGATCCGCCACATTCACAGAAGCAGTCTTGGGCGCCGTCCCGGAAGCCGGTCTTGGCTGAATGGAGGGCTCACTCTCAGCAGGAATTTTCGAAGACGCGGCCGAGGTGGGGGTTGGCTCTGGAGCGCCAGGCGCACCTGGGGCGGAGGGTCTGACCGGTTCAGCCAAAGCAGCAGGCGCTTTTGCCGCCGCCTCTGCTTCCTGTTGCATTGCCTGTGCGATCTTCGCCGATAATGCTTTGGCATCCGCATAGGACGGGTTGATTTCCAGCGCTTTCCCGAGGTCGATCAACGCTTGCTCCCTGTCCCCCATGAGGTTCAGGGCAACCGCGCGATTATGAAATCCTATATGGAACTGCGGATCCATTTCGACCGCTTTGCTGAAATGCTCGATCGCCTCTTTGTACTGCCTTCGCTTGATATTGATTCTCCCCATGCAATTGAGAGCGTTCGTGTAGTCCGGATCGAGTTCCAGAGATTTTCGGCAATCCTGCTCGGCTCCTGCAATATCATTTTGATCAAGTTTCAAATCGCCTCGGGTGGAATAGACACCGGCATGTCTGGGATTCAATTCCAGAGCAGTACCAAAATCCGCCATGGCGCCTTTGACATCCTTGAGCAGGATTTTTTTTGTGGAACCTCGCCCCGAATACACTCTTGCATCTTCAGGAAGGAACTGAGCTGCCGTATCATAGTCGGCGAGAGCTTCCCGGTAGCGTTTAAGGCTGAAATAGCTCATGGCTCTTCTGCGGAAAGCTTCGCCATTCTTCGGGTCGAGTTCAATTAGTTTGGCAAAAACTGCAACGGCTTCCTCATATTTTTTCTCTTCATAGAGAACGATTCCCTGATAGAAGAGCGTCTCTGCATTGGACACATTAGTTTTGCGAATCCACCGGCTGTCCCCAAAGCCGCCGCCGGGAGTGGTCATTTGAAAGTGATCTTTGTCGATGATGGTCAGAACCAGAGATCCGGAATTGTGACTCACTGCCGAGGGAAGGTCCTTGAAATTGCCTGTAATGATCTTGCCATGAACCGTTCCCCTGAAGTCATGCGCCCATGTCCGGCCGTAATCTCCTGATTCGGCAAACCAACTGAAAGATGCGCCATTCTGTTTGATGATGTATACGCCGCCGCTGTCACTGGTCCACGTTCCGGTCAGATCGGTTTGTCCGAAGCCCAACGAAGTAAAAAGCAGCAAAACAAAAATGCTGATCCCGGCTCTTGCCTTCATGTTTCGTGACATGTGCACTCTCCCATTTTGCAGCTCTGCTTTATGGCTGAATTGCAGCGACAGCAGCTGTTTCCGACTCCTAATCCTATCGGGGAGAATTGAAAATAGGATAAGCCATATATTTGATAAATCATGCATTTGTCAGACATAAGCAGAATGGCGGAATGGAATGCATATCGTGGGAGCAGGCAAGGGTGATGTTACGTTCCTCAGAAAGTCATAGCCAATAGGAAGCCGGCGTCCTGTTCATACAATAGAAGGGGATATCCATGGAAGCTCAAAAGAGTGTTTACAGGCTCGGTTCCTGGCCAGCAATTCCCGCATCGGTTTCCAGTGTTGCCTACGTCATTGGACAACTTGCTGAGTGGTTCGGTCTCATGGGCTCAGGCGGCGGTCCGGAGAACGATAGTACCTGGTATGGTCTTGTAGCCCTCCTTCCAATTAAACGCGAGCCTCCATTTTTTTGATGATCAATTCCCTGATTATTTTAGGATTGGCCTTGCCATTCGAGGCCTGCATCACTTGTCCGATCAGGAAGCCAATGGCTTTCCCCTGTCCGGCACGCACATCAGCAACAGCCGCTGGTTGTGCGGCCATAACTTTGTCGATCAGCGAATCAAGGGCATTAGGATCGGAAACCTGCCTAAAACCAAGGGTGCTGACGATCGATTCCGGCGAATCCTCGCTGTCAAACAGATGCACGAGCACTTCACGCGCCGCGTTTGCATTAATCTCGTCTCTCGCCAGCATTTTAAGCAGTATGGCAAAGCGCGCAGCGGTCACCGGTGAACGGCTCAACTCCTGCCGACGCTCTTTGACCGCCGGGATCAGTTGAGTCGTGAGCCAGTGCATGCCGATGCGCGGCGCAATCCCCTGTTCAATCAGTGATTCAAAGTAACCGGCGATCTCCGGATCAGAGCTCAGAAAGGCTGCTTCCTCCTCCGTGAGTCCGTATTGTGCGATAAAACGTTTGGCTCTTGTGCCGGGCATTTCCGGAAGGAGCGAACGCATTTTTTCAATCCACGCATGTGACAAATCAATGACGGGAACTGTCGGATCGGGAATGCAGGGGCCGTCAAACTTGGCACGCATCGGGAGGGTTGCTTTTTTGTCCGGATCCCATAGACGCGTGTGCAGGACTACAGATTCACCCGCCTGCACGCACGCGCTCTGGCGGCCGATTTCGTAGGCGATTGCATCGCCCACATGACGGATGGAATTCATGTTTTTAACTTCCACCTTGGTATTCATCTGACTGGTGCCGCGCGGGCGAATGGAGATATTGGCATCAACACGCATCGTGCCGTTATCCATGCTGCACTCCGAGGACCCCACATAACGCACTTGTGTGCGCAAAGCCTTCAAGAATTCCATTGCCTCGTAGGGAGATCGGAAGTCGGGCTCTGTGACGATTTCAACCAGCGGCGCGCCCGCGCGATTAAAGTCCACAAGACTGATCGGCCTGCGTCCTTCCATTTCATGCACCAGCTTGGCGACATCCTCTTCCATGTGGATATGATGAATGCGCAATCGTTTGGATATGCCTTTTTCATCCGCTATGTCGATTCCTCCGCCGCGCGAAAGGGGGAGATGAGCTTGGGACAACTGGAAGCCTTTAGGCAAATCCGGATAGTAATAAACCTTCTGATCAAACGCGCTTCTGGCTTGAAGTGTCGCACCCAATCCCAGGCATAAAAGCGATGCCTTTTCCAAAGCCTCCTGGCTCAATCGGGGCATGGCGCCCGGGAACCACAGGCAAGTCGGACAGGTATTGACATTAGGTTCGTCGCTGGTACGGTTTGGACAATCGCAAAACATTTTGGTTGCGCAGTTAAGCTCCACATGAATTTCCAATCCGATGACGGCTTCAAATTCCATCGCTAGCTTCCTCCTCTGCGCAAATCCAAAATATCCTCGGCCAGTGCAAGCAGCCGTGCGTCACTGAGCCTGGGTCCCACAAGCTGAAATCCCGATGGTGCCCCGCCCGGCAACGGCGCCAGATACAGAGCGGGCAAACCTGCCACATTGGCAAAAAGCGTGGAGGCAAATTGATTATAAGTATCCGCGAGCAGGGCAGGTGCTTCGGATCCGCTGACTAATGGGAAAATCAGAAAGTCTGCCTGTGAGAAGAGCTGTTGCATGTCGGCAAGCAGACGCGCACGGATGCGGCATGCGTTGACATATGCCCCATATTGCTCGAACTGGAAAAACGCACCCTGGAATAAATAGCTCTTTAAAAGCGGGCCAAAAGCGGCTCCGCGGGAAAGCAGATACATTTCATTCCAGTTTTTTGCACTCGGCATGCGTTGCCCATAGCGCACCGAATCATAGCGACCGGCGCAGGAGGAGGCCTCCACTGAACCGACGATTTTATGGACAAGAGAAAAAAGATCAAAGTCGGGCAGAGACATTTCCCGGGTGGAGAAACCCGCTTTTTTCAGGCCATCAATCGCTGAACGAAATTCGGATTCTTTCGATAAAGCACTTTGCGCTTCTTTGATAAAACCAATGGTTGTTTTTGCCGTAACGACAGTTCGCGAAGAAAAATCCAGGGGGCCATCGTCAGGTTGAGAAAAATCCAGTTCATCCCGTCCGGCAATGGTCTTCAGAATCTCTCGAATATTTGCCAAGCTTCCGGAAAGCAGCCCGCAGCATTCCATTGACGGAATCAGGCCGATCAGGCCAATACGCGAGATCAGCCCGTAGCTCGGCTTGAAACCGCATGCGGACACGCGCAAAGCAGCCAGACGGCTTTCTCCCATCATGTCCAAAACCAGCTCCGCATCGGCTGATTGCCGCTTGATTGCTCCGCCTGCATTGCTGCCGTAAAGGCCGAAACCGAATTCACTCATACGAGTTGAACCGCATAAAGCGGCTCCGGCCTGATTCAGCCGCCGCACAAGCGTTGCGTCTTCCAGCGCCTTGAAATTGGCAAGCGCTTTTGATCCGGCATCTGCCGGCCACCCCGACACGGAGATGTTGGGTTGAACTGCAATTCTAATGCCTTTTAACGGACCGGCCTTGGAGGCCGCGGCATCGGGATTGTGATAGATATATGTAGAATCCATGAATATATCTCCCGCTATTCCAGAATGCTGGCAACCTTATAATAATTGCCCTTAACCTCAGGGGCGCTTTTAAGCAATTGGCCTGTATCCGACAACGCAGAACGCTTTCCTTCGGTTCCCGGGCGCATACGGTTTGCAGCTGGAGCTACAGTGCAAATCGGGTCTTCGTTGCCTGCATTTTGAGCTGCCAGCAGGGCCAACTCTTCAGCCTGCGCCAGGGCATCCTCGATCATGGGACGCTCCTCCGCGGTAATGCCGATGCGCGATACCCAGGACAAATGGTCGATCATGTTTTCATTTTCCACTGTCCCAGGCAAAATATCCGGGCCTCCAAGATTCAGCAGCCCCAATTCCGCCAGTTGTTCACGCTTGACCATAGAGGGTGCGCCGGTCATGGGACATGCGGCGCTTCGGTTTTTAGGAAATGCAATGACCTCGCGGATGCTTGGGGTCTGCAGAATCATCGACACAGTGCGGTCCATACCCAGCGCCAGTCCGCCATGAGGTGGCGCGCCGAAATCGAACGCTTTCAGGAAAAAACCGAATTTCTGTCTCATATCCTCTTCCGTGAGTCCCAGCGCTTCAAATATTTTGCGTTGCACCTCGCGGTTGTTGATTCGGATGCTGCCGCCTCCCAATTCTTCACCATTCACGACCAGATCGTAGGCGCGCGATTTTAGTTTGAGCAGTTCTTCGATGTTTTTTGGATTGAAATCCGCGCGATCCGGCGCAGTAAACGGATGATGACTGGACGTAACACCGCCCTCCTCAGTAGCTTCGAATAATGGAAATTCCGTGACCCAAAGCGGATAAAAGCTGTCCTTTGGAATCAGCCCGAGTCGATTGGCCAAGTGCAGGCGCAATTGGCCCAGCGCTGAGGTAACAATGGCATACGAAGAATCGGCAATCATAATCAGGACGTCCCCATCGACAACGCCAAATTTACTTCGCAATGCTTCCAATTCCCTCTCGCTGAAAAACTGAACGATATTGGATTCCAGCCTTCCGTTTTCAGCGCGCATCCAGGTCATGCCTCTGGCGCCGAACGAGGGCACGATTTCCTTGGCATATTCATTCTGCAGCACATTCTTGCTGAGCTTGTCGGACTGCCCCTTAACATTAATGCCTTTGATGCAGCCGCCTCGCTGCAGGATCTGGCGGAAAATGGAGTAATTGGTTTGAGGAAAAACATCCGTTACATCAATAAAGCGCAGGCCAAAGCGCAGATCGGGACGATCGGAACCGGTTGTATCCATCGCTTCGGTATAGGTCATACGGGCGAATGGCCTTTTAAGCTCAATTCCGCCGATGGCGAACATCTTGACGGCAAGCTCCTCAATCAGTTCGTAGAGAAATTCTTCGTCAATAAAGGAGGCCTCAATATCCAGTTGGGTGAATTCCGGCTGCCGGTTGGGACGCAGGTCTTCATCTCGGAAGCAACGCGCAAGCTGAAAATAGCGTTCCATGCCTCCGATCATGAGCAGCTGTTTGAAAAGCTGCGGCGACTGCGGCAGGGCGTAAAAACTTTGTGAGTGTACACGGCTGGGCACCAGATAATCACGCGCGCCTTCGGGAGTGCTCATCGTCAGTATCGGCGTCTCTATTTCCACGAAACCCCGTGAATCAAGGAATTGGCGGACGCATTGAAAGATGCGATGCCGTGCAATCAGGTTGTCCCTTATGGATGGACGGCGAATGTCCAGATATCGATATTGAAGCCTCAGTTCCTCAGTCACATTATCTGCGCTCGCAGAAGCCGCACCCGCAACCATGGCCTTTTCAGAAACAGCGAAAGGCAGTGCGTCCGATTCGGATAGCACCGTCAGTTCGGTCACCAAGACTTCAATATCGCCTGTTTCAATGTTGGGATTCTCCGTACCTTCAAGCCGTTTTCTTACTTCGCCCCTGACGGCAATACAATACTCGGCGCGCAGCAGCGCTGCCTGCTCGCAAACATCTGCGGACGCAACTTCGGAGCTGAAAACAATCTGCATAATGCCGCTGCGATCTCTCAGGTGAATGAACAGCAGTCCGCCGTGATCCCGGAAAGCATCCACCCAGCCGGCAAGCAACACCTTGCGACCGACATCATTCGGAGTCAGTTGCCCGCAAAATACACGTTGAGAAAAAAGCATGAGAAAAATCCTTTCTACACGAATATGCAGAACACAAACCTGCACCGCAGCGGAGGCTAAAAGCAGAACGAGCGCAAACTCTGCATAGCGCGCAAATCGTTCAAACACTCATAAATTGAAAGCGCATATTACTACGAAATGGCACAGCCGCTATATAAACTTGCGCATTATAGACAGTGCTGTAAAGGTTTCGCCTGCGAATCTCCCTGCCGCAAACAAATTGCCGATTGCATTATAGGTGCGTGAAATATTCCAATTTTAAGCTTCAAATTCGGCGTAAAATAGCGCAGGTTTCGATAAATCGGCAAGGATGTATGCCCGAAGTTTACATATTCTTTTTCCTTAGCTGGATTCGGGGAATAGGGCTGGTGCGATGAATAATGGGTGCCGCCTCCGGCGACATCCAGCAGATCGGGCGAATCACGGTTCGGTGGTTCCGTTTCTGCGTTTGCAAAATCACGGTCAAAAAGCGGTCATGTGCAAATGAAAATAATCATACTTCTTTCGCTGGGAATTCTGTCCGCTGGAATTGTCTTTCTGGCCAACTGGATCGCACTTATTCCATGGCGGCGCGCGAAGGGGAAGCATTGGAGCGAACGAGCGCGACTCTATCACCCGGTTGGCGTGGCGTCTGCTTCCAATATGTTGACTATGCCCGTGGTCTTTGCCCTGGCGGGAGAAGTATTCTGGCCGGATTTTTCGCCCCATTGGCTGCTCATAGGAGCTCTATCAGGCGCGGGGGCCTTTTTCGGCGGCTTGCCATTGGGCCGGGAGGTATTTCCCCGAATCGGTTTTCGTGACCTGTTGCGCCAGTCTGCGACTATTTTTTTCATAGCGCACATGGGCCGACTCGGTTTCCTGGCGGCTGCCGCGCTTATGCCATGGCAGTTCGATTATAGAGTTGTTTTTATATCCGGAGCGGTTGCGCTGATCTGGGGTTGCAGTGCGCTTGGCGGGTGGCGCATGATCGGCCAAATGACTGGTTTGCTGCAGCCGGCCCCGGAGCGTCTGCAAAGGATTGTCAGCAATGTGTCTACAAAGACAGGTATTCCCTACAAGCAGGTCTGGCTCCTTCGAATCTCGATAGCGAATGCCTTTGTCGTACTGGAAACTCGCACTCTATTTTTTACGGAGCGCATGTTGGAACTGCTATCCGACAATGAAATCGGCGCCATTTGCGCGCATGAATTAGGACATCTGCTTGAGTCGTTTTCTGACCGGTGCAAACGATACATTCGGGTGTTAGTGTTCCTCCCCTGGATGTACTTCAAGCCAATTGTAAACGCATATGGATACCCAGGATTGTATGGACTGCTGGGCCTATCGATCCTCGTTCCATTCATTTATCGGCACATTAGCCGCAGGCTGGAAAAGCGCGCTGACGAAATCGCCAGGGCAAATGAACAGGAGGAGGGGACTTATGCTTGTGCGCTTCTCAAGCTCCATGAAGACATTCTGTTGCCTGCTGTTTTAAAGAGAAATCAGGCCAGTCATCCGCATCTCTACGATCGGTTGCTGGCTGCGGGCATTACGCCGGATTTTCCGCGTCCGGCTGCGGCGCGCTCCATGGCTTGGCATGGCGTTCTTTTCGCGTTGTTATTGGGGATGTTGATTTCGGCACTGGCTGGACAGTGGATATATGGGAGTTAGCAGCGCAAAAAAATAGAACTGGAATCATTAGCTCGACGAGGAAATCACCAGACCGCATTCTTCATATTGCTTCTGCGGCAGAAGCTTCATGATCTACAGAGCGGGGCTCTGACCGGAACTATGAATTGCAGCGAAAAGGTGGGCCGCAACATTGCGATAACGGGCGCCATGAAACTGCTTCCATAATCCCTTGAAGTTTATTCTGTAAGATTCAGATTATGCTGAAGGTCATAAAGACAATCAGCCACGGATTTCACGGATTCAAGAGAAAGGCATGATCCGTGAAATCCCGTGGCACTAATCGCGGCTCTTATTCGATAGCCGGAAGAATCATTCTCTCCGGCTCAAAAATGACGCGCCGCTCCCCGGCTTCGACTTGCCCGATCTCGAAGAGCTCATATCCGGCCTTCTTCCCGGTCCGGATAGTTCGCTCGGTTTCCTTTTCCGGCACGAAAATGTAGAAGCCGATTCCCCAGTTGAAGGTCCTCACGCAGTCTTCAAGGCTGACATCGATCTCGCGCATAAACTGGAACAGAGGCGGAATTTCTTCCACCCATTTTTTGACGCGGTATGTGAAAGGCTTCTTGTCGTATGCGATCTTGGAAATCCCGCCTCCCGTCCCTCCGAGCAGAGAGTGAATTTCTATATTATTGTTCTGCAACGCCTCGACAAGCCGGACATAGGACCGAGTCGGGATGAGGGCTTCTTCTCCCAATGTTTTCCCGTTCGGCAGCAGATGAAGAAACTTGTCTTTCAGCGCCATCGCTTTTTTGATAACCAGCGTAATCCCGTTGGCGTGCAAGCCGGACGAAGTTACGCCGATGATGCGGTCGCCGACGCAAAGCTTTGCTCCTGTCAGCATCCGGCTTCGGGGAACGATAATGCCGGTTACGCAGCCGGACAGGGAAGGAGCGCTCCGGACCGGAGGCTCCGCTTTAACCAGATAGCGGAGCGCCGGAGATTCTCCTGCCGGCAGAGCCATGCCGCACATCTTGCAGGCCTGATAAAAGCTCTCAGCGAGATCGTGACTGCGCCTTTCATCCGCGAACCACTCGCTGTCGCCCGCCGCCACTTCATCCGTGAAGATCACCGGAAGAGCTCCCTGGCAGATCACATCATTGGCTGCCATCAGTGCCGTGTCGATGCCGATGCCCTCGTAATACGTTTTCCCGGTCCCCGCATGCTGGTACATCCATTCGGCGATCCAGTTCTTGTTGCCCAGGCCTTCCTGTGTTGCGCACCAGAAATGGGGCTTGCCTCCACGGTATTGGAAAACCACCCCATGCGCTCCCAGGCTTTCAGGCTCGATATACACGCCCCGCTTGTTTGGAAACTTGATCGTTCTCTTTCCGGCCCGCACCATAGCCATCTTAAACGGTTCAATCTTGGTGTAATCGACTCCTGCTTTGGCGTATGCGGATTTTGATTTCTTTCCTGACATTGTGCTACCCATTGGTTAGTTCATTCATGTCTGCCTGACTGGGCTTATTCGGGATTACAGCCACAGTACGGCCCTTGTACTCGAAGACCTCTTTGTTGTCTTTGGTGATCTCCCCAATCACCTCCGCCCGGACGCCTTTCGCCCGGATCGCCTTCAATACTGCGGCTACATCTTTCTTCGCAACCTGGACGGCCATCCTTCCCTGAGTCTCGCAGATCATAATCTCCTCGGGTATCAGGTCTTTTTCTCTGAGGGGCGCCCTGGTCAAATCCACGTGGGCGCCGAATCCTCCGTATCTTGCAGACTCACATACAGCGGCGCCGATGCCGGCCGCTCCGAGGTCGGAACAGGCTTTAATCTTGCCCGTGCGGAATGCGGCGAGGGAGGCTTCCATGACTGCCCGTTCTTCCTTAAAAAGGGCAATCGCCGGTTTCATCACGTCGACAAGGCCGGCTCGATACAGTGTGTCGTTCCCGTCGCTTCCCGTCTTGCCGATCAGGATGATCTGATCCCCGGCGGCTTTTGCCGGCTTGGTCAATGGCTTGGCAGTGACCAGCTTGCCGATAACCGACACGACGGTCGCCGGAACAATATCCGAAAACGAGGTGGAAAATCCTCCGCCGACAATAAAGACGTCCATCGCGCTGCACATATCCCGCAAGCCTTTGACCATCAAGTCGACTCTCTCTCCGCTGGTCATTTCCACACACTTGCCGCAAGTGCATTTGCCGGCAAATCCGCAGGGGCCTACGAGGACTTTTTCATGCAACGGCTTGGTGCCGAGGAAATTCATCAGAAAGAGAGGCCGGGCTCCCATCGCCACAACGTCTCTCATGGCCCCACCGGCTCCCGTAGCAGCCGCGTCATAAGGCCTGGGCACACAGGGTGAGCAGTGACTCTCCATCTTGCCTACGAAAGCTCCCTTGATGCGGGGAAATTTGAATGCCGCCGCATCGTCGCCGGGACCGACAAGCAGCACGTTGGGAAAAAGCTTTCCGACTTTTTTATTCAAGGCGTCTATCGCTTTGAAATCGATCGCCTTATCAATATTGTGATGCAGATGGGTAAACAGGGCATGCATCAATGCCTTTTCGATCCTGTTCATTTCCTTGCCTCCTTGAAGGGCGGTGTTTGTCGCTAACCCAACGCTTTATTTTGGGAAGAGCTGATGTTGAATCAATAAGGGAATCTACAATAGATAAGCTTTCCGAATTATGCAATTCATTTATATCTGTCTGCATATCAGCAAGGAGACTGCAAGAACCGCACAGATTGCATTGTGGCATAGGCCGTCGATAGCGGATATGCGAAATTTTTAAGATCTGGCCCCACCGTCTGTCATAAAATCAGGCATGCCTTGAACCATGTGGGTCGCGGCTGAAGCCGCGCCATCATTGTACGGCTCAAGTCCCTGGCATTCTGTCCGGTCTGACTCTCCCCGATGTGGATCCTGATCGGTCGTAGAATGACAGATGCCGCAAGTCACTGCAAGCTTGGGCAAATTTCCAAATCTCTATATTCATCCCTCATCTTTGCAGTAGAATCTCCCACATAAAGCTTTGGGATGCTGTCGCAACAGGCGAAGAGGGGGTGGCGGATCGCATCGCCCGTCATAATCAAAGTCAGGCTGCGCCGATTTCCCATACAAAGGACAGGTTATTCAACCTGCCCATTCTGAAGCACGATGAGGGTGTGATTTTATGGATATCTCGCCTGAAGAATTGACGCTGCTCTTGCAAAGCTGGGAAAAGGGAAGCGACGAGGCCCTGGATCGGTTGATTCCGCTGGTTTACCGGGAATTGCATCAGTTGGCTTCCCGCTGTATGAGCCGCGAAGAGCCTGGCCATACGCTGCAGACCAGCGCTCTGATTAATGAGGCCTATCTGAAGCTGGTAAATCAGAGGAAAGTTCACTGGGAAAACCGGGCACATTTCCTGGCCATCGCAGCCCGGCTTATGCGCCGGATCCTGGTGGATCATGCGCGGCAGAAACACCGCAAGAAAAGGGGAGGACAAGCTTATCCCTTGTCGTTGGAGGATTGTGAACTGCCGGCTGAAACCGCTTCCTCTGAATTAGTCGCCTTGAATGAAGCACTGACATCGCTGGAAAAAATTGATCCGCGAAAATGTCGGGTTGTGGAACTCCGTTTTTTTGCAGGATTGACCGTTGAAGAAACTGCGGAGGTCCTTAAAGTCTCGGCCAATACCATTTTGCGGGACTGGAATATGGCGAAAGCCTGGCTGTATAGGGAGATCAGTATGAGCAAGACAACGAGGGTGGATTTTATAACGGAGGCTCCCCAAGGATGAATTTGGATTCCTGGAAGCTCATCGAGACGGTTTTCCAACAGGCCCTCCAGCTGCCGCCTGAAAAATGGGTTGAATTCCTTGACCGGGCTTGCCTCAACAAACCCGAGCTTCGACGGGAAGTGGAGTCATTGCTGGCCTCATGGCAGAGGTCCCATTCATTCCTGGAAAATCCTGCAATCCGTGAAGGCGTGGCCTTGCTGGAGCAACAGTCCGGCAGTGCTTGGGTGGGGCGGCAAATCGGGCCTTACCGAATCGTTCGTGAACTGGGCCATGGAGGCATGGGCGCAGTCTATCTTGGCGAACGATCAGACGAGGCTTTTCACAAACAGGTAGCTATTAAACTGCTGCGTCCCACGGCCTCAGATGATCACCTGATCGAGCGGTTTCATACGGAGAGACAGATCCTGGCCAGTCTGGAACACCCTAATATTGCGCGCCTATTGGATGGGGGAAGCACGTCTGAAGGGATGCCTTTCCTTGTGATGGAGTACATGGAAGGGATCCCTGTTGATCAGTATTGCCGGCAACATTCATTATCGCTTACCCAACAGCTCAAGCTGTTTTTGCATATATGTGAAGCGGTTCAGTTTGCCCACAAGAACTTGATAGTTCACCGGGATTTGAAGCCGAGCAACATCCTGGTCAATTCTGAAGGCGTGCCGAAACTCCTGGATTTTGGGATAGCCAAACTGTTGGCTTCTCCGGACTCCAGCCCGATAGAATCCCAAAACACATTATCCGGAATCCTGCTTTTAACGCCCGACTATTCCAGCCCTGAACAGGCGCGAGGAGAACGGGTCAATACTGCAACGGATATCTATTCTTTAGGAGTTTTGCTCTATCGGCTGCTGTCCGGCCACCCGCCATACCGTTTGGAAAGCAACAATCCTGCGGAAATTATCCGGATAATCAGTGAGGTGGAACCCGAAAAGCCCAGTCTGGCAGTGCTGAAACCAATCCCTGAAAAGACAGGTGAAAGAAAAGCGGGAGGGCGACTCGCACGGCAGGATTCGTTTTCCGGCCGCCCTGATCTCAGCAGACCTCATCGGGACATACTCCCTCTCCGGCACGGCTGGGCAAAATGTATTGGCGTCTTCAAAGTCCCCAGGGGATTGCGAGCGTCAGCAGAGCGGAGTGATGGGAAGCACCGCCGGAGCCGCCGTCTTCGGGGCGACCTGGATAACATAGTTATTAAAGCCATGCATAAGGAACCAGGCAGGCGTTATGTTTCGGTGGAGCAGTTTGCCGCCGATATCAGGCGTCATCTGGACGGTTTGCCGGTGCTGGCCCGGCCGGCTACGCTGGGTTACCGCACGGCCAAATTTTTGCGTCGAAACAAAGCCGCAGTTCTCGCAGTGGCTTTGATATTCCTGTCCCTCGCTGGAGGCATTCTGGCTGCCTGGCGGGGTGCAATGATTGCGCGCGTGGAACGCGATCGTGCCCGGCAGGAAGCCCGTAAGTCTGAAGGAGTCACTCAATTTCTTCAGAACATGCTCGGCTCTGCTGATCCCCACACGGCCGGGCCGCAGGTCACGGTTGGCGTCTTGCTAGATCAAGCTTCTCGTCGGGTTAAAGAGGAATTGCGCTCGGATCCTGCGACGGAATCGGCTGTGCGCACGACTATCGGGATGGCCTACCTTGGCTTGGGCATATATGACTCTGCCGAACAGCAGATCCGTCAAGCGCTCCGACTGCGAGGGCAATTGTACGGTCCCGAGAGCATCGAGGTTGCTCAAAACTATCACCAGTTGGCCCTGATTGCCATGGAACGGGGTGATCCGGTGGCTGCCGATCCCTTGTGCCGGCATGCTTTGAGGCTAGTCGAAGCCCGGAAAGGATCCGATGATGTTGAAGCAGCATCCATGCTAAACACTTTGGCTACGCTTTGTTTGCATCAAGGAGATTTTGACCAGGCGGAGCGGACTCACCGCCGCGCCTTGGCTTTGCGGCGAAAAATGGAAGGAAATCAAAGTGTAAATGTAGCTGAGAGCTTGAACAATTTAGCTATCGTGTTGGGAACGAAAGGGGACTATAGGGAAGCCGAGTCCTTGCACGAAGAAGCTCTCTCGATCCTCATTCCCATGCGCGGGGCTGCCAATTTCGAGGTGTCTGTCACCATGAGCAATCTGGCCAGCATCAAGGAGGCGCTAAAGAAATTTACCGAAGCAGAGTCGCTATTCCAGCAGGTCATTGCAGTGCGGATAGAGCTTTTGGGTCGCGGCCATCCTGAAGTGGCCTTTACGTCATACAACTATGCCTACATGCTATACAAAAAGGGGGATTATCCCAAAGCCTGCCGCATATCGAGAGAAATTCTGGACCTGAGGGGCAAATCACTCCCGGAGACTCACCCCATGGTTGCTGCCGCTTTGCATGTTTTGGGCTGCAGCCTGATGGCGGAAGGACAGCCAGATACAGCCATGCCTTATTTGGCCGAGAGCTTGGAACTAAGACGGAAGGGGCTTCCGAAAGGACACTGGTTGGTTGCCAATTCCGCAAGTGTATGGGCGCAATGCCTCGGTCGCCTGGGACGTCGCACCGAGGCTGAGCCTGTGCTGCTTTCAACATATCAGCAACTGGAAGCCTCCCTCGGCCCCAAGCATGAAAGAACACAAGAGGCTTTGCAGCGAATCGTTGATTTTTTCACGGCTGGAAATCAAATTCAAAAGGCTGCTGAGTATCGAAAAAAATTTCCGCTATAGGACGAAGCTGGGTCCCAATAGAGAAAGCCTTTCCCGCTCGGGACCCACCGCTGTCTGTCACCCGGAGGCGCCTGAGTTATTCCCCGTCCAAGACGGGAATCATTCCCTATGCCTTGAATAGGGACTCAGGAGAACCCTTCCTCCGTCACCCCGGGATGCCGGCATTCGGATTAGAATTTTAAAACGATGCCCGCGGAGTATCCGAGGGAGTTTAAAGTCCCACTGAAGTCATCGCCGGTATGTATCTTTCCATAGTCGATTTGAGCCGGTCGGATAGCCAAATGCTCACCCAAATTCAAATCGAGGCCGCCCCCCACAGCCCAGGCAAAACCATTGGATGACAGAGACGCGCTGGGATCGGTTGCGGCAGCCGAAATTGAGTTACGGGAACCGCCAACGAGAAAATGCGCGAACCCTGTTACCACTTTGCTTCGAGCCGTGAACCGGGGCCCAAACAGATAGGAATAGCTGTGAATACGTGCTCCCACATCGATGTCCTCATCATCCGGTTCGCCATCGATGTCATAAAGATCTCCGTAGGTGCCGGACAAAGCCCCTTCAATGCCGAAATACCTGTTGAAATTGCCTGCCACCGACATTCTCCAGCCGTGGAGCATTTTGCCGTAATCATCCTGGCTCGCCTTAAGAAACTGATACCCGCCAAAAATTTCCACTTTTGGAAAATCCTGCGCCGGGAGGCCGGCACTGAACAACACCAAAGACACGATTGCCAAGCAAATTTTTTTCATCTTGATCTCCCTTCTCATGATATGTGAAATGGATTCCTATGCTCTTGCTATTGGCAGCAACCCGTTCTGCTATCGGGCGATACCCTGCAATCATCCGACTCCGGCCCTTGCTCGTTGGAGCGCGTTGGGCGGATAGCAGTCGAAAATTCGGTTGCCGGGAAACGGGCTTATTCGATTTCAAATTGTCGCCTTATTGCTTGAAATTGCTGCTCACTTCCAAACGCGACATTGGTTCGAAAAAACCACCATGAAATTTAAATAAATTATCGTGGGAGAGAGATTGGGAAGGTTCTTGATCAATTGCAGGGCACGGTTCGGATGATGGTGACGTAGCTTTACGGATCGGGGCTGAGGCTTCTGGAGTGTGCAAGGCTACGCATCAAGGACGTGGATTTTGGATCCAATCAGATTGTGGTTCGGGCGGGCAAGGGGGATAAAGACCGGGTTACGCTGCTTCCGGCGGCAATCAAAGATGATCTGGCGCATCATATAGAGCGGGTGCAGGCGTTGCACCGGAAAGACTTGGAGGCCGGGGCCGCTGGGTGGAGTTGCCGGGCGCGATAGCCCGAAAGTATCCGAATGCGGGATGGGAGTTGGGCTGGCAGTGGGTCTTTCCGGCGACGCGCATTTATGTGGAGCGGCGGACGGGAGAGCGGAGGCGGCATCATCTTCACGAATCGGTGCTGCAGAGGGCAGTGAAGGTGGCGCTGCTGCGGGCAGGCATAGCCAAGTCGGCGAGCTGCCATGCCTTCCGGCATTCATTCGCGACACGCCTGCTGGAAGCCGGTTACGACATACAAACGGTGCAGGAAATATTGGGGCACAGCGATGTAAGCACGACAATTTGATTAATACACGCATGTACTGAATCGAGGTCCGGCAGCCGTGCAGAGTCCGGCAGACCATCTCCCAACCGCGGCGCCCAGCTCATTTAGGCCGACCGGCAGCGTTAGATGCGCTATCACTAGAAACATTAAGTGCCATGAGAACTGTCAACCGAAGACAAATACGAGCGGATGATATCCTCCGAAAGATATGGCAAGACATAGTGTCTCAGGAAAAAACCGATGAACAATGGCCCAAGATAGAATCCGATGATAGGTATCAGGAGAGCCCATACATTGGCGGATATAATGCCATTGAACAGGAATTCTGGTTTTCCTTTTACGAAGGACAAAAGGAGTATTGGTTTGGATTTAGCCTCTCAATTGCCTGCAGGATCGCAAATGGAGATGAATGCTGGCTTGATCTCATTGAGCCAGACAGCGAGGGATTGCGATGAGCAAGCTACAAAAGTGGAAACAAGAATCGGCATCTAACTACCCGCTTAAGCTGACGGCGCGAAAAGCGCGCGCCGCAGCTTAGTGGTGCGTTAGCCATACAAGAGTGACATGAGGATTATCATCAAAGAAATACTCGCACTGGAGGGCAAGCGAAAGGTACTGATCTATCGCCGCGACGACGGTTCGTTCGGTTTCGAAGCACTTCAATTCAGTGAGGACCCATTGGAGAAGTGCTGGATTCCTCATGGCCGATTCTCTGAATGTATCGCTCCAAGTGCAGAGATTGCAGAGAGTGAAGCTCGTGGTCGTATTGACTGGATGGCCAATGAGCATAATGATGGCTAACTATTCGCTCCAGCAGTCGGTCCGCTTCGCGTCCCGCTGCTGAGCTCAAGCGTTAGGCCTATTCTGTTCCAGATTTCCGAACACGATAAAAGGCTTGTTAGCAAGCATAATTGTTACTACAATATACTCATGGCTGCCTGGGACGAATCCAAGCGGAAAAAGGAATATCAAAATTCACGGCATGGATTTCGAAGGAGCTGATGCCATCTGGGATAATTTCACCGTAACACGTGAAGATATTCGAGAGGATTACGGAGAGAAACGGATGGTAACTTTTGGAATTTTAAATGGCGAAGTTGTTGTCTTGGTCCATACGGATCGAAAGAACGACATGCATGTCATTTCATTACGCAAGGCAGAAAAATATGAAGCGCGTTATTACTTTAAAATCGTCAAAGAAAATATCGACAAAGAAAATTGATTCAGACAATCCACCATGGTCCGAAGAAATGCTTGGACCGCCTGTTGTACGGCGTGGACGAGGGCCACAAAAGGCACCGACAAAGATACTGACCACAATTCGGTTAGATGCGGATATTATTGCATTTTTCCGATCTGGAGGGCGTGGATTCCAAACCCGTATCAATGAAGCACTCCGTCGTGCCAAGGACCAAGGGCTAACTACGCGCTCGAGCGGACGCGCCGCTCAGCTTAGTGCCACTAAACCCACGGCCTCGGGCCGTGCAACCCTGACAGGCTAAGCCGTTCCGGCGTCCCGTTGACATGGAGTGATATGAGACGAATGGAAGCGGGTTTTTTCGGGGTCGGGGTCG
>JAFGIY010000024.1 GCA_016929335.1 Acidobacteriota bacterium | reverse complement strand
GTGTTGGCCGTGCATTTGCGGCCAACACTGGGAAAGATAGGGATGCAATCCAACCCTGAAAGGGTTGTGATCGGGCGCAATCCCTTCAGAATTGAGACACAAATGAATCGTTTCCCCAGGGTTGACCGCAAAAAGCGCGGCCAGCCCTGGGAGGAACCGTGCAAGAAGCCAACCCTGAAAGGGTTGCGTATTCGCTCAACCCTTTCAGGGTTGACTTCAATGGCACATCATCCCCAGGGTTGGCTGCAAAAAACGCAGCCAACCCTGGGCTTCCTTTCGCAGCCGCTTCGCGGCTGTTTGCCGGGTCCTCCATTATCATTCCAGTCTCAAATGTATAAACTCCAGACAACGCCTTTGGCGTTGAATGCCGCGTTGAGAGCAGAAGATTTCGGGACTTCTTCCCCGGAGCTCCTGCTTGCAGTCAGAACGAAAATACCCACAGTGCCAAGTGTAGGTAATAATGAGGGCTGGGCCGGAGGACATATAAGGTTTGAAAATTCCGGGAATGAATGCGGTGCAGGCGGATAATAATGCAGGATCGAGCCCGAAAGGGGCGCGGCAGCAAAGCCCAGGGCTCACGAGGCTGTCCAACGGTTGCCAAATGGAGGGAGGGCTGGACCTGGAGAGCCGGCGAGGACGTCGGCGCTCCCGGCAGGCAATCGTGGAATCGTGGGACAGTCTCTTGCGACCTGGGCTTTGCTGTCTGGCCTTTTCAGGGCCTGCCGCTTTGAGCGGCTAGCAATCTAAAGTGGCCGAAGAACACGGATTTGTTTTCGACAGAATTGCCGCCGAATTCGCGCCGTGAGTGAGTGCAAGGTCATGCCATATTCTGGATCGAGGAAGGAAGGGATTGCGCATATGAGAAAACAAGTGTTGAGGGTAACGGCGATTATCGCCCTGGTTTTTCTTGCATCCGCCTGCAATCGGCGCACGAGTACTCCCGCAGACACGGTTCTGATGCATGCCAGAATCTACACGGTGAATGCGAATTTACCCTGGGCTCAAGCCATGGCGGTCCGCGAAGGGAAAATATTGGCGGTAGGATCAGACAAAGAGATTGCCGCATATCAGGGCCCTTCCACAAATGTGATTGACGCCAAAGGGCGCATGGCACTTCCGGGATTTATGGATGGGCATGTCCACATGATGGCCGGCGCCGCTCAACTGGAAGGAGTGTCCTTAAATGAAGCCAAAACCATTGGCGAGTTCCAGAAGATAATCAAGGATTATGCCGCTGCCCATCCGGACAAGAAATGGATCCAGGGGATGGGGTGGGTATACAGCGTTTTCGGCCCGGGCAGCCTGCCGGACAAAAGGCTGGTGGATGAAGTCGTCGCCGACCGTCCGGTCTATCTGGCGGCGTATGATGGACACACGGCGCTGGCCAACAGTAAAGCACTGCAGATTGCAGGAATAACACGGAAGACGCCAAATCCTCCAAGCGGCATTATCGTGCGAGACCCTGCGACGGGCGAAGCCACCGGCGTTCTGAAAGAAGCAGCAGGGCAATTGGTGGCCAGGCACATTCCCCCGCCGACTCGCGAGGAAGAACTGAATCGGCTTACAAAGGCTATCCGTTACGCAAGTTCTCTGGGATTAACGCGCCTGATCAGCGCCGGTGCCGATACGGAGCGTGTTGAGTTGTTTGACCAGATCCGGCAAAAGGGAGATTTGACTGCACGCTTCACCATGGCGTGGTTTACCAGTGCTCCCGTCTCTCCCGATGCGATCCGGAATCTGGAGGAAAGCCGGAAAAAGTATCGCGATGAATGGATCGATGCCGGGCAGGTGAAGTTTCTGCTGGACGGCGTTATCGAAGCGCATACGGCGGCAATGCTCGAGCCATATGAAAAGGATCCCTCCAATAAGGGACAGCTTTATTTTGATGCCGAAAAATATCGAGAAGCAGTGATCGAGCTCCACCGTCTTGGTTTTCCGATCGCCACCCATGCAATCGGCGATCGAGCCATTCGCCTGGCGCTCGATTCGTATGAGGCGGCGAATAAGGCGAATAGCCGCACGGATGCGCGAAACCGAATTGAGCATATTGAGGCCCCGAGCTCCCGGGATATTCCCCGGTTTGGAAAGCTCAATGTCATCGCCAGCATGCAGCCGCTGCATGCGACACCGGATCAAAACACCTTCGCATCCTGGGCTGGAAGCATCGGGCCCCAGCGGGCCGAGCGCGCATTTCCCTGGCATTCCATACTGAACGGCGGCGCTCAACTGAGTTTCGGCAGTGACTGGCCCGTCGTTACCCTGAATCCCTGGCCGGGCGTGCAGATGCTTTTGACGCGGGAAACCCCGGAAGGAACTCCAGCCGGCGGGTGGCATCCTAACGAACGGTTGAGTCTGGAACAGGCAATTCAGGGATACACAATGGGAGCAGCCATTGCCGCCGGAAGAGAAAAGTCCGAGGGATCGATTGAAGTCGGCAAGTGGGCGGATGTAATTCTTCTTTCGCAGGATTTGTTCAGGATTCCGGCAAACCAAATTGGAAAAACGAAGGTCCTGATGACCATGGTCGGCGGCAAAATTGTTTATCAGGATGTCTCGTGGGATGGTGCGCCATCTGCGATTTCAAAGTGAATACCTGGGCAGAGCATCACGTGGTGCGGAAAGATCAGAAGCCAAAATGGATGGGAGCTATGCCGGCCGCTATAGTGGCTGCATTAGCCGCAACCAGGGAGAAACGCATGATTTGTAGAATGGTAATGCTCACGACGATAGCTGTATGGATAGGAAGTGGTGTTGTTCCGGCTGGGGCCCAGGATAGAGTTTCAGATATGGCCACGCTCGCGCAGGATCGTATGGCGATAGAAGATATCCTGCGACGCTATGTGCGTGCCCTCGACGACTCGGATCTGGATGCTTATCTTGCTACGCTCACCGACGATGCGAAGTTCGTTTCGGCGGAAGGCAGCTATGCAGGCAAGGAGGCGATTCGCAGGTACGTGGAACCTGTCATGCATTCACGCAAGAAACGGCGGGAGGCGGAAGGCGCCCAGGCGACGGCGACGCATCACGTGGTGACGAATCAGTCGATCGAATTCAACGACCGCAACAGCGCCGTGGTGCGGGCCTACTGGATGTTCGTCGTGGCGCATGGTGCGAACAAACCGATGAGCATCGAAAGCATGGGCTCGTCGGAAGACTATCTGATCCGCAAGGATGGCAAATGGCTGATCAGGGAGCGCCGGGTCGCACCCTAGCCCCCTGCAGAGTGCAGCCCATTCAGCGCAACGGTCGCCGCGGCAGCGAAGCGCAGTCTTATTCCGTCACCAGCTTTCTGGCAATCAGCCAATCATAGAGCCGATCGGTCCATGTCCCGACCGGCATTCCCGAAGCAGGCCCGTATCCATGGTCATATATGTGGAGTTCAACCGGACGATTGGCTTCCTTCCATAATGTGAACAACACCGCGCATCCATTGGTCACATTGAAATGACCATCCATCACAGCTATGAATAAAGGGGCTCCCTGTGGAGGAACGGTAACATCAACCAGCGATGGGCCATAAATGGTCGCCACGAAATCCGGATAGGCGTCTGAGGATTCCGTAACTGCAGTCCCTATGGCGACGCCCCCTCCCGCTGAATAACCCAGAATGCCGATACGTTTCGGATCAATGCTGTACCTGGCTGCGTCGCGCCTGAGCACGCGAATGGCCTGCTGTCCGTCCGCAATTGCCATCCGGATTACTTTGAGATGCTCTTGATTGTCCGGCGCCGGATTGGCGTTGCCGCGCCTGTTCAGAATTTCTCTGAACGAGAGTTCGTTTCCCATACCCATTGGCATCTTTCTACCCGGGATTCCCGCTTGCGGTGAACCGGCGGAGCGCGCACCGCCGGCGGCGGGAGGCGTGTCGGGCACCACTCTATACTTAAGAATGAAGGCGGCAATGCCCTTGGAGTTTAGCCACTCCGCGGTTCGTTCCGGCTCGGCGAAGCCCAGCATGCGCATGGCGCCTCCCGGACAAAGTATGAGAGCCGCTCCATTCGCCCTGGCTTTTTCCGGAAGATAGATTGTGAGGGTGGGATTCACGACGTTAGAATACATCTTCGATCCCCCAGGCCCTTTTGTGACCCGTTCGCTAAAAGTCCAATCCTCGGATCCCGGCGCTATTCCGGGCCATATAGGAATCGTTGGCCTTGAGGGAGTTTCAGAGCCGGTGGCGGATGGCTGATTCCCTGCATTTTGAGTAAAGGCCGGCAATGCAGTCAGAGCAGCAAGCATTCCCCAAACACTTAAAGCCAATATCTTTTTCATAGCATTAGACTCCCAAAGTCTGAAGAGCAGGTTATGAATCCGATGCATCCGGTCATCCGAAAACACTGCCTGAAAAATGCAATTAAAATACAGATAAAATGCAAATATAATACATTTTTAATGCGGATTGACCAAGAAACGCCGTACTGTTGTGTCCGGCAGTGCGATCGCCGTTTGCCGGACGGCTGCAATGAAAAGAGGCCCAGAGACCAGGAGGCATCCATGCATCGAATCAGCAGAATGGCTCATATCTGCGTTGTGCTGTCCCTTTGTGCCGTACATGCGGCCAACGCGCAGAATAATCCAAAAGGCCCGGCCATGCCTGCGGCAAAACAGAATACATTCGGACTCGGTTCCGGCGGCGGCCCGACACCGCGCAGGCAAGCGGCCTCCCAGGCGGCTACACGCGCGGTAGCTTTATGCAGCGGCTTGTGGGACGGTGGCCGGACCCTTGAACAGATCAATGCCGATAACGGCGAGCTCGGCGGCACGGAATCGATGAAGACACATATCGATTCCGTGCGCAAAATCGTCTCCATCGAGTACTCCAGTCTTATGCCGCCGCGCATCGTGGCATGGCGTCCGGTGCTCGGTTGCGTTCAGTTGCCGATCGGCGCAACCGAGGCGGCGCTGAAGCATGTGCCGCAGGTGGCCGCGAACGTGGTGCGCCCCGATTTTGATGCGCAGGATTGGCCTCTGGGAGATCAAAAAGCGGCCGGCCTTTTGCCTGGAGAGAAGCAGAAAGCGCTTGATGCAATTGTCGAATCTGGTTTTGACGGCAGTACCTATGGGGGGCGAACCTGGGGAATCATCGTTGTGAAAGACGGCAAGATCGTTTCAGAACGCTATGCCATGGGCTTCGACATGCACCAGGG
>JAFGIY010000152.1 GCA_016929335.1 Acidobacteriota bacterium | reverse complement strand
TTGTACGCATTTGCACCTTATTACTTCCGAGGAGGCCCCAAAGTACTCTATAATTGCGGCTTCTCACACGTTTTGCGACAGAAACTAATTAGGGTCGTGACAAGGAATCATTGCTGGGGGCCCCGGCAAAAGGCACAAATACTGTGGCCGGCGATCGGTGCAGCGAATCCCCGGATAGAGTGCGGAAGAAATGAGCCCGGATCATGGCTAAAGATTAATATCTGCATGCTCATCCTGTCATTTCGCCGGGCCGCTATATTGCTGCCGTCTAACTGGAATTCCATTCACTCACCCGGCCAATGCCGGCCAACGCTGCAAAAACGGGATTGAAGTTGCTCCTCATACCAAAGATAGTGTAAAGAGAAGTGATTGGATACAATTGACAGCCTGGAAACAGATCAGGTTAATAATAGACTTATTATTTTCAGGGAGATAGCAATGGGAGGAAGCCCTGTCGCTCTGGACCCTATTGTGATTCCGCTTGTTCGGGGACCGAAAATATTGGATGTCGCCTGTGGATTCGGGAAATGGGGATATCTTTGCACATCTAATTATTGGCAAACGCACGGGTATAGCGCGGGGACACGCCCTGAAATTGTCGGATGCGATGGGTATAAAGAGAATGTGTCGATGTGCAGAAACAACGGATGCTATAAGGAGGTTCTCAACATTGTTGTGCCTCCCTTGCCTTTTGATGATTGCAGCTTTGACACGGTCTTATTGATTGAAATTATCGAGCATCTTGAAAAAGATCATGCATATGGACTCATACGCGAATCTCAACGGGTTGCACGTCATCGGGTTATCCTATCAACTCCCAATTATCCTGACCTGCGTAAAGGGACATTGACTATCACCGGTTTCAATCCGCTGGATTCACATTTGAGCTACATGGATCGTGCTCAATTGCGATCTTTCGGATTTAAGCTGATCGGTTGTGGACTGGGGCCGGGTTCCGGATATCTCCGGGGCATCTTGCGAAGAACCGGTCTGCTCAAATGGTATGAATCCCGGTTCAGACAAAGTTGCGGATTTTTGGGCCATTGCTTCCCTGTTTTTGCCGACAATATAGTCGGATGGTGGGATAGAAAATAGATATATCGACGCAATAGCCCATCAATCCAATCCTGATAAATCCGCTATCTGCTCATAAAGGATGGCGAAGCCAAGCCGTGATGCATTCCCTGTTATAATGCATCGGCTGCTTGAGCGTGCTCCATGAAATGAAGCAGCGTGATGCAATTCAAAAAATCTCACGGGAGATTCAATGGTGTTCAGCAAAAGATACAGGGCTCTTTTCTCATTGATCCGGCAGATCCTGCTTGCTTTCTATTTAATAGCAGTTCTATCTGCAAATTCTCAAGCGCAGACTTTGGGTTTCGAGACTGCTTTCGGCAGCAACATGGTGCTGCCTCACGGCAGGAGTTTTTCGCTTAGCGGCCATGCTGCTCCGGAAACTGCGCTCACACTCGAAGTGGACGGCGCTCGTTACAGCTTTAGAAGCGATGCTGCGGGAAGATGGCAAACGGAGATAGCGCCTTTATCAGCCGGCGGACCTTATCAGGTCAGACTGCGGAGCAGCCGCGGCGATGAGGCGGTGCTGGATAACGTTCTTGCGGGCGATGTCTGGTTATGTTCCGGGCAGTCCAATATGGCCTATCCCGTAGCGGCCTCGATCGACCAGCCGGGCGCCTACAATCAGGGTCATCCGGCGATCCGGCTGTTATCGGTTCCCTTGCGTACTGAGTTAAATGCTCTGGAGGATTTTAAAGAACCGTCTGCCTGGCAGACCGCTACGGATTCCAGTGTGAAGAATTTTTCCGCTGTCTGCTATTTCTTTGCCCGGCAGAGGGTGGAGCAGGACGGCATTCCTCTGGGGCTGATCAATGCTTCATGGGGCGGTTCGGCTATTGAGGCATGGGTCAGTGAACGGACCTTGTCCGGAATTGCGGACTATGGCCGGAAAGTGGACCAATTGCGGCAATACAGGCATGATCGACGAAAGGCAGAGCTTGCCTTTGCGGATGACTGGATGCGATGGTGGCAGGAGCATTCGGATCAGGGTGCTGTCTGGAAACAGGGCGTACTGGATCCAGGCGCCGACTGGCGTGAGGCTCCCTTACAGAATTGGAAGACCTACCCGGATGAACGTCTGAAAAATCATCATGGCATTGTCTGGTTTTCCAGGAGCTTTGAATTGACCGCCGAACAACAGGCAAAAAAGGCCACCTTCGTCCTGGGCAAGATCGATGAGGTCGATTCCACCTGGATCAACGGCAAGTTCGTTAACAATACCTTTGGTTACGGAACCAAGCGTGAATATCCGCTCGATCCCGGCGTCCTGCAAATGGGCGTCAACCAGATTACGGTGAATGTTCTTAATACCTGGGATGTGGGCGGCATGCTGGGGCCGGTTGACGAGGTCGGCCTGAGGTTTGACGACGGTGAGTTTCTGCCCCTCGGCGCAGGATGGCGCTACCGCTTTATTCCGCGTGAAACAGGGCAGCCTCCGCGCAGTCCCTGGGAAAGCGTTTCAGGCATCACCGGCATGTTCAACGGCATGATTTCGCCCCTTAAGCCTCTGCAGCCGGCGGGAGCCATCTGGTATCAGGGGGAATCGAACACCGAGTCCAGCCATACTTATCGAAGCCTGCTTTCAGCCCTGGTCCGCGACTGGCGACTGCATTTCAATCGGCAATTTCCCTTCATTATTGTGCAGTTGCCGAATTACGGAGCCGTAGCTGCCGCCCCGGTGGAATCAGGCTGGGCGGCGATACGCAATGCGCAACAACAGGTTGCTCTCGAGGATCCGCAGGCAGGCCTGGTCGTCACGCATGATGTCGGAGATGATGTCGATATTCACCCGAGGCGAAAATGGATTGTGGGCGTGCGCGCAGCGCATGTAGCACAGGCGCTGCGGGGCGGCGGTGCCGCAGACGGTGTTACGCCAAGCATCATAGGACGGGATTCCGAAAGTGTTGTCCTGGATTTCTCGCCTCCGCTTCAGTTTGGCGACAAGGAAAAAGAAGTGGCCGGTTTCAGCCTGTGCCCTGAATCAGGGGGAGGCTGTAAATCCGCCGAAGCCGCTCAAACCGGCGGCCGGATAAAAATCAATCTGGATGCTTTGCCGAATGCCGGCAGGCTGCGCTATTGCTGGTCGGATGGAGGGCAATGCGAACTGAAAGCTCTGAATGGCTTGCCCGTCAGTTCGTTTGAGCTGAATCTGCCTGGAAAGGATCGGGCCGTTCATGGACAAACCGACAGGAAGAATGAGCCTGTATCCCGGGAATGAAATTTCGTTCCGGTTTCCCAGGCAAATGCATCAGCAAAGACGCCGACTACGAGATATTAAAAATTTGCCCGTTGTGCGGGGCAGGCCAAATGCATCTCTTCAAGATGCGGTCGATTACTGTCGTGGGATAAAGCCAATGAAAAAACTCATCTCCTATGGAAATGCTTCCGGGAAGCCGGTTCCGCGCCCACTTTTAGGAAAGGCCGTGGTCATCATCATTGTTCTTGCCGGCGAGGGACTGCAAAACCATATTGGCAACCCGGACGCCCGATAGAAGCATGCCGCCAAATATGGGTCCCATTCTCGGACCTCCCATAGAAGCGCAAACGCTCATGCCCGTCATCCACAGCCCCGGGTATAATTCCGATACGGATTCTTCAACGAATCGCTCTCCGGACGAAGCATCCATCGGACCTTCTCCGGGAAGACGGTCCAGGCTGTTTTTAAGGAGCCCGCGCTTCTGGAGGCAGTTGGCAAGATAAGCTTCGTGGCCGGTCGCGTCGATGACGGTCCTGGCGGAGAAAGCGATGGGGTCGATGGGGAGACTTTCGCCCAGCATGGACCGATTGGCAACGACGCCTGTTACGCGGCCGCCGCGGACGCAGACATCTTCCGCCATCATCAGATTGAGCAGGATGGCGCCGGCATGCAGCGATTTCAGGCAAAGCGCCGATGCCAGTTCCATTGCATCCGCAGTGAACAGGCGGCCGCCGGCGCGATTCCGCACGCCTGCTTCCTGAAGAATAGGCAAAGCCTCTTTCTGGACTACAACCTCGTTCATTCCGAGGCTGCCTCCCCAGATGCCGCCGCCGGGGCTGAGACGTTTTTCGAGAATGACTACCCGGAGATTATTCTGAGCCAGCCGCCATGCGGCCACGAGGCCGGAAGGTCCTGCGCCGACCAGCACCACATCGCTTTGAAGCGCCTGCTGGAACTTGCCGTGATAGGCATCCAGTATAGAACGGGAAACGTCCACTTCCTCAAAATCATACATGATAAGAACCTCTCGTTATGGATGTGCGCCGCGGATCGCCGGATGACAGCAGAGAAAAAAAGTGCAAATCAGGCTGATAGGATCCGCGTTAGTTCGTGATTTGGTCCGGTATCAGGATTTCGATCTTAGCCTCTTGTCGAAGCTGATTTAACAGCTTGTCCAGATTCGCTTTGGCTTTTTCATTCTTTAAGAATTCGGCGAGCTCGGGCTTCGCCTCCTCCAGGTTCGATATCCTTTTTCTTTTATCCGTGACCTTGATGACGTGATAGCCGAATGAAGAACGGATCAGTTTCATGCCTCCGATTGGGAGCGAGAATGCCGCTTCCGCAAACTCGCCGATCAATGCGTCTTTAGAATTAAATCCTATGTCCCCTCCCCGTAAGGAAGATGAGTCCGCGGAATATTCGCCTGCAAGCGCGGCAAAATCCTCTCCCTTCTGGGCGCGGGCAAGAAGAGCTTCGGCCTTTTTCTTAGCCTCAGCATCCTGCTCGGGAGTAGTTTCTGCCACTTGTATCAGAATATGGCTTGTCCGCACGAGTTCCGGACGGTTTACCTCATTCGCATGGCTCGAATAATATTGTACTATTTCCTCTTCAGTCACAGTGATGTCCTTATTGACGTTTGCCGCCACATATTTGGACATTGTCATATTTTGCGACAGGGTATCTTTAAATGCTGCACGGTCGATGTTTTGCTTTGCCAGAGACGCATCCATCTCCTGTTCGTTCTTAAATGTCTTTAATACCTTTTGAAACTCGGCCTGGACTTCGGCGTCGGTAGCCTTAATTCCGACGGCGAGCGCTTTTTGATGCAGCAGTCTTGAATTGACCAGGGCGCCGAGAAACTCCTGGATCAATTCATTACGGTAATCCTTTCGAAGATTTTTCCATTCGGGATCTCCGATAGTGCTTAATCGCTGACGCACCAGACCTTCAAGGATGCGACCCGGGATTTCCTCTCCGTTCACTCTGGCAACGATTTCCGGGAAAATTGCGTTTTTCGACGCCGGAGCCTCGGCATTCGCCTGGGCAAAACAGAATCCGGCAAACAATAATAAAAAACCGGGAACGGCAATTGTTATTCGCGACTTCACGATTATCATCATCTCCTTTTTGGAAATTTACCGCTTAGGGTAGCATGGCGCTGCCGGTCTTATGAACATCATTTTAACCGATGAAATTGCATGAGAATTTGCGGTCTGCATGTCCGGCCGTTTCCACTGGTAATCCGCTTCTATGTGCTTTCCGGTATTTTCATGATTTCGCGAATTTCGCGCTCAAGGCCTGGTGCAAATGCCAGGCAATGTCCGGTGTCAATGCGGTCATTTCCTTCTTTTGTCAAAAAGCGTGCGCCGCACTCTCTGGCAATAACCTGAACCGGAGCGTAGTCCCATTCCATGCCTCTTCCACTCAGCCAGATGTCAGTCTTGCCCCGAGCGAGCAGGATCACGTCATAACAACCGCCATAGCATCGTACAGTCCAGCAGTCCTGAGTCAGGCGCCGCACCGCTTCGGCCGGCCATGACTCCCAGGCGACCTTAAACCCGCTTACCATGAGAATCGATTTTTCCAGGCTGGAGACATCTGAGGCCGCGACCTTCGTTCCGTTCCAGAAACAGCCTTGGCCATCGACGGCATGGAGAAACTCATTCATACAGGGGCAATAAATGATCCCCAGCACAACGCGTTCCTGAATTTGCAGGGCCAGTTGGACGGACCAGAAGGAATTGCGGCGGACAAAATCCCGGGTGCCGTCAATGGGGTCGATCAGCCATCGCCTGCCGGATCGCGAAGGAACAATGGCACCCTCTTCTCCCAGAATGCCGTCTTCCGGGAAGCGCTCCAGAAGCGATTGACAGATGAGTTTTTCACATTCCCGATCGGCAATAGTCACCGGAGAAGAATCGGATTTTTCCTCCATAGGCGTCGGCCGGCTGAAGAACTGCAATGCAAGCGCGCCTGCATTGCGGACTATTTCAAGTGATGTCTCCAGTTCGTGTTCATAGGTCGTTTTTTTCGGCAAAAGTATCTCCATTTTATTCATGCCTTCATTATACGGGCAGATTCAGAAAGCAGCTATGGGGAAAGGTGTCAGCTATCAGCCGTCAGCTCTCAGCTTCTCTGCTGGAAAAACATATTTTTGGATTTCACAGTAGCGGATCCATACATTCGTTCGATGCATCAGGATCGGATTAGATTTGCTCTGGGTTAAATCTCCTGCTCTGCGCCGGCTGCGGGACGCTCTTGACACTGTGGCTGTCCTGGATCATGTGGGTCGCGGCTTCAGCCGCGACGCGCAATAAATTCCATGTGTAAGAGATATTTATGACTGATCTTCTGTTCGCACCAACATGTCGCGGCTGAAGCCGCGACCCACATGATTTATCTCAGCCGGGTTTCTGCCGAAAATGATATTTACTTTGTGCTCTGCAATGGAGGGCTTGATTTGGATTAAATGCGATGCGTATGATGTTACCTCCATGATAAGCAAGACAGCGGAGGTTATGAAACTGGCGGTACAGGCAGGCAGGCTCGCCTTCAAGGCCGGTCGGAATCCGGCCGGCAACCCACTTCAGGAGATCTCCCGTTGACGGGAGCCATGCAGATCGAATCGTATCGGACACGATTGGAAGAATTCGAACAGACTCTGAACAGGGAGTTGTATCAATACTATGCCGGTTTGAAGGAGCAGCTCGAACTGACAGCCGTGTATTCGGATTATTCCGACCTGATTTCGATTGAGAGCATTCGCGAGGTCAAAACCGAGTTGGAGAATGTCGGCGAATCCTTTCCCAGCCGGCGGAAGAGCCTCAATAAGATCCATGAATTCCTGGTTGATCAACATCTGGACTATTGCACGGCTGCGCGGACGCAGGAAATTGTGCGCTTCACGTCACAGCCGACACTCTCGTGGCAAGGGAAGAGGATCGCCCTTTCCCGGATTCTGTCCCTTCTAAAAAACGAGCATGATGCGGCCAAGCGTCGAAGGCTTGGTGAAAAGTATGCGGAAGGTGTGAGGGACCTGGAGGCGCTCTGGCAGGATAAGTTTTCTCTGCAGCATTCAGCCGCCGCATCTTTGGGATTTGAAAACTATATCCGGGCCAGAGAATTTATCAGCGGAATAGACTACGCTTCCTTTCTTGATTCCGTTGACGAAGCTTTGGCCAGGCTGGACGGAATCTATCTGGAAAGGTTGCGGGTTTCCATTGAAGCTACACTGGGAATTGCTCTGCAGGATGCAGGCTCCTGGGATACGGCGCTCTGGCAGATTCAAAACGATCCGACTCAGGTTTTTCAGGAGAAGGGCCTGCTTCCCGTTCTGAATGCAGTCATTTTGGAATTGGGGATTCAGCCTGAACGGGATGCAGCCGTTTTTTTTGACTTGGAGGACAGACCGCTCAAGCATGGCAGGCCTTTCTGTATTCCCATCAGAGTGCCGCAGGAGATCAAGATAGTCCTGCGTCCTCAAGCCGGCTCCAGACAATATGCGGCATTGTTGCATGAGAGCGGTCATGCCCATCATCTCGCCTGGACCGGAGCGTCTCTTCCGGTTGAGCATCGTATCTGGGGCGACCGGGCGCTGAGCGAATCGTATGCTTTTCTTTTTGAACATCTGCTTGCCGATTCCGAATGGCTGGCCCGCATGCTTTCCTATGAAAAGTCGCGGGAGTTTCTTAGGTTTCAGTCGCTATATAGAGCATTCCTTGTCCGGCGATGCGCCGGCAGGCTTTGCTTCGCGCTGAAGCTGTCCCGCGGCGGCACTTCGGAGGATCTTTCACGGATCTATGCGGAAACAATGAAGGCTTATACGGGAATTGGGTATCAAGCCGAATCATGGATGGCGGATCTGTCGGACGGGTTTGATTCTGCCGATTACCTGCGAGGATGGATCCTGGAATGCATGTTGAGAGATTATTTATCCGGAAGATATGGGAAAGCGTGGTACCGAAGCCGTTCGGCTGCCGGTTTCCTCAAAGAAATCTGGGAGACCGGCTTGCTATATCGTGCCGATGAATTGAGCCGAGAACTCGGCATCGGAAACCTGGAGCCTCAAATCCTGGCCGATGAGCTATTGGGAGGACTGCAAAATTGAAAACCTTGCACGTAAATCTTTCGGATCGCGGCTATCCGATATGGGTGGGGGAAGGGCTTCTCGCAGATGCCGGTGCGCTGCTGGCCAGGCGCGGTTTTAGTCTTGCGCCGGTTGTGATCGCCAACCGCACAATTATGCGGCTTCATGGCGAAACCTTGATGCGATCTCTCCAACGGGCGTTTGGCCGGACAGAGATCATTCGAATCGGGGATGGGGAACGGTTCAAGACGCACGCCACCCTGCTGCAGATATACCGCGAGATGTTTCGCGCGCATGCCGACAGGCGTTCGTGGATCCTCGCGTTCGGCGGAGGTGTGGTGGGGGATATTGCAGGCTTTGCAGCCGCTACGTTTATGAGGGGAATTCCGTTTGTGATGGCGCCGACAACCCTTCTGGCACAGGTGGACAGCTCCATCGGCGGAAAGGTCGGGATCAATGTAGCTGAGGGCAAAAACCTGATTGGCGCATTTCACCAGCCGGCGGCGGTTTTATCCGATACGGGAGTTCTGAAAACGCTGCCGAAAAGAGAACTGGCTTCAGGACTCTATGAGGTCATCAAATGCGGGGCCATACGTTCGGAACGGCTTCTGCGCTACCTGGAGAAGAAGCTTCCGGAAATCCTGAGCTGCCGGGCGGCGGAACTGCAGCATATCATACTGGCTGCGGCGCGCATTAAAGCCGATGTGGTTGCTTCCGACGAAAGGGAAGGCGGTTTGCGGATGATTTTGAATTTCGGCCATACCGCAGGCCATGCCTTTGAGGCCGCAACAGGATATAGGAAGTTCAAGCATGGCGAGGGTGTCGCATGGGGCATGATTGCGGCGCTGGCATATGGCAGAGAACTGGGTTTGATGAATACGCGGGATTCCGCACGCCTTGTCCGGCTTATCCGCAGCGTGGGTCGCCTGCCGTCCATAAACGCGATCTCCGTTGATACGCTATGGGAATCTTTCATCCGGGATAAAAAGTTCCAGTCGGGCGATATTCGCATGATCTTTCTCCGGCGTCCCGGAGAAGCCGAAATTCATACGGGCGTGGACGCCTCATCCCTGCGGCGCTTTCTGAAAAAATTTCTGGCTTCAGGCGGCAACCTCATTTAGCGCAGCTGTTCAAATCGTTCAGCATCTGTGTACGGACTGAATTGATGATAATGAAGAATGGCGATAAATCACGCAAAGTCCGCGATATGTTCGGTGAAATTGCCGGCCGGTACGATTTCCTGAACCACCTTCTTTCCCTGAACATCGATCGCCGCTGGAGAAAAATATGCGTGGAGGAAGTCCGCAAAAGAGCGGCGGTTGCTTCTCCCAGGATTCTGGATGTAGGTTGCGGGACCGCAGACCTCTCACTGGCATTTGCAGATCTCGGACCGGTGATCGGCTGTGATTTCTGCCGCCCGATGCTTCTCATCGGCGCAAGAAAGGTCTTGAATCATCGCATGAATTCATCGGTGTCTCTGCTGGGAGCCGACGCCCTTATGCTTCCATTCGGCGATGCTTCGTTTGACGTGGTTGTATCGGCTTTTGTGCTGCGCAATCTGCCCGATTTCGATCATGGATTGCGGGAGATGCGGCGTGTCCTGCGGCCGGGAGGGATAATGGGTTTTCTCGAATTCGGTATGCCAAGGACTCCGCTGCTGGCGGGGCTGTACCGGCTTTATTTCCTGCGGATTCTGCCCAAATTGGGGAACCTGATTTCCGGCGTCAATGGACCTTACGGTTACCTGCCTGCCAGCGTCCAATCATTCCCGCCCGTCGAAGAGCTGAAGAAAAAGGTCGAAAACGCCGGCTTTCAAAATGTGGATTACAGGCTCCTGACAGGAGGCATCGCCGTACTTGTAATGGGAAGCGCCATCCTTAAAAAAACTGAGAACTGAAGGCTGACAGTTCCAGCGCGGCCGCAGCCGCGCCGGATTTTCGAGGGCTCAATTAATCCAGCCGGGAAGCGCTCCACTCTTGCGGGCTTCATTTTCCAGATCAGCCAGCTGGGCTTTAGCCTTTTCCAGGTTTTCCTTATTCATATCCTGCTGGTAGTAAGTCTTCTGGAGGTCCCTCTGGATGGTTTCTCTCTTGAAGCCGTCATCCATGCTGTAAAACTTGTTCTGCAGGTCGGCAATGGTCAGAACAATGACGTTGGCTTCGTTTGTCAGGTCTGTTACCTTCTGCCTGGCTTCGGCCATTGTCTTGCGCCAATAGCTCTCGGGTCTTCCCTGAAAATCCGTTGGCTCATCCGGATCGACCTTTTCAGCCTTGTCATCCTTTGTCCCCGTTCCCTCAGCCGTGGCTTCCGCTTCCTCCACCTTTGGAGATTCGGGGCCGGCGGCCGGTGGAGCCGGAAGCTCGGTTTCCGGTGTCGTCCTCTTGAATTTTGCTACATCTTCATCCGTGATTACGCGGTTATCCTTAATATCTGCCCGGCGTTCTCTTTCCTTCTTCGCAATTTCAGCCAGGGATTGAGAATAGGCGGCTGAAACAAATGTAATGAAGAGAAACACAGGCAAAAGCACGGCAAGCTTTTTCATAAAAACACCTCGTTTCCGTTCTTCCCAGAAGAATTGTATCCATTTTCCTTTTTGTTAAATGTGGCGTATCTCACCTTTTTTCACTTCTCTGTCTTAGTTACGACGGGACCCGGATTTCGCTGTGAAGCTGCACGCCAAATACCTGATGGGTCCGGGGATCCGGCTGCAGGCCGGATCCTGAGATTGAAATTCCGATCGAGCGTACTTCGGTGCCGGTGGAGGCGGGGCCTCCAGCGTCATCGTAATAGCTGAAAGTCACCGCCGAAATGTTTCCGGCAATGATCTGGACCGCTCCTCCCGAAGGAATCACTTCGAGAGACCGGGTCCGGTTGTTATAGCGGATGGTGACATTTTCCGCCGAGTCTTCGATATCGCCGTCGGGATCGCCTTTATCCGGATATCCTGGTCCTGCGGATCCGGTAAGATCGGATCGTACGCGCAGCTCTTCCGGACTCACAATCGTGATCCCTTCCACTCCTGAATCCAGAGGGTCATTGCCTGCCTGCCGGATATATCGCGCGGCGACCTGCATGGCGATTTGCGTGTTGTTGAGAACCGATTGAACCTCAGCCTGATACCCGGCAGTGTGCTGAATTTCAGCCAGCATGCTGAAGGCGGCGGCCGATGCAATAGACAGTATCAGGACCGAAATCAGCAGTTCGGTCAGAGTGAAGCCGGTCTGATTACGGATTCGGCCTTCTTTAATCAAAGGTTTCCCGGGTCCCGGCATGAAGTCTGTCATCATATCTTTTGGCTGAAAAGGGCGGATACACTCAGCGTTTTATTCAATCCAACCTGATTATTCTCAGAGCCGTCCAACCGGACCGGCGTTACAACTGCTCTTACACGCCTGGCTTTTAAGACTTTACCAGGACGTGGGTCCGGAACATTTTCCACCACCCAGCTTACGTGGAATCGGTTCAGTATCGTTCCGTTTGCGGGATTCGCCACTTCAATACTGCGAGGCCCATGATTGCCAACCGCCATATCGGGCGCCGATGGATTCCGGCTATACAGAGTTTCCAGGGACTCCATCACATTTTGCGCGGCCAGTACAGCAGTGCTTTTGGATCGTGCGAGAGAGCTCGATCCTGACGCGACATACAACAACTGGCCAACCGCCAGGAGTCCAAAACCGATAATGCAGAGGGCCGTCATTATTTCAATTAAGCTGAATCCCTTTTCCCTGATCGAATAAACCTTTAGCCTCATACATAATCCCTCTATCTAATCGGCATTCTTACTGCATTCTCTTAGCCATGAATTATCATGAATTTAGGGCTGTTCTGCCGGATTCTTTTTCTGCCTTTTTGTTTCAGATTCTCTTGCCCCTCGCGCTATACTTCCCGCCATGCACATAACCGACGGTATCCGCAGAGTAGTAGAAGGGGAGCATCTCAGTCGTTCTGAAGCGGAATCTCTCATGAACGAGATTATGACCGGCCAGGCGACCGATGCCCAGATCGCATCATTTTTAACAGCATTGCGGATGAAGGGTGAGACTGTTGACGAACTCATAGGATTCGCAAAGGTCATCCGGGCGAAAGCCTCTCCCGTTCAGCCAAAAACTGCCGTCGGAGCCTCATTCTCCGGCACCGACCGGGAAATGCTGGTCGACACCTGCGGCACCGGCGGCGACGCTACAGGCACCTTCAACATTTCCACCGCCACTGCTTTCGTTGTAGCCGGCGCCGGAATCCGTGTTGCCAAGCACGGCAATCGGAGCGTTTCGAGCATTTGCGGCAGTGCCGATGTAGTGGAAGCGCTGGGCATACGCATCGATCTGACGGCAGAGGAGGTGGCGCGATGCATCGATGATGTCGGCATCGGTTTCCTGTATGCTCCGCTTCTGCATGAAGCCATGCGTCATGTCGTGCTCGCCCGGCGCGAGATGAAAATACGCACTGTATTCAATCTTCTTGGGCCGATCTGCAATCCGGCGCGCGCCACCGCTCAGGTTCTCGGAGTTTACAATGAGGACCTTACCGAAATCATGGCGCAGGTCCTCTGCGAACTGGGAACCGAACGCGCTTTCGTCGTGCATGGATCCGACGGGCTTGATGAAATTACCATCAGCGGCGAAAGCAAGATTTCCGAAGTAAGAGGCGCAGAAGTCCGCACCTATTATGTGACTCCCGAGGATTTCGGCATCGCCCGCGCACCCATCAGCGCAATCCAGGGTGGAGATGCGCGGCGGAACGCTGAAATCATACGCGAGATCCTTTCTGACCACGGAGGGACCCGGCAGGATGTTGTGCTTTTGAATGCGGCCGCGGGTCTGGTGGTCGGCGGAAAAGCAGCCGCTTTGCGCGACGGCATTGAGCTCGCCCGCGAATCGATCCGGTCCGGCAAGGCGATGAAGTGTCTTGAAAAGCTTGCAGCGCTTACACAAAAGTCAGCCTCCGCTTAATTCGAAATTCGAGATTTGGACTCGAATTATCGGTTTTTTTGAATCCGGATTCGTCCGCCGGGGCTTACGATGACGGAATAGGAACCGGCGTCTCCTTCAACCGTGTATGTGCCGGCGGGGGCTGCATTGCCATGTTGATAAAAGCGCACGGGACTCCGCGGCGCTCCTCCGAAGCGGATTCCATTCGGAAGTCGGCGCACCGAGTTTACAAAACACTCCCCGCTTAGGGCATCTGTCCAGAAGAATTCCCGATGAGCCGTATGAAGTCCGAACAGGACCGGTGTATTGGATGTGATGGCATGCATCCTGCCCCATTGCATGGATGTTTCCAGCATTCTCGCCCCTCCCCATAAGCTCCACTCCTTTTGAAACTTGATAATATTGGGGACTGCGGCCGCGAGCAGCACCGTCACGCATGCCAGCACGATGACCAGTTCGGTAAGGCTGTAGCCGGCGTAGTTTTCGAGTTTTGTCCTTATTTCGATGCTCACGCTTATCTAATGGGAAAACAGGCGGGTGAGCTAAAAAATTATCGATGAATATTTCCGTACCAGTGAAGTATCGGGAGGCCGTAAAAGAGAGAAAAGGCTGCGGCAATTCCAAGGAAAACACCCAGGGCAAGCTTGGTTTGCATGCTCATGTTGCGGAACAGAATGAGGAAAATGCCGACGACGGTTCCCAGAAGCGATCCGACTCCAACGGTCAGCACTGCCAGAGGCCACCCGAGGAAGGCGCCGATCATTGCCATCATCTTTACGTCGCCCATTCCGAGGCCTTCTCTCTTTCTCAGTTTTTCGTAGACCCACGCCACGATGTAAAGAGACCCTCCGCCGATTATGGCGCCGATAAGGGATCCGATCCACGGAAGCAAAGCCATCGGATTCTGTGGCCAAAGCGTGGAGGCTGCCGGAACGGACAGCACGTCAGAATAAAATAATGGTGTCTGGAAAGAGCTCAGAAGAATTCCCGCAAAGATGCCGGGAAGTGTCAGCACATTCGGAAGGATCTGATGGTGATAGTCGGTAAATATAAGAATGATGATGACGGCAAGGAAAAGCGTATTGACATAGGTGGGTGATTGGAAATTCCATGTCTTGCCGCAGGCGTAAAATACGACGGCGGTCAGCAACTCCACCATCGGGTACTGAACGGAAATGCGTTCTCTGCAGAAACGGCACCTCCCCAGAAGAAGAAGGTAGGAAATAATCGGGATGTTGTCGTAGAAGCGAATGGATTTGCCGCAATGCGGGCAGCCGGAACCGGGGAAAACAATCGATTTCCCCAACGGGATCCGGTAGATGCACACATTCAGGAAACTGCCGATTATCAGCCCGAATAGAGCATAAACAATCAATTCAGGTGTCATGCGGCAATTTTAAATTATTTGTGTGCAAAAAAGGGAGGTAATTATTGACGATTTCAGATTTACGATTGACGATTGGGAAAAATCGTCAATCGTAAATCGTCAATCGTAAATGTTATTTCAGATTAGGGACGTTGTTGGAGGTCCCTTTTGCGATCTCGAATTCGTTGGCTTCGAGAAGCGTGTACATGGCTTTCTGCAATGTGACGATGGATTTCTTGTAGCTGATAAGGTTGGATAGGTAGGAGTTCTCAGCCGTGGCGAGATTGTTCTGCTGCTCGAGAACACGAAAGTTTTCGCTCAAGCCTGCTTCAAAGCGTTTGACCTCTCCGTCAAGCTGCTCCTGCGCCAGACGTTTCTGCACTTCCGCCGTAGCTACCTGCTGGCGATTGGTCAGGAGCTGTTGAACGGCATTTCGGATCTCCACCTGGATCTGCTGCTCCTGATTTCTCCGGTTCATAATCTGCTGACGCTTCGTGATCTCCTGTTGCGCGAGTTGTGAGTCCAGGCTCCTGGTACGCAAGGGGATTTCCAGCTGGAAGGCGATTTGCCAGTTTGTGTAGCCTTCTGTAAAGACTGTTTTATAGGCAGTGCCGAGACCTCCCCATAGGGCCGGCGTCGATGCAGGTATCGGATTCCCGTTGTTATCGAGGATCGGATTCCCGAGGTTGTCTTTCAAGTAACCCGGGGGGCCTGCGGTTCCTGTGCTGCCGAATTGGCCGGTAAGATTGAACTGCCATTTTTTATTGTTTCGCGTCATCATCAGATCGAGATCGGACTGCTGCAGCCTGATATCCAATTGCTCCAGCTCAGGCCTGTTCTTAAGAGCCGTGTCTATCGCCGTGGTTAAGTCGATTTTGTATTCACTGAAATCCGGGGAATCCGTCGGCACAATCACTTTAGACCAGATTTCGGCGTTTCTATCGTTGGAGACCAGCTGTCGAAGTGAGTTCTCCTGGCTGAGAATCTGTTGCTCGGATGTCAGCAGACTGAGTTCCCGCTGAGCCAGAGAGAATTCCGCCTGGGTTACTTCAATAGGCGCCAGCGTGCCGACCTGCACTTTCTTCTTGTTGTCCCGCAAGGTGATTTGAGCGAGTTTTACCGATTCACGCTTGATGGAATAGTCTTCAATCGCCGATACCAGATCCCAGTATTTCGATTGGATGTTCGCGATGGTTTCGACCACCTTCTGCTTGAACTGGCTGTCGCTGGTTTTGAGGTCCAGGTTGACCATTTTGATGTTTTTGCGCGTCGAGTCGATCTTAAAATTACGCCAGAGGGGCTGAGTAAATTGAACCGTTGCCGTAGCGCCGTATCTTGGATTGAAGAGAGTACTGGTGGAATTGCTTTCGCTCCGGTTTGAATTCCACTGCGCTTGGAGGGTCCCTCCGGTTTTGACGGTCTGCTGAAAGGTAAAATTCCAGCTAGCGTCATCGCTGATGTTGAATTTTTCCGTGGAGTATTGATAAGAGCTTTGACTGGCGCTTTTTCGCTTTTGCAGATTGAGTTGCCCTGTGAGTTTGGGATCATAATCTCCGAAGGCTTGCAGGATTTTCTGCTGCGACAATTGTTCATTTGTATCCTGGATCGCGATATCGAGGTTATTCTGCAAAGCCATCTTGGTGATATCTTTCAACGATAGCGGCATCGCCGTCCCATCCTTTTGAGCCTTTTCAATCGGGCTCGGCGGCAACGGAGGCAGATCATCCGTTGTGGCTTGCTTTGCTGCTTCCTGGGCAAAGACAACGGGCGATGGAATCAGTGAGAATATTAAAACCATACTGATAATTCCAGACATTGATAAGATCCGCCTAGACGAAGGGGAACTGTGTTTCATAACTGGACACTCCTTAAAATAAGAAACAGCCTAGCCTGCGTAACACCTATCAATACGTAGAATACAGGAAAACTGTTTCAAGAAGCTGCTGATTGTAAAAGCTTTTGTAGTCTCCGGTCCAAGCAGGAGGCGCGATAATAAAAAGCCTTCGAGCCTTTACCGGTCAAAAGGACTCGAAGGCTTGTGTACTTCAAAGCTTCCGGGGTCTTGCCATTATTGGAGTTCAGAGTCAGGATCCGTAGGCCGTTTCAAGGTCGGCCGCTTCTTTTTGGGGGAAGAATCCCCATCATCACCTGAACTGCCCGGATCCTGTTCTCCGCCGTCATTTGTCCGGCGTTTCAAGGTCGGCCGCTTTTGTTCTTTTGTTTCTCCTCTGTCCTCCGATTTCATGGCATTGTCAATGGACTGCAGGCGCGCTTTCACCCGCTCGAATTCCGAAGTATTCGTGATGTAGTACTCTTTTTCGGGAAGATAGCGCTGTTCCTCCAGAGCGGCTGCAATCCTATCCGTGGTTGACGGATGCGTCCGGAACCAGCCCGCAAGGCGTCCGGGTTTGCTTTTCTCCTCCTCCTGCATTTTCTCGAAGAAAGAGACGAAGGCGTTCGGGTCGTAGCCGGCATTCCATAGGTATTGAATCCCGAGCTGGTCGGCCTCTCTTTCGGACTCCCTGGTAATCCCCAATAATTCCAGATTGATACCGAGACCAAGTGCATTTTGAATTCCCATTTGAGCCCAGTAGCCGCCGACAAACAGAGCGGGGATTGCGGCAAATTGCAGATATTGTCCCTTGGACATGCGTTCAGTTGCGTGCCGCGCAACGACATGGGATATTTCGTGAGCCATTACACCGGCTAGTTCAGATTCGCTCCTCGCCGCCAGAATAAGGCCTTTGTTGATGTAAAAATATCCGCCGGGGAAGGCAAATGCATTCACCTCGTCCGTGTCCACGACCTTTATATGGAATGGGACTTTTGCGTCCGAATTCTTAATGATATTCTGGCCGATTCTGTCGACATACTCCGTAATAACCGGATCTTCAACCAACCGCGACGTTTGCTCAAATTCCGCCGCAACCTCGGCGCCCAATGCTACCTCCTTTTCCAGGGAGATAAAATTGGGCAGAATCCCGAATATTCGTCCGTTGACGTCTCGATTCCCGATATTCTCGACGTCGCCATGCTTTCTATCCGCATAGCCCGTCGTTGAACTCGTCAGGATTGCCAGAGTCATTATAAAGAGCCCCAGACTCAATCTCTTCATAGAATCCCTCCATCAGGAGCGGTTGTTTTCTACTCCGAGGCCCGCTATGCTAAGCATTGTGTCAAGCAAGACGGACCGCCGGTTTGTTTCCTAAAGCCTTAGATGAGCCCGGCTCCTGTTTAGTTCACACTTGTAATAATAGGATCCCCATGGATCAGGGTCAATCTTAGTTGTTAGTCGGCAGTGGGCAGGTGTTAGTCGGCAGTAGAAAGTCGTAGATTGAATCAAACAAGGCTGATCGCATACACAATCGATGTTCCACTGCCGACTGCCCACTGCCGACTGCCGACTAAAAGGAGAGGGCTATGAAGATACTGACTGCAGCGCAAATGGGGGAAGTAGACAGGCTGACTACAGAACGATATCTCATGCCATCCATTCTTTTAATGGAGAATGCCGGCCGTTCCTTTGTTGATGAGCTTGAAAAGGCATGTCCGGGACTCTATGGAAAGCGCATTGTCATACTCTGCGGCAGAGGGAATAACGGTGGCGATGGTTTTGTTGCGGCCCGGTATCTGGCATTACGGAATGCAAATCCAACCATATGGCTTTTTTCGGATCCGGACAAGATTAGGGGAGATGCTCGAACAAACTGGGAAATAGTGCGCGCAATGGATTTGCCTGTTCAGATCTTTGCCACGTCTGCGGAAGCCAGGTCGCATCTGAGAAAGGCTTCCTATCCGGATGTGGTAGTGGATGCGCTTTTCGGCACCGGCCTTTCGAAGCCGATCGGGCCGGATTTCCGCCCGATGATTGACTGGATTAATGAAGCTTCAACCGGCGCATTTGTGGCTGCCGTCGATATCCCTTCGGGGATTCTGGCTGACTCTTCCGCGGTCCCGGGGCCCGCGGTAAAGGCGCATCTGACCGTTACTTTTTCAGCACTGAAGCCGGCTCAAGTCGTTCCGCCTGCGTCGGATTTCGCGGGCAAGGTCATTCTTGTGCCCATCGGATCTCCGTCCGCACTGTTTGAAAACCGGGAATATCGCCTGAATTTGATCGATCCTGCCCAGGTGCTCAGGGCTTTACCCCGTAGAGCTCCCGACAGCCATAAGGGCACTTTTGGCCATGTTTTTGTTGTCGCCGGATCTCGGGGTAAAAGCGGTGCGGCACTTATGACCGGTCTGGCGGCCCTTCGTTCCGGCGCGGGATTGGTCACATTATGGTTGCCGAAAGGCCTTCAGAGAAGCGTGATCGGGAAGTTTCCTGAGCTGATGACCGAATTTTTGCCGGAAACCGAGGATGAAACCTCAGACCGCTCCGGAGCAGCCAGAGTCCTTGATCAACTCTCCCAGGTGGAAGCGCTGGTGCTTGGCCCCGGCATGACCACACATCCCTCGACCCGCAGGCTGATATGGGAACTCGTTCGACACTCGCCGGTTCCCGTGATTCTGGATGCCGATGGCATTAACGCTTTTGTGCCGCCTGCGGAGCCTCTTAAAAACGATCAAGGCTGGCCGATCGTGATAACGCCTCATCCCGGAGAAATGGCCAGATTAACAGGCAAAAAAACATCGGATGTACAGAAGAACCGCCTGGAAACGGCCAGGGATTGCGCGGCGCGACACCACTGCTATGTCGTTTTAAAGGGATTTCAAACTGTGATCGCGACTCCGGAGGGAGACCTGTATATCAACAGCACCGGGAATCCCGGTATGGCAACAGGCGGAACCGGAGACATACTTGCAGGCATGCTGGGACGGTTCGTCGCAGGATGGAAGATCCGGGCAGAGCGCGATGGAAAACAGGATCTTGCGGATTATGTCTCTGCTGCCGTTTACCTGCACGGATTGGCGGGGGATCTGGCCGCGGAAAGCGAAAGCATGGAATCCTTGATTGCTACCGATCTCATTGCATATCTTCCCAAAGCATTTAAGAAAATTTCAAATCCATGAAATCTCGTGGAACCGTAAAAAAACGGCGGATTGCCAAAGTCTTGAGCAAATCTCCGGAGGAAACCCAAAGCATCGGAGCAGAGATTGGACGTTCTCTGCCCATTCCCGGAGTAGTATTGCTGCGGGGAGCGCTGGGGGCAGGAAAGACTACGCTGACGCGCGGAATAGCTCAGGGCCTCGGATTGACGGATACCAGCCTGGTCAACAGCCCCTCCTTTACTTTGGTGAACATCTATCACGGTATTTGTCCCATCTATCATGTGGATTTGTATCGTCTCGAAGGAGCGCGGGATCTTTACTCCATCGGGCTTGACGATTTCCTCGGCAAAGAGGGCGTTACGGTTGTCGAATGGAGTGAGCGACTTTCCATTGCCCTGGAACAGGCAACCGAAATCGTAATTGAGGACGCAGGTGACGATTTGCGGGTATTACACATTCAAGTTTTCGCAAAAACAGGAAATAAGCGGCGATAGCAGGAAAGCTGACAGCACGCAGCCGGCGCAGCAGCCCCGGAGGATCATCAATCTTGAAACCAACGGCTGAAATGAGCTTCGAGGATTTACCCGATATCCCCGGAAGCTGGCTCGACTTTATAAGATCCCGGCTGCCTTTACGGCCGGCTTTAACGTCAATTTCTGCGCTCCTGGACCGCGCGAGAGCATTAACAGAAAAGCCGATCGATCGCCATAATCTTTGCAATACGCTCGCAAACGCAGGAGACCTCTGCTCCGGCCGGACACTGGACAGCATACAGAAGCTCCGGCATCCCGAATCTGTTGTGGTATCGGCAGACATATATCCCGGTTTGTTTGGTGGACAGACTTGCCAGATCCTGAAGTGTCTCACTGCTATTAAAATCTGCGAAGAATTGGAGAGCCGGGGTTTTAGGGCAATACCCTTATGCTGGATTAATGTATCTTCCGCCGGCGACTTCGCAAAGCCCTCCATCCAGTTGCTGGATAGCGAGTCGGAACTGCACTGCCTGGAATTGGAATTTTCGGAAGCCGGGAATGATTTTTCCCCCTTAGACCTGTTGCCATCGAATCAAATTGGCGGGCTGCTTCGCCGGATCGAAGAACTGGGGAAAGGCATTCATGATCCGGAGATTCTCCAATTCCTGAAAGAGGCTTATTCCGCGGAGACAACTTTTGCGCATGCCTCTGCCAGGTTGATGGCTTCTCTGCTGAAGGATTGGGGGATGATTGTAATAAATCCACAGGCCGCCGAATTTCAGTCCTTTCTGGATAAATCCGCGCGCACCCTGCCCTCAAGCCTTGTTCAGAGCGCCGTGCTGCCGATACTCGCACGTGTCATTGATCCCTATGAAGTCGATTCGTATGTCCGCGAGCAGCGCAATTTTGAGGCCGTCGGCAGGATGCAGCCTATGGCATGGCCCCAGGCCGGCGCAACCGTCATAGATTCCCGGAACCGGCGGACACTTGAGCGGTACAACCTCGACCTGTCTCAATTGTTTTCCGGACAGAAAGCCATAATCGAGCGATTTGCGGATGCAATCCCCCATCAGGCGTCACAAAAGCTGCTCAACCTTCGGCAGGAGGTGGAAGGGAGTATTGCCCGGCTGAGGACTTACAGTTCTGCCGAAAATAATTTCGAAAAAGCGGCAGTCTCTGCCAGGGGAAAGATTCTCTTTCAACTGGACCGTCTTCGGGAAAATTTCGATGCCGCCTGTCAAAGAAAGCAGGAAACCTTTGCCCGCCATATCCGCAGAGCATGCAATGCACTGGCGCCAAACGGGCGGATCCAGGAAAGGGAACTGGCAGGCATTTACCTGCCGTTGCGATACTCCCGCGCTATACTGCGATCCGTGTACGAAAAATTGAGCATCTTGAGCCTCGAACACCAACTTATTTATCTGGATTAAACGATGATTGACATTCTTGCTTTTGGAGCTCATCCGGATGACGTGGAGCTTTTTGCAGGCGGAACGATGGCCAAAATGGCTGCGTTGGGTTACTCGACCGGCGTTGTAGATATGACGCGGGGCGAACTCGGGACGCGGGGCACTCCGGCATTGCGCAGAAAGGAAGCGCGCAACGCCGCGGAAATACTCGGATTGAAAATCCGCAAAAACCTCGGCCTTCCCGATGGCGAAGTTACACTGACACCCGCGACAAGACTCAAACTGATCCGGGTTTTAAGGGAATACCGCCCACGGATTGTGCTGACGCATTATTGGGACGACAGGCATCCCGATCATGCCAACACGAGCCGCCTGGTCGCCGAGGCTGTGCATCACTCGGGATTGGCGAAAATTAAGACAGGCCAGCCACGATACCGCCCTCCGGTTCTCCTCTTTTTCAAGCTTCCGGCAAATGTGACCCCAACGTTTGTTGTCGATATATCAGACTATACCGAACGGCGCGAGGCCGCTATCCATGCGTACCAGTCCCAGCTCTTCGATCCTGAAAGCCGCGAACCGTCTACAGTTTTAAGCCACCCGGATTTTCTGTCAAACATCGACGCCATCCATTCGTATTATGGGACTCTGATCGGAAAGCGAAAGGGAGAGGCTTTCTTTTTCAAGGGAGTGCTGGAGATACAGGACATCGCAGCGCATTTTGGGAAGGGGTAAAGGGGCAAAGGGGTAGAGGGATAGGAAGGGGCAAAGGGGTAGAGGGATAGGAAGGGGCAAAGGGGTAGAGGGATAGGAAGGGGCAA
>JAFGIY010000151.1 GCA_016929335.1 Acidobacteriota bacterium | reverse complement strand
TAAAAGTTCCAATAATGCTTTCGAACGAAATTATTATGGATGAGAGCCGTCAACAAAATGTAAAGTTATTGTTGCGCGGGCCCTAAGGACCGAACTCGGGCCTTCACGCTGCCTGCGAAGATCCGATCGATTTTAGCGAGGGGTGCTTCGGCGGCTTGGCGAAGAGGATGCAGAAGAAAGAAACCGCCAACAGCACCAGCAGGATTTTGAAAGCCGGTATGTAACTGCCGCTTACATCTCGAATATAGCCGGTTATGGGCGCTCCCATGCTGCTGATAAAAGTATTGAATGGCATGGTATAACCCATGATCTTTGGGAATTCGGTCCGGCCGAAGTAATCGGGGAACAAATTCCCCATGGCAATCGATCCTATGCCTTGACTTATGCCGTAGATAACGGCATATGCAAGTATCAAAGTCATGGAATCGGCAAATAGAAGGATGGAAAAGCCGATCAATCCCAGCACCATTGAACCGACAGCCAGAGAGTGCATTTTAAACCGAAGTCCAAGGAAGCCTATCCCAAGCTGGCTGACGCCCATAGCCGCTCCAAATATTCCTCCGATAAATCCGGCCTTTTTGGAGGAGATGCCCAGATCGAACAGGAAGGCGATCTGGTGAGAAAACAATCCCTGCATCACAAAGAATTGCAGCGCTCCATATGCCACCAGCAGCCACAAGGCCCGGGTCCGCAGAGCTTCTCTGGCTGTGAATTCTACGGGAGTCTTGTAGACGTTTTTATGCGGCAGGGCTTCCGGTTCCATTCCGCCGGATTTTTCCGAGACAGGTCCGTCCGGAACCTGGCCAAGGTCTTCAGGCTTGTTTATTAGAAACAATCCCGGTACGACCACGCAAAACAAGAAAGCCACGGCAGCCAGGATCAGATAAGTGCTCCTCCATCCGACCGAATCAATTAATGCCATCATGGATGGCTGGACGATCACTCCGGAAAAACCCATTGAGGCCATCGAGATGCTTAATGCCAGGGGCCTTTTCATTACAAACCAATTATTAATAACCGTCATCATGGCCAGCATTCCGCCGATGCTTACGCCCAATCCCAGAAAGACGCCGACTCCCAGATACAGCTCCCAGATATGTTTCTGGAATGCAAGCATCAACAAACCTGCGACAGAAAGGATATTGCCGATAACGATTGCCCGCTTGGTCCCCTGCTTCATTATGAAAATCGCAACCATAGGAGCGGCGATGCCGGAAAGAATTATGGAAACCGTCTGCGCTCCCGACGCCAGACCTCTGCTCCAGCCGAACTCCTTTACCCAGAAGGGAAGAAAGAACGCGAAGGCCATCATCATCGGCATCATGGCAACATTGAAGAAAAATAAAACAGCCAGATTCGTCCAGCCGTAAAAACCGTCTTTGCTCAGCATCTTTAGCGCCATATATGATATCCCCGATAGAAAAGAAAAGCGTAAACCCGCATTTCAAAAGCTGTATTGGCTGATTCTCTGTTTTGCGAATTGCTGCCGACGCGGAATCTTATGCAAGACTGCACATGAACTCCAATAAAGAGCTTCATCCCTCTGACAGATGCGTGGGACCTTTGATTCGAGGTTATAGAGTATTGCACCGGGGGACACAAGCGGAAAATGAATCCGCATCAACGAGTTCACAGGAAGAAGCAAGACCGGTAAAAGTGAACCGCCCATAAGCCTTTTCTCAAAAATTCGTGATAATTCGTGGCTGGCTTATTATTCATGATATGAAAAGATCTGTTAGCCGCATTACACTCTCTTTGAATCTTTATCGTGCTATGCTACATTCCTTCCAGACACCCCCCTGATTGAGGACATAAAAAATGACGATCGATGAAGCCATAAAAACAGCTCTAAAATATGAAGGACGCATTGCAGCAATCTACCGCGATGCCATGGATCAGTCACAGGATCCGATCGGCAGGAAGGTTTTCAAGACCCTGAACGAAGATGAGCTCGGTCATGTGCGTTGCCTCAAAGAGGAGCTCAATGCACTTCAGAAATCCGGACGTTTAATGTCGATAAAACTTACGACGATTATACCGCCTGCCGACAAAATCGCCGCCGCGGCCAAAGCGTTTCGCGGAAAAGCCTCATCGCCGATGCCCGAAACTGAGATCAGTCTTCTTCGGCGCGCTCTTGAGCTCGAGGTGGAAACCGCCGGCTTTTACCGGAAACTGGCTGAAGAGCTTCCGGCCGAAGATAGAGAGCTGTTTGAACGCTTTGTTCGGATAGAGGAAGGCCACATAGCGATCGTTCAGGCTGAAATCGATTATCTATCCAAGACGGGTTTTTGGTTTGATGTTCCCGAGTTCCGCCTGGAAGCCGGTTAATTCACTCTATGCCATGTCCGATGGCCGGGCGATCCTGATAGGCTGAGGCTTTCCGGCGTGCCGCTGAAACCGAGGAGGCGGACAATGACGATCAATACTCTGAAATGGGCCGCGATCATCTGTTTTGTTGTGGCTCTCGGAGGTCTTCTTCTGGGCGGGCTCTTTGCCAATCGGCAAGCGCCTCCATACCCGAATCAAGTCGTTGGTCCCGAAGGATCCTTGCTCTTTACAAAAGCCGACATCCTGGCAGGTCAGGATGTGTACCAGCGCTATGGAATGATGGATCACGGCAGCGTATGGGGACATGGATCCCAGCGGGGAATGGAATTTTCGGCCCTAACTCTTCATAGAATTACGGAAAAGGTGCGCGAGAGTATTTCGCTGGGATCCTATGACCGATACTACGACGACCTGGATGATGAAGAGCGGGACATGGTCGATCTTCGAATCCGGCGCGAAATGAAATCCAACCGGTATGATTCCGGCGACGATATCCTCCGCCTCAGTGAGGCGCAGGCGGCGGCGCTGGTAGAAAATCAAGGGTATTGGGAGAGGACGTTCCGCGATGGAGATCCCGGCTATGGATTTCTCCCTCAAACCATACCCACTGCTGAAGAGCGCAGGCAGATCGGCCGCTTTTTCTTCTGGGCTGCCTGGGTCGCTTCCGCTGCCCGTCCCGGCTCGGATCACAGCTATACGAACAATTGGCCGGCCGACCGTGCTGCCGGAAATGTCGCCACAACCGAAACCTATATCTGGACTATAGGCGGAATCCTTTCTCTCTTTATTACCCTCGGCCTGTTTATTTTCTGGATTCATCGCGATCGCCTCTTCTACGGCGAACCGAAAGGAGTCTCTCTGGCCGAAAAACTTGTGGATATGCCGCTCACCGCGAGCCAGTTCAAGGCGGCAAAATACTTTCTGGTTGTGATTCTGCTGTTCCTGATCCAGACCTCGTTCGGCGGCCTGCTCGCACACTACACCGTCCATCCCGGCAGTTTTTATATCCCTCTCATTGGAAAACTCATTCCATACAGCTGGGCAAAATCATGGCATCTGCAGCTGGCCATTTTCTGGATCGCCACAACCTGGGTGGCTTCGGCAATCTATCTGGCGCCGATCGTCGGTGGAAGAGAACCGCGCAAACAGGGACTGCTGGTGCAGATATTATTTGCGGCGATCCTGCTGGTGGCCGTGGGGAGTCTTGCGGGTGAAGTGGCGGGCATTAAGGGGATGCTGGGCGATTTGTGGTTCTGGTTCGGACATCAGGGGTGGGAATTTCTGGAGTTGGGCAGGTTCTGGCAGATTCTGCTTTTTATCGGGCTTCTCGCCTGGCTTGCAATAGTTTACCGCGCCGTGCGCAACCGGTCCGCTCAAATCCGGGATAACGATTTCCGCCGGCTCGTGAACTTTTATGTCTTAAGCGCGATCCTGATGGTGCTCTTTTTCGCGTTTGGATTGCTGTATGGCCGCGGATCTCATCTGACGGTGGCGGATTACTGGCGATGGTTTGTGGTGCATATCTGGGTCGAGAGCATCTTTGAATTTTTCGGCGTTGCCGTGATCTCCGTCCTGCTGGTTGCGATGGGGCTCGCTTCCGCTGCAGGCGCTCTCCGCGTAGCCTATTTCACAGCCGCACTGGTATTTCTAAGCGGCATTCTCGGCACGGCGCATCACTATTTCTGGTTTGGCGGACCCTCGATCTGGATTGCAGTCGGGTCCGTATTTTCCTCGATGGAGCCTGTGCCCCTGTTCGGGCTGGTTGTCCGAGGCCTGCTGGAATATAAAAGCATCCGAAAAAAGGGGAGAGAATTTCCATACAAATGGCCTATGTATTTTCTTGTGGCCAGCTCATTCTGGAATTTTCTGGGAGCCGGAGTATTCGGGTTTCTCATCAACCTCCCCGTAGTCAATTATTTTGAGCACGGGACTTACCTCACGGTCAATCATGCGCACGGAGCCCTGTTTGGAGTCTATGGCATGCTCTCGGTCGCCTTGCTGCTGTTTTCCTGGCGCGGGCTTGTGGAGAAACAACAATGGCGAGACCGGCCGCTGGCTCTATCCTTCTGGGGACTCAATATCGGTCTGCTGACAATGACATTGGTTACGCTTTTCCCAATCGGCATTGCCCAGGCATGGACAAGCTATCGAGACGGACTTTGGGCTGCCCGTGATGTCAGCTTTTTCGAAAGGCCTATGGTTGCGGCGTTGGGTCAGCTGAGGATGGTTCCGGACACGATCATTATTGTTCTGGGCGTGATCCCGCTCGTCTATTTTCTGTTCAGAACCTATCCTCATCTGAAATCGCAGGAGATAAAGGAAGGCGAATCCGTCTGGGATCGCCTGGGCGTTAAGCTGTGAAATCCTATATCGTCTGCCTTTGCATGGATAAGAAAAAGGCGAATAAAAAGGTCGCCGCAAAAACAAGTATTCCAATAATGAGCAGGATGATGGTCAGGATGCCCAAATAGCGCCAAAAGGATTTCTGGTGTTTTAGAGCATTCTCAAGCACCTGTGCCGAGCGGCTGGATTGCAATGCCTTTATTGCGCTTGCATATCTGAAAAGCAATATCCCCGGCACCAGATAACCCAAAATGGCCATAAGACCATAGATCGGACCAAGAAGTGCAACGCCCAGACCGGACGGAAGCATTTTCCCTCCCACTGAACTGCCGGGCGATAAAATCCCTGCGAATCCCATCAGTATCAGCACCATCCCTATCAACAGCGTCAAACCTGAAAATATGAAAAGCAGAATGGCAAGGAAACGTATCCATGGACCGGTCTGGCTTAAATACTGCTGCGCAGCGGCCGTCAACGCAACATCTACAGGGAGCGGCTCCGAGCTGACAGGCACGGACTCGGGCGCGGCAAAGAGAGGATTCTCATCCATTAAAAACTCCTTTTGAAATATTCCGAAATAATCTGCCGCGGCTGTGTCCTTACAGACGGCATAGACCGTCTATCGGCAGAATTCAAATGCAATATGGGCTGTCGATTAAAACAGGGCCCTGATAAAAATATGGGAACTCAGGCACAGACGATAATAGGTGAATCCGGAATGTTCTTTCCAGCACTTTATTGGATTGCAGCTAAACAAGTAACCTAACACCGGGACCCGGTCCATGATACGATGCTGTCTCCGTGCTTCTATGATGCGAGTTCAGGCATTTTGATCCCCGCATTTGAAGAGGAGAGTCCTGACCAGTGTCCTTTCGATTGCATCGGATTTTAAAACAGCTGCCTTATGTGCTGGTCGCATTTTTCTATCTGGCCGTTGTTGTTTGGATAACGGTTCATGCCACTGCTCTCGATTATGCGGCTTACCTGATTGGCGCCCATGGATTCGTTACCGGACAGGATGTCTATCATTGGACGGAGGCTGACTATCGGACGACGGCACTCGATCTGCATATCCCCTATTTCGCGTATCCCTATCGGTACTCTCCCGTTACCGCGCTGATTGTTTCCCCGCTGCTGTTTCTCCCCTATCGGTGGGGGCTTTTTATCTGGAGTCTCCTGAATGCGGCGGCAATCCTGGCCGCAGGAGAATGGCTCAGCCGTCTCTCGAGCCAATCCGTTAAGCGCTGGTGCATTCGGTCTGCAGTCTGGCTTTTTGTCCCCTTCCTTGCGAGCATTTATGCCGGACAGGTCAATCCGCTCGTGACCCTGCCGGCTGTTCTGGCTTTCCTGCTATTAGCCAAAGGCCGCGATTGTGCAGCGGGCAGCTGGATTTCGGCGGCCTTTCTGCTCAAGCCGATAGTCATCGGATTTGCGGGCTATTCCATCTGGAAAGGCAGATGGAAGACCGCCGGTGCGTTCATCCTTATCACTGCCGTTGTGCTTGGGCTGCTGGCTTTTCTGTTCGGCCGGGGCAGTCTGCTGTCCGGTATACCATTGTCCATTGCCGGAACACATGGTGGAGCCTATCCGCCACTTCAAAACTTTTGGGGGACAGCCTCCCGCTGGTTTGCTGAGCACGAATACGGATGGTCTCTGACGGTCAATCCTGCGCTTTCAGAACTTGCAGGCCTGCTGCTGTCGATAAGCCTGGCTGTTGCTACCGCTTTATTTTGCCTGCCTGCGATGCGCCCTGATTCATGGCGGGACGCCGATTTGGGCATGGCCCTGATCGCCATCGCTCTGGCCGTACCGGCAACCTGGTATCACCACTATGCGATTCTCGCGATTCCTTTGGCGATTCTGATTGCGAAAGCCGAAGCCGCAATAGACATCATTCTCGCCGGCATTGCCTGGCTCGCGATCAACCTATTCGGCATTGCCTGGCACGACATGGTCGGCCATACCCTATTGCTCGATACGGGGACGATGGGAGCTCTGGCTCTCTGGACAGGGCTGGCAGGCATCAGCTGTCGGCAGCGCAGAATGCCGATGCGGGCCGGATAGCAGCGTTCGGTATCGGGGACGAATTGGAATTAACAAAAGGCCGACTCCGACCGCGGCCCCGAGAAATAGTTCATTCAGGCCGGCGATTTATCCTGAATCCCGAAGTTGATTTAGCCGGAATGAGCCCATTTATCTTCGATGGAGGCATTTGAGACCGCGCATCTACGCACTCGTTTGTCCTGGAATAAAACAAATAACAGAATGAACCGCGGATTTTCACGGATCTCCACGGATGGTGAATGCTGTAACCAGTCAACGCATGGGGCCTCCGGCCACCCTTTTCACCGATCGCCATAGGAAAGCGTAAATATTGATTGCAAATGGTTTTGAGGTCAAGCCTTTGCGCTTTCCTATGGCGATCGGTGAAAAGGGTGCAGCGCTCTGCGCTGTCCCATGCGTTGACAAGAGTGATGAATCCGTGGAGAT
>JAFGIY010000150.1 GCA_016929335.1 Acidobacteriota bacterium | reverse complement strand
CGGCCTGCTTCCGGGTCATGACGGTCAGCTTCACTCCGATCTTATCAAGATGCAGCCGGGCCACTTCCTCGTCGAGCTTCTTCGGCAGGCGATAGACCGCCGGCTTGTACTCGTTCCGGTGCTCCCACAGATCGAACTGTGCGAGACACTGGTTGGTAAACGAATTGGACATGACGAAGCTCGGATGCCCTTCCGCGCAGCCGAGGTTGACGAGGCGGCCTTCGGCCAGCAGGTAAATGCTTCGGTTCCCGGGAATGTCGTAGCGATCGACCTGCGGTTTGATATTGACCTTCTTTACGCCGGGCGCTTTGTTCAAGCGGTCCACCTGAATCTCATTGTCAAAGTGACCGATATTGCAGACGATGGCCTGGTCTTTCATGTTGAGCATATGTTCCAGCGTGATGACATCACAGTTGCCGGTGCAGGTTACATAGATATCTCCCTCGCCGAGCGTGTCCTCGATGCGCGTCACTTCGAATCCTTCCATCGCGGCTTGAAGCGCATTGATGGGATCGATTTCCGTTACGATCACGCGCGCGCCGAAACCGCGCAGAGAATGAGCGCTGCCTTTGCCCACGTCGCCGTAGCCGCAAACCACAGCCGTTTTGCCGGCTATCATGACTCCCAGCGCGCGCTTGAGCCCGTCGGCCAGCGACTCGCGGCAGCCGTAGAGGTTGTCGAATTTTGATTTTGTGACCGAGTCGTTGACATTAATGGCGGGAACCAGAAGCTTGCCGGCCTCCAGCATCTGATAGAGGCGATGCACGCCCGTAGTCGTTTCCTCGCTTACGCCGATCCACCCTTTGGCAGCCTGTGTGAACCAGCCGGGGCGTTCCCGGGCGCATTTTTTCAGAAGGCTTTTGATAACTTCTTCTTCATGACTGGCGCTCGGCGTTTCCACCCAATCGCTGCCGTGCTCCATTTCGTAGCCTCTATGAAGGAGCAGCGTCGCGTCTCCACCGTCGTCGATGACAAGCTGCGGTCCCAGATTGCCGGGATGCGTCAGCGCCGCCAGCGTGAATTCCCAATACTGCTCGAGCGACTCTCCCTTGAAGGCAAACACCGGAACGCCTGAAGCCGCCACAGCCGCCGCGGCATGATCCTGCGTGCTGAAGATATTGCAGCTTGCCCAGCGCACGGAAGCGCCGAGCAGGACCAGGGTCTTGATGAGCACCGCCGTCTCGATCGTCATATGCAGCGATCCCGTGATGCGCGCTCCTTTCAAAGGCTTTTGAGGGCCGTATTTTTCGCGCACCGCCATGAGACCGGGCATCTCCTGCTCGGCGACCTCTATTTCCTTGCGACCCCATTCGGCCAGAGTGATGTCTCGCACGTAATACTCTTTTGTTTCTGTTTTGTTATCTGCCAAAACCGTCGTTTCTGACATAGGTGTCATTCCTTTTCAAAGGATTTCAATTAAGAAGCCCACGCATTATGAGAAGAAAGCGACCATGTTGGTGCAAACAGAAAATCATGCATAAATATCTCTTACACATGGGATTTATTGCGCGTCGCGGCTGAAGCCGCGACCCACATGGGATAGTTTTCTTGTCTAGCTTGCGTAATCACCAACCCAATTCGCGTTCCGGTTGCCGATGGACAGGCTTTTCTTTGGCCATTTCAATCAAAAAATCATATCGACAAATCCGGATGTGATGATATATGATATCGCTCCGTCACGTCAACCATTATTTTGACGGAGCCGAATATGCCATCGATTCTGAAATCATTGCGTGCCCTCTCGGACGCGACACGCTTGAGAATCCTTTCCCTGCTGGAAAAGGAAGAGCTTTCGGTCAACGAGCTTCAGGAAATCACGCGCATGGCGCAGTCGCGCATTTCGACGCATCTCGGGCTGCTGCAGGATTCCGGGCTGCTCCAGTCGCGGCGCGAAGGAAAGCGCACCTACTACAAGCGGAATGAGGATGCGGAAGAATATGCGGCGGATTTTCTGAAGCTTGCCTTTCAGGGAGCGCGGGAATTGCCGGAGTATGCGGGTGATCGCATAAATCTGAAGCGCATCCTGAAGCGAAGACAGCAGAGAGAGCAAGTCTATTTCAACCAGGTGGCAGGCAGGTTTGACCGCGTATATGGGCCGGGCCGCTCATGGCAGGGATTCGGGCATTTGTTGCTGCGGATCGTGCCGCCGCTGGTAGTTGCCGATCTTGGCTCGGGTGAAGGGCTTCTCAGCGAATTGCTTGCGCGGCGGTGCAAAAAGGTTATTGCGGTGGACAACTCGGAAAAGATCGTGGCATACGGAGCCGCCAAGGCAAAGAAGAACGGCCTGAAAAATCTGGAATTCCGCCTGGGCGATTTGCAGAACCCGCCGATCGATCCCGGAAGTGTGGATCTTGTGATTCTGAGCCAGGCGCTGCATCATGCAGAGGATCCCGCTGTCGCGGTTGCATCGGCATATAGGCTGCTGCGGCCTCAAGGTCAAATCCTGATATTGGATCTGCTGAAGCATAGCTTTGAGAAAGCGCACGGTTCCTATGGCGACCGCTGGCTCGGCTTTGTGGAAAGTGATCTCAATCGATGGCTGGAGGACGCCGGTTTCAGGAAAATCGAAATCAGCGTGGTTGCGCGGGAGGAAGACCCCCCCCATTTTCAGACAATCCTTGCCTCCGGTGAACGGTAGCAAAAGCCCAATCAGCCGCGGTTGATTACACCCACTGAATAAATTCCAATCTCTTCCCTGTTCTCCCCGAATACTCGAAATCAAAGAACTTTAAAGATCTCAATTATTTTCGTCGATGAGGGTCTTGAGGCATTTGTCATAGCCGCGTGCCGGACGCAGTAAACCATTGAGTGAGTAAATGAAATGCAAATGAAAGACCTCCCGAACCTGTATCTTCAATCTCCAAAGCTAAATCAGCTCAATATCCTGAGAGAGGTAGCCGCCAATGCCAATATAACCCAGGCTGAATTGGCCGGGCGCTGCTCGCTTTCAGTGGCGATGGTGAACAATTACATGAAGGAGCTGTGCCGGACAGGATTGATGGAATACCATCGCAAAACCATTAAAAGCGTAACCTACCATCTGACTTCTGCGGGCACGAAGCATTTGGAGACTCTGCAACTTGAACTGATCAATGAGATGGTGGATATGTTTGTGGCGGCCAAAGCGCAGATCCGGGCCCGCATTTTGAGTCAATCCCCTTCGGCCATGCAGCGGGTAGTGTTGTTCGGCTGCGGGCACCTGGCGCAGCTTGCCTTCCACGCACTGGAGCTTACCGGAGCGAGCATCCTCGGAGTCTGCGATGACAGCATCGAAACGATCGGCAGTGAGTTCTGCGGCCGCGAGGTGTTGAACTCATCTCAGATCCGCTTCCTTTCTCCGGATGCCGTAATAGTTGCCGATACTCAAAGAACCGAAGATATCTGCCGGAACCTCCGGCCTCTTTTAAGCCGGGGCATCACTCTCATCCGCCTGGATGGGAGCGCAGAACCCAAGCCCGCCGAAGGCGTGACAACAGATCTGCCGCTGGAAGTCTCCGACAACCTCGAAAGCGATAGGGTGCCGCTTTAGATCGATCGCAGCGAGTTCCGGAATGTTTGACTCAGAGAAACTCAGCGTAATCATCCTGATTCATAATAATGTCGATCTGTCGCGGCGATGCCTGCAGGCGCTGGCGGATGCCGCGGCCGGTTTGGACCACGAAGTGATCCTGCTGGATAATAATTCCACTGAAGACACAGGATGCCTGCGTGATTTTGCGCATGTTTTCCGCGGCTTCAAATGGATCCGGAACGCCCAGAACTCATCTTTCTCGATCGGCAATAACCGCTGTGCCCGCGAAGCATCAGGCCGGCGGCTGCTGTTTCTAAACAACGATGTCTTTCTTCAACGGGAAAGCCTGGAGCACTTGATTGCGCCATTGCGCGAAGACCGGGGAACCGGCGTGGCGGGAGGAAAGCTGCTGTTTCCGGGAGAAGAATCAGTGCAGCACGCAGGCATCGGCCAGATGCTGTGGGATCACCCTTCCAATTACGGCGTCGGAGCGAATCCGTCGGATGCGCGGATCCGGGAGAAATGCGAACGGTTTGCGCTATCGGGCGCCATGCTTTGTGTCGACCGCGGAGTTTTTGAGAAAGTCGGAGGATTTGACGAACGCTATGTATGGGGGACCGAAGATATTGATCTATGTTTGAAGATCAGGGCTGCGGGATTCAGGGTGATTTATTGTCCCGATGCCGTCGCGGTTCACTGTGAGTCCGCCACTCTCAAGGTTCATAAATCAAACGATGCGGAAGGCAACTGCCGGCTATATCGACGCCTATGGGATCCATTGCTGATTCCGGCCGAGCAAGGCTATGTGCGCTCTCTGAAGGAGCAGGGCATTCGCCGTGTCGCCGTATTCGGCATGGGGACCGCGGCGCGGGGCCTGGCACGAATCCTGGATGAGAATGATATCCGGATAGCGGCATTTACTTCCTCCGGAACGCGCAAGGCGGGCGATTCTTTTCTGGGCAGGCCGGTGATTCCTCCGGAACAACTGGAAGCCGAAAAATATGACCGCTTGATGGTGGCGACGCAATACTTCTTTGAGATTGAGCCGAAAATTCGCCGCTATGATCCTCATCAGGAGCCTATTTATCCGCTGCTGAATTAAATTATCAGGGAGTTGGTTTTTCATGGATTCGGATTCGATGACAATCGTCCACTTGATTGCGCAGCTGCGGTTCGGCGCCGGCCGTTACGTGGTGGATACGGCTATTGAACAGGCTCGCGGCTTAAAGCACGACGTAATCGTGTGTATCAGCGCGGATGCGGATGAATTCTGGCGCACCGATCCGAAGCTTGTTTCCGAGCTGGATTACCACGGCATCGGAGTCCGGACCGTGGGCGATTTCTTTCACAGGCAGGCGGACCAAATCCATCAATGCGGAACGCGTCTGAAGGATTTCCGGAAAAAATCGCGCGGATCATTCGTGATTCATGCGCATACCGCGATGGCGGCTGCGGCAGGGCATTGGGCGCAGCCGGATGCGCTCATTATTACGTGCCATGGCTGGGGCGCCAACCGTCCGGCCGATGTGGATCTTGAGGATTCTCTTGCCTATCAGCTGTGCGACTCGGCTGTTACGTATTCCTACCACTGGGCGGACCGCTTGAAGCAGAACCTGGCTGTGCATTGCCCGCAAGTTGTCCTGATGGGGCTGGATATGGATCGGTATCCGCGGATTGCGGATATGAATCTGCCCGAATCGGCGCCTGTGAGGATTGTAACAGCCTGTGAATTGACTCCGCGCAAAGGAGTGGATCTGCTGCTGGATGCGATGCCGATAGTGTGGAAACAGATGCCAGGGGTGGAGCTGCACATCATGGGGAATGGAGATGCGGCGGAGCGGTTGCGCATTCAAGCGACGCGCATCGATGCCAAAACGGGACGCATCTGCTTTCACGGAACAGTGCTCAATCCCTATGAGCGTCTGGCGGCGTTCGATCTTTTTGTCCTGGCAAGCCGATCGGACAACCTGCCGGTGATTCTGCTGGAGGCCATGCTGGCGAAGCTTCCGATAGTGGCCACGGCGGTCGGAGGAATTCCGGAGCTTATTTCAGCCGCCGGATGCGGGACGGTTGTTGAGCCGGAATCCGCGGAAGCGCTTGCGGAAGGAATTCTTGCTGCAGTTGGAGCCGGCCGCCCGGCAATGGTTTCCGGCGGAGCGAAAGGGGAACAGTTCGTCCGCGACCGGCTGGATGTGCGCAAAACCGCAATTGCGCTGGATGCAGTATATCGCGAAGCACTGCAGAGACGGGAAAAACCATATCAGGATGAGCAGCTTAGCTATATTACGAAATAGCGATGCTGCGGAAATGCTCTGTCTATCCAACCTCAATCAAAAAGACCCCATCCAAAATTCATCATCTGGGCGGCCAATTGATTTCGGTAAAGTCTCCTTCGAATCCTTGATAGGCAAGTCCGGAAGGAAAGCGATCTGCAAGCATTTCGATGTCACCAAGACTGCTCGTCAGGTTTGGCAGAGGAGCCTGTATATTGCGCACGAAGGCCGCGATATTATACCCGAGTTTTTTAATGTGAATGGTGCTGCAATCGAGCCCCGCGACAACCAGATTATAGATCAATAGACCGGGGAACCAGACCGAGAGATGACCAGATACCACCTGCGTTTTAAATGGTGGCACACTTAGAAACAACCATCCTCCCGGCCTCAGAAAGGAAAGGCAGCGATCGATGAACTGGCCGGGATTTCGCTGATGCTCCAGCATATGTGCACACCAGACAGCATCGAACGCCTCGTGGCTATCAAAGTCCTCGAAACAAGTATCTTTCAATTTAACTCCCATGCTGCGAAGCTCCTCCAATCCCGCAGCATCCAGGTATCGATGGAAATGCATTCCGACCGCGGTTACCCGGCAGTCGGCTTGGGCGAATCGTCTGGATGCCTCACACCTTCCCGCACCCAGATCCAGAACGCGATCTCCTGGTTGAATAAGGCGCGCCGCTTCTTCAAGCAATTCTGCCTGGCCGGGTATTTGAGCTGTGTACCGTTCCATGGGCCCATCTTCATCTAAAGTAAAAAGCATCCCTGTTTCCCGCACGAACTCTCGAGACATGGAGGAAGCATTCCGAAGAATCTGCGTCGTTTTATTGTCATATAGGAGATGGTGAATGCGAAAAACCTCCCGCCAGTACTCAAAGTCGCGGCAATTAACATGATGGTAGCCCGGTTTGCCCGGCGGAGCGGCCGTGCAAAAGGCGTATTTTGCCTTTCTAAAAGCGTTCATGTAGTTGGACTGATAGATTTCATCGACATGTTCGAGGAATTCCACCGACCAAGCTAGATCGAATTGTTCATCAATCTGCAGCGGACCTTTCGCAAAATCATGAATAATCAGCGAGGCCTCTCCCAATCCGGATAATTCGCGAATACGGGGATCTCCGTCAACTCCGACGGCTCTCAAACCTTTCTTCAAGGCAAGCTTCACCATACCTCCGGGGCCGCAGCCGATGTCGATCATGGAACGGATACGGAACCGTTCGATCAGCGCGTCGAGCACTTGTTCGTCGATGTGGGTAACATCCATGTGCCCGCCGAGATGAGGAGGAGTTTCTTGCATAGGTATCCTTATCTAAATGCTGTAGGCAGTTGATAGGACCGGTTGTTGTCGGGCGCCCAGAACGATAGCCTTTTCGATTCGCTCGATAGCACGCTCGGGACGCCCTACAGAAATAAGATATTGGAACAGTATGTAGCTTAGAAAACGATCCCGGCGCAGCAACTGCTCTTCGCTCATCGCTTCCGGAAGATTTATTAGGGTGGATTTGAGATCATCCAGCTTCGACAGATCGTAGGTGAATCCGCGCTTCGTATAATGGCCTTCGCCTAGAGTAATTACAGGCTTCGCATAGACCGTGGCTTCGAGACCGATATTGGAATTGATGCAGGCTACGGCATCCGCCCTGCAAATCGTCTCATGTGCGTTCGCTGTCGAGGAAATTGCCGTACAGTTGCTGTAGAGGGCGCGGAGCTTCGCAAGATAGCTTCGTATTTCCTCTTCCATAAAGGAATCAAATGGATGCGGCTTATATAACATATACCAATTGCCGGGAAGTCTCGCAGCGATGCTGCGGACCAGATCTCGCCAGCATCGCACCAGGTGATTTCCAAAAAACATGCTCGAATCTTTGTCCAGCTGACCGCAGACCAAAAGAATTCTCTTTCCCTTGGGAAATGCCGGCGACAGGGAAGGTTCACTACCGTTTACGGCTGCATCGCGCTTTAAACAGCGGACGATATCGTCTTTGGAAAACTTTGACTGTTTCCGGCTTTTCCACAAGTCCAGGAACAGGGGAAGCGACGGATGAGCTTCGTAGTCTGAGCATTCCTGTGATATTTGAGAAGGACCGCATTGCGGCCCCTGAATTATATCCCATATAAGCACAGAAAGGCCAACGTAGTGCAGATGCACTTGCGGGCAATTGAGGGGTGTATCGGGAGTAAAAGGGAAATAGGGAGACTCCAGAGTAATGACCGGCAATTTCAAATATCTTGCAACCGCTTGCGCCGTCCTCGATATCAAACGAACACCGCTCCACAGAATCAGGCAATCGATCGGATTTTTCGAGAGCCAGGATGCAAGATTGCATGCGAAGCTTTGGGCGATAGCAGTGCATCGGCCTTTATAAATCGGGTCGATTCCATTGGCGATAAGCGATTCTTCATAGCGGATGATTTCCTCCCAGTTTAGCGCTATGTTTGAATAACCATCGGGCATAACGGGAATTTGCGCGCAGGGAATGTCCGGAAGTAGAACGTAGTTCTGATCCCCGGTGATCAGCAACGATGCATGAATTCTGCCGGTTTTTTTAAGGGTCCTGATTAACTCGGCAAAAAACGACACATGATCTCCCGTATCGCATATCGCTGCAATTTTAATAGTGGAGTTAATAGGAATGTGCATGTCATTCACTGCTGTTTTGGCCCATCGCACGGGATGCTTTCCTGAATAGTGCGGGGCCAGTTCATCTTCCTTCCTCTATTCAAAGCGAGCATCTCAGTTGGATACCGATAAGGGAAGCTTGTGGTAGACGGCTTTGCTGCTGCGCACCACTATGATCCCCATTTCTTCAATTTGCTCCTGAGCGCAAACGGTTCCGATACTGAAACCGCTCTCGTCGTAATCACCTTTTCCTCCCGTTGATTCTGTAACATCTCTTCGAATGACCTTTTGCATAGACAGCACCGCCGATTTATTTGCATGTTTGATGAACAGGAAATGCTCGGTGCCTCTCGAATCGATTCCGTCATCAATATAAGCCCAGCCGCTTAACTGGAGCGCGGATTGGTGAAAGGCGAACCTGTCAATGCCGAACCGGATTTGGAATTTTGAGGCTGATTCCCCCGCAACGCTTCTGGCCAGGCGGAAAGATTTCGGAGGATATGTGGTCCGCTTTTCGGCTAAATCGGTCAGGTAAGCTTCAATGCGGTCGCCGCCGGCTTTCGAAGACCAGCGCGCGAGGACATGATCTCTGGCCTTTTTGCCGAATTCGACCGCATAGGAGAGATGATCGGTAAAGCTGGAAATCAAGCTGCCCAGTTCTTTAGGATCGTCGGATTTTGTTAATAGGCCGTTGCATCCATCCACAATGGATTCGCGAATGCCGCCTTCGGCGATACCGACAACGGCAGTTCCACAGGCATTTGCTTCAAGGGGAGCATACCCGAAAGGTTCCAGGCGTGACGTATAGACCATGACCGCAGCGGCGCTCAGATAATCCAAAACCTCTTCATGCGGTATGTTCATCTTCGGCACGAAGTTCACGTTTAGGCGAGCCGCAAGACTTTGATAGGAGTGCAGATCGCGCTGCCAGGCGCCGTTTCCTATCCAGATAAGACTTGGTCTTGAGGATTCGGAAATGGTGCCGATGGCGCGAATCGCTCGATCTATTCCTTTTGCATGGTAAAGAGTGCCCAGGCCGACAACAAAACTTTCTTTTGATGCGCGGACAGGCTTATAGAAGTCGGAGTCTATACCGAGATAGCAGACCTTGGATTCCAGATTGAAGGATCGCAGCAGCGATTCTCGCGTAAATAGAGAGTTGACGAGGATCAATTCAAATTCACGCGCATTTTCAACCTCTTCGCGGGCCTGCAACCGAATGCCCTGCAGTAGCTCCTTTCCTTCAGGAGTATCCAGATCATCATTGGCTTCGAGGAGCGATGATGCTTGAGGCGCGATCCATGGCAATTCAGGCAGCGCTTCATAAAACCAGCGATAGGGCTCTCCAAGATATACAATGGACGGAAGCGAACAATACCGGGCGATCGACGGCACACGGATAAAGGTGCAGGAATTTGCGTACAGTAAATTAAAATCCCCGGATTCGATTTGCTCCGCGCATTTTCTGCAGTGTTCATCCAGCGCCGATATCATCCTTTTGACCAAGCGAGCTGGCCGCAAGGTGGTATGGAATTCACCGGTCATATCCAGCGGGACAATGTGTTCGGGGATCAGATCTGACAGGGGAAGAAAATCTGTCCGGGCTGCGAATTCCGGACACCATGCTTCGACATGGTGGCCTCTTCGGACCAGTTCGCGAATGTGATCGTAAAGCTGCCTTTTGCCGCCGCCGCTTGGAAGGTTATGCCATACGGCAATTTTCATAGCGCCTCACTCGATGATGGCTATTGGGAATTCCTCTGGAGGAGGAATGTATTCGAAACAAACAGCCTCGGCATGTTGATATAGCTGTCCTCGCGCAGCTCCAAAATGCTGCATCCGCATTTGGCCGCGATCTGAAAGATCGATGATTGCGGCAAAACGTGCATTTCAATGCTCCCCTTAGTCTTGCGGCTGTTCAGATAGGGCAGGGTCGCAAAACCATAGTTTCTTCCATAAGTGGGGATCTGGAAGAACGCTATCCCACCCGGATTTAGCTTTCTCAATAGCGAATCAAGTATGTCTGCAATCAACGGAGGGGGGTTATGTTGAAAAACTATGATCGAATAAAGGAAATCGGAATTGGGCAATTCCTTCAGATCCCGGCGTGTCCTGATTGTGCGCAATTCCACTGCCGCAGATTCCAATTCGCAATTTTCGCGGGCGATCGCCAGATGACTTGCCGAAATGTCGCATCCGACAACGCGCCCGAACTCACGCGCCAGCCATTTAGTCACCCGACCAACACCACTTCCATACTCTATACAGGTCTGCTTTTTGCTGATTTCAAGCCGGTGACGCTTCAGGAACAGCTTCATATATTCAACTTCCTTTTCCCCTGTTGCGTCGAAATTGTCTTTAAATGAAGAGAATACTGCAGATCGATAAGCTTCGTTTGAGAGGACCGACCAATAGGGTTCTCGGTCTCCAAGATCAGACCAATCGCCAGCGATGCGCGACATCATCTGATCCAGTTGCTCTGGAGTTGCATCCACTTCTATGTTGTTTGGAGGCCCATTCAGCATTTCTGCTTCTGTCGGGGAGCTGATTCCAGCCCTGAATTCTTCAGAATCGAGAAATGCAAGCCGCAGCTTTTCTACGCTATCGTAGAACAAATGATGCTGAACGACGCCTTCATTTTCCGGATCGCGTCCCAGTATAAATCGATAAGCACTGATCACATCTTCTCTACTGACCATTTGGGTCTCCTGAGCCTATGGAGTCAAAACTTCCGGGAGAGGATTCCCGATATTGGGTGTGTGGCCCTCTACTGAACTACGCTGCCTTTGATTCTGTTCAACTCCGATTGAGCCGCTTGATGAGACGGAAGCAATTGCAGACATGCTTCCAGGTGTTCAGCCTTCTCTTCGATCTTGGCGGCAAAAGATGAAAGCTTGTAATACGATTTCCCGGCAAGCTGGGGATCAATAGCTGACGATAGTTCGGCTGTAATCTCAAAGGCTTTTCTGGCGATGGCCAAGTTGTTCTGCCGGGAGAGCAGGGAACCTAAGTTGTAAAGCCGAAGGAAAAAGCCGGATGCATCAAGCTTGTTCAGGATAAGGTGAAGGGCTTTTTGGCGCTCCTTCGCAGTCATCGTCGGTGACGTAGCCAAAGCGAAAATCCGTTCGACGTCAAACTGGGAAGGATCGCTTCCAAGGCATGCGTTTGAGGAGAGCATATCTGCTTGCGGAGGCGGGCCGGTCAGTCCGCGTTGAAGGGCAGTGTAAGTCGCTTCCAGATAGGCTCTCCCCCACTTTCTGTCGGGCTCCAGATGATTTCCTTCCGCCCACTCATTCCAGGCGCAAACGAATGCGAAATTTTCCTCGGTGCTATAAGGAGTGAAGCGACGAATGACGGTTTCCAGCCATTCCCCATAAACCTGCGGAGTCGAATCTTTAATTATGACGGCACCCGAGGCGCGTCTCGCGGAATTGTCCCAACCGGGCGTAACACAGGGATATCGTTTGTAAGTAGGCGCCTCCTTGCGAAGCATACGGCGCACCATGTCTGAATAGTCAAAAATGCCGTGGTGCTTCCAGGCATTGGTCGATACGCCTCCCTCCATCGGCGGCCCGATGTTTTTGGAGTCGGGCTGAAACTCTATAGCTGCATCGAAACCAATGGCCGTCGGATCGCCCATTTCATCGGCAAAATTGCTTTCCACGCGGCATAGATACAGCTCACCGATTCCCAAACGCCGTGCTTCTTCTCGCCAGATATTTGTTGTCTTTAAAGGATTTGGCAATCGGAGAGCTCTGTAGATTGCAAAAAATGGTTTCCCGTCAATTTTAATATATCGTTTATCCTTAAATGCTTTAACCAGCCAGCGGATATGCTGAAGATCATCCTCGTCGGAGTAATCCTGCTTAACAAGGACGTGCTCTTCGAGACCATCCCATTTCTTTGTCCAACTCTCATTTGCCCAGCAGAAACAGAATGGGAAATCGGGCTTTCCAGATTCCAGAATGGCGTCGATCGGCGCATTCATGAGGCGATGGCCGTGAAGCCAATAATGGTAGTAGCAGAATCCATGAATCCCGTACTCCCTTGCTAAATCAGCCTGCGCCTGACGCGTTTCAGGCACTCGCAAATCATAAAAGCCCAGATCCGTCGGCAAGTGCGGCTGATAGTGGCCACGAAACAGAGGCCGGGCTTTTGTAACATTCGTCCACTCGGTGAATCCCTTGCCCCACAGGGCTTCGTTTTCTGGGAAAGGATGGTATTGGGGAAAATGAAATGCAAGAAGACGCACGTTCTTATCGGGCATGTCACACTCCTGTAAAGCTAATCGGACATATTTCATATTCGATCGTCGAGTTTCATCTGTTCCAATGCTGTTCGGGCCGCCATATGTTGCGGATATAGCCTGAGGCAACGCCGCAAATATTTCGCCTTTTCTCCCGTTTCGGGTACGAGCTGCGCAACTTTAAAATTTGCCTTTCCAGCAAGCTCTGGATTGGCGCTGCTTGCCATTTCCGAAACCATTTTGAAGAGGGACCGCGCGCCTTCCTCCTCACCCTGTTCCTTGGCCAGAGAGGCCAAGTTGTATGCCCAGGTGAAAAAGTTGGCATCGTCCAGCTTTATTGGAAGCAAACCGACCAGCTTCTTTTTTGCCTGCTTCGAAATTGAATTGTGGCTCAGCATCACAAATAGGTCGTGTAGCTGGATGGCAGTAGCATCAATATTCTCTGGGGCGCCGGAGTATATTCGCAAATGAAGATCGGGATATCTTGAAAAAAATCTGGGCGAAACCCGGTGGGCCGCCTTCTTCAAATCATGTAGAAAACCGGAGATATCTTTTTCTTTCGCATAGGCATCCTGCTTCTGCAGCGAATTCAGGTTCATCAGACTGGGCAGAACATAAGCCAATTCCATGCTTTTCGATTTGCCGGGGCATACCGATTCCATGAGTGAAAGGAACCTTGGAGAAAAACCGTCCGATTCATAGATTTGGCACTCATCGGGAACCATGAAACTCTTCCAGCGCATAAATAGTATCGGGAGGCTCCTCGCCGTGAGCTGTTTGCCTACTTTAGTCACACTCTCGCAATGATAGAGAATGCTATTGCCTGCAACCATAACCTCCCTGTCAAACTGCCGGCGCATACGAAAACACAAATCCGCATCCTCGCAGTAGGAGATGTAGGTCTCATCAAAGCCGGAAAGCGCAGCAAATTCCTTTCTCCTGATAAGAAAGCATGCGCCTGTTGCCCATTGCAGAGTGCGATCCTTATTGAGAAATGGAAGAAATGCCGGGGTCGTACAGTAAACATGAAAGGGCTTTTTCTGGTTATCGATAGCGCCCCCGACATGCTGGATCAGGTTGCAGTCCGGATAAAGCAATCGGGATCCAACAATGCCCGCATCTGGATTATCGTTCAGCAGCCCGACCATCGCCAGGAGCCAGCCTTCCAGTGGAACCGTATCGGCGTTCAAAAATACCAGAAATTCCCCCGTCGCGTGGGAAGCCCCTTCGTTGCAGGTAAACGCGAAGCCTTTATTTCTGCGGCGATCTATCAATTTGATGCGGAATCGTGCTTTGCCCTTTTGCTCATTGATAAAATCCCGCACGCTGCCGAAATTTTCCGAGCCATCATTGACAATTATTAGTTCATGAATCGGATAGAGCGTGCTTTTTATTATGGCTTGCACGCACGGCTTAAGATAGGCGAGACATCGATAATAGGGGATAATCACAGAAACCGTATGCATGATTCCTCCACTCCGCATCCGGGATATTGGTGTCGAACGGGTACATCTTTCGAGTCAGGCATTTTGAGCAATACATCCTCATTGAAGGGCATTCTGCCGCTGTTCAGTGCGTGGGTATGCCTAGACAAAGACCCATCCACAATTGTATGTCCCAAAGATCATTCCTTGCGGCACACAAAGATTGAATTCGTTTTTCTGGCGAAATAGACGAGCCATTGTGCGTCTCGGCTGCGCTCTGCAGTTGGGTCAGGCCATCTTCGATGCGACCTAGAATTCCGGAAATCTTCACCTGCAGTTGAGCGAGCCGCTGTAGCTGGAGATGCAGCGCACACGATTGTACTACCGTAATGCTGCAATCGGCGCCCAATAGTGCTTTTTCAAGGGTACCCAGGCACCAATGGTGGAGTGCTTTGCGAAGGCCCAGCCGAGCATCACCCCGGTCCCGCTGACGGTAGACGTAAAGCCCTTCTTCCTTGTTCAACTGATCCGGATCCATACCTTTGCACACAATCGATACAATGAGATCGGCCAGATCCGCCTCATTTTCGGCGGCCTCAAAGCAAGCCTCAATCGCAATACGAATTGTACTGGATTCCGATTGCGCCCTTTCACGCTCTGCGGTTTCCAGGAGCGGAGCAAATACTTTTGAGCCGGTACCTGCGGAAGCCTCCGAATCGGAAGCCTGCCATTGCAAGAGCTCAAGGTGTTCTTCATTTTGAATCCAAACCTCGCGAGACGATCCGGCAATGGGGATGCCCTGAATCTCTGAAGACAAGGATGGCCTGCATTCGCTGTTAATCTGCATCAGAGTACAGGTCGGGCGGTGCCATCCGATCAATCCCATTTCATCTGCAGCGATATATTCGATCTCGCTTTCACAATGCAGAGCGATTGGAAAGAGGTGCGGATGAATAAGCTGTTTGATTCTCCTGCGATAAGGTTCGGAGATAAATAGTGCCTTCATGGAGCTTCCCAAAATCCGATCAGGATAATAAAGAAAATCAAAGGAAGAGACGCTTTTGAGAAGATCGGCCAGGGACACGCGGCTTGAAAAAAACAGCTCTGGAGCCGCCCAGTGATTTTCCAGTCCGTACGGGAAGCATTGCCCTGTCTGAAAGATCAGGCTGCCCTCCTGTGAGATTCCAAAAAGTCGATGCCCACTTTTATCAAGCACTAGCCAGAAGCCTGTTCCGGAAGTTCCGACGATTTCGGTGAGATTCGCTTCTATAAATCGAACATCCGTAATTTCCCCAAATGGAATGGAATCTGCGGCAGTCCAGATATGGAGAGGGTTTCCATCAAGATCGAGAAAATGCACCCTACGGTTCCAGGCATCTGCCACGGCCAGGCATGGTATCACCCGGCCCCGCATTTTTATTTGCCCGACCGCCATACCGCGAGGATAAAAAAAATCGCCGCGGCCGTTCCCGCGCTTGCCCCGCAGCCAACGGAGGTTTCCATCCTGATCGAATGAAATTATGCGGTGATTGAGTTCATCCGAAAGATAGAGATGATTATCGCTGTCTGAAATGATGGTGCGCAGAAGGCCTGGCGGACAGCCTTCGGGATGACCCAGATCAATCGTCCGTATTGCATTCAAATTATCGAATTGAGGCGAATAGAATACGTTCATGCACTTTTTTCGATGCAAGGACCTTGCGGGGCACTGGCAGGAACCTGCAAGATCTCAGAGGCTGATCGGACGGTTGATTCCAAAGCCGATCGAGTCGCCTCGAGATATGCCCTGCCCCAGCGTCGGCACGGTTCCAGGTGGTTCCCCTCGGCCCATTCATTTAATGCATTGATAAAGACAAAATTTTCACCTGCGCTGTAAGGTTTGAATCTGCTAAGAACCTCTGTGAGCCACATCTGGTAGATTTCCGGCGTCGATCCATGGATGATGATACCGTGAGAGCTTTTTCGCGCCGAATTATCCCAACCGGGAGTAACGCAGGGATAGCGCTTGTATGGTGGAAGAGTCTTTTGAAGCATTCTTTGAACCATCGTCGGATAATCAAAAATCCGATGATCGGCATAGGCTCTGTTCGAAAGTTTGAGTCTCCTGGAAAATTTCCAAAACCAGTTCTGGCGAAGAGCTCGCCCCAGGTTTTTCCAGTCCGGCTGGAATTCTACGGCCGCATCAAAGCCAAGCTCGGTCGGATCGCCGATCTCATCTGCGAAGGTTTCAATGCGACATAGATATAATTCTCCGATACCCAGTCGTCGAGCTTCCTCTCTCCAGACATGCACGATCTTTTTCGGATCCGGCAACCGCAAAGCTCGATAAATAAGAAAGACCGGTCGGCCATTGATACGCACATATCTGGGGTCGCGAAACGGATGATCGCAGAGCCAGCGGATATGCGCGAGATCGTCGGCATCGGAATAATCCTGTCGCACAAGAATTTCATGCTCGAGACCGTCCCACTTTCGTGTCCAGTGTTCGTTCGCCCAGCAAAGGCAGAACGGCATGTCGGGTTGGCCCGAAGCCAGGATCTCATTTACCGGCCTCTCAAGAAGCCGGTGCCCATGAAGCCAATAGTGGTAATAGCAGATGCCATGAATGCCGTAGGCTCTGGCCAAATCCGCCTGAGCCTGTCTTGCTTCAGGCAAGCGCATGTCGTAGAAACCAAGGTCGGTGGGCAATTGCGGCTGATAGTGTCCGCGAAACAGAGATTTCGCCTTTGTAACGTTTGTCCATTCGGTAAAGCCCTTACCCCAAAGCACGTCATTTTCTGGAATGGGATGAAATTGAGGGAAATGAAAAGCCAATAATCTGATTTTGGATTCTGCTTGCATGCTTTGGATCATTCTTTGTCAGAGCAGGCACGAATATAATCGTGCAATAGAATCAATTCTGAGATACCGCTTTCCCATTCAGGTATGATTTCAACGCTTCTTTCCAGGGTGGCATGTGGTCAATGCCCAGATTGCGGAGGTTGGCATTGTCGAGAACAGAGAAAGATGGCCTCCTTGCGGTGGCTCCTGATTGAAGCGTGGTTTGAGCGCTCAGATCCGGCGAAAGATCTGAAAGATCGAAAATTGTCCGGGCAAATTCAAACCACGAACAGAATCCTTGGCAAGTAGCATGATACGTTCCATATGCATCGATTCGACTCAGCGCCACAATCTGTTCTGCCAGGATATGAGTCGACGTTGGCGTGAGCACCTGATCATCAACCACCTTAATGGATTTTCCAGAGCGTGCCAGCTTCAACATCAATTCAACAAAGTTCGATCCCTTTCCTGAAGGCCCTGCAATTCCATAGAGACCACTGCTCCGGACTATGAAATACTTCTTTGAAATGGAGCGAATGAACATCTCGCCGGCTGCCTTGCTGACGCCGTAGGCATTGACAGGCTCTACTGGATCCGATTCCAGGTAGGATTCCCCTTTACTGCCGCTGAACACGTAGTCGGTACTCAGATGCATTAGCACCGCGTCCAGCTTTTTGCACACAACCGCGAGATTCCGCGGGCCAATGGCATTTACGGCAAAGGCCTTTTGTGGATTTGATTCCACTTCATCGACTTTGTGATAAGCTGATGTATTGATGACAATATCGGGACAAATTGGCTCCAGTCTTGCTCGAATGGATTCCAGATCCGTAATCTCGATTTCGCTATGCTTCAATCCCAAAAGTACATCGCCTGTTTGAACAGGCCAGAGACGCATAAGGTCAGTACCCAGCTGTCCTGTTGCGCCAATAATGACAATAGACTTGGCCATCGAGGATTACTCTCGCTTATGCACTTAACGCCAAGGGGCTAGCGGGCTCGCGCAGGTTAAAGACGGAACCCGTAACCTGAATCACCTTATGAGCTTCTTCAAGAGTGCGCATCCAGTTGATGTTGTAATACTTGGGATTTTCGAAATCTGAGCAGAACCCTCGCCGGATTTCCTGCACCATAGTTCTGACCGATTCTTCCACAGAAACCTTCGGACGGAAGTTGAGAATCCTATAAAGCTTCTCTCCGGAAACTCTATAATTACGTACACCCTTATACGCATAATCGGGTCGTATTTCGGTCTCGATGCCCATTTCGTGCAGAGTTTCACGGATCCTGAGCGCTAATTCGCTGATCCGGAAATTGCCATAAACAAGATTGAATATTTGCCCATTCACGGCGTCTGGCTCAGCTTGGAGCAATGCAATGTAAGCTCTAGCTGCATCCCGGATATCCACCATGGGTCTCCACATTTCTCCACCGTAGTGCAGACGCATACATCCTTTGCTCATTGCATCTTTTATAAATGTATTCACGACAAGGTCGTACCGCATGCGGGAGGAAAAACCAAATATGGTGCCTTTTCGCAAAGCCGTCACGCAGAATTTATTAGATGCTAGCGGCAATAGCTCTTTTTCAGCGGCAAATTTTGAGCTCGAATATGCTGCCCTTGGATTAACGTCGGCGGTCTCATCCAGCAATACATCTTGTTGATGGTCAAGAACACCAAAATCGTATATTGAGCAGGATGAAGCATAAACATATCTTTTTACCCCGTACTGCAGACAGCTTCTGGCCAAGGCAACGCTTGCCGTTGTGTTCATCTCATAATTGGCGGCCGGATTGTACTCCGCGGTTGGATCATTCGAAAGACCGGCGATATTAACCACGGCTTCTATGTTTTCCATCACCATCGGTGATATTGCGCGTAGGTCACCAACCACAATTTCCACACGGTCTCGGATGTCGGCAAGTCCCTGATCCCCAAAATACATTCGATCAAGTACACGAACAGCATAACCGCGTTCTAATAGCTCATGAGCGAGCACCGAACCCACATACCCTGCCCCTCCCACCAGTAATACTTTTTTCACGTGAGTGCGCCCTCCAAGGAAATCGATTCGTGCGAAACGTCTCATTGATCCGCTATTTGTATTCATTCTGTGTATAGAACAGCGGATTAGTGATGAGACTATTCCGGCCTCTGCGACATGTTGCTGAAGCAATTCAATCGCTTCAGCCTCCTCGCAAGAATTGAAGCAAGGCCAAAGGTCTAATCGGCATGGGATTGAGGGAACTTATACAATTAATCATTCAGGGAATGATCGATTTGGATTTGGGTCTCAGCTGGAGGATCTGTCCTTGATTGCCTCAAAAAGCCTGTTCCAGGCTTTGGGGATGGGGTAGAGGGCCAGGGATCGGAGAATCAGCCAGCGGGTGTCGGACTGGGGGATGCGGACATGGTAGTGGCCATCCAGGATGTTTCCATGGTAGAGCTCGCGGACGGTTTCGAGGCCGATGAGCAGCGGCCAGGCGCAGGCGAGGCGAAGACGCATTTCCCGGAATGGGAGCGATGTTGTGTACCGCCAGCCCGATGCCAGATGCTCTTCCGTCTGCTTCAGATATCCATCGTATAGCTTGCGGAAACTGCCGATTTTGTCCGCATCCAGAAGGTCCTGAGGCCGCAGCCCGTGTTTCGACAGCCGCTCTATCGGAATGTAACACCGGCCCTGGCGCAGATCATCGGGCAGATCGCGCAGGATATTTACCAGCTGCAGCCCTTTGCCGAAACGAATGCCGTCGGCAAGAAGCTCTTCATCCTTCAACGGAGCTTCCGGAAATACATGCGCACGGCACATAAGCGTCCAGAACTCACCCACACAACCGGCAACCTTGTATGCGTATTCATCCAGCTCCTCATCCGTCTCCAACGCGATGATGCGGTCCGCCGTTGCATCGCCAAACCGGATCAAGTCCATTTCCTGTCCATGGGTGATGGTATCCAGCACCTTGCGGATTCGAAGGCGATCATCGGCGGAAAATCCGCGCAGGGTCTCCAGAATGGTTCCGAGATTTTCCAGCAGGACGCGTTCACCGGGCATCCCGGCGTGGGCAACCGCCTTCTGCGTTTCGCACAGCTCGCCGAATTCGGGAAGCAGCGGCTTCCGGCCTTCACAGGCTTCCTGAATGCTCTTCCGGATTTGCAGCAAAGCCTCGCGCCTGCGCCCGACCTCGACCAGCAAGGTATCCGCAACGGTATCGGATGCTCTTGCCAGCAAGTAGGCAATGCTCAACTGCTCATTGATCGAGCGCGGTAAAACGCGCAGCGTCAAATAAAAGGACCGGGAAACCTGTTTGAGTAAATCCTGCATGATAGCGGGAATTGAAACACAGATTGACCGGCGAAAGAAAACTTTTCTTCGATGGAGTCTTTGAGTCTTCGAGTCTTCGAGTTAAACTCCAAACTCACATGAAACCCTATAAGCGAGTATCAAAGTCAGTCATCCATAAAAATCCCTGGTGGCAATATTGCCACGATAAGATCGAGCTGCCTTCCGGAAAACAGGGCGACTACTATTATGTCCTCACGGAAGGTTCCTCCATGGTGGTTCCCGTAACCGAAGACGAAAAGCTGATCCTTGTCCGGCAGTACCGCTATACGGGAAACCGCGACAGTATCGAATTCCCATGCGGCGGATTGAAGCAGGGCATGACTTACGATGAAGCCGCAAGAAACGAGTTGGTCGAGGAAACCGGCTATGCGGCAGGAAAACTGGAGGCGGTTGGAGATTATAATCCCTGCAATGGATTGCTCGACGAAATCTGCCGGGTTTACATCGCCCGGGATCTGCACTATGTAGGTTCGCGTCCGGATGAAACGGAATCCTTCGAGCTGGTCACCCTCACAACAGCTGAATTGGAGGCATGCATACAAAATGGAACCATCTGGGACGGCATGACCCTGGCTGCCTGGGCTATCGTGAAACAGAAGCTTATCGACTCTTAGAGCCTTCGCGTCTTTGAGTCTTCGAGTTATCAATTGCCAGATTAAAATTTCATAAAAACACGGAATACATTCTATGGATATCATTCAATTAATAGCGCAGGAGCTTTCCCTCGGACTCAGCCAGATACAGAATGCATTGGCTTTATTTGCCGAGGGTGGAACCGTTCCTTTCATCGCCCGCTATCGCAAAGAGAGAACGGGCGAAATGAACGAAGTGCAGCTTCGCGCATTGCTGGAAAGACACACCTATCTCACCGAGCTTGAAGAACGAAAAGCGGCGATTCTCAAGTCCATAGAGGACCAAGGGAAGCTCACGGAAGAGCTCAAGACCGGGATTGAGGCATGTCTGCAAAAGACCGAGCTCGAGGATCTGTACCTTCCCTTCAAACCGAAAAAGCGGACACGGGCGACCATTGCCAGGGAAAAAGGACTCGAGCCGCTGGCCGAATTCGTGAGAAGCCTCAATGCGGGCGATGCCCCTCCTGCTGATCTGGAAGCTGAAGCCGCCCGCTATATCTCTGAAGAACTGGGAGTCCAAAGCGCCGAGGAGGCTTTGCATGGAGCTTCGGATATTCTGGCCGAGGAAGTATCGGAAAAAGCCGAACTGCGCCGGCACCTGCGTGACTACATCATGAATGAAGGCTTCTTCACTTCCCGGATCAAGGAGGATTATCCCGAGGGCACAACCAAATTTGAAATGTATCGCGATTACAAAATCAGGGTAAAAGATATCGCCCCGCACAACATGCTCGCACTCCGCCGGGGAGAGACGGAAGGAGTCCTGACTTTTACCATCGAGTTCGATGCGTCGTATGTGTCGTCCTACCTCGAATCTCAGGAGATTCACAGCGCTGCAGCCAACGTACGCAGCTTCTATCAGGAAATGCTCGCGGATGCATTCGAGAGGTTGATGAAAACGACGCTGATTGGAGAAGTGCGGCTCGAGAAAAAAATCATTGCCGACCGGGAATCGGTCCGGACCTTCGAAGCCAATCTGCGGGAACTGCTTCTTTCAAGCCCTGCCGGCATGAAACCGACTCTGGGAATTGATCCGGGTTTCCGTACAGGCTGCAAGGTGGCCGCCGTCGACAGAACGGGCAAGCTGCTGGAGTATGAAACAATACATCCGCATAAGTCCGAAAGAGAACGCGACCAGGCGCGGCAAACGCTGAAAAAGCTCATTCAAAAGCACAATATAGAGCTGATTGCGATCGGAAACGGGACCGCCGGCCGGGAGACTGAGGCGTTCGTCGCGGAAATCCTTGCGCAACTGGATCAGAGGCCGATCAAAGTCATGGTAAGCGAGGCGGGCGCATCGGTATATTCGGCAAGCGAGGTGGCTATTGAAGAATTCCCTGATCTCGATCTGACTGCGCGAGGCGCCATCAGCATTGCCCGCCGTCTGCAGGACCCGCTCGCCGAACTCGTGAAAATCGATCCGAAGTCGATCGGCATCGGACAGTATCAGCATGATGTGGATCAGAAAATGCTCAAGGAAAAACTGGGTGATACGGTCGAAAGCTGCGTGAATTACGTCGGCGTCGATCTGAACCTGGCGTCGAAAGAGCTGCTGAGCTTCGTTGCGGGAGTGTCCTCATCGGTGGCCCGGAATGTTGTGACCTATCGAAATGAACACGGAGCATTCCGGAATCGAAAACAGCTTCTGGAAATTTCAAAGTTCGGTCCCAAGACCTTTGAACAGGCAGCCGGATTCTTAAGAATACGCGGCGGAGAAAATCCGCTCGACAACACCGCGGTCCACCCGGAGAGCTACTTCATTGTCGAAAGGATGGCGGCCAATCTGAACCTCCCGCTGGATCGCATCAATGAAAATCCGGCGAAATTCAGCGCGATCAATCTCGAGGAGTACGTGACCGAAACGGTCGGAGAACCGACGTTGCGCGACATTATTTCCGAACTGGAGAAGCCGGGACGCGATCCGCGGGCGGAATTCCGCTACGCGACATTCAAAGAAGAAGTGAAGGAAATAAAGGATCTCGCTGTGGGAATGGAGCTGGAAGGGATTGTGACGAATGTGGCCAACTTCGGAGCCTTTGTGGACATCGGAGTTCATCAGGATGGACTAGTGCATATTTCGCAGCTGGCAGACCGCTTTGTCGACGACCCCAAGAAGGTCGTCAAAGTAGGACAGATTGTGAAGGTTCGAGTCCTCGATGTGAATGAGTCCCTGAAACGCATCTCGTTGTCCAGGAAATCTCCCGGCCGCCCGCCGAAGCCTCCTGCTCGTGAAAAAAAGACCGCACCTGCTCCGGTTGAGAAAAAGCCGGCGTCCGTTCAGGACCTTATGGCCAGGTTTAATAGAGAGCGGAACTGATTAAATGTCTGCGGTCTTCAGCCCGCAGCCACATGATTCGACTCATGAGTCGTGTCTTTTGCTATTCTTGGTGGTATGAAGCTAATCGTCGATACTCACGCGCATTTGTGTGATCCGGTTTTTGATCCGGACAGGGAAACCGTTCTCGAGAGAGCCCGGACTGCCGGGATTTCGGCCGTAATAGCCGTAAGTGAAAACATGGCTGATGCCAGGAAAAACCTTCTTCTGGCCTCCGGGCATTCCATGATTCGGCCTGCAGCCGGACTCTATCCTACACATCTTGATCTTGAGCTTGCGGCAAAAATGCGCGACTTCATCCGCAGCCACCGAGACAAGCTTGTGGCCATCGGTGAAGTGGGGCTTGACTATTGGATGGTTAAAGAGGAAAGCGATAGAGAAATTCAGCGCGAGATCTTCCGAAGCTTTATCGATCTGAGCAAGGAATTGATGCTGCCGCTTAATGTCCATTCCCGCTCAGCCGGCCGGCATGCTGTGGACGCCCTGTTGGAGACCGAAGCCGTCAAGGTGCAATTGCATGCATTCGACGGCAAAGCATCGGCCGCCTTGCCTGCCGTGGAAGCCGGCTTCTACTTCTCCGTGCCGCCATCGGTCATTCGATCCGACCAGAAACAAAAGCTTGTTAAGAAGCTGCCGCTTTCAGCGCTGCTGATAGAAACGGACAGCCCCGTTCTGGGTCCCGTGCCGCAGGAACGGAATGAGCCTGCAAACGCGCGCATAGTCGTGCAGAAGATCTCGGAATTGAAGGAAATAGCGGTGGAGGAAGTCCTGGAGGCGATTGCGGAAAATGCCCGCCGGCTCTATGGCGAAATTTTTTCGTAGTCCTCGTCAATCGCCAGGTTGGGACTTCGGGCCGCGGCAGTCGCCAGCTCGTCGCAGCGTTCGTTTTCATCGTGCCCCGCATGGCCGCGGAGCCATTCAAACTGCACTTTGTGGATTTTGCACAGTTCGAGAAGCCTCTCCCAGAGGTCGGGATTAATGGCTTTTTCCTTCTTATTGCGCATCCAGCCATCAGCCTGCCAGCGTTTCGCCCATCCCTTTTCAATCGCATTTACAAGATATTGGGAATCGCTATACAGCTTCACGCGGCAGGGCTCTTTGAGCGCCTCGAGGCCGGCAATTGCGGCAAGGATCTCCATTCGGTTGTTCGTAGTCCTGCGGAATCCTTTTGAAAGCTCTTTGCGGTGCGAGTCATAGAGCAGAATCACGCCGTAGCCTCCCGGGCCGGGATTGTTACTGCATGCTCCGTCGGTGTAGATTGCGACATTTTTCATAGGACACACGAGCCGAGGACCGAAACGGAATAAGGCGCTGCCTATCTCCGCAGCAAATTCTAATCCGGCGCAACCGTAGGTGCAGGTGCTTTTGGAATATCTCCTTTGGGAGTCCAGTTCTCAACAGGCGGCGCTACCGGAGTTGCCTTCCTCATTTTGCGTATGCCGAAATATTTCAGGAACGCATCCTTTTTGGCCAGTTGAATCGCCATCGCAGGGTCGACACCCTTCGGGCAGACCTGCGAACAGGCGCCGGCAAAGTGGCAGCGGTAGACTCCGTGTTCTGAATACATCGCATCCGCCCGCTCCTGTGCTCCGTCATCGCGTGAATCTGCCATGTACCGCCACCCCTGAGTTAACGCCTGCGGTCCCGTGTAATTTTCGGAAGTCGCCACGGTCGGGCATGCCGACAGGCATAAGCCGCATTTAATGCAATAGGCAAACTGGATATAGTTTAGCAGCTCTTCGCTCGACTGGAAGTATTCGCCGGTAGGCAAATTCTGTTCTTCCAGATCTTTGCGCAGCAGATGCGGCTTTACCGAGCGGTGCTTCTTAAACAAGCTCTCCAGGTCCGGCACCAGATCCCGGATAATGTCGAAATTCGGCAAAGGCTTGACCGTGATGACATCGGAATGCAGGTGAACGATCTGGTTGTTGCAGGCCAGGCGCGGCAAACCGTTAATAAACATGCCGCAGGACCCGCATATTCCCATGCGGCAAGATGACCGCCAGGACAAGGTGCGATCCTCGTGCTCCTTAATCCAGAGCAGACCGTCCAGCACGGTCATTCCTTTCGTGACGGGTACCGAATAGTTGCGGATGTGCGGCTCGCGGTCCGTTTCAGGATTGTATCGCAATACTTCGAAGCGGACGGTTTTAATAATGCCGGTATCTTTGGATGCCGATTCGCTCATGGCTGTATCCCCTTCATCTGGAACACCGCGATTGCTGCATAGCTTCCATAGATAAACAGGGCAAAGCCAACAACCGCACAAAATCCTCCAATAGCTTTTCGCACAGCCTTGGAGAAGAAAGATAATTCAAAGAACATGCTGCGGAGCCCATAGAGTCCATGGAACAAGGCTGCTCCGAGCAGAAGAATATAAGTGACCATGTAAAATACTTGCCGGCTTCGATGGAAAACCTCTGCGGAGCGCGTGGGTTCGCCGGATCCGATCCCGAGGGCGTTCAGGATTGCGCCAAGGTGCATCGTCCCCATGTGAAGGCCGAGCAGGATGAGAATAATCACCGCAGAGAGGATGTGCCAGGACCACAATTTCGATTCGCGCATGATCTCCTCCTATCTCATCATGTGATAAAAATCTGCGCCACCGATGATCATGAGTACTGCTGCGATAACCATCGCGGCCACAAAGAGTGGCCTTTGCCGCAAGGTTGAGTAGTGATAGGGATACGCAGGTAGTCCCGGCTTGCCGATCAGAAAGCCCAGCTCCACAAGGATGAGGCGGATCCCGTTGATTCCATGATAGGCAAATGCCAGAAAGACCAGAAATTCGCCGATTTTAAAGAAGGGAGTGTCGAAAAAGGCCATCCAACTTTCCCATTTCTCGGGACCGCCGACGCGGGAGCCGGTCACAAAGATGTGCAGAAGAAAATAAGCCAGGATGCCCAGACCGGACAGGCGGTGCAACGCATAGGCATAGCGTTCCACGCCATACCGGCCGCCACTGAGCCAGCCCGGGATTCCAAGGTTGTTTTTGAGTCTATTTTGCATCGGTACTCCCCAGTTATATCAATATTTCCGTTCTTCGGGCTCCCAGGATGTGATGGTGACCGGTTTGTAATCCAGTTTTGGTCCCTGCTCGGTGAAGAATGCCAGCGTATGCTTGAGCCAGTTTACGTCATCCCGATGAGGGAAATCGCGGCGGGCGTGTCCACCGCGCGATTCCGTCCGCATATTCGCTCCCGTAACCATAACCTCTGCGAGGTCCAGCAGGTTGCCGATTTCCAGGGCGTGGTACAGATTGGTGTTGTAGATCAGGCTTTTGTCGTCGATGCGGATGTTGGCGTATCTCTTTCGAAGCGACCGGATTATCTGAAGCCCCTGGCTAAGCTCCTGTCCCGTGCGGAAAACTCCGACATGGGTATCCATGCACTTGCGCAATTCCCTGCGGATTTCGTACAGGTCTTCCGATCCGTTCTGGGACAGGAGATCTTCGAAGATCCGTTTGTGCTCGGCATGGACCCGGGCTTCCGGGACCGGGGCAGCCTTCTTGATTTCATTGCAGTAGCGTCCGGCTTCAGCTCCTGAAATTTTGCCCCAGACCAGGCACTCAGCCGTTGAATTGGATCCGAGGCGGTTGGCTCCGTGAAGGCTCACGCAGGCTGCTTCGCCTGCTGCGTAAACGCCTTTGATGCGGGTGGCGCCTTTAATGTCGGTTTCAATTCCTCCCATGGAATAGTGCGCTACCGGCCGGCAAGGTATGGGTTCCTTAATCGGGTCGATATCGTTGAACTCGATGCAGACTTCACGGATGAGGGGGAGATGCTCGTTGATCGTTTTAGCTCCCAGGTGGCGAAGGTCGAGGTAGATATAATCCAGTCCGTTTGGTTCCTTGACTCCGCGGCCCTCTTCAATTTCGATCATTTCCGAACGGGAGATGAGATCGCGCGGCGCCAGCTCGAGTTTGGAAGGGGCGTACTTGCCCATGAAGCGATCGCCGTTACGGTTGATCAGATAACCCCCCTCACCCCGGCAGGCTTCGGTGATCAGAATTCCCGAAGGGACGAGGCCCGTTGGGTGGAACTGCAAAAACTCTATGTCTTCCAGCGGGATTCCCGCGCGATAGGCCAGGGCCATGCCGTCGCCCGTAACTGTCTGCGAATAGGTAGTGAAGCCGAACAGAGTGCCGGCGCCGCCGCTGGCGATAATCAGGGCTTTCCCGCGGATGACTTTGAATTCGCCGGTCGTCATGTCGATGAACGTCAATCCGCAGAACGTGTTGTTCTCGACCAGAATCGAAGTAACGAAATGCTCGTTATAGTGTTTGACGTTACTGTATTTGAGCAGAGTGTCGTAAAGCGTCTGCATTTCAAAAAAGCCGGTCTTATCCTGCGCCAGCACGGCCCGCGGATAACTATGACCCCCGAACGGGCGTTGTGCTATGCGCCCGTCCTCGCGGCGGGTCCAGGGAATTCCCCAGTGATCCAGCTGGAGAATCTCCGAAGGCATAGTACGGACAAACAATTCCACGACATCCTGGTCCGCAAGAAAATCACTCCCTTTAACGGTATCCCATGCGTGAAGGTCGATGCTGTCGCCATCTTCGGGGCGCAATACGGCGGCGGTGCCGCCTTCGGCTGCAACGGAATGGGCGCGCATCAGCTGGTTCTTGGAAATAACAGCGATATCCAGTTTCCCCTGCGCGACACGTGAAGCCTCGATTGCCGCCCGCAAACCGGCCAATCCGGCGCCGAAAATGATCAGGTCGTGAGTGAAAACATCGGCCATGCGACGCCTCCTATCCTATAGTTCAGAATCAAGGTAACAAATAATTGCGATGTATGAACAACCCGTTGAAAGGGCCCGATCTATATAATGCCAAAAAGCAGCACAGCCGTTGCCCGTCGGCCAATCGAATAGTGGGAGTCAGAATTAGGATGTCAGAGTACAGAAGGATCTTACAGCGGACCGCTCTGAATTCCGTATTATAAATTCTGTCTACTGCCCTTTATATTGTTTTAGACCAACGGCAAGAGCTTCTATCGCCAATTCAATATCACCCTTGTTGAGAACATAGGCAAAACGCGCCTTCTGAATCCCCTGGGAGTTCTGCATATAAAATCCGGCGGCGGGGGCGATAAAGGTCGTCGTCTTTTTATAGGAGAATTGGGAAAGAAGAAACGAGGCAAAATCCTCGGCATTATTCACCGGGAGTTGAACAACGGTATAGAAAGCACCTTGCGGTTTGTGAATCACTACATCGGGTATTTCCTTTAATGCATCATAAAGAGCGTTGCGGCGCAGTAAAAATTCGCTCCGTACGCCCTCCAGATAATCCTCCTGAATGTGTTCCAGCATATGTGCTGCCGCAAACTGATCAATCGTGGGTGCTGCCAGACGAGCCTGGGCGATTTTCAGGGTTGCGGCAATCACTTCTTCATTGCACGTTAACAAACAACCGATCCGCGCACCGCACAGGCTGAAGCGTTTGGACAAGCTGTCGACCACAATCACGCGTTTGCTGTTCGGTTCCAGATGCAGAATGGAAAGAGGCTTGTGATCGTCGTAGACGAACTCGCGGTAGGTCTCGTCGGAAATCAGGAAGAGGTTATGTTCTTCACAGAGGTCGAACAAAAATCGAAGCTCTTCCCGGCTGCACACGGTTCCCGTCGGATTATTCGGGCTGCAGACCAGGATCGCCCGCGTGCGGTTTGTAATCTTTTTTTCGATTTCGCTGCGCGCAGGCAGAGCAAAATTATTCTTCATGTCGCTCAGCACAGGCACCAGCTGGACTCCGGCTATGGAAGCAAAGCCCAGATAATTGGCGTAGGTAGGATCGAAGATAATGATTTCGTCGCCGGGATCGCAGCAGGTCATGAACAGGAAAACCAGGGCTTCGCTGGCTCCCATCGTGATCAGAAATTGCTCCGGTGCGGTATGGATCTGCAGAGTCTTATTGATGTATTTCGACCAGGCGATGCATAAGTTCTCATTCCCCTGTGACTGTTCGTAGGCTACGACCTTCTGCTGATACAAACGCAGTCCCTCGAAAAACTCACGGGGAGATTCAATATCGGGCTGGCCGATATTCAAATGATAAACATGAATTCCCGACTTTTTGGCTTTAGCCGCCAAATGCGCCAGCTTGCGAATTGGAGACGGGGGTGTATTCCGGGCGCGATCAGAGAGATTAATGTTTGTCATTTTGGTATCCATCCAGGCAAAAATACCGGAAGTGGAAGACTATTCCTTTCCTGCCGTATGTTCAAGTAGGAGTTCGACTTTTTAACAGCCTCCATGAATTGCACTAGGTCAAGATCGGCAATCATTTACGGAGAAATAGTGCTTTTATCGATCGGAGTCGGGATCGGTATCGAGATTCAGAGAAAATGATCATAAGTGCGAACACAATTGATATGCTCCATGGCTAAAAGCCGGCCCCGATGTGTTGAGATGATCCTGAACATCTGTGAAAAAATTCAAAAGAATCATGCGTTGGGATCTGGCCGAAACCCGGGATTTATCTTAAACTTGCTTCAAAAGGTATTGGGTGTAGAGGCGATCCCCAGGGGATGGCTTATTTTTAATTGCCTAACGGATGTGTGATCAGGCTGAACTGTTGCGAAAAGGAGGATTCAATGGCTTATCAGGCAATGAATTATGAAAAATTACTGGGCACGGAAGGTTTCAGCAATCAGCTCTTAACCAACCACTTCACTCTGTATAACGGCTATGTTGCGAATACGAACAAGCTGATGGAAGAACTCGCCGAACTGGATAAGCAGGGGAAGGCGGGCACACCCCTGTATGCTGAAATGAAGCGCCGGTTCGGTTGGGAATTCGACGGGATGAGACTCCACGAGCTTTATTTTGGAAACATGGTTAAAGGCGGTGCCGCGCCGGATACAAAAGCCAGGTTGTTTGCGAAAATTGCTGAAGATTTCGGATCCGTTGAAAATTGTGCAAAACAATTCAAAGCAGTCGGAGCGATGCGCGGCATTGGCTGGACTATCCTTTATTATGATGTGGCCGGCAAGCAGCTCATCAACACCTGGATCAATGAACACGATGCCGGGCACCTTGCAGGAGCAGCGCCTATTCTTATAATGGATGTCTTCGAACATGCCTTCATGATCGACTATGGATTGAAGCGCGCAGATTATATCGAAGCCTTCTTCAAAGCGATTGACTGGCCGGCAGTGGCGAAGCGTTTTGACGCAGCGGCTAAATAGAGGTTCCGGAGTGCTGAAAAGCAGGCTGCTGCTTTGAGGTTTCCCGTTTCCCGTTCCCCGTTCCCGGTTGAAAACCTGCATTTGAAAACGGGGAACGGGAAACGCATAAACGGGAAACGCATAAACGGCAAGAGATTCTCAAATCATAGCATCTACCTGACTTGCCAGTAGATGGCCCAATTCGAAGAAACGGCAAAAGCCGTTGTTGAATTTTAAGCGCAGCTCTCGCGACTGATCTTCTTCTTTGAACCGGGTGGCAATCTGGTTAACCTGGTCTTTCAGGTCCGGATCGGTCAGCAGGGCAACAACCTGCATCATCTCAACGATGCGATAAAGGGCATTCACCAAATGCTCCCAGCCTGATGACGAAGCCTGTGCGCCTGCCGCAAATCTCTGCTCAATCTGCCTGATAACGGGGATCATCGCCTGATTGGTGTCCAGGGCGATGCTCAATAGTCCGAGCAACGGAAAACAGGCGCGCAGCGCCGCCGCGGACCTGTTGACCGGATCTTCGGCATCGGCGCTCTGATGCGCCTGTTCATCTACTTTTCGTATCAGGATCGAGGCTTCAGCATTTCCCTCCGTCAGCTGATGACTCAGAGTGTTCAGGCTGTTGTAAATGGAGAAGGTCGCGTTGATGATGCAGTCGAGAAAATTGTCGGCGCGTTTGACTCCTTCATGAAAGAGAGATTCGCGCTGATCAATGAGCTCCTTGTATTGGCCCGTTTTATCGAGAGTTCTGGCAAGAAAAATGAGTATCTCGACCGTGTGATAAGCCGCAACGATGCTCTGCCCTTCAATATCGCCTTCTTTATCGGCGTATTGTTCCAGATAGTCCCGCCAAAGCCGCATCAACTGCTGCCCTGATTTTCCCTGTCCCGGCAAAAAGCTCATCGTGGGTTCCCCGTTTCCCGTTTCCCGTTCCCCGCTGTTCAGTGAACGGGGAACCGGAAACCTGAAACGGGAAACCTTTTTAATTCTAGCACTGATATAATATCCTGCGCATGTTTAAGATACGGGATGTTGTGATTGATCCTCCAATTGTTTTAGCTCCGGTCGCCGGGCATACCGATTCGCTGTTCCGGCAGGCAATCAAAGGCCTGGGCGGCTGCGGCCTGGTTGTTTCGGAACTGGTCAGCACCGAGGGAATGACGCGACACCCGGCCGCCTCATCCCATCTCACCCATTTCCAGGAGATTGAGCGCCCCATTTCCATACAGATCTTCGGTTCCGACAGCGCCCGCATGGCAGATTCGGCAGCCATGGTCGAGGCGATGGGCGCGGATATAGTGGATGTAAATGTCGGATGTCCGGTCAAAAAGGTTGTGAAACAGGGAGGCGGCAGCAATCTGCTGAGGGATTTGCCGCTGCTTGGCAGAATCCTGAGAGCAGTAAGAATGGCAATCAAAGCGCCGCTGAGCGTTAAGATCCGGTCGGGATGGGACCGGAATTCCATCAATGCGGTGGAGGTACTAAAGCTTGCAGAAGATTGCGGCGTGGAGGGGCTCGCCATCCACGGCAGAACCCGTTGTGACTTGTTTTCAGGCCAATCGGATTGGAAAATTGTCGCTCAGGTAAAAGAACAGGCGAAAATACCGATTATTGGTAATGGTGACGTGTTCGCTCCCGCGGATGCAGAGCGCATGTTCCGGGAGACGGGGGTTGACGGGATTATGATTGGCCGGGGTGTACTGAGCAATCCCTGGCTGATCCGGCAATGCTGGGATTATTTAAGTGGAAAAGCCGTAAAACAGGTCAGCTTGATTGAGAGGGCAGAATTCATGATGAATTTTCTTGAAAAGGTTCAATCTCAATCTCCGCCTCACATCGTCCTGGGAAAACTGAAAAAGATCGGGGGATACCTGTCCAAGGGATTTCCGGGATCCACTCATCTGAGAGCGCGGATGCATGCCTCGCGCGCGACATCCGAATTTTTCGAAGTGGTTCGTGAGTATCTGGCTCACGACGCGCAGCAGTCTGCGGACTGAACGCTCAGATCAGAGCCCCAAAAATTGAATCTCAGGCCAGCCCCTTGACCTTCCTCCGCCAGCCAAAAATGGCGGCGACTCCAATACTGATAATATAGAGAAAAACCATAGGTGCGGACCAGAGCAGAAGATTGAAGGCGTCTCCCGTCGGCGACAATAATGCGGCGAGCACAACGATGCCTATAAGCGCGAATTTTAATTTCCTCCAGAGAAAACCCGCGGTGATCAGACCGAATATTGACAGGAAAGCCACGATTACCGGCATTTCAAAAATTATTCCAAATCCGAGCAGCATCATATTTATCAGATCAAGATATTCATCGATTTTGATCATTGGCATGAATGAGGAGCCGAGATCGATCAGAAATTTAAATGCTGCGGGGAGCACGATGTAATAGCAAAAGGCCGCGCCTGAAAGGAAGAGAGCAATAGAGGAGACAAGAAAGGGGACAACGTATCTTTTTTCTTTTCTATAAAGCCCGGGTGCAATGAATTTCCATACTTCGTAAAGAGTCAGCGGAATAGTCAGAAAGATGCCGGCTAAAAACGACACCTTCATATAGAGCGTGAATACCTGGGTGGGACTGGTATAGACGAGACTCATGCCCTCCGGCAATAACTTGGTTATTGGTGTTGCCAGGAAATCATATATCTGTTTGTGGAAGCCCCAGCAAACGGCAAATCCAATGCAGGTATATATGGCAATGTGGACCAAACGTTTGCGCAGCTCGTCAAGGTGCTCGAGGAAGGACATTTTGCCCGATTCACTTTCCGGTTCGGGAGCGGTTGTTCCGGATTCCAACTCGGTGGTTGTGTCACTCATTGAGTATCTTTTGATTCTGCGGAACTGCTGCTGTCGTTGAGGATTTCAGACGGTTGGATGGTGCTCTCTTTCACGATATCGGATAGTGCTTCCTTCTCCTTATCTAACTTGACCTCATCCTCCCACGTCTGCTTTAGCTCATTGGATGCTTTCTTAAATTCAGCCAGGCCCTTTCCTATGGTTTTTCCGAGTTCCGGCAGTTTTCTGGGACCGAAAATGATAAGGGCAAGAACAAAAATAATAATGATTTCCTGATAACCCAAGGAGCCCATGACATCACCTGCTTTCCCAGCTTACGGCGAACATCCAAATCGTTGGTAAAGTCTAGATTAGCAAAAACAGGAAGTCAAGACGGCGGCCGTGGTCGCGTGCAGGCCAGCGAAGCGGGCATCCATGCCTGCCTGTGCGGCCTCGCCGCGAAACCCTGAGAGAAATGCGGGCTTAAGCTTGTCACTATTGCAGACGGCATGCTATACTCATCGCGCTGATAGTGCCACTGTGGGAGCCAACCCTATATGAAGCAAAGATTTGCCATAATTGCAATTGTTACGGTGATTGTTTTGTCTTCCCTGATGAGCGGTCTATTGGGGAGCGATGCCGTCGTTAAATCCTCACAATCAGGTTCGACTTCACCGAACGAATTTCTTACCAATTTTACCGAAGCTCTTGATGTAATACAGAAGACATATATTGAAAAGGTCGGCCCCGACAAGCTTGTTTACAGCGCCATCAAAGGCATGCTGCGGGCATTGGATCCGCACTCGAGCTTTTTCGATCCTAAAGAATTCGCGCGACTTCGCGAAGATCAGCACAGCAAATATTTTGGACTTGGAATCCGGGTTCGCCCCCTTTTGCGCGATCAGGGGCGGCATGTCATAGTGGATCCGCCTGCAATTGGCACACCCGCCCAGCGTAAAGGATTGCGCGCAGGCGATGTAATTACCCGTATTGAGGGTGAACCCATTGATGATTGGACCTCCGATGATGTTGTCAGTCATCTCAAGGGACCGCGCGGCACGACTGTTAATATTACAATTGAGCGACCGGGCGTTCGTGATCCGCTTCAATTCAAAATCGAGCGGGACGAAATCCCTCTAATCACCGTGCCGTACGCTTTCCATCTGCGACAGGGAATCGGCTATATAAAGATTGACCGTTTCTCCGAATCCACCTCTGATGAATTAAGGGGCAAGCTCAAAGAACTGGATAGCGAAAAACTATCAGGCTTGATATTGGATTTACGGGATAATCCGGGGGGCTTGTTAAATCAGGCGATTGAAGTGTCGGATTTCTTCCTTCCTCGCGGAGAACTGGTTGTTTCAACCAAAGGCCGGGCTGAAGGATCCGCCAAGGCTTACAAGGCTCCCAGCTCTGAAAAAATCCAGATTCCCGTCGTGGTGCTGATCAACCGTCATAGCGCAAGCGCATCGGAAATTGTTGCCGGATCTTTGCAGGATCATGACCGTGCGCTGATCGTCGGAGAGACAAGTTTCGGCAAGGGTCTGGTACAGTCTATTTTTAACCTTGATAATGAAACAGGGATGGCCCTTACGACGGCCAAATACTACACGCCAAGCGGCCGTCTTATACAGCGCGACTACTCAGGTTCCACCTTTGAATACATCATGAACTCAAATGAGAGCGTTCCTGAAAACACGGGAAAGAGGGAAACCAGCTCAACCGATAGCGGACGCAAGGTTTATGGTGGAGGAGGAATTACGCCTGATGTGATTGAGCAGGCGCGTGAACTCAACAAATTCGAAGCGCTGCTTGCTTCAAAAGATGTTTTCTTTCAATACGCTCGCCGTCTCACCTCAGGCGAAGTGCCGGAGGCAAGCAATTTCCAAATGCCCATAAAAAGCGAGGAGGTTTCGGCATCTTCCGAACGGGCGCCAAAAACCATACCCAACCTGGAAATAACGGATGCTATCCTGGCGGATTTTAAGGAATACTTGACTGAGCGGCATGTAGAATTCACGGATCAAGATATTATAAATAATGTCGATTTTATTAAGAGACGGATTAAGCAGGAAGTTTATACGTCGTCATTTGGTCTTCAGGAAGGTTTTAAAGCTGCAATTCAGGGGGATTCTCAAGTTTTGAAAGCTCTGGAACAAATGCCTGAAGCAAAATTGCTCATGACTTCGGGCCAGGCAGCTCCAACGGCGGAGAAATCAGCTCGTTAGAAATACACGCCTTGTTCTGCCGCAAGAGCCCGGCCGATTTAGGAGCGGATTCTCATTGCTCGATACTGGGGATATATCGCGCAATATCCCCTTGGGACATCAATACACGCGGATGAAGATGAATAGGTTCCGGTCGACGTACCTGATACTGGCAATTTGCTGTTTTTATTTAATTCAATTGTCCATCATCGGGCAAACCGCTTCGGCTTCCGCTGCCGTTACGCCCGCGCCGGCGGCAGAGGCTTCGCTTATCAATGATTCAGCATATCTTCCGGAAAACGCAAGTGTTCCTGCCGGCATAATGGAGCTGATGAAATCTTCACGCTCCAAATATCTTGAAGGTTCTGCATTGATAAAGACGGGTGATTCCGATTCGGCACAGGAAGCATTCGACAAAGCCGTAGACATGGTACTCCAGTCCAGCTGGGATCTGACTTCCACTCCGGTGCTTAAGGGATATTTCCAGGACCTGATCCAGAGGATCCAGCAGGATGAATCCAGATATCTGATTGTGCCATTTGAAGTTGACGAGGAGGAAGAGGCCGCGATATTGGATGAATTGGACAGCAGCGATCTGCTTCCCATCACCATAGATCCCGGACTCCAGAATGCGATAGTAGCTGATCTGGGCAAAACCAAATACGATATCCCTATAACCGTAAATGAAATGGTTTTGAAATCGCTGGACCTGTACTTGAACCGGCGGCGCAAGGTTTTTGAGGATGGATTGGTACGCTCAGGACGCTATCGTCCGATGATTGAAAAGATATTTCGGGAAGAGTCCATTCCTCTTGATCTTATATATCTTGCGCAAGTCGAGAGTATGTTCCGACCGCATGCCGTATCCAAGGCAAAGGCTAAGGGGATATGGCAATTTGGGAAAGGGACGGCCATCCGATATGGACTGAAGGTCACGCGTGATGTCGACGAACGCTCCGATCCCGAAAAGTCTACCAGAGCCGCAGCCCGCTATCTGAACGATCTGTTCGACATGTTCAAAGACTGGAATCTTGCTCTGGCTGCCTATAACTGGGGCGAAGGAAAGGTTAAGCGCCTTATTGACAAGACCGGAATGAATGACTTCTGGCAGTTGGTTGATTTGAAGAAAAAGCTTCCGGAGGAAACCAAAAACCACGTTCCTCTTATCCAGGCCAGCGTTATTCTGGGACGGAATGCCGAAAAGTATGGACTTCCAACTGAATTGGATCCACCCCTCCAGTATACGGAGGTTTCGATCTCGAAGCCTATCGACCTCCGAACAGCCGCGCGGCTTTTACGCACATCTACCGACGAGCTCAAGAAGCTGAATCCCTCGTTAAGGGGCCTCACGACTCCTGCGAATTATCCGGATTTCCGGCTTAAGGTTCCGGCCGACATCGATCCCGATATTCAGGAGAAGCTGGCGGAACTCCCGGCCGCAAAAGTCAGGATTGACTCAAAATCCGGGTGCCGTCACAAAGTAAGATCCGGCGAAACTCTTTATGGGATCGCATCCCGGTATAAAGTTAAAGTTGATGATTTGCGAAGAGCCAATAACTATTCCTCCAAGACTATACTTAGGGCAGGGGTGTGGCTTAAGCTCCCATTCTGCTCAGAAGATCTTCCGAAGACTGTGACTTCCCCAAAAGATGATTCCGCAAAAGCATCCGCGAAGCTGGCGGGACAAAAATCCGGGACTAACAAGGCAAAGACAGCAAAAGTGAAGGCTTCCGGTACAAAAAAGGCAGGGACAGGAAAGGCTTAGGAAGGTTTCTTTTCTCGAAATCGGGACTTCCTTCCGGGGAAAATAGCCACATAGAAAGACCTCTCTGAAACAAATTGCTGCTAAATAATTTGCACGGGCAAGAACATTTGACGGTTTTCGAACGTATTATGCCTCGTCAGCGCGTATTTATAACCGCGATATTTTAGAGTTGATGAGTATGAGCTTATCCAATTCCACGCCCGGTGGCATATCCACGCAAGGTGAAAAGCCTGCCGGGAAAAGACGCTCTTACGCTGCGATCTGGGAGGCGTTCTGCATCGCGGTAGATTCGATATGGACGCACAAACTCCGATCTGTGCTTACTCTTCTGGGGATCATTATCGGTGTTGCTTCAGTGGTTGCGGTCGGCGGCGCAATTGAGGGACTGGGTTCATTTGTATGGCAGCGCCTGTCCTCCACATTTGGAAGCAACACTTTTACCGTGGCACGGCTTCTCAGGACAAACGTCTCCTACGAAGAGTTTGAAAAAATATACAAGAGAAACAAAAACATCTATCCCGATGATATGCGCGCAGTGGAAGAAAAATGCGAGGGCTGCGATGCAATTTCGCCTATGATCCGGGCGACCGACGAGGCTAAAAGGGGAAATCGCGTTGTTTATGAGGCCAGGGTTTCGGGCGTCAATGAAGATTTGCCCAACATACAATCGCTTGATATCGAGGAGGGACGCTTTATCACGAACCTGGATGTCAGGCATGCCCGGGCTCTCGCTGTGATCGGGGCACAGATACGCGACGAGCTGTTTGGACCTGCGGAAGCACTTGGCAAAGACATCAAGTTGGGCGGTGAAAATTTTACGGTAATTGGAGTTGAGACGCGGAATGGCAATATGGGTGGGATGTCGATGGATAACAATGTCTACATACCCTATACGGCATTCCTTAAGAAGTACGGGACCCGCCAGTCCATTCAATTCCAGGTGAGAGCTCCTTCGGATGAATCTCTCGAATCCACTCAGGATGAAGTTCGACAAATTCTGCGGGTTCGGCATAAGCTGCGTCCGAAGCATGAAGATGATTTCGACATTCTTTCAAGCAGCGCGGTTCAGGAATTGGTGGGTGAAATTTTCGGATATATTGCGATGGTAGTGACTCCAATTACGCTGATATCTCTGATAGTCGGCGGAATTGTGGTTATGAATATCATGCTGGTTACGGTTACGGAAAGAACGGTGGAGGTAGGAACGCGCAAAGCAGTTGGTGCGAAGCGGTCCGACATACTTCTGCAGTTTCTGATTGAATCAGCGCTTCTCGCCTCCATTGGGGGGATCTTCGGCATTCTGGTAGCCTATGGGGCATGCCTGATCATAGAAAGCGCCGTCGGCTTCCCGATGCGCATTACATTGAGCTATGTTATCCTCGCGATATTGACGTCCGGCGGAATCGGAGTCATTTCCGGAATCTATCCGGCATATAAAGCATCAAAGCTAAACCCAATCGTTGCACTAATGAGAGAATAATATGGGGACAGTCACCCGTGTCCCCTTTTTAAAGGGACACGGGTGACTCTCCCCATAAGGATTCTGCAGGCAGACATAAATGATAGATCATCGTGAAAACCTGGGAATGGCGTTTGAAACGCTGATCGCCCACAAATTCCGCTCCTTTTTGACCATACTCGGAATTGTTGTCGGGATATTGACGGTGATTGTTATAGCGTCGGTTCTGGCGGGCATGAGAAATAGCATCGCTACTCAAATCGAGGATTTGGGTACAAACAACATTTTCGCATTCCACTTGAATTTGGGAGTCGGCGGAGGAATGGGGCGCAGGCCGCGTGAGGAAATGATGCGCAAACCTCTGACGGTCGCGGATGCGCAGGCCATCAAGGAACAGTGCCCTTCTGTGGCAGATGTGAGCGTGAGAGGCATGCCATTCAGCACACGAATACAGGTTCAATATAAGGGGAGTACGCTGAGAAATGCCGAGTTTATGGCGGTGTCGCCGAATTATGGATCCGTGGCAAATGTTAAAATCGGCAATGGACGTTTTTTTACGGAATCCGAAGATGAACACCGGATGCGCGTAGCCGTCATAGGCCCGGATTCAGCCGAGGCAATGATGCCCAACGCGGATCCTGTCGGAAAACAGATACTCATCCAGGGACATCCCTTCACGATCCTTGGAGTCGCGGAAAAGAGCAAAACCGGATCGGCGACCAGTGAAACAGATAATTGCGTCATTATTCCCTACAACACTTTTCGAAAAATGGCGCCCTGGGAGGATAATCATCTTCTCTTTATTCAGGCTCGCTCCGGCATGCGTTCGCAAGCCATGGATGAAGTAGAGAGCCTTTTGCGCCGCCGCCGTGGCGTCAAAACATCCGAAAACAACGACTTCGATCTGACTACGGCGGATCGCGTCATCCAGCAGCTCGATTCCGTGATAGCAATCATTGGAACGGTAGCGATCGCCATTTCCAGCGTAGGCCTTCTTGTGGGCGGAATTGGTGTAATGAACATCATGCTGGTGTCTGTCACCGAAAGGACCAGGGAAATCGGTGTGCGCAAAGCCCTTGGCGCCACAAAAAAGGATATCATTCTGCAATTTCTCTTCGAAGCCATGACTCTTACCGGGATAGGCGGCATATTCGGTATCATTTTTGCCGTCGCGATAAGCTATCTTATCGTCGTGTTCGTCCCTGATCTGCCGACCGACATCCCGCTGTGGGCGGTCTTCACAGGCCTGACCGTATCGGTAGGAATCGGTCTGATCTTCGGAGTCTGGCCGGCACGGAAAGCAGCCCAGCTGGATCCTATCGAAGCTCTTCGCTATGAATAATTTGAATCTTGGACTCCTGAATCCTTCAGGTTAAACTCCATGGCTTAAGCTGATATCACCGATGGAGGCATTTATGAATCCGGTCAAGATTATGCCATGCCTTGATATGAAAAACGGGCGAGTGGTTAAGGGTATTCATTTTACCGACCTTAAAGACGCGGGCGATCCGGCGGGAAACGCTTCCTTTTACCAACAGGAAGGCGCAGACGAACTGGCTATGCTTGATATAGCCGCTACCGTCGAGAATCGGAAAACGCGGATAGAATGGGTAAGGAACGTTTCCTCAACCATCAGCATACCCTTGACCGTTGGTGGAGGCATTTCGGAATTGGCGGATATTTATATGCTGCTGGAAGCGGGGGCTGATAAGGTTTCAATGAACAGCGCCGCAGTGAAGCATCCCGCTCTGATCAGCGAAGCGGCTAAAAGATATGGATCCGGCTGCATAACCATTGCCATAGATGCCCGTCGCAATCATGCGATGCCATCGGGTTTCGAGCTGGTGGTTTCCGGAGGCACCAAGCCGGTCGGCAAAGACGCAGCCGAATGGGCCAGGCAATGCGAGGAGCTTGGCGCAGGAATAATCCTTCCAACCAGCATGGATGGTGATGGAACTCAGGCAGGATATGATCTCGATTTTACCAAATCCATCGCCGAAGCTGTGCGGCTGCCTGTAATAGCGTCGGGAGGAGCCGGGAAATTGGAGGATTTTTCCGATGCGGTAGTGCATGGCAAGGCAAGCGTTTTACTGGCGGCTTCCGTATTCCACTTCCGGATTCTGAGTATCAGACAAGTAAAAGAGCATCTGCGAAACTCCGGCATCGAAGTCTTGCCATAGCATACAGCCGGCAAAGAAATCACACGGCTATCTGTTGGGATATCGGATCAGAATACAGTTACCGCTAATTGGTTACTCCCGCTTCTCTGTGCTTTTCCTGAACTGCGCTTTATCCTGAATCCCGAAGTCAATTTAGCCGGAATGAGCCCATTTATCTTCGATAGAGGCATTTGAGCCCGCGCGTCTACGCACTCGTTTGTCCTGGAATAAAACAAATATCAGAATCAACCACGGATTTTCACGGATCTCCACGGATGAAGAATGCTGTAACCAGTCAACGCATGGGGCCTTCGGCCACCCTTTTCACCGATCGCCATAGGAAAGCGCAAAGTCTTGACCTCAAAACCATTTGCAATCAATATTTGCGCTTTCCTATGGCGATCGGTGAAAAGGGTGCAGCGCTCTGCGCTGTCCCATGCGTTGACAAGAGTGATGAATCCGTGGAGAT
>JAFGIY010000149.1 GCA_016929335.1 Acidobacteriota bacterium | reverse complement strand
TTTACCGTTGAGGGGTTTCGCGTTTACGGGTTTCCCGTTTTCCAGTACTGGAGTTCAACGGGGAACTGGGAACGGGGAACGGGAAACCCTAATCCTATAGTGATACCAGCCGTCGGTACCCGTAATGCCGTCCCGTCCGCCGGTGATGGTGTTGTAACCGCCCCAGTAGTAGTCGTAAGGGCTTTGCGTTTTGTTATTGGAAACCCTCAGCGAATACGGATCGGTGTTAAGCCTTTCTGCTTCGGCGCCGGTTAGAGTTTGGGTGCCGAAGAAGAAGTCGCTCAGAAATTTGCCTTCCACTGCGGCCGAGGCGAATCCGTGCGGATCTCCCTTCGACACGTAGTTGCCGCTGTTGAACTTGACGAAGTTGTCGCCGTTGACGCCCAGAGTCCTGTAAACACCCTTTGCGATTTCAAGGCTCATGTTGTCGGTCATTGCGCCGTCGTTGTAGTCATTGAGGTTGGTGTCAATGATAATCGCGCGATCCGGCGCGAGGGTGGCCACCAGCAAAGCCTGGTCAAAGGGCAGGCGGCCATAGCCGCCATAGGCGTACGAACCTTCTTCATGTTTATACATGTGGCCATAGGGCATGAAGTGGCGGAACAATTCGGTTTCGCGGACGCGGTTATGCCGATAGCTGTTGCCCGGTCCTTCGGTGCCATGGGCAATGACGCTTTCGGCGCCGGCGCCATAAAAAATAGTATCGCTGAAGTCGTACTTCTGACCCTGGGCGTTGTACCGCCAGTTGGCCGGGCCTGTGGCTCCCGCCCCGCCGCAGACGACCACCTTTACCCGTTCATCAAATACGGCGGACACAAAGGCATTCTTGCCGCCGATAGAGAAGCCCTTCGCAACCGCCCGCGTCGGATCGATCCTGGCTGCCAGGTGGGGATTCTGTGCCACCGCCATCTGCAGAATGTCCAGATAAACGGAGACGGCTGTGGCGTTGGCAATCAGGATGCTTGATTCAGCGGAAGTGCTGTTGCGGACGTATGGAAAGAGCTTATAGAACACGCCTGCGCGGTTGGGATTGCCCCACGCTCCGGCATCGGTACGACTATCCCATGCCCAGTTTGGGAAAGCGACATTTGCGATGCCGTCGGCCGTCCAGCCGCCGCCGAAGGAGATCGGCGCTTTTTGATCCTCAGGCACATTCGTTGGCATAGTTATGGAAATAGACACGTCTTGGGAAACGCCGCCGATAAAACGAGCGTTGGTGGGCGTCACGCGCGCGCCGACGACAGCATTGCCCGAGCGGTTGTAAGCATTGTCGGTGATGGTGATGGTGTAATCCAATTGCGATTTGGGCTTGCAACCATATTCATAGAACTGGGCCAATTCCAGAATCTCCTGCTTGCGTTCGACCCACTCCTTTTTGTTGGTGACCATGCCTTTTGTGCCCTTTGTTTTGTCGAAAAACTGCCAGACGTTGGGCAGCGTGTGCAGTACAGGAAGGTCGTGCGGGTCCGGGAACTTCGTGTCGGCCCATCTCAGCCCTGCGAAAGCCTTACAGACTTCGAGCACGGCCGCAGTCTTCTGCGCCACGGTCGCTTTTGGATTATCTTTCAGTGCCTGATACGCATTCCTGGCCGCAATCATGCGCGCTTTGGATTTTGCAGTCCATACGGCACTGCCGTCTCCGCTGTTGCCGGCGGCAGTGCCATTGCCGGAACCGCCGGGATTGCTCCCGGAATTCCAGAAGCGAATGTCTTCATCTGCGCGCCAGCCGCTGTAGGCAAACGGAGCGCCGTTCCAGCCGGACAATGTGACCACGCCCCAGTCGCGGTTTCTCACGCGTTCGGAGTTCGGCAGATTTGAGTTGCCCTCGCGTCCCGCAAAATATTGGGTCTTGCTCAAGCAGGAAAAAGAATTGCCCTGGTCGAAAATGCCTATTTCCAGACCGATCTGCGTACCGTTCTTCAGCTCTCGGTTCCATTCGTCGCCCCAGCCCTCGATCTGCAAAGCTATCTCATAGGTGTAATGGACGCCGTTTCCGTCCCTGTATCCTGACGATTTGAATCCCTTCAGCCGCGTCGAGTAATCCTGATTGTTTGCATTGAAGAACGAACCAAGGGAAGGAATGAAATTATTATTGAACGAAGTCACGGAGGTGAGATTTCGATTTGCACTCAGAAAAAAAACGCCCTGTGTGTCGGTTTCCATGCCCCACTGGTCGTTGAATACGTCCATAAACACGAATAGTCCGTCCGTATTGGGACTGTAGCTGCTGCGGTTCCAGTCCGGTGTCCCCGTATCGGATTTCGTCGTGTCGCCCGTTACTTCCACCAGGATATAAAGGACCGGCCCGTCCCACAGTAGTCGCAGCGTGCCTTCGGCGGTGGCTGCGGGCGCGTCTGCCGTCATGCCGGCATCGAACTTGTTGGCAACCGGGTAAGCAGTGGCATCGCTCCAGACGGCTTCTCTGATGCCGTCGATTACTATCGGCCGGGCTGTGAACGTGGCTTTGACTTGAGCCCTGGGAGTGGCGATTTTGCAGCTTTGGTTGTTGTTGCCGGCCGGAGTCCACCGCTCGAGAACATTGGTGTTGCTCACAAATCTTCTGTCACCCGGCTGGTTGTAGGCATACCGGCCTGCCAGTGCTGCGAGGGCCATCGATGTGGCGACTCCAAACAGCAGCATCGCGATTATGGGAACTGCATAGAGGTTGGATTGCCGTTTCATATCATTCCACTTTCATCTTGATGGACAGAAAGATTGACTCCGCATGAGGGGGGTATATTTGCAGATTTTCATTAATTTGAAAAGACGTCTGCGAGCACGTCAAGGCAAACGTGGACGGAGTTGGGAGAATTCGATTGCGATCAGGTTTCTTTGAAGGAACAGCAGCTGCCAAGATTTCGGCGTGCCGTTGCTGTCGGAAGATGTGCGATAAATGGAAGATTTTTTCGGGGTCGGAGTCGCTATCGGGGTCGAATAGAAATGATATTCAGTGCGAACCCAATGGATATGCTCCATGGCTGAAAGCCGACGCCGATACCGACCCCGACTCCGACCCCGAGATATCAAAAGGTAACCTTGCTGTATGAGGGAGGCTAAAGCCGCGGCTTCCGGGAGTATTTGCTTAGTTGGTCGGGGCATCCAGATTTGAACTGGAGACCTCCTGCGCCCAAGGCAGGCGCGCTACCAGACTGCGCTATGCCCCGACTCAATAAGGATCGACATTGTAGCTCAATTCATACGAAGCTGCCAGAGCAACAATTGACGATTTACGATTTACGATTGACGATTTGCTGTTGAAGATTGACGATTGAAAAACCGTGAAGCTTCTGGATAAGGGAAGTAACGGCGTGGGCGCGGTGGCTGTAGAGATTTTTTTCTGATTCACTTAGCTCAGCAAAAGTTATTCCGAGTTCCGTGAAAAGAAAGATCGGGTCGTAGCCGAAGCCGTTTGCGCCGCGCGGTTCGTCGATGATGATTCCCCGGCATTCTCCTTCGGATTCCAGAAGAATATTGCCGTCCTGAGCCAGCGAAAGAGCGCAGACAAAGCGCGCGTCCCGGCTTCCGGGAAACGGACTCAGCTCCTGAAGCAGCTTGCGTATACGGTCTGAATCCGAAGCTCCGGAGCCGGCGTAGCGAGCCGAATGAATTCCCGGACGACCGCCGAGCGCAGCTACTTCCAGTCCCGAGTCATCGGCCAGAACCGGGAATTGCGTCAGGCGGGAGTAAGCGATTGCCTTCAGGCGTGCATTTTCAGCAAAGGTTTGTCCGGATTCCTCAAACTCCTGCTCGATCGATACATCTTTCAGGCTCAGAATTTCGCTTCCGACAGGCAGCAGCAGGTTTTGAAATTCGCGCAGTTTCCCGCTATTCCGTGTTGCGATGACAATGGTCGGCTTCATTTCAACTCAAGGACTCCAAAGCTCGAAGACTCTAAGGCTATTTCAAGAGGGGAAACAACCGCTTCAGGTCGGCGCGGGGTTGGAGGACTGATTTTTGCAGCTGGACAAGCTGTTGTATCCCTTTTGAGCCCAGATCCAGCAGCTGGATGAGCTGTTCTGATGAGAACGGTGTTTTCTCGGCTGTTCCCTGGATTTCAACAAAATTTCCTCCACCCGTCATTACCAGATTCATGTCTACGTCGGCTTTGGAATCCTCTTTGTAGTCAAGATCCAGGCAGACCGTGCCGTCGATGATGCCGACACTTATGGCCGCGACACAATCCAGAATCGGTGAGACGGGCAGCAGTCTCTTGTCCATCAGTTTGACGACAGCCAGAGCCAGGGCAATAAAGCCTCCCGTGATGGAGGCCGTCCGCGTGCCGCCGTCTGCCTGGATCACATCGCAGTCGATCATCAACGTCCGGGTGCCCAGGAGCGACATATTCACCACAGATCGCAGCGATCGTCCTATGAGACGCTGAATCTCGATTGTCCGTCCTGTCTGGCGGCCGCGTGCCGCCTCGCGCGCCGAGCGCGTAGTCGTGGCGCTGGGCAGCATGCCGTATTCGGCCGTGATCCATCCCTGGTTCATATGATTGAGAAAGGGCGGAACTTTATCTTCAACCGTGCAGGCACAAATGACTCTCGTATCCCCCACCGAGATTTGAACAGCTCCGTCTGCATGCTTTGTATAATCCAGGTCAATTCGCACTTCCCGCATTGAGTCATGACTGCGCCCGCTTGGTCTCATGAATAACCCCCACCCTTGTCGCTAATTGGAGGATGTATTCTATCAGCGCAAGGCGAAGAATGAAATGATGCTTAACCTGCAATAATATAGGGCCCCAAGGCATTGAATTTATTCCGCAATTCTCCTAGCATAAGGCTGATGAGAACCTATTTTTTTGGAGGCCCGGTTACCCGGACCGTAAAAACTTTAATCATAATTAACATAAGCATATATGTCCTGCAGATAATCTCCGGCCGGCTGGGCAGCGATTTCATCGAACTCTATTTCGGCCTGGTGCCCTTGCGTGTTACCCACGAGGGTATGCTTTGGCAGTTTGTAACGTATATGTTTCTGCACGGCGGCGTCTTCCATATATTTTTCAATATGCTGACTCTGTTTATGTTCGGAAACGAGCTGGAACGCTACTGGGGGACGCATCGCTTTCTGATTTATTACTTCATCACCGGCATTGGTGCAGGCGTCTGTTCCTGGCTCGTTTCAATGCACAGCTTTTCGGTTGTGATCGGAGCTTCAGGCGCAATATACGGCCTTCTTCTGGCCTACGGCTTAATCTATCCCAACCGCATTGTCTATCTGAATTTTCTTCTGCCGCTTAAAGTCAAGTGGCTCGTGCTTATCATGGGCGCCATGGCTTTCTTGTCTTCGATCAGCGGATCGGAGCCCGGCGTCGCCAGCATCGCCCATCTCGGCGGCATGGTCATCGGATATCTGTTCCTCAAAGGAAGAGACTGGGGAGACAAGTACCGATACTTTAATGAGCAGCGCCAGAAGGAACAGCTGAAGAAGCAGTTCGAAGTCTACTACGGCGACGTACGACGCAAGGTCGAGTCCGACAAGAAAAAAGGACCTACCATTCATTGACGATTTACGATTGACGATTTACGATTTTTGCATTGACGATGGTGGCTCGTGTTGTACGAATAGATGCAACTATAATTGAGAGTATTTGATTAGCCTCTTCCCTGAGTACACCAATTGCAACATCGTTGCCGAACCGTATTGCCTGCAGCAATTCCATCCAGTACATAGCTTCATCACACTCTTCTTCCACGATTTTAAGCTTGGCAACAAAATCAGCTCCGGATTTAGCACGGCAAGCTGCACGATAGTTGGCTCCCACAGAGGTGCCGCAGCTTAAAAGCTGGCGGGCTATGATATTGGTGGGACTCTGGTTGGGAAGGTTCTGAACAAGTGCAATTATGTTCAGTGCGAACGATCTTGTGCGCTTTTTAAGCTCCTCGGCATCCATATTGTAATAAACACCGATTAGCCTTTTTGAGCAAAAATATCTTTATAAAAATCGTCAATCGTCAATCGTAAATCGTAAATCAAAAGGCTGGTCCGAATGAGATGTAGAAGTGAAACCGGCCTCCTTCCGCCCATCCTCCGGTGGCATGGAAAGGGCCCACCAATGTATCCAGTGCCAGGCTGATGCCGGCTCCATGGAGCAAGTCGAAGTCATACGGGGATTCCTTGCGGGTGCTTGAGAATATGCCGTTATAAATGCCCAGCAGAAAGCCTTGTCTTATAAAGCTGATGGGATTGGAAAAGAGCCGGCGGCGGTAGCCGGCTCCCAGCATTCCCATCTGTCGGACCGGGAGCTCATCGCGCTCCAGTCCCAGAAACTGCCGCGATGCGCTTTCTGAAAAAGAATATCCGCCGACATAAAATAGATCGTAGAAAGGCACTTCTCCATGCGTATAGCCGACTGCGGCATGGATTCGGAAAGTCGATTTTCCGGAGAATGTGAAATAGCGCTGATATTCGGCCTGAAATTTGGAGTTATCAAAATCTCCGCCCAGGGAGACGTTCCTCTTATCGAATTGCGCGCGCGCCAACATGCCGTTCCGGGGGAAATCCTGGGAGTCGAGTGAGTCCCTGTTAAGACGGAACACAAATCCCACTTGAGCATTTGAACCGGCCAGCCGATTAGGTTCCGAGCCACCCGAAATTTCCACGCGTTCGGCACGAAAACCGGCGCACATATCCAGCTGTCTGGAAATTGTTGCCCCGATCATCAGTTGGACAGCCTCACGGTTGTCCGTGAATTTGTCCACCAGATTCCGGTCGCGGATATCCTGGCGTTCCAGCCTGCGCGCTTCCAGTCGGGGTTCCACAAAGAAAAACTGGGCGTTGGCCGGCGTGAGGCGCAAAGAGGCAAAGTGGTCTTCCATGCCGCCGAACTGAGCGGATACGGTTGCCGTCGTGGGACTGTGGAACAACTGCCGTGCCGTGAATTCAGCCAGAGCCACGAAAGTGTAATCGCTGTCGTAGCGAAGGCTTGCTCCCAGAGTCCGCAGGAGCGCTTCTTTCACCGTGAATACGAGTTGATAGCGATTCTCCCCAACCGGTTCCAGACTATAGGAAATGCTGTCGAACAAGCGTGTCGCATAGAGCCGGCCGACATCCGCGCCGATTCTGGCCGGATCCACACTATCTCCCGATTGGACACGCAAATTCTTTTTCAGTTGAGCAGGCTGGATATTTTTCAAACCTCGGAAAGATATGGTGTCAATGACCGGCGTCCCTCCTTCCGGGAGTCCGGATCGCTCATGCGGGGGGATACCGGCCGCCAGTGCCTTTAATTCTTCCAGATGTCTTTCCGCCGACTCTTCGCCTATTTTCACAATCTCAGGAATCCTGCTGTAGTCGCTGTTGCTGTATTTCTCAAGGTCAGGCTGCAGAACAATGTTTGCTAATTTGCGGCTTTCCTGCACATTCCGCTCAATCTGCAGGCTTATGGATTGATCAATCACGTCGACGAAGGTCCGAATCTCTTCTTTGGTCAAGAGAGGAGTTGTGGCGTCCACAGCGATGATGATATCCGCGCCCATGGCTCTCGCAACATCTGCAGGCAGATTATTGGACAATCCGCCATCCGCCAGGAGCATGCCGTCTTTTTCCACCGGCTTGAACAGAAGCGGAATTGCCATCGAGGCGCGCAACGCCATGGTCATGGAGCCTTGCTTGAACACATATGTCGTTCCGTCGACAAGATTTGTAGCAATCGCCCGGAATCGGATGGGAAGGTTATCGAAATCATACCGGGCCTGCAAAAGCTGTCTGGTTGTGAGCGTGTCCAGCGTTTCCGTCAGCCGTTGACCTTCCCACAATCCGGTCGGCAGTTCGGGATTCCAGCCGTTGAACGACAGCTGTCCCTGGTATCGTGCATTCCGGCGGTCAATCAGGCGAGTGAGGCGGCGCTGAGGTGCATCACTGAAGATGCCGTCCCAGTCCTGTTCCGCCAGGATCTTCTCGATATCGCCAGTGGAGTAGCCGATGGAGTAGAGCCCACCAACCAACGCCCCAAAACTTGTAGCGGCTATGCAGTATATGGGGATCTTCTCTCGTTCCAATACCTTTAAAATCCCAATATGCGAGGCCGCCCGGGCTCCGCCACCGCTCAGCACAAGACCAATCCTGGGAGGTTTGTGCTGGCCAAAGACAAATCCTGGCGCTGCGCAACATAAGATCAGTCCTATGAGCAAAATTGGAATCGATCCCCGCCTGTTCATGGTGCCTGATACATTACCATTCCTTGAGGATTCGAGATTGAAAATTCGGGATTATGAACAGTGATTATATCGGGGTCTGTATTGGGGTCGAAGAGGCTAAAAAGACGACCCCGATTCCGACCCCGACCCAGACCCCGATTTTTGACATCGGCTAAAGGGGTAACACAAGGCTGCTTCGTTCGTACTATTCACCATAAGGTTGTCGTTTCAGATGCATTGGGAAGGAATACTGTCGAAACAAGGAGAAGCATCAAATGAGAGTTAAAATCCTGTTGGTTGGAGCAGCTGCCTTGCTGGTTTTGCTGGCATCGGCATGGGCTGCCGATGTAACCGGGAAATGGGTAGCAGAGACACAAGGATTTCAGGGCCCATCCCAAACCACATTTGTTTTCAAAGTGGAAGGGACAACAGTAACCGGCACTGTGACCACTGCCAGAGGCGAAAGCGAGATCAGCGAAGGTAAGATTGAGGGAGACGAGATCTCATTTGCAGTAGTCCGCAAGCGCCAGGATGGCAGCGAAATGAAAATGGTGTGGAAGGGGAAAGTTACCGGAGACGAAATCAAATTTACGCGTGAATTCCCGGGCGGAATGATGGGCGGTCCTGGCGCGGGCGGTCCACCTCCCGGCGGCGGTCAGGGTGGTCCGGGTGCCGGTGGTCCGCCTGCCGGCGGTGGCCAGGGTGGTCCGGGCGGCGGTGGATTTGGCGGTCCCCCACCGGAAATAATTGCCAAGCGGGTGAAATAGGCGGCTGTTTGATTTATGCGGCGGGCAGCTGGCAGCTGCAATTTTGCCAACTGCCCGCCGGCTTTTTATGAGGACTGATATGGGCAAGCTGTTGTGGATCATGACTTTAGTCTGTATTGTTTTCGCTACTGGTTTTACGGCGGGCCCCTCCGCTTCAGATAGTGCTGCTGACGATGCCCGCATTCGCAAAGTCCTGGAAAGCCATCACAGTTCCTGGGGCGGGATGAATGTTCCTGAGGCGGACGGGAAGGCACTGTACGACATTATCATTAAGAATGGGTACAAGAAGGCGCTCGAAATCGGGACTTCCAACGGATATTCCGGGCTCTGGATCGCCTGGGCGCTTTCCAAGACCGGTGGAAAGCTTATCACCATCGAAATTGACCGCGGCCGTTACGAAGAAGCCCTGGCTTACTTCCGACAGGCCGGTCTGGATAAAATCGTTGACGCCCGGCTCGGCGATGCCCACGAAATTGTTCCTGCGCTTCCCGGACCTTTCGACTTTGTTTTCTGCGACGCCGACAAAGAATGGTATGAAAACTATTTAAAGGCCGCCCTGCCGAAGCTCACCGTCGGCGGTTGTTTTGCCGCTCATAATGTTTCGGAATATTCCGGCTGGGGAGGGCGCGGCAGAGGAGGACCACGACGCGGTTACGGAAGCGGAGGCGGTTTTCTTGAGTACGCAAGAAGCTTTGCCAACCTTGATACAAGCGTTCTGGATATTCCGGGCTCGGCAGGAATGTCGGTGAGCTACAAGAAAGCGGAATAGCCGCCGGCAGCCTTCAGTCGGCAGTCTGCAGTAAGCAGTCGCTAGCACCGGTGTTATCAGAATCTCAAGCAGGACACGCGCTGTCGAGATTTACTATCGACTGCTCACTGCAGACCGCCGACCAAAGACCGCCGGCAGTGTTACTCGGCCCGGCGGCGCCTGAAGGCAGGCTCGTCCAGGTTGTCTCGAATGGACGCGAGCTGATAATCAATCGTCTTGTTCGAATCGGAGGGGGTGAGGGGAATCACGTTGCCGACGGCACGGATATGCTCGCCGGCGCCCTTCGTGCGCTCGTTGCCATTCTGGTTGAATCCCGTCGCAATGACGGTAATCTTGATGCGATCGCCCATTTTCTCATCGTAGACCGCACCGAAAATCGTTTCTTCTGCTCCGGCCACTTCCTCAATAATCTTGGCTGCTGCATCGACTTCATGAAGCCGCAGACTCTCGCGGCTGGCAGTAATGTTGATGAGGACGCCCCGTGCTCCGCGGATGGAGGTCTCTTCCAGCAGCGGACTCGCAATTGCCCGTTGAGCGGCTTCAACGGCTCGGTTTTGACCCTCCGCCATTCCGGTTCCCATCAGGGCCATACCCTTGCCTGACATGATGGTGCGAACGTCGGCGAAGTCTACATTGACAATCCCGGGCATTGTGATGATGTCCGAAATGCCCTGGACAGCCTGGCAAAGCACATCGTCGGCATAGCGGAAGGAATCTTCCAGCAGAGCTTCCGGGCCCATGGCGTCGAGCAGTCTTTCGTTCGGAATCGTTATCAGGGTATCGACTACTTCTTTCAGCTCGTTGATCCCTTCTTCCGCATGCAGCATTCGCTTTTTACCTTCGAAGTGAAAAGGCTTTGTAACCACTCCGACCGTCAAGGCGCCCAATTCCGTTGCCAGGCTGGCGACGATGGGAGCTGCGCCGGTTCCCGTCCCGCCTCCCATGCCGGCGGTGACGAAAATCATATCCGCGCCATCCAGCAATTCTATGATCCGTTCCGTATCCTCGAGCGCTGCCTGCCTTCCCTTTTCAGGCACGGCGCCACAGCCAAGGCCGTTTGTAAGCTTGGCGCCTATCTGCAGCTTGATGGGAGCGATCGAATTCCTCAGCGCCTGGATATCGGTATTGGCTGCGATGAATTCCACTCCCCCGATCTTCGATTGAATCATGCGGTTGACGGCATTGCCTCCGGCGCCGCCCACCCCCAGCACCTTGATTTTTGCTGGGGCCTGTCGATCATCGTCAAACCGGAATTTCAGTGTTTCCTCTTCAAACCGCAGTTTCTCCGTTTGCATTCACTCCTCCTCTTTCAAACCGGCGTCTAATTGCCGGCCCACGACAGAATTCTGTTAAACAGCCCGGGGGACCCGTTTGTTTTTCCAATGCTTCTCTTGCGGTAGCCGGCCTCTTCCGCTCCGAATAGCGCAAGTCCAATAGAAGTGGCGTATACAGGATGCGAGAGCTCTTCGGTCAATCCCTGAACACCCAGAGGCAATCCCTGCCGGACAGGCATTCCCAGTGTTTCTTCCGCAAGCTCCAGCATTCCGTCGAGCATGCTCCCACCGCCCGTAATAACGATACCCGCGATGAGGCGCTCGTTTTCCACTGCCTTCCAAAGCTGATCCTTCACCAGCTCATACAATTCCGCTGCACGGTCCCGGAGAATTTCACACACCGCCATGCGCGGCACGGAACGCGCGGCACGCGTGCCCATGCCGGGGACCACAACCGTTTCTCCTTCAAGAATCCGTTCCGTCAGGAGCGTGCCCGATTCCTTTTTGATGCGCTCCGCTTCCTCCATAGGAGTCTGCAGGCCTACGGCCAGATCCCGCGTAAAATGGGATCCTCCTACCGGCAGGACCTTCGTGAATTGAACCGCGTTTTTGATGAACACGGCAATGTCGGTGGTCCCTCCGCCAATATCGATGACGGCGGTGCCGAGTTCCTTCTCGTCCCTGGTGAGAACCGCCTCCGCACTGGCAAGCTGCTGCAGGACCACTTTCTTTACGCGCATCTGCGCACGGTTCACGGCGTTGATCAGGTTCTGATTCAGTGAGCTCTGGCAGGTTACCACGTGGATGTTCACGTCGAGACGGGAACCGAAGAGTCCTACGGGATTCTGGATGCCGCCATGATCGTCCAGAAAAAATTCCTGCGGCAGAACGTGAATCACCTCGCGATCCGGCGGAATAGGAACCGATTGAGCGGCGCGTATGACCTGAGCCATTTCTTCGGCGGTGACCTCCTGGTGATTCCCCTCGATGGTAATGGCGCCGTGAGAATTAAAGCCCTGAAAGTGGTCTCCGGCTGCGCCTATGGTTACCCAATCCACCGATACGCCCGATTTCCCCTCTGCTTCATCTGCCGCTTTCCGTATGGAGGCGGCAGCTTCGTCGAGGTCCACGACGACACCCTTTTTCAATCCGGAGGAATTCGCATAGCCGGTGCTGAGCACCTCAAGACTGCCGTCGGGGCGCCCGCGGGCAATCATCATGCAGATCTTTGTCGTCCCAACATCCAGTCCACAGATTATCCGGTTCTTTTTACTCACCTGTCTTGACCTCTGACTATCAAATCCTGAAGCTATGGCGTCATTCTGCGTTCTCACGCCTCGGGCGGTAAACGATCTGACCGTCATAGCGCATGTCTATCGATGCAAATTCATCGTATTGAATCTTCAGCTTCTGGTACTCGCTCAGGTTGTTTATAAATGTGCGGAAACGTTTCAAGTAATCCTTTTCGCCGAGATACAATTCCGCCGTATCGTCTACAAGCAGCACCTTCAGGTTTTCACGGTCGGATACGTCGACCTCTGAGATCCTTTGTGTGTGTTGAGGCAGCCCGGATTCGATCTCCGAAAGCATGAAAAGCGCCTGTTGTATCCGCCCCGTGTTTTCTTCCTGATAAAGACAATAGCTTTCGGCATCCTCTCCCATTAGTCCCTTGAGGACGGGTACGTCCAGTTTGCCGAATCTTGGCTCATACCGGCCGAGCAATATGCCGTCTTTGTCCGCGATCATCAGCTCGTTGTTCATCTCGAAAATGACGGAGGGAACACGCTCCTGTACATAAATGATGAGATCCGAAGGCAGGACGCGCCTGATTTCGATCTCCTTGGCCCATGTTTCTTTTTCCAGCCGCTTCTTTAATTTGGGCAGGTCAATGCGCAGGATATTTTCGGGGAAATCACGCCGGATGATTTTCTCGATATTCCGGTGGTCCAGCTCCTTGCAGCCATATACTGTGACTTTGCGAAGATTGAATTTTTCGGACGTAAAGGAATAAACAAAGATGGACAGCATGAAGACAAGGAGCAACAGAAAGGCGCCGACTTTGCCCAGAGTCTTCAGCACTGTAACAAATCGGCGTCCGGCAATATGGTTATTGCCGAGTTTTCGGCCTGCTTTTTTGCGTGCCAGCCTGGCTTTATCCGGGGGCGGGACAACCCTGGCGTTTATTGTTTCCCGCGATCTGTTGGTCTTTATCTCCATCGTTCAGTGACCGGAATTCAGAATTCAAGAAACAGGATACAGAATGAAAAGGACTGCGTGACTTTTCTCTCTTCCGTTCCTGCCTCTCTCGTTCAGCTGTTTAAAAATTCCTCCCCCGCTTTCCACACGTCTCCGGCTCCCAGAGTGAGAAGGAGGTCTCCATCCTGAAGCTTGTTCTTCAGGATTCTTTGCGTTTCCGAGAAATCCGGGGCATAGCAGACATCGCGATGCCCGAATTGCTTGATCTTATCCACAAGCCTTTCGGCCGTTACGCCGGGTATCTGTTCTTCGCCGGCTGCATAAATAGGAAGAACGATCAGTATGTTCGCATGGTTGAAAGCACGGGCAAAATCATCTTCCAGTGCTTTGGTCCGCGAATACCGATGAGGTTGAAATACCGTTACGATCCTGCGGTCGCAGGCATGGCGGGCCGCACTGAGCGTCGCGAGGATTTCCGTCGGATGATGGCCGTAGTCATCAACGACCAGAATATTCTGTTTCTCTCCCCTGATCTGGAATCTCCGGTCCGCATTTTGAAACGAGCCGAGCGCGGAGGCGATTTTCTCGAAGGGAATTTCCAGTTCCAGTCCGGCAGCAACTGCGGCGAGAGCATTCAGGATCCCGTGATTGCCGGGCACACGCAGGCGAAGGATTCCCAGCCTATCGCCTTTATGCCGCACCTCGCAGGAAGCGCCGAAATCCTTGAATTCGATGTGCGAGGCGATCAGGTCCGCCTGATTGCTGGTCCCGTAGGTGATAATACGGCGCTCGATTTGCGGGATGATGGCCTGGACATTCGGATCGTCGAGGCAGAGTATTGCGGCGCCATAAAATGGAACCTTGTTGACGAAGGCCACAAACGCCGACTGGATTTCCGCCAGATTCGCATAATGGTCCAGATGCTCTCTGTCAATATTGGTGACGACGGCGATGGTGGGGGTGAGTTTCAGAAACGATCCGTCGCTTTCATCCGCTTCCGCAACGAGAAAATCACCCTTGCCGAGTTTGGCATTGCTTCCGAATGCATTCAGTCTTCCGCCGATGACGGCCGTCGGATCAAACCCGCCGTTGACCAGAACGGTTGCGATCATGGACGTTGTTGTCGTCTTGCCGTGAGATCCGGCGATCGCTACCCCGTATTTCAAACGCATGAGTTCAGCGAGCATTTCCGCTCTCGGGATGACGGGTATCTGAAGCCGCTTCGCTTCGGCCACTTCAACGTTGTCGGAGCGGACGGCCGAGGAGATGACGACCACATTGGTTCCTTCGACATTTCCGGCGCTGTGGCCGATATGGATCTCTCCGCCGAGCGCTTCCAGCCGGTCGGTGACGGAACTGCGCTTGAGGTCTGACCCGGAAACCTTATACCCGAGATTGAGAAGAAGCTCGGCGATGCCGCTCATCCCAATCCCTCCGATTCCCACAAAGTGAAGCTTCTGAATCTTCCTGAACATATTATTCGTTTGCCTCAACCGGCCTGTTGTGATGAGACAGATTTAAAAGCACGCCTGCGGCGAGCAGATTCAATAAAAGGGAACTCCCTCCCTGGCTTATGAACGGCAGCGCAATTCCTTTTGTAGGCATCATGGCAAGAACCATGGATATGTTGATAAATCCCTGCAATGCCACCATGAGGGTGATGCCCAGCCCGAGGTAAAACCCAAAACGATCCTCCGACCGGAGAATAATGCGCATCCCGCGATAAAAAAAGACCAGAAACGCAATGGCGACCAGACTCGTACCGATAAGCCCAAGCTCCTCGCCGATCACGGCAAAAATAAAGTCGCTGCTGGCCTCCGGGAGGAAGAAAAGCTTTTGCTTGCTCGCCCCAAGACCGAGGCCCGTGAGACCGCCGCTTCCCACAGCCGTCAATGACTGCGAGATCTGCCATCCGGATCCCAGCGGATCGTGGAACGGATTTAAGAATGATTTCATGCGCTCCAGCCGGAACGGCACCCGGATCACGAAGAAATAGATCACCGGTATTGCCAATAAGGCTGCCCCTGTGATGTAGCGCCAGGAAAGGCCTGCGACATAAAGCAGAACGCCTGTGATCATGCAGAGGCATATGGCCTGTCCGAAATCCGGCTCGATGGCGATCAGGGCTGCAAAGAGCCCGATGACTATCCCGAAGGGGAGCAGGCGGCGAACGGGCTGGTTGATCTCGCACTCGTATTTCTGCAGATAGGAGGCAACGTACATCAATAGGACCAGTTTGGCGATCTCCGAGGGTTGAAAGGATAGGAATCCGCCGTAGCGCAGCCAGCGGTGAGCTCCGTTTATTTTTGGTTGCGTTAAAACGAATACCAGTGCTATTCCGCAGATGATGAGCAGCACCCGGATGACCTTGGGCTTCTGCCAGAAGTGATAGTCGACATTCATCAGAATGAGCAACAGGATAAACCCGATACCTGCGTGCAGAAGCTGGCGCAGGAAAAAATAGGATGACATTCCGTGCTGCGAAGAAGCCACCACGGAAGAAGCGCTATATACCATCACGAGACCGAAAATGGTCAGAAGACCGGTCGTGATAAACAATATTCGATCGCCGCTTGGTTTATATGCCATTGCTCGAACCTGCCAAACACATGCCGGATTCGTGGTCCATTCAATCGACTCCGCTTAATTCAACTGCCTATCCCAAAGGTTGCCGAATCCTGCGAACGGCTTCCTTGAATACCCGTCCACGATGCTCATAGTTCTGAAACATGTCGAAGCTCGCACAAGCGGGAGCCAGCAAGACAATGTCTCCCCGGCGTGCAAGGCTCCTGCAGATCGATACGGCTTCTTCCATGGATTGTGCTTCACTCGTTTCCGCAGTTCCGGAAAGCGCCTTCCGTATCTTGTCTGCAGCCTCGCCGATCAGAATCAGGTGTTTTACCCGTTCGCGGACCAAGGACCTGAGCGCCGTGAAATCGCCGGCTTTGTCCCGCCCTCCGATGATCAGGAGGATATTGCCGGGGAAAGCCTCCAGGGATTTGATCGTCGCATCAACATTGGTAGCCTTGGAATCATTGAAATACTGAACTTCGTCCACGTCGGATACCCACTCGATCCGATGCTCGACGCCTTTGAATTTCCGGATACTGTCTTCAAGGCTTTCCGAAGGCGCTCCTGCGAGGATGACCATGGCGCAGGCTGCAAGGACGTTTTCGAGGTTATGGGCGCCCTTGAGCGCAATCGCGCCGACCGGGAAAAGATCCTTTTCGCCTTCCGAGTCGCGGAAGAAAACCCGGCCGTTGCGGACAAAAGCCCCCTCTTCAATGGCGATGAGACGGCTGAAGAGCACCGCCCTTGATCGCACCTTCGTCCTCATGGCTGCTGTCCTGGTATCATCGGCGTTCAGAACAGCGAAGTCCGTCTTCAACTGATTCGTGAATATGCGCTCCTTTGCCGCGACATAAGCTTCGAAGCTGCTGTACCGATCCATATGATCCGGAGTCAGATTCAGAATCGATCCGATAAAGGGGCGGAAATCGCCGATGCTTTCCAGTTGAAAGCTGGACAACTCCACCGCGTAGTAATCATCAGGCGAGGAGTCCGCCGCAAAATCGATCAGGGGAGTGCCGATGTTTCCCGCTGCATGGCCTTTCATGCCGGCGCCTGTGAGCAGCTCGGAGACCAAAGTTGTCGTAGTGGTTTTGCCGTTCGATCCGGTAATTCCGATGATCTTCCCCTTCAGGTGGCGATAGGCAAGCTCAATTTCCGCAATAATCGGTATTCCGGCTTTCCGGCTCAAATCTAAATAGGGCAGCGAGAGCGGGACTCCCGGACTGACGACTACAAGATCGCATCCCGTGAAACTGGCGTTCTGATGCCCGCCCAATTCCAGAGTTAATCTGCCCGAATCCGCTGCGAGATCGCGCAGTGGAGCTATGTCGGTTTCCAGTGCCTCTCCGGTTTTGGTGTCGGTGAGGACCACGCGCGCACCGCGGCCGAGCAGAAAGCGGGCCGAAGCCAGTCCGCTTTTCGCGGCTCCAACCACCAGTATTGTTTTTCTCGCGTAATCCATCTTCATTGCTTCAGCGTTTCACTCGCCTAAAAGCCCAAAACGGGATCGCACACCCTCGATGATTTTTTCCGTACGGACACCGCGCGAACCTTTCACGAGAATCAGATCACCCTTCCGCAATTCGCCGCTTACAAAGAAAGCGGCGGCACTCGAATCGGCAAAAAAGCGGGCTTGCGAATCCGGCATGCCTGCATTCTGCGCGCCGCGGACGATCTCGCGCGCCGATCCCCGGACTCCGATGACCATATCCACTCCGTGGCTTGCGGCGTAAGATCCGCATTCGAAGTGCAGGGAATCGGAATCCTTTCCCAACTCCAGCATTTCTCCCGCCACAAGAATCCGGCGATTAAAGGAAGGCATCCCGCACAGGACCTCGATCATCTGCATGAGGGCGCGCGGATTGGAGTTATAGGAATCATCGATTACGGTAAAACCCTCTTTGAAGCGGAGAATCCGGCCGCGCATGGAGGCCTGCTGCAATTTCCCGAGGCTTTCCAGCAGTTGATCCGGTGCAATGTGAAACTGCAGACCCATCGCAACGGCAGGGAGTGCGTTCATGACATAATGAGCGCCGGCGAAAGGAACGGTCGCCTGCCGGGCAGTACCCGTGAACCGGATCTCGAACCGCGTCTCCTCCGTACCGGCAATTTCCACATGAGCGGCCTGAACATCTGCAGTCTCGGAAAAACCGAAGGATACTTTGCGGCCGGCAAACCGGGCGGCAATGGTCTTCACCAGGCGATCGTCGGCGTTATAGATCAGCATTCCGTCAGGCGGAAGCGCTTCCGCCAGCTCTCCTTTGGCCTGCGCAATTTCTTCCATAGAGTCGAAGAATTCCAGATGAACGGGCGCGATGTTGGTGATAATGCCGATGGCTGGAGCGGCGATGCGGCACATTTCAGCAATTTCTCCGAGAGCGCTCATTCCCATTTCAAAGATTCCAAAATCATGTCTGTGATCGAGCCCGAACAGCGCGAGAGGGAGTCCGAACAGGTTGTTATAGTTGCCCGGAGTTTCATAAACACAGTATTTGCTCTGCAGGATCTGAGCAACAAACATCCTTGCAGTTGTTTTTCCCATGCTTCCCGTAATGCCTGCCAGAGTGCCGGACCAGCGACGTCTTGCCGTGCTTGCCAAATCCTTTAGAGCCTTGTGCGTATCATCGACCTTGACGAGCACCGCGGGAAACTCCCCGGGATATTCATATGTGCGTTCTGCAACAACTCCCAGTGCGCCCCTGGATAGCGCGTCCGGAATAAACCGATGCCCGTCCTGATTCGGTCCCCGGATCGCAAAAAAAACATCCCCTTTCTGCAAACTACGCGTATCGATGGACACATGGGAGAAAGCGGTCTCCCTGGAGCCATGCACCAGCGTCCCTCCGGTTCCGGATTCAACATCTCTCGCCAGTAATTCCATAAATATCGACTGTGACGATACAATCACGGAAGCTCCCGATTTTCAGTCTTCCGTCATGTTCGACCGCAGAAGCTTGCGAATAAGCTCGGTGGCCAGCTTGCGGTCATCAAAGGGGATTACCTGTGTGCCGATAATCTGATAATCCTCATGACCTTTGCCCGCTATTACCACCGCATCTCCTGTCTGCGCCATTGAAATGGCGGACTCAATCGCGCTGCGGCGGTCGGGCACTATTTTATAGGGCCCCGATCCTTTGCTCAGGCCCGGTTCTATCTCCCTTAATATCTCAAGCGGATTTTCGGTTCTTGGATTGTCGGAGGTGGCAATCACATAGTCGCTCAAATTCGTCGCGATTTCGCCCATAATCGGGCGCTTGGTTCTATCGCGGTCTCCTCCGCAGCCGAATACCGTGATAAGTCTTTGATGAGGCAGTTGAGCGACCGCTTTCAGCAGGTTCTCCAGAGAATCCGGCGAGTGCGCATAGTCGACGATTACGGTGAAATCCTGTCCGGCGTCTACAAGCTCCATTCTGCCGGGAACTCCCTTGAGCGATTGAACTCCGGCGCAGATATCCTCCAACCCGATTCCCAGACAAAGCCCGGCCGCGGCGGCCGCCATTATGTTGTAAGCGTTTGGACGCCCGATCAGATGGACGCGGAGGTCCATGGGACCGGACGGAGTCTCCAGCGCCAGATCGGAACCGCCTGCATCGCTTTGATAGCTGCGCACCCGGATATCGGCGGGCTTGTTGAAGCCGATGCGCAGAACCGCCCCGCGGATCTCGCCTGCAAGCCGCTTCCCGTAGGGATCGTCAATGTTGATGACTGCCGATTCAACCTGATTGCCGTTCTCCTCCATGAAGAGCATTTGTTTTGCCAGGAAATAGGTTTCCATGTCCTTATGGAAATCGAGGTGGTCATGCGTGAGGTTCATAAAGACACCCACCGAGAACCCGGTTCCCCAGACGCGCTTCAAAACCAGCGAATGAGATGAGACTTCCATCGCTCCATGCGTGCAGCCTTTCGCAAGCGCCTGATGGAAAAACTTCATAAGGTCGGAGGATTCCGGCGTCGTGTGGCTGCTGTGATAACTCTGGGATCCGATTTTCATCCCGATCGTTCCCACAAGGCAGGAACGGATTTCTGCCTGTTTAAAAATTGCATCCACCAGATAGGAGGTGGTCGTCTTCCCCTTTGTCCCCGTAATGCCAACGAGCTTCAGCCTATTGGATGGATCCCCATAGAAGACCCGGGAGATTTCCGCCAGAAACCTTCTGGCATCCGAAACGGTGACAGCTGCAAATTCAACCGCTGTCTCGAGGGACCGTTCCGAGGCCACTGCCGTCGCGCCGTTTTGGATAGCCTGGGGGATGAAGCGGGCTCCGTCCATCTTCTCGCCTTTAATTGCTACAAAGAGGTCTCCTTTCTGAACAGTCCGCGAGTCGTAGGAGATCCCTTTAATTTCGGTATTCAGGTCTCCCTGCCACTCCACTCCGCGAATCCGGGCGAGCACATCTTTCAAAAGCATCTGCAACTCCACCTCAATTCCTGTCGCCTGTCGGCGGCGGAGCATTGGACTGTTGTGCCGCATAGCTTGCCTCGGCGGCGGCCAACTGCTCTTTCAAGTTCCCCTTTGCAAAAGTAACGCTGCATGTGGATCCCGGCGGAATTCGTGTCCCGGGAAGCGGCCACTGATAGACGGCGATTCCGGAGCCTCTCGACTGCAGCCGGATATTCATTTCGATGCATCGATCCAGCACTTTCCTTTTGGCCATTCCGCGGAAGTCCGGCAGTACGGCAAGATCTCCTCCTCCGACCTGCACCGAAATGGTTTCCTGGGCTTCATTTCCCGCCCGGTTCGCGGCTAACGCTGCCAACGGCTGAACCGGCGTGGCATTTGGAAGGTAATCTTCGGAGTCTGATTCGGCGATCAACGGAGCCTCTTTCGGCGGCGGCATGCTCTGATCCGGCGGAATCCGCAGCAGCATCAGAGTCTCCTGGGTAATTTTCTGGAAATGCGGAGCACAAACATCTCCCCCATAGTGGCCCGCCTGGGGTTCATCGATCTGGACGAGGACCGTTATTTTCGGTTCCGGAAGCGGTGCGAATCCTATGAAGGAGGACACGTATTTGCTGTTGGAGTATTGCCCCCCGACAATTTTCTGAGCGGTTCCCGTCTTGCCTGCTGCGCGATATCCCTCCAGCGCAGCCCGTTTCCCGGTTCCCCGCAGGATGACCCCTTCGAAAGCGTCTGCGACAGCCTTCGCGGTGCGCGGGTTCATCAGTCGTGTCCGCTCGGGAGTACGTGCGAAAACCAGATCCCCTTTCTCATCAATGATCCGGTCCACTATTGAGGGACGGACACGATATCCGCCGTTGGCGATGGCGTTGATTGCATTTAAAATCTGGAGAGAGGTGACGCCCACTTCCTGTCCGAAGGAAATAGCGCCGATAGAAAGGCGCGACCAGCTTCGCCAGTCGCGAACAAGGCCGATAATTTCACCCGGTAAATCAATACCCGATTTGGATCCGAAGCCGAAATTCCGGAGCGCTTCATAGAGACGCTGCTCTCCCAGGCGCATCCCGAGTTTAGCGGCGCCCACGTTGGAGGAATGTTCGAGAACCTCGCTGAAGCTCAGGAGTCCATACCCCTTGTGGTCGTGAAATACATGCCCGCCGATGGTAATCGATCCCATCTGGCAATCGATCAATTCATTCTGCCGCGTCAAGCCGGCTTCCAGAGCGGCAGTGGCAACGACAACTTTGAAGGTGGAGCCGGGCTCGAAAAGGTCCGAAACCGCCCGATTGCGCCAGAAATCCGCTCTGAATTTGTTGTAGGTATTGCAGTTGAATTGCGGATAATTGGACAGAGCGAGAATCCTGCCGGTTTCCGATTCCATTACAATGACAGTGCCGGCCCGTGCGCGGGATCTCTCGATGCCTGCCTTCAGCTCTCTGTCGGCGATGTACTGAATGGATTTGTCAATACTGAGCACAAGAGAGTGTCCCTGCACGGGAGACTTATCCACCTTGACCCGGAAGGATTTTCGGCGGGCATCAATATCGAAAGAGTACACCCCTTCCTTCCCCTTGAGCTCTTTATCGTACTGCAGCTCCAGGCCTGCTCCTCCGTCGCCGTTCATGTTTACAAATCCCAGCGTCTGGCAGGCCAGCTCGCGGTTGGGGTAGACGCGCATGCTTTCATCCACAAAATACACTCCGTCGATCCCGAGATCCTCGATACGCTTCTCTGCTTCAGGATCGATCCTTCGCTTGATGACCATGAAGCTCTGGCGCGCCGGATCCATCATTCGGGTCGCAAGTTCCTGCGCATGGAGGCCCAGTATGGAGGCGAGTTCCTGTGCGACTCCGGTGATGTCTTGTATCCGCCGAGGTTCGGCGACGGCCGTGCTGACGGTAACACTGGTTGCCAGTTCAGCCATATGACTGTCGTAGATAACGCCGCGCGGAGCATGAATCGAGCGGGTCACCTGTTGTCTTTGAGTTGCGAGCTGAACGAAAGAGTTGTGTTCAAAAAGCTGCAGTTGAACCAGACGAATCAGTATGAAAAAACTCCAGAGGGTTATCCCCAGGATTACTATGGCGATTCTTCCGGATTTCAGTCCAGACATATCATTTATGATCGACGACCTGCGATGGACGGTGGGCCTGAGCTCTGCGCATCAATCATCAGGCGTCAATCGCAAATCCACGGCTCTCCCGCGGCCGGTTATAACAGAATTCATCAGTTGTCGTAATTGCCCGGATGCTTCATAGCGGCAGCCCGCTTCAAATGTCCGGGCCTGGATTCCGCCATTGCCATCTCGTTCCGGATGCCGTTCTCAATATCGCGGATCTGGGGCAGAATCAGCTGACCGGGATGGAGGGGTGCCATTCCCAGATCATTACGCGCGATGATGTCGATGCGCTCGGGATTTCTTAGGACTTCTTCTTCAAGTATCAGCTTTTCCTGAGTGCGCGACAGTGATTCTTCAACGGCAAATAGATTCTGGCTTTCGTACCCCGTATTTACTATTTGATTGCGTATCCATGAATAAAACAATAGGGCGGCGGCAACCATTGCAAGCGTAATGATGATTCCCATTAGTTCCGGCAATATGTGTGTGTTGATCTCGTTTTTAATGCCGTAATTGCGGGTCTCAATACCGTCAGCCCAATCCGTCATTCCATTCTCCGAACGATATTCCTAAATGCGCTCCAATGAGCGCAGGCGGGCACTGCGCGCCCGCGGATTAGCTGCAAGCTCCTCGGTCTTCGGCGTCATGGGGCGAGGCGTGAGGATGCGACCCAGGGACTGTCGTGGGCACCTGCACAAGTCGGGCGGCGCATCGCAGACGCATCGGCCGGCCAGCTTGCGAAACGCTCTTTTGACAATGCGGTCTTCCAGGGAATGGAAGGCAATGACTGCAATCCTTCCGCCCGGCTTTATAAAACTGAACGCTTCGCCGAGGAAATCTTCCAGCCCCTCCAGCTCTTCATTTACGGCAATCCTGAGAGCCTGAAAGGTTCGAGTCGCCGGATGAATGCTCTGGTGGCCCCGAACCTTGAAGATGCGGGCTATGATCGATGCCAACTGGGCACAGCGCGTAATCGGGGCTTTCCTTCGCTCGTGAACGATGGCGCCTGCAATGCGCCGGGAGAGCCGCTCTTCGCCGTATCGATAAATGATGCCGGCCAGTTCGGTTTCGGGCAGATTGTTGACCAGGTCCGCGGCATTCCATTGCTGCGTCCTGTCCATGCGCATGTCCAGCAGAGCATCCGATTGAAAACTGAAGCCGCGTTCCTGCGAGAGGAGTTGATAAGACGATACGCCCAAATCCAGCAGAATTCCATCTACCGGCTTGATGGCTAAATTGTTGAGTATCAATGGGAGGTTTTTAAAATTCTCATGAAACAGCCGTACGCTGTCCCCAAACGGCTTCAACCGAACCTGCGCCTTTTCCAGGGATTCTTTGTCTCGATCTATTCCAACCAGCATTCCTCCGGGTTGGATCCTTTCCAGGATAGAGAGAGAATGTCCGCCAAGGCCCACCGTGGCATCGACATATATCCCGCCCGGTTTGCATTGAAGCAAATCGAGCACTTCTATCGGCATGACGGGGATATGCTCATCGTCTGAGGCTCTTAAATGCTCTGTCATGTTTTTCCGCGCCGTAGCTCTCACCTTGTCCCCGTTCAGATGCTCAGGAATCCGGAATTCAGAAGCCAGAAGTCAGAAGATGGATCGTTCGCATGGGCGGGAGTACGTGAACCGGAGTTGCTGCATTCTGACTCCTGACTACTGAATTCCTGATCCCTGCTAAAACCCCTGCTCGGCCAATCTCTCACGCTCCGCCAAGGTGAGAGGACTTTCTTTCAAACTCTTTCGGAACAGCTCGTTGTTCCAGACCTCCAGATGGTCGCTTTTGCCGATCACAATCACGTCGCCCGAAATCTGCGCATCTTCCCTGAGTGATTGCGGAATCAGAATTCGACCCTGAGGATCCATTTGTGTCAGGAGTCCGTAGTAACTGGTAAGCCGCTGCAGCTTTATCTTCGCCGGATCCATTCTAGGAGACTCTTGGAACTTCTGAGCTACCCGCTCCCATACCGGTATCGGATAGATCTGGGCGCATTGCCCGTCATCGCTGGTCACATAGTACGTATTGTTTTCTGTCTCAGGCAGGTCTCGACGGAACTTTGCGGGCAGCCTCAGGCGAGACTTATCGTCAATTTTCGCTGAATATCTACCCCAAAGCATATTAGACTCGCAATACGCTAGATACCAGATTTATGAAATATCATTTCAGAGGTAAGCAGCCTTTGGCGGCCCTTATAGACCACCTTCAACCACCTTTGACCACAACAAGATAAGTCGTTTAATATCTGCATGTCAAGGAAAATATTAGTCCTAAATATATATTCAGGCTTTAAATCTGGTTTATTTCAGGCTAAGACCATGGACTATGGCCGTACAACCCTGATGCTAAGCCGTTCCGGCGTGCCGTTGACATGGCGAAGATATATGACAAAGAGACGATTTTTTTCGGGGTCGGGGTCGCTGGCGGTATCGGGGTCGAACGGAAATGATATTAGGTGGGAAAACAATGGAAACGCCCCCTGACTGAAAGCCGACCTCGATACCGACTCCGACCCCGAGATAAAAAGCGGACTTCCGGGCAGAAACGGGGCGAATGCCGGGACTCTTCGACCCAAAGGTCAAGGAACCTGTGGTAATATATCAAGCTTCTTGTTGAGGATAGCGGAATGAAGGTTGGGATTGTGGGACTCCCCCAGGTGGGAAAAACAACGGTCTTCAGGCTCCTTACTCAGGGGCGCGTGGATACTTCATCGTGGGGAAGCGGCCGGGACGCGCATATCGGGATTGCTCATGTGCCGGACGGGCGTGTGGACAAACTGGCGCAGATAGTAAAACCCAAAAAGACCACGTATGCCACCATTGAGTATGTGGATCTTCCCGGAATATCCCGCGGTGAAGGCCAGGCTGCTCTACGGGGTCAAGCCAAGGAGATGGGAACCTATCTCAGCAGCTTGAAGAATGTCGATGCTCTCCTTCATGTGGTGCGCGGTTTCGAAGATCCTAATCTTCCCCATATTGAAGGGAGTGTGGATCCGCTTCGTGATATTGGGCTTTTTGAGCTCGAAATGATCTTTTCGGATCTCGCAATCGTTGAAAAGAGAATGGAGCGCCTTGCCAAGGATTTGAAAAAAATAAAATCCTCAGAACTGGAAATGGAAAACGACATTCTCCTGCGCTTCAAGGAAGCCCTGGAAAATGAGAGACCGCTTCGTGATATGGAGTTGACGCAGGAAGAAGAAAAGCGTATCCGCGGATTCACCTTTCTCTCGGCGAAGCCGATGATGCTCGTCCTCAACATGGGCGATCAGGATGCTTCGAAGCTGGATCATGTGATTGAGGCATTTGGCCTGCAGAAACAGGCGTCGATGCGAAACGTGGGGATTACGGCCGTGTGCGGCAAGATCGAGTCGGAGATTGCCGCGCTGCCGCCCGAAGATGCCCAATTATTCATGGAGGATCTGGGTATTTCAGGAAATGCGCTCGATCGCATCATCCAAAAGTCCTACGATCTGCTGGGAGTCTTCTCTTTTTATACTGCCGGAGATCCTGAAGTGCGGGCCTGGACCATTCCGCGCAATACTACGGCAATGCAGGCCGCAGGCGTCATCCATACCGATATCGAAAAAGGATTTATCAAGGCTGAAGTGGTTTCTTATGACGATATGGTAGCGCTGGGATCTTTTCAAGCGGCGAAAAGCAAGGGAGTCTTGCGGCTTGAGGGCAAGGAATACCGCGTTCTGGAGGGGGATGTCATCCTCTTTCGATTTAATCTGTGATCTGAATGCTTGATAATGCCGGGTTTTCAGATTTCAGGCGTCAGCTGTCAGCCATTTCGGCAAATCCGCGGTTTCTTCAGTTTATTGCCGGCGGCAGAAGATTCTTCCGCATTTGTTATTGCCTTTTTCCCGACTTCTTGGTTAAATCTGCTATTTCGCCTCAGGAGGTGAGACCGTGTATGCAGTTATAATGAGCGGGGGAAAGCAGTACCGCGTTTCTGAAGGGGATGTCATCCAGGTCGAAAAGCTCGAGGCGGAGCCGGGGGCTCCGATTGAGTTCAAAGATGTGCTTCTGGTCAAGACTGAAGCCAAAACCTATATTGGTCAGCCTCTTGTTCAAGGCGCCTCGGTGACCGGCACCCTGGAATCCCAGGGCAAAGGCGATAAGGTCCTGGTTTTCAAATATAAGAAAAAAAAGCAATATCGCCGCACACGCGGACATCGTCAGCAGCATTCGGAAGTCCGCATTGAAAAAATCAGTGTAGCGGGCTAAGAGGGATTGGTATGGCACATAAAAAGGGAGTAGGAAGCTCCAGGAACGGAAGAGATAGCCAGTCCAAGAGACTTGGAGTAAAACGTTTTGCAGGACAGCTTGTCAATGGCGGTACCATCATCGTTCGGCAGCGGGGAACGAAGTTCAAGCCGGGGCTCAATGTCGGAATCGGCAGCGATGATACGCTGTTTGCCAAAATATCCGGCATTGTCACATTTCAGGATAGAGGCCGGCTGGGAAAATTCGTGCACGTCCGTGCGGAAGCCTGATACCCTGTCGTCGTTCATATTGCGTACAGGACCCCGATTGGGGTCCTTTTTTTTTGAATTGAATCCGATGAGGCAATAGCATTTGTATCTTTCCAAATCAGTGTGAGGAAGGCCGTCTGTTCTTGAGCATAGTTGAAGAATCCGGTTCCGAGGGGCCGAAAGTTTGTTTATCGATCGTGCAAAAATACAGGTAATTGCCGGAAGCGGGGGGAATGGCTGCCTTGCATTTCGCAGAGAAAAGTTCGTTCCCAGGGGAGGCCCCAGCGGAGGCGATGGCGGGAAGGGAGGAGATGTTTATCTAGAATGCTCCGATCGAGTCAACACCCTCCTTCATTTCCAATATAAACGGATTTTCAAGGCTCAGCGAGGCCGCCATGGCGAGGGAGACAAACGACACGGCAAAGATGGAAAGGATGTCACGATTCTGGTCCCTCCCGGCACACAAATCTTCCGGGAGCCCGAACACGAATTGCTGCATGATTTCGCGGTTCCGGGAGAACGCATAAAAGCAGCGACCGGAGGCAGAGGAGGGAGAGGCAATGCCCGGTTTGCCACATCCACAAACCAGGCGCCGAGACGCACGGAGCCGGGACAGGAAGGCGAGGAGCTGCAGCTTTCTTTAAATCTCAAGCTCATAGCCGATGTGGGGTTGGTCGGATTCCCCAATGTCGGGAAATCGACTCTCATTTCCCGGATCAGCTCCGCAAGACCTAAGATTGCGGATTATCCTTTTACTACACTGGTTCCCCATCTGGGAGTGGTTCGCGTTGAGGAGTTCCGCACTTTTGTGGTTGCCGATATCCCCGGCCTGATCGAAGGTGCGCATGAAGGCCACGGATTGGGCGATCAGTTTCTGAAGCATATAGAAAGGACCCGAGTTCTGGTTCACATGATTGATGCATCCAGGGAGGATCGGGATGCCGTATCGGATTACAGGGCGATTGTCAGGGAATTAGCTCTGTTCAACAAAGATCTCCTGGACCGGCAGCAGTTGATTGTGGCTTCTAAAATGGATGCGCTTGCCAATCCGCGTAAACTATCGGGTTTGAAGGCTATGTGCACCCGCCAAAAGCTGCCCTTCATCGCCATCTCGGCAGTCACAGGGCTGGGGATTAAGGAGCTTGTCCACACTCTGGACGCCCTGCTGCGCTGAAAGGTTTGAGCGCGAGCAGGCTTGCGAACTTCGGCATAGCTGGAGTTAAATATATCCTGGATTACGGAGGCTGCAGCGTAGCGGCCGATAAGCCGGGTTCCGGCGGCGTCGGAGCAATAATTTCTGCATCCGGCTTCAGTAGGTGTATCTTTCTCCGGGAGGATTACGGATTGGGAATCGTCCGAATCGGCGTACTTGGTGGAACGTTCAATCCGATTCATCTGGGACATTTGCATATTGCCAGGAGCATTCAGCGGATCTTCTCGCTCTCCCAGGTGCATTTTGTTGTTGCTATGACGCCTCCGCACAAGACTCCGGAGAATTTGATTTCTTTCTCCCATCGTTATGCGATGGTCAGCCTGGCCGTTGCGGGCATCCCCTCGTTCATCCCATCGATGATCGAACTGGAGCCTCAACGCAGCTCCTTCACCATCGATACGATGAGAAAGCTTGCAGACAACCCGGCAGAGGGAAAAAGAAACTTTTATTTTATTGCGGGCGGGGATTCTCTGATGGAAGTGAATTCCTGGCGCCGGAGCGAAACGCTGTTGACCTCCTACAACTTTATTTTTGTCGTGCGTCCCGGAATCGATCTGGCTGAATATAGAGCTGCCCTGCCGAAGCGGGCTGTCTCAAGGGTACGGGATCTTACAGGCCTCGGGAGGGTTCAGATGCAGCGCAGGCTTTCTGAAGAAAACGAAAGAGATGCCCGGATTTATATCGTGGATGCGGGAGCCCCCGATATTTCTGCGACACGCATACGAAGCCTCCTGGCCTCAGGAAAACCCGTTCATCGCATGGTTTCCAAAACGGTGTGTGAATACATACGTAAACTTCGTCTCTATGGTGGAAGATGATCGATGCTCTGAAAATTGCCGTCAATGCAGCGGATGATAAAAAGGCAAACGATCTTGTAGCCCTGGATATTTCCAAGATCGCTTCCTTTGCCAGCTATTTTTTAATCTGTACCGGCGACTCCTCTCGCCAGATACAGGCCATTGCCGATGAAGTGGAAAAGCGGCTCAAGACGTGCGGTATTCGTCCATCCCATATGGAGGGATATCAAAACTCGGAATGGGTTCTGATGGACTACGGGGATTTGGTCGTCCACATTTTTTCAAAGAATGCACGCATCTATTACGATCTGGAAAGACTCTGGAGAGACGGCAAAAAGCTGGATGTGAACCGGTTTATCCAAAAAAAGGAAACGAAGATCGGGCGGCGGAAGACGATAAGAAGCACGTAGGAAAGCGCTCTGTTCGAAAGAGCGGGAAGTAATAGCGGCGCTTTCCAAACGGAACGCCTGTGTTGAATCGCCGGTATTGTTCCAGTAAAATTTGCCGTCTGATTGAAGACGGCGCCCCGGATCCCGTGTATGAATCTCAAGTTTCTCTGGATCGGGAAAACGAAAAACTCGGCTGTAAGAGTGCTCCTATCGGACTACGTGGAGAGAATCCGCCACCTGGTTCCATGCGAGATAATCGAGGCCCGCGATCTTTCGAAGCGGCAGTCTCTTCGTGCTGAGAAACTGATTGAGGCAGAAGGGGAGGAACTGGCCAGGCATATCCCGGAAAGCGGACGGCTGGTCGCCCTGGATGAGACGGGTTCTCAGTTTTCATCGCGGCATTTTGCCGGATGGCTCGAGTCCGAACAGAATACCGGAGCCCGAGTGATGACGTTCGTAATCGGGGGCCCCGACGGCTTGAGCCGTGCGATTCGCAGCAGGGCCAGCCTGGTGCTGTCGCTGGGGAAAATGACCTGGACTCATGAGATGTGCCGCGTATTGCTGTTGGAGCAGATATATCGCGCATTATGTATTATGCGCAACATCCCGTACCACAAGGGCAGCAATCAGTCTGAGTGATTGGATTTTCGCGAAAACTGATTGCGCCGTTTCAGAGCAGGAATAGAAGGAATGGATGCAAAGAAGCTGAACTACTTTAAAGATAAGCTGCTGCAGAAGCAACTCTCTTTGACTGATATGGTTCAGAGGACCGAGGGTTACGGCAGGGAGAAAGACCAGAATATTCAGGATGTCGCCGACATGGCCGTCGAGTCTTATACAAAAGAATTCATGTTCAGCAAGAGCTCCGGGGACCGGCAGATTCTCCAGTTGATACGTGAAGCGCTCTCGCGCATCAAGGACAAGTCTTACGGGACCTGCGTCAATTGCGGGAATGAGATTCTGCCCAAGAGATTGGAGGCTGTGCCCTGGGCCCAGCTTTGCATCCAGTGCAAGGATCTTCAGGAGAAGGGTTTGCTAGATCAGTAATTTTTTGGGTTTGTCCGGCTGGCCGTCTGTGGCTCCCAAACCATACTTTCCCACAATCCGGGATTCGCCTGTTTCCTTAGGCCGAAGGCTGTTCGACGGCTTCCTGAATCTCATTTATCCGGAAGAATGCTTCGTCTGTTCCGCTGCGCTGGCCGGGCATCAGGATTGTGGGATCTGCAGCCGGTGCTGGGATAATGTTCTTTCCTTGAAAATAACTCCGCCGCGCTGCACGTCCTGCGGATTGCCCATGCAAAGCTTTGACGATACCCCGGACCACCTCTGCGGAAACTGTATCCTGCAAATGCCGCCCTATGCGGGAGCGCGGTCCTTTGGCTATTACACGGCGGAGCTCAGCAAAATAATCCAGGAGCTGAAATTTCGCGGAAGACGAAATCTGGTCCGCCTGCTGGGCCCTCTCTTGACTGCCGCCTTTTTTGAGTCCTGGAGCAGAGACGAGTTTGACCTCATCGTTCCTGTTCCGCTTCATCCGAAGCGCAGACGCGACCGGGGATACAATCAATCTGAACTCCTGGCCCGATCGTTGTCTCGCCAGATTGCCGTTCCGCTCGGCCGGTTCCTCGTGCGGGTCCGGCCGACACTCCCGCAGGTGGGGCTGACGGATTCGGAACGGAAAGAAAATGTTCGGAAGGCTTTTCGCTGCAGTAGGCCGCAGCAGATTTCAGGAAAGCGTATTTTGCTGGTTGATGATGTTATGACTACCGGAGCCACGGCTGCAAGTGCAGCCCGGGCGCTTCTGGATGGAGGCGCACTGCGAGTCTCCGTCCTGACGGTTGCACGCGCAGGGAAAGGATAATGGATCGAAGCGTCTTATCTGGCAGAACCGCTTTTTGACGAGGCCGGAGTTTTATAGCGCTTGAGGAATTTCTCGAACTTTGGTTTCTGATCCTCCCGCAGAAGGGCGTTGATGCGTTCGTCACTTTCCTTCCGCAATTCTTCCCACCGCGGACGGAATTCCTGAGAAAGGGCTCGATAGCGGGTCCGGATGTCGGTGATGATCACCTTGACCTCTGCCTTCTGCTGCGCATCGAGCTGCAGTTCATTCGCCATCGAATCCACCACGTCGTCCCCCTTGGGAAGAGCAGGTACGCTGCTTTGAATGTGTTCGCAATAGAGGCAATAGCTTACAGCTCCCGCAACTCCTCCCAGGAGGAATATCAGAATAGCCACCAATACAATGCTCAGACTGGATTTCATTTTACCAATATCCAAATTTTGAACGGCAGACTAGATTGCCGATTCACGACATGATGCCGGAGATCGGGTTAACGTTCGGCAATCGCCCTTAACACGCTCATGTCCGTGATGTCTCCCTGCTCGGAGGCAAGCATCTGATGCGGCTGCTCTTCCGTAATGAATACTCTCTCGTATTCCCGGTAAAGATCGGCTTTTGGACCATTTAATTGCACATAGGCGAGCACCGACAGCAGTGCCAGCGTAATGCAGGCTAAAGCCGGAACCATATGATGCGTCAATTCCCAGAAAATACGCCAGGAGGCCATGCCCTTTGATTCGCTCTCAATGCGCGTCCTCAGCTTCTGATAAAAGAATGGGCTGGGCGTCGGTTGAGGTATCTTTTGAGCAATTTGACGATGGAGGTTCAGCAGCCTGTATTCCCGAGTGCAGGAAGCGCATTGTTCCAGGTGGGCATCCAACTCCGCACTCTCCGATGACGATAGTTCACCATCGATCCTGCGGGAAAGCCAATTTCCTAATTGTGCGCATTCCATGTCCATCCCTCACTAAGCGGCTAAAGATAACTACGCCGCTCGACCAGGGTTATTTCATTTTTGTCTTTTTTGCTCGGGAGCGCTTTCTGTTTATCATAGATGTGCTCATAAATCAAGGATTTAGCCGGGATTGCCAAATATTCCCGCAATGTGGAAATCCCATGCGGCAAAGTCATTCCCTCCGGCTTTCCCGTGAAGCTGCTCTAAGATCCCCGATGGGGGGCTGTCGTTCCATAGGGAGGGTCTGAGGAAGCATTTCCAGTAAAGATTTGGGGGCTAGAGAATCAACATGCAATCGCCATAGCTATAAAAGCGATAATTCCTGGAGATCGCTTCGCGATAGCAGTCCAGCATCAATTCCCGGCCCGCGAATGCGCACACAAGCATGAACAAAGTGGATTTTGGGAGGTGAAAGTTTGTGAGCAAGCCGTCCAATAACCGGAATTCGAATCCCGGATAGATGAATAGATCGCAGAATCCCGACGATGCCCGTTCCAGCGAATCTTCATTCCTGGCCAGAAACTCCAAACATCGCGTTGTTGTGGTGCCCACGGCGACCAGTTTGCGTCCCTCTGCTTTGTAGTCTCGAATGCGTGCTGCGGTGGATGACTCGAGACTGAAATATTCCGGCTCCATCCGGTGTTTTTCTATCTCCTGGCAGCGCACCGGCTGAAATGTGCCGTAACCCACATGCAGCAACAGTTCGCAGACCGGAATCCCGCGGGCTTCGAGGCGGCGAAAGATGTCGTCGGTAAAGTGGAGGCCGGCGGTCGGTGCCGCTATGGAGCCGCTATGGCGCGCATATACCGTTTGATAGCGCAACCTGTCCTGGGAAAAATCCTGTCCTTTTGTGCGACGAATGTAGGGAGGGATCGGAGGTTCTCCCATTTTTTCAAAAGCCTGATACAAATCCTCTTGCGGGCTGAAGCGCAGGATCCGGCTGCCCGACTCTTTGGCTTCCATCACTCGTGCCGAAAGGTTTCCCAATACCAGTTCTTGTCCGGGAGGCGCTTTCCGTGCAGGCTTCAGAAGCGCAAGCCAGTCGCCGGGGCGCAATTCTTTCAGGAGCAGGACTTCAATTTCCTCAGATCTCCCCGGCCTGGAGGCCCGCAGCCTGGCTGGAAACACACGGGTGTTATTGACAACCAGAAAATGCTCGGGATTCAGCATTTCAGGAAGCTGTCTGAATGTGCAGTGTTCTCTTTCTCCGGTTTTTCGCCGGATCACCATCATTCGGGAAAGATCCCGCTCAGGCGCCGGATGCTGCGCAATGAGACGTTCAGGCAGATCGAAATCAAACTCGTGAAGTTTCATGATAGGGGTCACTGAGGTGAGGGAAAATCCTGTGATTTACCTTGCCGAAACATGCTGGAATCGGGAACAGGCTCCCGCAGCCGAATCCCGTGCAACTGAGCGGTAAAATTGGCTCCGAAAAGAAGAATCAAGCTGGATGTATAAACCCAGACCAGAAGGGCGATGACGGCTCCGGTCCTGCCGTAGATTCTCTGATAATTGAAATACGGCATCAGCGATACGAAGATGATGCTGCCGATTTCCCACATGAAAACAAAAATCAGCGCGCCCGAAAAGGCTTCTCTCCAGAACACCTTTCGATGAGGAATCCACTTGAAAATAAGCGCGAATACCAGGACGGCGATCAAAATTCCCGCCAGAAACAGGAAGCAGTACCAGAACCAGCCTATTAAAAAGCTTGCTCTGGCGGAAGTGGAGATCCCGGCAACGGCTCGCGACTGCGCATTTCTTATAAACGCCGTAATTGCCGATGAAGCGAGCAGGCTTGTGCCTCCCAGAATCATGAAGCCGATACTGCGAAGCCGGCTCTCCCAGAAGGTCTTCTGACTCGAAACACCCCATGCGCGATTGATCGCGCTCTCCAGAAATGAAAAGATCCAGGAAGAGGACCAGATGAATACTCCTGCGCACAGCAGGACCACGGTCAGGGATGGGGTGAGAAGGTCTTCCAGGTTGGATCTCAGAAACAGCCGCGATCCCGGGAACAGGTCGATAATAAGCTGAACAACAATGCCGTGAAGATCCATCCTTCCCAGAAAGGCATCCACTACAGCGACGATGACCAGGATTCCGGGAAACAGCGCAACCAGGCAAAAGTAGGAGATGGCGGCCGCATCTCTAGGGGTTTCATGCTTCAACATCACCCGGCCGGCGGCGGCAAAAGAGCCGCCGAATTGACGGAAATAAGTTTTGTCAAAAAACATGGATTGAGTGTATAGCATTCCGTGTGCAGGTTGAAGCCTTGCATTCAATCCGGCTGATTTGAATCCTGCACAATGATCTCCGTAAAGACCCTATGATAGAATAGGCCGGGCGGTATAGGGTGTAAGAAAATGAAGACGGCGGGATGCTCCATTGACTGCACTGCCGGCCAATTTGAATTTTTCCCGGCTTGATGCCGGACCAACTGGGGGATTGATGAAGGATTTCATTCGCAAGGTTTTGGAGGATCTTGGAGAAGATCCTGAGCGTGAAGGATTAAAGGGCACTCCGCACAGAGTGGAACAGGCCCTGCGTTTCCTCACCAGCGGTTATAAGCAGAATCCGGTCGAACTGCTGAACAATGCCCTGTTCGATGTGCAGTACGATGAAATGGTGATCGTCTCAAATATTGATTTTTTCAGCATGTGCGAACACCACCTGTTGCCCTTCTTCGGAAAATGCCACGTCGGATATCTTCCCGATAAGAAGGTGGTCGGCATCAGCAAGATCGCGCGGCTTGTTGAGATGTACAGCCGCCGCCTTCAGGTGCAGGAGCGTCTGACAACCCAGATCGCCAAGACTATCGAGGAGATCATCAAGCCCCTGGGCGTCGGCGTCGTTGTTGAGGCTCAGCATATGTGCATGCTGATGCGCGGAGTGGAGAAGCAAAACTCCAAAGCCATTACGAGCTCAATGCTTGGAAATTTCCGCCGCTCTGCCGAGACGCGCATGGAGTTCCTGGATCTGATCTTCAAGCGGAGCCAGCCCTGACGCCGAATTGCACTCATTCGCAAAAATTCGTGTCCATTCGTGGCCGGGTTTTATGTTAGTGTACTGCATCATGGATCTCTTCATGTACCGTATTCCTGTACTTGCTGCCGCCGAGCCATTTCGACGAGAAAAAGGTTAGCCACGAATTAACACGAATTGCACGAACCGGGACGGCAATTATATGGGCGGGCCTCCGGCCCCTGGAGATAGCTCCGGCCGCAGGAGAAAGCAGCGCTCTCTCCTGCGGCCGGAGCTATCTCCAGAGCAGCGCGAAGCGCTGCCGCCCATACGCCTTTTCATAAAAATTCGTGCAAATTCGTGGCAGGCTTTATGCTAGCGGATGCGGATCCGGAATGGCATCACCAGCAGAACAGCCTGTTTTCCCAACTGCTCCAGCATGCTTACCGCATCGAGCGCTGAATGCGGCAGGAGCTTTGCCATTATGGGAAACCGAAAATCCGGCATGAAGCGTTCCCACAGCTTGCGATGCCGGTAGTAATGAACAACCCGGGTCTTTTTTGCCGGGGGGATATGCGCCAGCTCGCGCGCCTTCTGAACAGCCTCCAGGAATCCGCCGATCTCATCGATAAGCTTGTGCTGTCTGGCGCGGATGCCGCTCCAAACGCGACCGCGTCCCACCTGGTCTACGTCGCCATCGTTCAGCTTCCGTCCGTCCGCAACCTTTCTTACAAAATCCTCCCGGTAAAATTCCAGTATCTGCTGATGCAGCCGCTCCGCTTCGGACTGCGTAAAATCAGAAAAGGGCGAATCATGCTCCGCGTGCAGTCCGCGCTGAACGGACTCCCGGCGAATGGACAGCCGGTTCAAAAGCTCCCGCACCACGAATTTTCCGGCCAGCACTCCGATGGAACCGGTAACGGATGTGGGCTCCGCAAGGATGCAGGAGGCAGGTGTTGCTATGTAGTATCCCCCGGAAGCGGCCACATCTCCAAAACTGACAACAACGGGCTTAGTTTTATTCACAATGGAAATTTTTCGCCAGATAAGGTCGGAGGCGAGTCCCGAACCCCCCGGGGAGTTCACGCGCAGGATAATTGCCCGGACTCTGCGCGATTCCTTTGCATGATCCAAAAATGCTCTGATCGTTTCCTCCCCCGCCACCGAGCTTCCGGCCTGGCTCCGGCGGCTTTCGCCTGTGTCAATATGTCCCAGGACTTCGATGACGGCAATACGAGGACGCCGGAATGTAAATAGAAGCTTAAAAAAGCCATCGCCCTTGAAATATTTATGGGCCGTGATGGCGCGGACTTTTTTCCCGAACGCTTCCTTCAGCTTGTCCGCCATCTCATCCTGATAACAAATGCCGTCCAGCAACTTCTGCTTGAACGCTTCGCGTGCCGTGTAGGGCCCGGCGTCAATCATCGCCGCGACCTGTTCCCGGCTGAATCCGCGGTCCTGGAACGCATGGAGCAGCTCTTCGTAGCTGTCGTCGAGCAACAAATCCACCTGTTCGCGTGCAGGAGCCGACATGCCTGTCCGCGTAAACATCTCTGCGGCCGATTTGTACTCGCCTATGGCCTGAAGCTGAGCATTGATTCCAAAACGGTCCAATATATCGCGAAGGAAGAAGACTTCTGCGGAAAGCCCAACCAGATTCAGATGAGCGGCCGGCGGCATGAAGATGTGATTACAGGCGCTTGCCAGGTAATATTCTGCGTTGCCTCCTTCCTGCATGTAACAATAAATGGGCTTACCGCTTTTCCGGAAGGAAACCAGCGCCCGGCGCATGTCACTCAACCTTGCCCAACCCGGATCCAGCGATTCCAGCGTCAGATATAATGCGACGACCTTCGGATCCCCGGATGCGCGGTTCAGAGTTTCCAGCACATCATGAAGCGCCGTCCGCGATTTCCGGGAGAAGATGGAATATTCCGGCTGCCCTTCAACGATTTCATCTTTCAGTGACAATTCCAGATAGCTTCTTCGTTTCTTCACTAGGATCTCCGTTCCAGCCGGCTCAATAGAAGGGGACGCCGCCTCCATAATTCCCAACCCATGAGTCCGTACACAGGGAGGTATTCCAGCAGAAGCGCCCAGGCGGGTTCGTAAACCGGATGATAGGAATAGGCGATGTAGGATAGAAAGCATGCCGCCGTCCAGTAAATCATAAATGCATACGGGAAAAAAGGAAGCGCGAGTGCGGCCCAGGATAAATACCACGGATGCACGGTGGTGGCCAGACACAGATCCGCCGTCATGACCCAGAATCCTGCGTGCAGAACATCCTGCGCATTCCGGATCGGAAACTTCCAGTAAATCAACAGAGCTATGAGAATGAGCACCGCGCCAAGGTATGGACCGATGAGCTTGTCCCAGGATTCGTTGAATACCACCCGGCCGAAAAACCGGATGAAATAATGGATGCTTGCATTGAATTCAAACAGGCGGAAATACAGCACGAGCGATTTCAAATAGCGCAATCCCGTATCAAAGCTGAAATACAGAGAAATCAGGCCGAGGCCCGTCGCGAACCCGGCGATCATATATTTCCAGCCGGTGCGGCGCAGGAATAGTGGAAACCACAAAGCGGGATGCAGTTTGGCAAGAACCGCTCCCGCATAGCTTGCCGCTGCCCAGCCTTTCCTGCCGCAGTGCAGAAGATAAATGGAAAGAAGCGCCAGGAAGATCATGGCGCTGTCGGAATGGCCTGAGTGGGAGAACTCAAATATGAAAAATGGATTCCAGGCCATCAGCAGGATAGTCTGGATGCTCCTGTCCCATACCAGCAGCAGTTTCCAGACGACGAGAAGAGCCAGGAATTCCAAAAGACTGAAGATTGCCTTCATTGCGATGACATTTGCGCCGAAGATCTCATAGCAGAACCGGAACAGTATCTGAGATACCGGAGGATAGGCGGTCACATAAGGCTTTGAATTGATCATCGGATATACCCGGCTGTCCCGCAGGGATTCCAGTTCTGCGGCGTCAGGCGCATAACGGTATGGATTAATCCCCGTGGAGGCAACTCGGGCATCCCAGATATAGCGATATACATCTTCACTTTGGTGAGGGGATGAGAAAAGAACCGTCAGACGAAAAAGCAGCGCGAAAGCCATGATAAGCCACACTGCCTGTCTGGATCGTATCGGAATGCGGAAGAACGCCCAGAGGTAAAGCAGAACCAGCAGAAATATCAAACCTATAAAAGCTCCCGTGTGCTCCCGGAGCGGCCCAAGTGAACAGATGATAATCCAGAGTAACTCCTGGCTTACTCCCATCAGAGCAAACCAAACCAGCTGCTTCAGCATTGCGACAATATATCAGAAAACCGCGGGAGCCGTGAAAACGGCGGAGGATCCCTGCTTTGTTGAGCTTTTCGGTTATAAGGCTTCGGGGCCGGGGAAATCGCTTGACCAATCTTGAAGCCTATGGTAGTTTAACTCGTTTTTAGGCAAAGGCTTGCTGGCACGCCGGCTTGCGGATTTGGGATGACCGATGATCAATTTGGATGCTTCCATAATTCCGGCGATTATTATTTTTCTTATCCTGATCTTCGTTCTCAATCAGCTTCTCTTTAAGCCGCTGATGAGGGTGCAAGCTGAGCGAGAGAGTCGAACGACCGGATTGATGAGCAGGACGCAGGAAGAATTAAAGCATCATCTAAACTTGTTAAACCAATATCAGGCTTCCATTAAAAATGCCCGGATGGAAGGATACCGGCGGCAGGAACAGCTTCGGGCGGAAGCCCTGAAAAAGCGTGCTGAAGTGCTGGCGCAATCCCGCACCGCTGCAGAGCGTATGATCCTGGATTCGCGCGATTCCATCAACTCGCAGATCGCGATGGTAAAACAGCAGCTGACATTGGATGCGCAGGAGTTAGCGCAGAGAATCACCTCAACCATTCTGGGGAGATCCGCGATAGATACCGGCTCCCGCTAGCTCGAGTGTAATTTTCTCTCTGTATCCGGGAAGTCCGCCGCTTACGAATTATCTTGGCAGGCAATAAATGAATTTAAAAAGCGCTCTGTTTTCCGTTTTCGCGGCTGTGTTATTGGCCGGATTGAGTGTGTTTCCCGAAACCGCCTTTGCCGCGGAAGAAGGCAATCCCTGGGGAGCATGGTTTAATGTCGGCCGCGTTTTTAATGTATTGCTGGTTGTCGGTGTACTGGTCTGGATTGCCCGCAAGCCCCTGGCCAGTTTTTTTGCCGGCAGATCCCAGGCAATTCGTGAAGAGCTGGCCGAGGCCCAGAAAGCCCGCCGGGAGGCTGAAGCCAAACTTGCCGAAATAGAGTCCCGCATGAGCCGGCTGGATGATGAACTCAAAGAAATCGCCGGCGCAGCTGAAAGGGAAGCTCAGGACGAGTATCAGCGATTGCTTGCGGTGGCTGAAGAGGATGCGCAAAAGATCGTGGAACGCTCCAGACAGGAGATAGAGGGCATGACCCGAACCGCTCAGCTGGAGCTGAAGCAGCACGCTGCGGAGCTTTCGGTTCAACTGGCAGAAGAGAGAATTCGAAGCGAAATCACCGATGCCGATCGCCAGCGGCTCTTTTCACGCTTCGTCACAAAACTGGGAGGCAAGTCGTGATCCCCTCTGCGATCCTAGGCCGGTATGCCCGGTCGCTGGCAGAAATCGTCTTCGAAGAAAACGTGGAACCGCAGGTGACTGAAGATCTCAAAACCTGCAATGAAATTTTTCGTGCGGTCCCGGATCTTCTGGAAGCCTTTCACTCTCCTTCAATACCGCGGGAGACAAAGGAAAAGCTGCTTGCGGAAATGATGAGGCTGCATCCGGTGGCTCCCATTACGTCCAACTTCATGCGCATTCTTATACAGCATAACCGGATCCGTTTTTATCCGCAGATACTGGACTCCTATTTGAAGTCGGTCAACGATCGCAAGGGAATTGTTACGGCCCATGTGACGGCGGCGGCGCAGGTCCCTCCTAAGGACCTGAAAAGCCTTGAGAGCAAACTGGCTGAAATTATGGGGCGGCTGGTAAATGTGGAAGTGCACACCGACGCAGGTCTTCTGGGCGGAGTTGTCGTTCAGGTCGGCAGCACGGTTTTTGACGGTTCGATTCGAACGCAGCTTTCTGAAATGAGGCGTCGCCTGACGGAAACCTAACTGTCTTTCGAGTTTGGATATTGGAACCCGGGCAGAAGCCCGGAATGCCGGTGCTCAAAGCTTCAGAGAGAGGGAATTAGAGCATGCAGATTAGAGCTGATGAAATAAGCAAGTTTTTAAAGGAACAAATCCGCGACTTCCAGACGGGCATGGTGGTCAGTGAAGTCGGAACGGTCATTTCCGTTGGGGATGGTATCGCACGCATCCACGGGCTGGATAACGTAATGGCGGGAGAACTCCTCGATTTTCCGCACGGTGTAAAGGGCATCGCGCTGAACCTGGAAGAAGATAATGTGGGCGCGGTGCTCTTCGGCGAATATACGCTGATCAGCGAGGGAGACATTGTTCAGCGGACCAAACGCATCATGTCCGTCCCGGTAGGCGAAGCCATGGTAGGGCGCGTCGTCAATGCCCTGGGTGAGCCCATCGACGAGCGAGGCCCCATTAATACGACGGAATACTCCAACATCGAGCGGTTGGCGCCCGGCGTGGTGGACCGCCAGCCTGTGAAAGAACCGCTGCAGACCGGATTGAAGGCGATCGATTCCATGATTCCGATCGGGCGCGGACAGCGCGAACTGATTATCGGGGACCGCCAGACAGGGAAGACGGCCATCGCCATCGATACCATCATCAATCAGAAGAATACCGACGTTATCTGCATCTATGTCGCAATTGGACAAAAGCGCTCCACCGTCGCGCAGGTCGTCAAAACCCTGACCGACTATGAAGTCATGGACAAAACGATCGTGGTTTCCGCCTCTGCATCGGATCCTGCAACCATGCAGTACATCGCTCCGTATTCGGGGTGCGCCATTGGAGAGTATTTTCGTGACCGCGGCCGGCATGCGCTGGTGATTTACGACGACCTTTCAAAGCATGCGGCGGCGTATCGCGAAATTTCTTTGCTGTTGCGCCGCCCCCCGGGACGCGAAGCCTATCCGGGAGACGTATTTTATCTGCATTCCCGCCTCCTGGAGCGGGCTGCAAAAATGAATGCCAGGCTCGGCGGCGGTTCGCTGACTGCCCTCCCGATAATTGAAACACAGGCCGGCGATATCTCCGGCTATATTCCTACAAATGTCATTTCAATCACGGACGGACAGATCTTTCTGGAATCGGATCTTTTCCATGCAGGCATTCGTCCGGCCATTCATGTGGGTAATTCCGTCAGCCGCGTGGGAGGGAATGCGCAGATTAAAGCCATGAAGCAGATTGCGGGAACGCTGCGTCTCGAGCTGGCGCAATACCGGGAACTGGCGGCCTTTGCGCAGTTCGGCTCCGATCTGGACAAGGCGACTCAAGCCCAGCTGGCGCGCGGAGAACGGCTTACCGAAATCCTGAAACAGGATCAGTACCTGCCTCTGGATGTCGTCCATCAGGTCCTATCCATCTTTGCCGGAACGCAGGGCTTCGCGGATAGTCTCAAGGTAAGGGAGATCCCGGTTTTCCTGAAAGAGATGCTGCAGTTCATGGAGACCACAAAGAGCTCGCTGCTGCAAAAGATCTCGGCGGAAAAAACTATCAGCGATACTCTGCGCCCGGAAATTCTCGACGCATTGAAGGAGTTCAAGGAAAAATACGAGGCGGCGAAAACCGCAGCTTAAGTGTCTCCCGGATAGTCTATGGCGAATATACGCGACATCAGGCGGCGCATCCGAAGCGCCAAAAACATCCAACAGATAACGCGGGCGATGAAGTTTGTCTCCGCGGCCAGACTGCGCAAAGCACAGGACAGAGTCATTGCTGCTCGCCCTTATGCAAGGCAGATGGTTGCGGTGCTCAACAGCCTGGCAACCCGGGTTCCCGAGCAGGCCCATCCTCTGCTCGCAAGACGCGGGGATGACAAATTGGAGCTTGTCGTCATTACGGCGGACAGAGGTTTATGCGGCGCCTATAATACGAATATTATCCGGCAAGCCCTCGAATTCGTAGTCCGGCATTCCGACCGCCAGGTGGAATTGAATATACTCGGCAAGCGTGCCAGAGATTTCTTCAGACGCCGCCCGTATGCCGTAAGGCATGAAGCGATCAACGTCCTTCTTCAGCCGAGTTTTGCAGATGCAGCCGCGATAGCCAGAGATTTAATTGATGAGTTCGTTCAGGGCAAAAAGGATCAGATCTGGCTTGTATATAACGAGTTTAAATCGGTAATTCAGCAGCGCGTCATCCTCGAGCCGTTGCTGCCGATTCAGCGTCTGGAGCATCCGGATGATACCGGCCGTCTCGAATATCTCTACGATGAACCGCCGGAAGAAATATTCTCAAATCTGCTTCCAAGGCACGTGGAAGCACAACTGTTTCGAGCGCTTCTGGAAGCGGCCGCTTCGGAACACGGAGCGCGCATGTCTGCAATGGAGGCGGCAACCAATAATGCGGCCGAGATGATCGATGGACTCACTTTATATGCGAACAAAGTGCGCCAGGCCGGCATAACCAAAGAGCTGATAGAAGTCGTCAGCGGAGCCTCAACATAATGACGAATTACGAATTACGAATGACGAATTAAAGCCGGCTTTGTCGGCAATTCGTCATTCGTAATTCGTCATTCGTAATTTTGTTTGGTAGGAGAATTTAAATGACACAAGTTGGGAAGGTTGTACAGATCATCGGGCCTGTGGTTGACTGCGAATTTGAAGAGAAGCATCTCCCCGCGATTTATAACTGCGTGATTATCGAAGTTGAGGCGGGAGGGCAATACACCAGCGTCAGCACCGAGGTTCAGCAGCATTTGGGTGAGAACCGCGTTCGTTGCGTGAGCATGCAGCCTACCGACGGAATGGTGCGCGGCATGAAGGCTGTCGACACCGGCAAGCCGATCAGCGTACCCGTGGGCCGCGAAACGCTCGGCCGCGTGATGAACGTCATCGGGAAGCCGGTGGATGAACTCGGGGAGCTTACGGCCAAAAAGTTTTATCCCATCCATCGCCCCGCGCCCAGCTTTGAGGATCAGAGCACCGAAACCAAGATGCTTGAGACCGGAATCAAAGTCATCGATCTCCTGGAACCCTATGTGCTCGGTGGAAAGATCGGCCTGTTCGGAGGCGCCGGTGTCGGCAAAACCGTCGTAATCATGGAAATGATTCACCGAATTGCCATGCATCACGGAGGGTTTTCGGTATTTGCCGGTGTGGGCGAAAGGACGCGCGAAGGCAATGATCTTTGGCTTGATATGAAGGAGTCCGGCGTTATCGAAAAGGCTGCGTTGATTTACGGACAGATGACCGAACCGCCCGGAGCGCGATTGCGCGTAGGCCTGACCGGATTGACGGTCGCCGAATACTTCCGTGACGAAGAGCACCAGGATGTGCTCCTCTTTATCGACAACATTTTCCGTTTTACACAGGCCGGATCCGAGGTTTCCGCGCTTCTGGGACGCATGCCCTCCGCGGTCGGATATCAGCCCAACCTGGCTACCGAAATGGGAGAACTGCAGGAAAGAATCACTTCCACGAAACACGGCTCGATCACTTCCATCCAGGCTATTTACGTCCCGGCGGATGACTATACGGATCCCGCTCCGGCAACAACCTTTGCCCACCTGGATGCCACTACGAACCTGGAGCGCAGGATTGTGGAACTGGGCATCTATCCGGCCGTCGATCCGCTGGCTTCCACCTCCCGAATTCTGGATCCTCGCGTAATCGGGGAAGAGCATTATAGAGTGGCCCGAGAGGTAAAACGTATTCTCCAGCGCTATAAGGATCTGCAGGATATCATCGCCATTCTTGGAATCGATGAACTGGGCGAAGAGGATAAGCTTACCGTAAGCCGTGCCCGCAAGGTTCAAAAGTTCCTTTCGCAGCCCTTCTTTGTGGCCGAACAGTTCACGGGCATTCCGGGCAAATACCTGTCGGTCAAGGATAACATCGAAAGTTTCAAAGGAATTTGTGACGGAACATACGACCACATACCCGAGCAGGCCTTTTATATGGTAGGCGGTATCGATGAGGTTCTGGAAAAAGCCAAACAGATTGCTGCTGCATAATAATTGATTCGAGATTCTGGATTAAAATCTCGAATCTCGAATTTTGAATTGAAATTATGGCACTACCTGAAAAAATTCATCTTGAGATCGTTACTCCGGAAAAGCAGTTGTTCAGCGGCGAGGTGGATAGTGTAACGGTTCCGTCCACCACAGGGTATCTGGGGATCCTGCCGGGACATGCGCCTCTCCTGGCGGAACTCGGCATTGGAGAGATTGCCTATAGGATCGGGGATCGAACGGAGTACTCATTCTGTTCGTGGGGATTTGTGGAAGTGCTTCCGGATCGCGTAGTCCTTCTGGCCCAGGAAGCCGAGATGGCTTCCGATATTGATATCAAACGGGCTGAGGAATCAAAAATGCGGGCTGAGAAGATGCTTTCGTCCAAGGATTCGAATATCGATTTCGATCGGGCTCAACTGGCTCTTATCCGGGCGATTTCCCGTCTCAACGCAGTCAAACACCGTACCGCCAAGCACTGAGCCGGATCTATTCCATGCCGATATTGTTGATCTTCCTGCAGGGGAGCGTTCCTAAATTCCGGGATTCTCTTTTGCTTTTCTGTAGACCTTCTCGATTCCGATCGTAGTGTCGTTGTGGATCGCTTTGTATAGCTGCTCCAATTTTTCCTTTGCCTGCGGTGCAATATCTCCGCCCTGGAGTTCTGCCCGCGCAAAAGAAAGAATGGCATCATCAATCTTATCCTGCTTCCACTGGCACATCCCTATGTAGTAGTAAGGTTCGCCGTGCATCTCCTGCCTGAGAGCCTGCTGCAGCGTTCGGATGGCTTCGGCAAATTTCCCGTCGTCGTATAAATTGGTGCCGATAACCAGGTAACAGGCATAGCGCACCTGACGCAGCTGGCCTTGTACGTCCTTGCTCGGTTCCTTGACGAGATCGGCGGATTTAAGCGTCAGTCGGGCATATTCGGCCGCTTTGGCGTAGTTCTTGGCTTCCAGGTATTTCTGCACGAATTCAAAACGCAGTCCGAAGTCCGCATCGTACTCGGGCATCTTGAAAATCTTTTCGGTCCATTCGCTGACCTTTGCCTGATTATTCATCCGTTTATAGGTCCGCAGAATATCAACGGCATAGGTCCCCTTGGGATCCAGAGCATAAATTTCCTCGAGACGCTGGACATATTTCTGGTCATTCTTGAGCTGGAGGGCGGCTTCCGCCAGATAAGCAATCGTCTGGATTTTATTGGGAAAGATCTTCAGCCATTTTTCGGCAAGGGATTCAAGAAGCGCGTATTGTTTTGCCTGGGAACACTCATGCAGAAGAGTTTCATATCCCGAATTGATGTAGACCATAAGGGCCGATTTCGGATACTTCTCTATAAATGCTAGCAGCAATTCTCCACGCTTTGCGAGATCGGGTTCTTTGGTAGCCGCTTCATACGCTCCATATTCCACTTCATCGTATGGAGTCTCTTCCTCTTCGGTCTCCTGGGACAATCCGGTATTCCCACTGCCCATGACTGCAGTAGGGAATAAAGCCGCAGCGCAAATCAGAAAAGCAAGAAGGAATAATTTAAAATAGCTTCTCATGGATATTGTCTCCCTTCCCCGTTCTGCCTGGCGGGATCCATCGATCTTTGCCCGGATCCAATAGAATAGTGAATCTTTTCCGCCAATAGTTGCAGACAAAATATGGGGTGTCTTCCCGACATAAACCGTATCGGGCAAATCCCGCTCCTCATAATGCAGGATTACACGCTTGAGATACTGACAAACATCTCTGAGGCGCTAATCCGGAAGCAACATTTAATCATAGTCCAGGTATAGGCGTCGAGATAAATCCCCATGAAATGCGGGTTAAGACCCGCGATTCTCATTGATGAGGCAAAGCATATGCAGAATGTGCCTGGCTGCGCGAAGCCCGGAAATGTTGATCAAGCCCCGAATTTGAATATGGTATCATGCGGCTTGGCCTATATTTAAAACCTCGGATAGAGACTATATGGACGCTTCCACAAAGAATGATAAGAACAGCCGGAATCCGGAACCGGACAGGATGGAGGCGGGCAACGCCGCCGCTTTGGATTTCATCAGGGCTATCGTAGCTGAGGATATGAAGAATAATAAAAACGGCGGGCGGGTGGCGACTCGTTTCCCCCCTGAGCCAAACGGTTATTTGCATATCGGGCACGCCAAAGCGATATGCATTGATTTCGGCATCGCCGGAGAATTCGGGGGCGCCTGTAATCTGCGCTTCGACGATACCAATCCCACAAAGGAAGATGTCGAATATGTCGAATCCATCCAGGAAGATGTGCACTGGCTGGGATTTGACTGGGAGGGCAGGCTCTATTTCGCTTCAGATTATTTCGAGCGCCTCTATGAATACGCCGTTAAGCTGATCCGGCTGGGCAAAGCTTACGTCGACAGTCTCAGCGCCGACGAGATCCGCGATCACAGGGGCACTTTGACCTTGCCCGGAAGGGAAAGCCCATACCGCAATCGCTCCGCGGAAGAGAATCTGGAGTTGTTCAAACGGATGCGGGCAGGCGAATTTGAGGACGGAACTCACGTGCTGCGGGCGAAAATTGATATGGCTTCGCCCAATCTGAATATGCGGGATCCCACGCTTTACCGTATCCGCAGAGCGACTCACCATCGCACGGGGGACGCATGGTGCATCTATCCGATGTATGACTTCGCCCACTCCCTTTCGGATTCCATTGAAGGCATTACGCACTCCATCTGCACCCTGGAATTCGAGGACCACCGGCCGCTTTATGATTGGTTTCAGGAAGTATTGCAGGTTGAGTCGCGTTCGCAACAGATAGAATTCGCGCGCCTCAATCTCAATTACACCGTTATGAGCAAGCGGAAGCTGCTCGAACTTGTCCAGAAGGGACTGGTCAGTGGATGGGATGATCCGCGCATGCCGACGCTCTGCGGTTTGCGCCGGCGGGGATACACGCCGGAGTCGATCCGCAGCTTCTGTGACCGTATCGGCGTAGCTAAAAGGGACAATGTCGTGGATGTCGCTCTCCTGGAGCACTCTCTGCGCGAGGACCTGAACCTGAGAGCGCAGCGGGCCATGAGCGTCCTGCGCCCGCTGCGACTGGTTATCGACAATTTCCCCGAAGACCGCACGGAGGAAATGCAGGCGGTCAATAATCCGGAAGATGCATCCGCGGGCACTCGCATTCTGCCTTTTTCCAGAGAGCTGTTTATCGAGCAGGAGGATTTCCTTGAGAATCCTCCCAAGAAGTTCTTCCGACTGGCTCCCGGCCGGACGGTGCGTTTGCGCTATGCCTATCTGGTCACATGCACCGATGTTGTAAAGAATGATAAAGGCGAGATCGTGGAAATCCATTGCCTTTATGATCCCGAATCGCTGACGGGGGATTGCGCCGGAAGCCCTAAGGCCAAGGCGACGCTTCATTGGGTTTCCGCACAGCATTCTGTCCCGGCTGAAGTCCGGCTCTATGACCGGTTGTTCTCGGTCGAAAATCCGGTCGATGAAAAGGAAGGCAAGGATTTTAAAGCGTATCTGAATCCGAACTCTCTGGAAATCATCCGGTCGTGCCGGATTGAACCAGGTCTGGCGAAAGCCAAAGCCGGCGAACGCTTCCAGTTTGAGAGACTCGGCTATTTTTGTGTGGACCCGGACTCCAGACCGGGGGTGTTGGTGTTTAACCGGACCGTAACGCTTCGCGATGCCTGGGCCAGGATCGTCCGGAGCGGATCGCATTAGAGCCTCGCCACAAATTCGTGATAATTCGCGGCTTTATGTTTTGCGCTCGCGGCGGGTTTGGTCTTGAAACTGTCTATCTGTTTTTTTACAATGGCCTCGGTGCTGGGAGATCGTCTAATGGTAAGACGGGTGGCTCTGGACCATCTGATCGGGGTTCGAATCCCTGTCTCCCAGCCAATTCCTTCCATCAACTGTTTTCTAATCATTAGGCTGTAACCATCTTCTGGTGTCCGGAGGAACCTTTATCCGGCACACACAGCCTTTCATGAGATACCGGAAATGCAGGGGATTTGGCGCCAAAATGCAAAAAAGAGTATGCAAAATTGCCGTTTTGACTCAGGATCCCAGAGTGCAAGCTTTGTTCTCCGGCAATCTTCCAGTTTCCCATTTAAAAGGAGGCAATGTGCCATGAATCGCAGAGAATTCCTGAAATACGTCGACCATTTCAATAACAAAAGGTTTGATAAAGTTGCCGGCTACTTTTGTCCCGATGTCACCCTGGCGTATCCTGATAACTTCATGGGTCCGCAGATCCCCGGCTTGACGGGCAAAACGCTCCATGGTCCGAAGGCGTTCATAGCCAACTACGAAGCTTTGACTGCCAACGTACGGGAAGTCTTGAATATAGGAGCTTTCCTTTCCAGGGGCAGGCAGTTCCTAGTCGAGCTGATCACCGAGTTCCACGTTTTGCGAACTCCTCCGAAGGGTTCTCCGGGAGCGCAATGGAAAGCGGGCGACCTGATTATCATGAACCAGAATGTGATTTATGATCTGGACGCAAAAGGCAAGTTCAAGCGTATACGCATTTTTCATCATCGCTACCTCACCCCTCATGAAGCAAAGAAACGGATAAAGCTGAAATAGCGCACTGTTGCGGATTTTTTACATGAATGTTTTGTCCGTACATGTGAGTCCGGCTTCGGGCCGGATGTGCAGGCTGAAAGCCCGCACCACATGGATCAGGGCGCTTAGGGCCCGCGCAACAATAACTTTACATTTTGTTGACGGCTCTCATCCATAATAATTTCGTTCGAAAGCATTATTGGAACTT
>JAFGIY010000023.1 GCA_016929335.1 Acidobacteriota bacterium | reverse complement strand
GTCATCAAATCGCTTCACTTTCCGGCTTTCTATAAATGGTATCCAGCCATTTCGAATTCTTTCCTTTTTATTGCTAGAGTCGGAATAAGGCTTAAAACTTACCGAACAAAATTCAGCACCTGCGACTTTTCTTGACCCAAAGCCCCTCCTGGCCCCGGATTGACTCATAAAATTCTGCTTACTTTCTCATGTCCCTCGACTGCTGATAATAGGTATTACGACTTCAATGATTTCGACTGGATTGCGGGCGTATTTTACTAAGGATCCTGTCGATGGATATGGCTTTGGTGTACGTGTCTACCTTATTGCAGAGATTCAGTTCTATGGTGCAGCGAGCCGTGGCCATGGCCGTCAGGCAATTTGAGCTTCCTATCCATCAATCACAACTGCGTTATCCTGAATCCGCAGCCGGTCTCTTTGGCTTGTTTGCGCCCTCCGGCTATTCAACAAATTCGAGATCGGTCTGAAGCGTGGCGGTTTCCGGAGAAGCGGCTTCGCTGGTTTCAATGATCAGGCGGTATTTGCCAGGCGGCACATCCGGGAACTTCAGGCTGCACACGACGACGGCTTCCGATTTGCCCAGAGGAGACATCGAATTCGCCAATGGTTCCGGGCCTAAAACATATTCCTTTCCCTCTTCATCACGAAGTGTGGCTTTACCTGCCAAATTCCATTGATCCGAAGGCTCGGCCAGGTTGTACATCCTGAACATCAGTGGAATGGCGGAGCTGACGCGTATCTTGTTTACCACGCTGGGTTCGATCCGCATCCCCGAATAAAGCAAGGGATCGTTTTCATCAAGCAATTGGGCTTGCAGGTTCTTTATCAGGTCAGGCAGATTTGATGTCTGTTCAGCTATCACGATGCTGCTCCCCACAAACCCTCGATCCGGCAGAGCAGGCACTTCCAGAAGCTGCTCCATGGAGCCCAGGTTTTCGGAATCGTCCGAAACGGCGAGTTTGAGACTATATTTGCCCGGGCGCAGTCTGAAGTAGTTGCGATAAGCTAAATTCGCCTTCCGATACTCCGCCTCTTTCTCCTTATCGAATGCGACGGGGAGCGTTTCACTGAATCGGGCTGCGATGCTTCCATCCTCGGCATAGGCTACACCCATAATATTGAGGTCTGCTTCCATCCGGCCCCCCTTTTTCCTGAATGCCGCCTTGTCCACGCGGATTCTCGCTGAAACGAGCACTCTTGCCACCCGTGGGGAATCGTAGAAATAGGCCGGACGGAAAACGATCGGAATCTGTGCGGTGGTTCCCGGAGATGCAAGAGCTGTCAGGAGGGTCTTTTCTTGTTTGGAACTTGCCAACACGTCGATGGGGCGCCGGTCCGTATAACCGGCCTGGTGCTTTAAACTGATTCCCTTCAACTCAGTCTTTACTTTCACTTTGCGAAAAGCGCCGTCACGTCGCCGATTATTGGATTGAAAGCCCAGGATATAGTAATTGCTGATTTGGCGATCCAGCTTGTCCAGCTCGGCATCGGTATCTCTATCGATCGTAGCACCGCCGCTTTCGAGAGCAAGGGATTTAAGCGAAAGGCCTCCGAGAACTGGCATGCCCAATTCGCCAGGGTCTACCGTATAAAACTTTGCATTCGATTTTTTAGCTGAGTCCAGGGTCTTTTTGTACGTACCCTCCAAGGAGGCGTAGGCAGGGGTAACGGATACATTCAAGGAGCCGTAAACACGGACAGCCGGTGCATTATTCATGGATACGCGATCCGTGGCGGCGTAAACCGATTGTGAATAGATCAGAATCGATTTTTGTCCCTTGATTGGCGCGATGGAGCGGTTGATTGCGTCGAGAGAGCGCAGCAGATCTTCAAAATACGTCGAGCTCCATCCCGTATTGCCGGGCTGTTCGATAGCCTGCAGTACCTTCTCTCGATCGCTGGTGAAGTTTTGAAGAATCTTCATCGACATGCGGAAGGTGGCCACTGCGAACAGATCCTGCGGCCTCATGTGCTCCCTGACAAATTCCCGGGCAGAGTCGCGCGATTTCTTAAAATCCTCGAATCTGATGGAGTCATCGTAAAAAACGATTAAAACAGTCTTGCCTCGATGTGACCTGTTCTCATCAATAGGGCTTGCTCCCAACGAGGATCTCTCGGATTCCGCTCTCAGCTCGTCGACACTGAGAATTTCCTGCTTTTTCCCGTCTTCATAGAGTTGGAAGTCCCCCTTCTTTAGATTGCGCACTGGATCTCCATTTTTGTCGAGGGCAATCACCTCCACGGTGGCCAGGTCTACATCCACCCGAAGCTTGAAGGAGCCATCGGCCTGAGCAGCGGCATGCAGCAAGCCGCAAGAGCTGAGAGCAAGCAAAATAGAGAAAAAGCAGCAAAGGAGCAGCGCGTTCCGGGATTTGCCTGCCATAGTTCCTCCTTTAGCGGGAGATTTCGAAACTTCGAGATTGAAGCCTCATGGAATTTCGACGAACTTGGTAATCGAACCCATTTTGCCCTGAGCGTTTTCCCGCACGACTGCCTTGATTTTATACCGGCCCATCGGCAGCTTGAGTTCCACTCTGGATGTAAGCCCGCGCTCGCGAAGGCTGTTATAACTGTCTTCCAGCAGCTGAAAATCGATCGCCTTCTCCAGCCCGCTGATGAAGTGGTCATTTTCGTCAAAGGCCGCCAGGACTAGGCTGATCTGGTTCCTGCGCCGGGCGTCCTCTTCAGGGAATTGCATCCCGCGGACATTTACGTTGCTTATAAATGAGACCGCATAAGTCGAGTCGTCCTCTTGGGAGAAGTTGTATGACAACGTTATTGGAATCTTGTTCATGTTCCCTGGACCATGCAGCGCTTCCATGATGTCTTCTTTTTGGGTAGTTTCAAACGTCAGTTCTTCGGTGGGACTATAGTATCCCTTCCGGTACGAAAGCTCCAGCTCCGGGCGGTTTACTTCCAATTTGATGTGATGATAAGCCCCATCTGGTTTATGGGGAGGCATCGCGTAGGTCAGAACGTAATAAGAATGCCGGCGATGGGCGATAGATTTCAAACCTATATACATGTCATTGCTGCGAGGAAAAAACTCGCCTCCTGTTTCAGATGCGATCTGCTGCATCGGTTGCTCTTGCATCATCCTGTCCATTTCTTTCGGTACGTTAAACTCTCCCGTCGTCGTTTGCGGGACATTCCTGAAATCCTCTGCAGCTAAGTCTGCAGTTATGCTTCGGGTACTCACGGTGTTTAGAATAATCCCGGAACGCAAGGCCAGATCGACGAGTTCCTGCAGTTGATGGGCTTCGGCGGCCCCGGTTCGCGGCCCGACTTGGGTAATGAAGCCATCGGAGAAAAGCACAACCATTTTGGCTCCTTCAAAGTGCCTTAAGGTCCGAAGGTGCTGCCGGATTGTATAAAGCAGGTTTCGGGTTCGGGATTGAACGTCGGCCTTTTGGCCAATAGCCTGTATCCTTTTCCATTCTGTGCCCATCTGCTGCCTTGGGTCCTGATGCTTAGCTATCGGCTCTGTAGCCAAATCATTGGCCCAGACCCAGGCTTCATAATCAGACATTTCGTCAGCTCGAAGGGTCTCGGTGAGGTTCGGTGTTTCCACACCTTTACGCATCTCCTCCAACTTATTCGACTCTTCAAAGAGCCGTTTGTCAGCTCGAACGGCCCAGATGGAATTCAGTTTTTTCGGAACGGTGTCCAACTCTTCGAGGAGCCACTGCTTATTGTCCGTAAAAGGAATCTGAACGCTGCGCGAGCCTGACAGGATAGTGACCTGATCGGCGGGACCCATGTCCGCTTTTACGAACTTCTTCACGGCATCGACCATCCTGGGAAAATCGAGAGTAGATCCAGGGGCGGGAGCAGACTCCATTGTAAGATCATCAATGACAATTGAGATCAATCGGGGAGGACGTGCCGGAGTCTCCTTGATCGGTTCATGCCGGGATTTGGATGAGGTTGACGCGTCTGGAACCTTCACCTCTTCCGATTCAGGCGGATCTATGGATTCCAGGGTGAAAGTCTGCATCTTTTGAGGGCTTCCATCGTCATACACCCTGAAGTCGCGCTCGGTCAGATCGGTTACGGGATTCCCTGACTTGTCCGTTACTGTCGCCTTAACAACAACAGCATTCACCTTGACGCCGTAAGTAGACTGGCTCTTTTCGGCAGCTTCTTTTTTCGCACTCATGCCTTGCGCAAAAAGACAGATGCAAAGGGGCGACAGCAGCAACAATCCTGAAATCAATTCAGCCCAATGCAGCATGCGACAATGGGAATATGGCACGTTCTTGTCCTCCTTTACAGCATAAGAGAGCAAGCGGCAATCAGTCATCAGCTTGAGCGCAAAGGCGCAGGATCGCGGCTGAGAAAAAATTGAATCCATATCAAGATAATTTATTTTCAGCCTTTCTTCAACGGATTATTTCTCGTAAGTTTAGACTCAACACAATAACTCTTTGTGAAAAAATCCTTAAGGGGAGCGATGAACAGACAGCCGGGCTGCAATAATGGTATTGCCGTCCGGCTACTACCATCACCGGGGTTTGCCTTTTTCATCGTGCAACCTGAATTAGTCGATTGCAAAACCCATCCCGGTACACGCCGCCATCGCCGGAGGAGATTAACTAG
>JAFGIY010000148.1 GCA_016929335.1 Acidobacteriota bacterium | reverse complement strand
CTCACGCCTGCGGCGTGGATGATGTTGAAGTGATTAATTCCGGCAGGTGTTTAGATAATTACGTTTTGGGATGATCACTGACAATTTACAGTTATATTTTTGGCCTGGTCATCCTGCGCCGAAAGCGGAACCAAGCTCAAGCCAAGCAATAAACCTAGTATGCTGAGTGCTATCATTATTCTTTTCATAACCCCTCATATCAGAACTTGTTGAGAAGCCTGCACGTCCGGATTTCCCGATCAAAAGCAATTTATTCCGACTATCCTTACCGCGGCCATACGTATGGTCAGCGATTGCGGAGAGCAACGATCGGGTCGATACGCGAGGCTCGCCGCGCCGGAATGTAACCTGCAACCAGCGCCACCGCCCCGAGCAGTAGCAAAATGCCTGCAAAGGTTCCCGGATCAGTGGGTCTGGTCTGGAACAAGAGGGATTCGATCCACCTCGCGGCCGCAAGGGACCCCACGGTTCCCACCAAAACTCCGATTGAGGTCAGCCGCATCGCTCTTGCGACCACGCCGATCTGCACCTGCGGAGCCGTTGCGCCCAGCGCCATGCGAATGCCGATCTCCTGCGTCTGCCGCGTGACCGAATAGGAGATGACGCCGAATATCCCCAGCGAGGCCAGAATCAGGCCCAAGGCCGCAAAGCTGCCGACCAGCAGCATGAAGAAGCGCCGGGGCGACACCGAGCGGTCCACGATCTCGCGGAGAGGGCGGAACTCGGCGGCAGGCTGGGCCGGGTTCAGCGATCGCAGTTTCTTCATCACGCTGGAAGCGAGGGCCTCGGGCGGCAGCTTTGTTCGGACCACCAGCTCTGCTCCTGCGGGATCGGCCTGCGTCGTGGGCAGATACATCTCCGGTCCGGCCGAAGCCTCCAGGCTGTGCGCCCGAACGTCGGAAATCACGCCGATCACCCGCGTGTCTCGTCCCGACACCAACCCGAGACGTCCCACCGGATCCTCCCCCTCCCAGAAGCACCGCACCGCCGCCTGGTTGAGAATAACCACAGGCTCGCTCTTGGGGGTGTCTTGCCAGGTGAAGTCACGGCCCTCTGTCATACGCATGCCCATGGCGTTCAGGTACCCCGGCGTCACGATCCGGACCAGAGCGCCCTGGTTCATCCCGCTGGGATACACCTTCCCTTTCGCCGCGAATCCCCAGCTTCGGTTGCGGCCCAGAGGAAGCATGTCGGCGATGCCCGCGGCCTCGACGCCGGGAATCGACTCGATGCTCCGCACCATCTCGTGCAAGATGACGCCGCGTCGTTCCCGATTGCCTGCGTCTTCGTAGTCCACCTTGATCACGGCGGCCCGGCTCGGCTGGAACCCAAGTTCCACGTCCAGAACCCTGAGAAAACTGCGTAACAACAGACCCGCTCCGATCAGCAGTACGCAGGCGAGCCCCACTTCGGAGATCACCATCGCGGCGCGTACGCGTTCGTGCTTCTTGCCGGCCGTTGTTCCGGGGCCGCTATCTTCGAGCGCGCTCTGCAAATCGATGGAGGATATGCTCAGGCCGGGAGCCAGGCCAAAGAGCGTCGCGACGGCGACGGTGATGAGCAGCGTCCACAGCAGAGCGGCGCCGTCCACCCCCACGGAGTTGAGCAGCGGAAGCGCAATCGAGCCCTGATGCGCCAGATAGGCCGTGATCGCAAAGGTCAAACCCAGGCCGAGGATTGCTCCCGCGCCCGATAAGATCGCGCTCTCCGTCAGAAGCTGGCGGAGCAGCCTGCGCCTTCCTGCACCTAAGGCGCTGCGCAGGGCAAACTCCTTGCCCCGCGCGGCGGCGCGCGCCAGCATCAGATTAGAGAGATTGACGCACACGATGAGCAGAATCAGCCCCACCGCGCACCACAGCACGATGAGCGACCGGCGTAGCTTGCCGCTGACATGGTCTTTCAGCCCGGTGATGGTCGACGTATAGTCGCCCCACGACTCCGTCTTGCCAGCGGCTTGGAACTGCGGAAATAGGATATCCGCTTCGGCCTGCGCCTGGGCCACGGTGACCCCCGGCCTCAAGCGTCCAACCAGGGCCAGAGTGTTTCCCCAACTGCGAATGGCATCCATAACGGCTGGATAGTAGAAGTCGATCTTGACGCCTGGAGAAAACACCGCGCCAAAATCGAAGGCGGCCGGGATCACGCCGACGACCATCGCGACCCCCGTGGCCGACTGCTGGCTCAACCTGATCGCCTGACCCACGACCGCTGGATCCCCGGCGAACTGGCGTTGCCAGAAGGCATGGCTCAGCAGGACCGCGGGCCTGCCGCCCCGGTGGCATTCCTCCTTCGAGAGAAGCCGCCCGAGTTCCGGCTGAATCCCCAGCGTCTGGAAGAAGTTCTCGGAGACCATCATCCCGGCGACGACCTGTGGCTCGCCGTGGCCCGTCAGCGTCCATTCGCCGCCGCCCAGGAAAGGGTTGTAGCTTGCCACCTGCTGGAAGGAACGGTTGTGGCGCTGGAACTCCTCATACGCGGCTACGGTGTGGGTGACGCCGGAAAGACCGCCAACCTCGCGGCCCGCGGCGATGGACTGACGCCCCGAAGTAAACCATGTGAGTTGCCCCGCATTCGGAAACGGCAGCGGCCGCAGCAGAACCGCGTTCACCACGCTGAACACCGCCGTGTTGGCGGCGATGCCCAGGGCCAGAATCAGCACCGTGATGATCGTAAACCCCCAGTCCTTTCGCAGCGTGCGCAGAGCATAACGAAGGTCCTGCAAGAAATCCGTCACCAAGCGGAAAGCGCGCACATCGCGATGCTTTTCTTTGGCTTGATCGATCCCTCCGATGGAGCGCAGGGCTTGATTGCGCGCCGCTTGCGGTTCCATGCCGCGTTTTAAATTCTCTTCAGTTTTCATCTCCAGATGGAACTGCAGCTCTTCATCGATCCGTGATTCCAAACTTTGGTTGCGGAATAATCCTAAGATCCGATTAACAAAAGCTCTCATCCGAGCCATTCTATCTGCTCCCGGTCTAATCAATATTCCAATGCTTCAAAAAGCTCCTTTGAGCACTTTCTCGACGATGCCCGCCATCTGCGACCAATCCTCCGCATCTTGCTCCAGCCGTTTGCGCCCCGAAGCCGTAATCGAATAATACCGGGCCTTGCGGTTGTTTTCGGTTGTCCCCCACTTGGAACGGACCCAGCCGCCGTTTTCCAGCCGCATCAGGGCTGGATAAAGCGTGCCCTGGTTCAGACGCAGCATATCGCCGGATACCTGTTCAATACGGCCTGCAATGGCATAACCATGCTGCGGCCCCAGTGCTTCCAGCGTCCGAAGAACCAGCAGATCCAAGGTTCCATACATCATTTCCGGTTTTACCGTCATGGCGTTACTCCATTTGTCTGTCTGATAGAGAATAGTACATGTTTTATTTGTCTGTCAAATGGAAACAACTCGGATACTAATGAGATTGTTTTATTTTAATACAGGTTGGCGGGTAATTGATTGAAATTGAAGACGGATGGTTGGAGCGGCTGAAAAACGAACAAATGCAGTATCATATTTCTAATCACGTGTTTTATGTTGCGCTCAACCTATAAGTGATTATCGGAATAATGTGTTGTTCTCGGTGGCCTGCGCTTGATGATTTGATAGCGAATCCCTTGTCGTTTATTGGTCCTACCAGTATGGTGACGACCACAAAAATGGCGAATAGGGACAGTCATGCTGCAAATATGAAGTCGTGGTTGACCTGTCTGAATGATGACAACATGAGATTTTCCGGGCTGCCGAGATGCTCACCGGGCTGCCGATCTTCTGCTCGCCCTCGAACACTGCAAGACAATCGACCAGGCTCTTGCATACATCAATAATTCTCATTCCTTATCGGAGAACCAGGCGATAAGCAATGATACTCGGATAATTCCTTCCATGCCGGCGAGAGACAGCAGCCCGGAACTAGAAATGGAAATGTAAGGGCATCTGTTAAAATGCCAGTTTGATATAAGAATAGAAGTTATTTGCAAAGATCTCCCGATTTTAACCGAGAGCTTGATTGAAGAGTGACCTGTTAATCGAAATAGCTTTGCTGTACTGCGGAATGGGATTGTTCCTGCGGAAATGCCATTACTTGTCTTTTGTCAATCCTGACAATAAACGGCTGGGCTTCAGGCGCGCCTTAGGCGAGGGTCTCGTTTAGGTGTTTTCATTCAGCAAAGAATAAATGTAGGTGTCTTTCCAAATCGGTTTACCGTTTTCGTCCCGCCAAAAATAAACGTTTTTTGCTAGATGGGCTTCCCTGACGAATCCCAGTTTCTCCAATAATTTCCAAGAATCCGGGTTGTTGGGATCGCATTCCGCGAAAATGCGGTGGACTCCGTTATCAAAGAGATGTTTGATTATCTTCGCGCAAGCTTCGGTCGCATGGCCTTTTTCCCAATATTTGTCGTTAAAGACATAGCCTATCTCGATGGCGTCGAAATCTCTTTTTCCGATATAGACGTTGCCGATCATTTTATGGTTTTCTTTTAATTCCACCGCCAGCATTTCGTCAGTGGAAACGCGCCATTTCAGTTCTTCTTCGGTTTCTTCCTTTGTTTTTGGCTTATATGGCTCGTGTCTGACGACGTTTTCGTTTGAGAGGTATTCGTATAGATCCAAAAGATCCGTTTCCTGGAACCGCCTCAAGATCAGCCTGTCCGTTTCGATAATCATCTTGTTCGCCTGCTTTCTAGCCGATAGGAAAAATTGCCCTGGTTTGTAAAAATGCTTCCTGTACCAGACCGTTCTTTGTACGTAATCTATACTTAAATATCAGGCGGCAATATTACATCGTTTGGGGCAAGTTGAATTCAGAAAATCTAGGAATTTGCGTGGTCGAGGTCGCCGAAAGACGCGATAAGTTCTGGAAGCATGAGAAACTGGAATCTGACATGCAAGTTATTATCGCGAAAACAGTCTACGGGTGTTTATAGCTATTTCGACGCGTTTTTCGCGCACCGGAATCCGACATTGAAATCCACCCAGTTTAACGGAAGTGCGTTGCGGTAGTGGACGCGGCAGCTGCTCTTGCCCGAGTGCCATCCTCCTCCGCGGATCACACGAAAACGGCCGATATCCGGCCCCGACGGATTCGCTTGAGGAGAGACGCGATAATAATTTCCATCGTAAAAATCCGCCACTCATTCCCCAACATTGCCTGCCATATCGAACAATCCATATGCATTGGCCGGAAAGCTTCCAACCTTGGCTGATCCTTTCCTGCAGGCGCGAAATTGGCATCGGCGGATGTGAGGTCTTTCCCATTGGGAAAATCCATGTCTGCGAGCCCTCCGCGTGCCGCGAATTCCCATTCGGCTTCCGTGGGCAGGCGTTTCCCGGCCCAGACCGCGAATTCCTGCGCATCCGAATAAGACACACCCGTAACCGGGTGATCGGGAAATTCAGGACCGCTCGAGTATTCCTTCCGGCCCCAAAATTCTGGTAGTTTATGACGTGTGGCTTCGCAGAATTTCAAATATTGGGCGTTGGTCACTTCGGTTCTGTCGATGTAGAAAGACTCCAGGATGATCTTATGCGCTGGGTTGTCTTTGTATTGCTTCGCTGGATCGGCCGGTATCGCCCCCTTGCCCATGATGAATTTCCCGCTCCCGATCAGCACCATGGATTTGTCTTCGTCTTTTGCGGGTTTTGGGGCAGCAGTCGTCTGGCCGTATTGCGGAACCCATGGAATCAGGGCTAGTGCGGTTAATAGCATGACTCGGATCGTGTATGGCATAATTATTTTGATCATATTTCCCTCTGATCGCCGGTCGGGCCACTTCATCTGCCGATACTACCCCTGGTATATAAATGCTTCCTGCATCCGGTCGTCTTTCGTTTCTGATGAGACTCATTTTGTCTACTATTCTTGATTTTCAGGCAGACTTTTACAATTGTTTGGGGAGATTGAATGCAGAAAATCCGGAAATTTGCAAAGATCTCCCGATTTCAACCGAGCGCCTGATTGAAGAGTGACCTGTTAATCGAAATAGTCTTCCTGTACTGAAAAGCGTCTAAATGTTTTTATAATTATCGCTATCACCCGTTTTTGCCTAAAACTGAAAGAATCACTCCTGATCTTTTTCGAGAATCACACAGGCAAATCCACTGCCGCTATTCTGAGAACCGCCTACCAAAGACTTTATCTTCATCTATTCTTGATTGGATTTCGGATAATTCCTTCAATGCCGGCGAGAGACAATAGCTTTGAGCTGAAAATGGAATGTAAGGTGCATCTGTTAAACAAATGCTTCGTACAAACACTTATGGGGCGCAATCCCCGCGCCTCTCTTATCCTACCTTCTCGCCCACTCCGGCTTATTGTCAGCAATAATGTAGGCGGGATGGCGATTGCAATGGAAGCCGGAGACAGATGCACAAAAATATTTATGGAATGATTCCTCCTGAGTAAGATTCTGAATCCCCCAACATTTGAGATATTTCACTTTTTGTGTAAAGTGGACCGTATGACAACCGAATCCAGCAATCCCCGGGGCACGAGTCGTTTCAATGAAACGCACTGGAGCATGGTCATCGCCGCCGGGCAGAAAGACTCCCAGGCAGGAGAGGCCCTGCAGAGGCTTTGCCAGATATACTGGTATCCTCTCTATGCCTTTGTCCGCCGGCAGGGCCGCAATCCCCAGGATGCTGAAGACTTGACCCAGGAGTTTTTCGCGAGGCTGCTCGCACGCGACGACCTGGCTACCGTGGATCGCGAAAAGGGAAGATTCCGTTCTTTCCTTCTCGCAAGTATGAAGCACTTCCTGGCGAATGAATGGGACAAGGTGCGGGCTAAGAAGCGGGGCGGAGGAAAGCAGATCCTGTCGATCAAACTTGAGGAGCCGGAATCCAAATACGCCGTGGAGCCGTTCCATGACATTACACCGGACAAATTATATGATCGGCGCTGGGCTATGACCGTTCTCCACCAGGTTACGGCGAAACTGCGGGAAGAGATGCGCGCCGAAGGCAAGACCGACCAATTCGAGCAGATGAAGATTTTCCTGGCAGGGGGCAAGGGCGAAGTGCGGTATGCGGAGGTGTCGCAAAATCTGGGAATCTCCGAAGCCGCGGTGAAAACGGCCGTGCATCGTCTGCGAAAGCGCTATCGCCAATTGCTCAGCGCCGAGATTGCGGATACCGTTGAGACGAAGCAGGATGTGGAGCAGGAGTTGCGCTATTTACTGGCCGCACTGGCCGAATGAAAAAATGTAACCTTTCCAGTCGGTTTCTTCTTTAAGGAGTGAAGACAACATTATAAAAAGGAGAAACCGATGAAACCCCAACGCTCCTGTCCCGATTGTGGCTCTCCACTCCCTCCGGATGCGCCCGAGGGAATCTGCCCGGAATGCCTTATGAAAGGCGGCCTGGAGTTTTCCCGGGATACGACCCCATCCATCAAACCGATCGGAACCGCGGAAGAGCGGAACCTACCGAATCCTGGCGACCAGTTTGGCGAATACCGGATCATACGGGAGCTGGGCCACGGAGGCATGGGCGCGGTTTACGAAGCGGAGCAGCTCGAGACGGGCCGGCGGGTCGCGCTGAAGGTGTTGACCTACCGGCTAAATTCCGCCGAGGCGCGTGCGCAGTTTTTCCGCGAAGGCCGGCTGGCTGCATCGATCAATCACCCGAACAGCGTCTATGTTTTCGGCACCGGCGAAATCGAGGGCACCCCGGTAATTGTGATGGAGCTGGTCGATGGCGGAACGCTTCAGGATCGGGTCAAACGTGATGGTCCATTGCCGGTAGGCAAGGCGGTGGATGCGATCATCGACGTGATCTCCGGACTGCAGGCCGCCCAGGCAAAAGGGATCCTGCATCGTGATATCAAGCCCTCCAATTGTTTCGAAGATGTCGATGGTACAGTCAAGGTGGGAGATTTCGGGTTGTCGATCTCGTCCGAGGCCCGCGAAGAAACCGATTTGAGCCGGAAAGGCATGTTTCTCGGCACACCGGCCTTCTGTTCCCCCGAACAGTTGCGCGGTGAGGAACTCAACGCCCGATCGGATCTATATTCCGTCGGGGTTACTCTGTTTTACCTTCTCACCGGCCGGACGCCGTTCGAGGGAAAAACAACGATGCAGTTGTTCGCCAATGTGCTGGAGAAAGCCCCGCCTTCGCCAAAGGATTTTCGTCCGGAGATACCCGAGGAACTTGCCAGGGTGGTTTTGCGATGCCTGGAGAAAACGCCGGGAGAACGATTCCAGAATTACGGTGAACTTCATCATGCTTTGATGCCCTTTGGTACGGACGCACCGTCGACCGCCTCTTTGTCCCAGCGGTTCCTGGCAGTAACGATAGACATGACCGCCGTCGGCTTTCTCTGCTTTCTTTCCAAGGCAATCGATTTTCTCCTCACGGGGAATGTGTCTACGGTCCAGCAAATGTTGCTTTTCTACCCGGTCATGATTGGATATTGCACCATCCCCGAAGGCCGGTGGGGGTACAGCCTTGGGAAAGCCATTTGCCGGATACAGCTTGTCGATGACCATAGAAATCCCCCGGGATATAAAAAAGCCGGCTTGCGGGCGGCCATGTTTTGGACGATTTCTTACATGCCAACCTGGATCTTTTACTGGCTGGTTGCAGTTGGCGTAGTAAGTTTCAACAATATGCCATTTATGTGGACGGCGTACGGCTCTTTTTACATTATCATCGGTTTGTTATTCACAACTGCCCGGAAGCAAAACGGTTTGGCCGGCTGGCACGATCTGGTCACCCGTACCAGGGTGATCCGGAAGCCGAAGCTGGAAATCCGTCCCGCCCTCCCCTCATCGGACGTTCAGCCGGTCACGGAGCTGGAGTCCATGCCCCGAATCGGGGCTTATTATGTGCTTGAAAAGCTGGAGCAGGGAAAGGATGAGCAGTGGCTTCTTGTTTACGACGCGCGTCTTTTACGCAAAATCTGGATTCATGTAGTGCCGGAAGGAACTCCCGAGGTGGACGATAATTTGAGGTCCTTGAGGCGCGTCGGTCGGCTTCGCTGGATTTCCGGACGTCGGTCCGGAAATGAAAACTGGGACGCTTTTGAAGCGCCGGGCGGAGCCCCGCTGTTGGATCTGGCGGCGAAACCGCAGCCCTGGGAATTCGTCCGATTCTGGCTGTTCGATCTCGCACAGGAGTTGGCCGCGGCGTCTAAAGACGGGACTTTGCCGAAAACCCTGTCCCTGGACCGGGTTTGGATCAATTCGGAGGGTCGGGCCAAAATTCTGGACTTTCCGGCGCCGGGTTTGAACGATTCGAAGAGGAGAACGGGAACGATCGATCCCGGACTATTATTAGCGGAAGCGGCGGCGGCCTTACTGGAGGGAAGGCCTGATCGAACTGCAGAAGATCCCGTCAGGGCGCCGATTCCTCTGCGCGCCCGCCGTTTTTTGGAAGACAAAAGGATCCTTTCCAACCCCGAATCCGCAGTTCAGGATTTGAAACGGCTGATTCAAAGACCGGCGCGCGTCACCCGGGCCCGCCGGCTGGCACTCGTAGCGTGTTGCCTTATAGTCCCTCTTTCCTCGGTAATCATTACGTTGAACTTTTTCCTGAAATCGGTCAAAGACCAACCTGTAATCAATGAGATGATCCGAGTAAATTTAGCGCTGGCCGTCGGCTACCTGCTGATCTACGTAGCCCTTCCCGCGATGGTAGCCGCGCTTGCCTTTCGTGGCGGCCTGGCGCTGTCCGTCTGCGGTGTGGGGGTGGTGCGAAAAGACGGGCGCACGGCCTCACGAATTCGAGTCTTCTGGCGGATCGTCCTTACATGGGGGATGTTTTTCATCCCGGCTGTCGCAGGTGCCATCCGGCTGAATCCTTTCGCCTGGCGCACGGGAACAATGGTGTTGGTTATCCTGACGATGGCGGGCCTGACCGTCTGGTCCACGTTGCTGCCGGACCGAGGTATCCCGGACCGGCTTTCCGGGACACGGCTTGTGCCCCGATAGCCCCGGCGAGCGGTCAGTCAGATCTTTCGAAGTTGACCGCAGAACGCAATGGATCTCAATACGAAGAAGGGACTTCAATATAGCAGCGATAGGAAGGCAAGGGTAAAAGGCACAAGGTCATGAGGACTTATACCAGGGGTGTAAAAAAAAGGATCTATCTTATAATGTGAAGCATGCTGCCTAAAGGATTGGGACGGATTGGGAAGTTTATTCGAGGCCTTCAGCCCGGAGGCCCACACACTCCCGGGTCGACATATCAATCTTCTTTGAACCGGATCAATGACCGTCGCGCTCAGCTGCGCAAAGAAACAAGCCCGGAGCTACAGGCCATCGCGAGCCGACTAGGCAACGAAACTCCTGACCAGAACCAAACAATCGAGGCGATGGCGTTGGCTGCCGAGATGGCGGAGCGAATCCTCGGTATGCGTTTGTTTGATGTCCAGATCGTCGGCGCGCTTGTGATGGCCGACGGCAGAATAGCTGAAATGCAAACCGGCGAAGGCAAGACTCTGGCGGCTGTTCCCGCGGTTTACGCACTCACGCTGGCATGCGGCGGAGTGCATGTTCTCACTGCCAACGATTACCTGGCCAAACGAGACGCTGGCTGGATGGGCGATATTTATCGATCATTGGGGCTCTCGGTGAGCTACGTCAATCAAGGCATGTGCGCCGAAGAGCGTCGTGCCGCCTATGGGTGTGATGTCGTCTATGCCACTCCGAACGAGGTTGGATTTGACCTGCTGCGCGATCAACTCTGCCTCTATCCTGAAGAGCTTGTTCACAGGCCCTTTCTTTGCGCGCTTATCGACGAAGTGGATTCGATTTTGATCGATGAGGCCCGAATCCCCCTGGTGATTGCCGGGGGAGAGCTATCTCCCGTAGACCTGGTCTATCGTTGTGCAGCCGTGGTGCGCCAACTACGGCCGGGAATCCACTTCAAGACTGATGAATTCGCGCGCAATATCCAGCTTACCGATCTTGGTGCCGCCGTAATCGAGCAATCGCTCAATTGCCCCAACCTCTACGACCTGCGTTACGCCTCGATGCTTTCCGCCATCCAGGATGCCCTGCAAGCAGAAGTTTTGCTCCAGCGCGACATCGACTATATCGTAAAAAATAATTCGATCGAACTGGTGGATGAATTTAAGGGCAGGGTCGCGGAAAACCGGCGGTGGCCGGCGGGCCTTCAGACTGCGCTCGAAGCAAAAGAAAATCTTCCACTGAAAAAACAGGGAGGCATTTTAGGATCAATCACGCTTCAGAACCTGGCCGCTCTTTACCCGAGAAAATGCGGAATGACGGGTACGGCAGCAACGCAGGCGGCGGAGTTTTCACAGATGTATGGGCTCGAGGTCGTCATAGTTCCGACAAACAGGCCGGTCATCCGAATTGATTATCCGGATATCGTATTTCGCGCAAAAGTAGAAAAGGAACGGGCGCTGATCGAGGAAATCGCCGGCGTGCACTCTACCGATCGGCCAATTCTGGTTGGGACGGCAAGCGTCGCAGAATCGGAACAGCTCAGCGCTCTACTGCGTCAGACCGGGATTCCCCACCACGTTTTGAACGCGCGCAATGACGAACTGGAAGCTCAAATCATCGCCCAGGCCGGCTCAATGGGAGCCGTGACAATCTCGACCAATATGGCGGGACGAGGCACAGACATACCCCTCGGAGGCATTCCGCCGAAGAACCGGGATGACATTCTCGCGCTCGGCGGCTTGTATGTGATCGGCACTAACCGCCACGAGAGCCGCCGGATTGACAATCAACTGCGCGGACGGGCGGGGAGACAGGGCGAATCAGGATCGTCGAGATTTTTCGTGAGCCTCGAAGACGATTTGATGGAACGCTTCGGGATCCGGGAGGCTCTGCAAGGCAAAATGCCGGAGGAAAAAGCTATCGACCACGTGCAGCAGATCGTCGAGGGGCAGAATCTCGAAATCCGAAAAACGCTCAGGAAATACGAACAGATAATCGAGGAGCAGAGAAAGATCGTTCAAGGCATGAGGAACGAAGTTCTGACCGGCGCTGCGGAGAGCCTGATCGAAGTACAGCAGCCGGAATTATATGAACGTTTTTGCCGGCAATTCGGGCGGGAAGGAAGCCTCGAGCTTGAGCGACTTATAACTCTGGAGAAGATCGATGAACTCTGGTCGGACTATCTGGTCGAGGTGGCGGAGGTTCGATCCGGCATTCATTGGGTAGCCTATGCCGGAAACGATCCGCTGAATGAATACCTTCACCAAATCGCTTCGAAATTTGAGGAGCTGCAAAACCGGATTGAGGAACAGGTCATCGAGGAATTCAATAAACTTCAACCGAATGTAGATGGGGAATGGCCGGAACTGCCGCGTTTTGATCGCGGCGCCACATGGACCTACGTCATTAACGATCAGCCTTTCGGAAATATGAGCGAACGCTTCATGAAAGGCCTTATTCAACGCATCCGCCAGGTGATTTCCTAATTGCGTTCTGCTGGTAAATACTACTGAAAGACCTGCAGCTTTGACTCCATTCACGGCAAAAGACTATTCCTTCCGAATCCAACCAATTGAACCAAAGAAATAGGAATCTGCCATTAACCATTAACCATTCATATTGTGAATTTTTGCAGTTTTGCAGAAACTGCATCGAAAAGTTATGATGCACTGTAACCTTTTTCCTTCCTCGGGACATTATCAGTCATGATGGATAGAACAACCACCCAATCCGAACCGGAGATCGATTATCGTCGGCTGCGCCTGCGGGACAATGAAGAGGTTGTTCGCTGGTTTGACACCTATTCCGATCCGGTTTACGGTTTCAT
>JAFGIY010000147.1 GCA_016929335.1 Acidobacteriota bacterium | reverse complement strand
CTCACGCCTGCGGCGTGGATGATGTTGAAGTGATTAATTCCGGCAGGTGTTTAGATAATTACGTTTTGGGATGATCACTGACAATTTCTCCTCAAGTCGGAATCGCCATGGTGTACGTGGGCTTTACAAGTGGAATTCTGGCGCTAAATGAATGAACTGGTTGCCAGCAAGCGTGAGGATAGTCTCGATCATTAAGGATTCTCTGGAAATTCGTTTGGAACATTGCCATAAAGCCACGCTGCTTTGTGCAGCTGTAGAAGCGCTTGCTGGTGTATAACAGGCTTTGATGGTGAAATAGGCATCACTGAAAGCAAATGTCTCTTAGGATCTGCTTCATGTGGTGAGGCATAGTGATGCGGATGGTTCGAGAAGGTAAGCATCGCGTAGGGTTCTGCCCCTCCATACTCGCGACGAACTCTATAAAGCAGCGCTGTAATAATCCCAGATGGCACGAAAGGGTTGATGCATTGCGGAGCATAGAGCCTCTCAGCCGCCCTTTCAGGAAGATTTGTGTCGATATTAATTACAAGAGGATGTGGGGGATTTTTCGCTATCGCGGCATTCAGCAAATCCCCAAAGCGCACGCTCAGCTTATCGTGTGATTGAGGTGTCCCCGGTCTTCCGAGGATTCCCGACCGATGTTTGCTCTTTGCCTCAACGGAGATCATCTGACCAGTGGCTTTATGCTTAGCAGTAAATTCAGCGTGACGCTTTGTGTTATCTTTTTCATCTTCGCGTTCAATCGTAAATCCTGCACGTAAACATGTTGCTTCTGTGAATAGCTCATGTCGGGCACCCTGGAATTGATCTATATGCTTGAGGCGTCGCAAAAGTTCTTCATCAAGCCTGCTGTTATCTTGAACAATGTAGAGATCGTAGGCAAAGGCCATATAGCCAGCAAGAAAGCCATTAGGCTCCGCCTCAAACGTACCATCGGCCAGAGGACGCTGAGAGTTCATGAACCGAATGGCTCCTGCTCGCAACTGCCAAACGGGGTGTCGCTCAGGTTCGGGCTTGGCCATTTCGGCTTTTCCCCAGTCCTGCCCAAATAGAGCTGGTACATAATCCTGGAGGAAGTCTGGAAAGAATTTCCAATCCTTTGCCCAGCGCAGCACATTGCCGATTGCAACGATACGTTGTCCCTCAAAATTAATGGAAATTATTGGGCGGATTTCGCCAAACCGCGCTCTATGCTCTTCATCCTGTTTTTTCTGTTCTTCTATGCGGCGAAGTATTTCGGGCGGGATAAAGGGATCGGTGGTGAAGGCTCTACCAGATTTTTTATTAGCGCAACATTTCTTGAATTTTTTCCCACTGCCGCAATGGCAAGGATCATTTCGCCCTAGCTTTTTGGCGACCATAGATGTTCAGCATTATTTGTGGAAGACTTTAGTTTTTCCTCGGGCAACCTTTTGAAACTTGCTAAGATTTCTCATGTAATATTGATCCCAGAGGGGACTAAACAGATAATCCAACAGCCCTCCAATGAGGGGTACGTTTCTTAGAAAGTTCCTGCCCATGTATTGCAAATATCGTGTTTTGATAATGTAATTCTGAATGATGTTTCTTACCTTAGGGTCTATCCCAGCATCAATTTCCTCTTTTTCTAAAATTGACTCCAGGGCAAGGATTTGTTGCCAATGGTATTCCAGCTGCTCTTTGTGGTTTATGATCATATCTCGGGCAAATTGTAGTTTTGATTCAGATCGAACAAGGGTTGCTAGATTATGGTATCTTTCCTGCTCCTGTTGAGATTTAGAAGACGCCTCATCCGCTTTATTTAGCAAAGCATCGATCTCTGTCACTTTTAATAAACGTTTGATTTCACGGGATGAATCTGCCGCTTTTGTTGCAAAGAAACCCGCTAATATCGCAAGAGTAACTTGAATAAGGTTGGCATTATTCATCTTATACACGGAAATATGAGCCAAGAAGAAAAGATGCAAATTCTCTGAGAACCAAACTCCCACAAGAAAAATAATAGCCAGCAGCCAATAAGTGATCCTCATATTTATCTGTCCCTATTTGGTAGCACGGTGCGAAATGTTTATCGATATCGTGGACGCCCGAACCATCCCCGTTCAACACTATAACCTATGCGTTGGTGTGGTACCGAACGCTTGGTCCAGACACTGCTCGATTTCGTATCAGAAGCGATATCGGAAGCCAATTCGAGGCCTATTTCTTCAGCGCGAAGACGAACATAGCCACGAATAATGTTTTCGGTAAAATGGCAAAACCCTCTTCGATTACTCGACAAAATATGACCACACGAAGTAGACTTTAATGCCTGCACGCGCGATGTGAATGTCTGGCGATCTAATATAGTGATTTCTGTTCCTTTTCCTTCTAATCCTTTCATGATCGCACAGTAAGATTCGTAAATATCCGAAGTGTTCCGTATGAGGTTGGAGTTATCGGCCATAGCCCACAATATCTCTTCATAACCACTTGCGTCCTTTACCGTCGCCTTTTCGTAGGCTTTTCTTAGACGCTGCTCAATGCCCAAAACGGCTTCGCCAATCGCATTTTCATAATGCTCGGCAGTAGGCGAATCACAGACGGACTTATCATTGAACATCTGCCAGAACAGCTTTTCACAAACCAGATGAACATAATGAGGGAATCCGTCACTTATTGCGGCGATCCTAAATCTCGGACGATTTCCGACGGAGATATTCAAGGCAGCCGATGCATAGTCGATGATTTTCCATCTGGCTTCCCAACTCAGTTGAGAAAGCTCTACACTTTCCAAATAGCGATAACATGAATCGTGGGATCCGAGAAGCTGATCAAGGGATTCCGCTACACCACAGAAAATAAAATGAATTCCAATCCGCTGGTCTCCGATTTGTTTAATGAAATCGGCGAAATGAATGCGTTCACTGACGTTGGCAATGCGGTCAAACTCATCAACAATAACAACGGTGGAACCTCCGCGTTCATCGCCAATGCCCTTCATAATCCTGACAGCTTCGTTCAGATCGAAATATTGGGATGCGCTTTCACCTGATTCGGCCTTTGAAGACATCTCGTAACTTAAAGGCCCAAGGCCTATTTTAGTCGTTTTTGTCACGGAGGTTTGTTTGAGAACTGACTCAGATAAACTCTTGGCAAGGCTACTCATCAGGCCCGTAAATGTGGTGTTCGCGTCGCATACCTTCATGATTGGATCGTGATTAGCTGATTGATGGGAAAATGCCACTGTTTGCGCGAGAGAGGTTTTGCCTACTCCCCGATCTCCATAGATGAAGATACTTCTGCCGGGCGAATAAAGCGCCTGCTCGATCTTCCGAACCTGTGCATCACGCCCAAATAAATACTCCTGGGACTGGATTGGCGCAGTCGGACTCAAGTGAGCCTGTAATATTTTTACAAAATCGTCTTTAGTCAGATTATGTATCATAGCCTGCTCCTCCAATCCGCTGCATTTGTAATTCGCGCAGAGCTAAACTGAAAAAAGCTAAATCCAATTATCTTTTGTTGATAATTCTACTGTTTACAAAGCCTTCTCAGCCTCAGCGAGAAAAACGATTGCTGATGCCGTCTGGTGAAGCACGTAAGCCACAATATGCTGCGGCACCTCCACTACCTCAGTTCCCTGGCCGTGACCGCCAAGTTTGTTCCTCGCCGTGGGAACTCCGGTTTCTAAAATGCTTCGCAATGCTGAGAAGTGCGCATTCCAAAAAGATGGTATCAAGTCATTATCGAAGAGTACCTGGATTAAGGCGTTGCTCGTCGCGTTCGGAGCATGCTTCCAGGCGCGTTTGGCGCAGACGGTCTTCATCACGCTTTCGAGTGACTTAAGGCAATCGGTCAAAGCCTCTTTGGAGCGCCCGTTACGATAGTGCTCATGGGCGCTGAGGAACTCCGCTTGAGCGCCAGCATATTCTGGAGCCCTGAGCAAGCCTAATGCAGGCTTCACTGCTTCGGCATGAATAAATTCAGAGTCGACACGGATTATCTTTGTGCGGATGTATTGGTAACCGATCCCATGTTCCCGGAATCTCGCATTAAGCTCCTCAATTGCATTGTCGGCACGTTCCGATGCGTCGTGCCGTTTGAGATAATCTAGTTCCCGTGTAAAAGTGTCGATCACTCCAAATGAAAACTCGACTGCATCCAGGACCTTCTCTGGATCTTGTTCTCTTAGGAGGAAGTTTGCCAATTCCTGTAGATAGTGCCTATCGCCATAACCCGTATCAGTCAGGAAAAAAACACCGTACTCGCGACATAGCCGCTCGACAATGTACTTATAGCTCTTATATGTGCTTACATAACTATCGACATATTGTTCTTCATTTCCCAAAGTATCGCGCCAGATATGTATGATTTGAACTCTAAGCGGCTGGGGGATTTTGTCGTAGACATACACATCAGGCATTTCCCCACGCAGACTCTTTTGTCGCTTGGAAAAAAGGTCTAGAATGCTCATGGTTCAACTCCAATTCATCCCACAGCCGGAATAAACAAGCACGTTACGTTTTAGATTTCTCAAAAATTTATGGTAACTCAGTATAGCTCATACAATTGCCTGAAGAAAGACGTTCGGCATAAAGATGCAGCGCATATAAAGCCCTGTGATCCCAGCTTTAATCCAGAAGTGATTGTGAGCCTTTTCGATTGGCTGTATGTTGTTGATTTTAAATGGTGAGCCGTGAAGGAATCGAACCTTCAATCTACTAATTAGGAGGCAGCGGACTCAGCGCCCGAGAAACACTGAGCCCGCATCTTATGAAGGTGGGCGCAAGCAGGGAATCCTATGCATGTCCTCGGATCAACAAGTTATCCTCCATGGCTTCGAGTTCCCTTTTCTCGGCCTCCGCAGCAGTTTTTTCTGCAGCTTCTCGGGCTTTCCTCTCTTCGGCGTAGGGACGGACCTTTGAACGGATATCCTCCTCGCCTTTGCTGAGAGCGAGCCAAGCCGATTGGATATCCTCCATCAATTCCGTGCAAGCCTGGAGGGTGTCCAGCGACTCGGAACGAACAGGCAGCCAAAGATCCTTTTCAGCCGTGAATAGGGCAGCTGAAACCCTGCCCTTTTCCGCCTCAGAATTGAAGGTTCTATTCCTAAAAACCAGCCGCGCCAGATATAAAATCTGAGCATTGCCGCTTTCGGAAGCATTGTTATCGAGCCGGGTGAATCCTTCGGCGTCCATCAACTCCATTTCCCGAGTCAGCCACAATTTGGAATTAACTTCGAGAAGGCTGGCGTTGACAGCAGTGGTGAAGTCGGCGAGAGCCTGAACAGCTTTTTCAGCGCTCGTTAAATATGAGTCGTTGTTTACCCTCACGGCTGGAGGTTCAGGATTCAGCCGCGCATCTCGCCAGAAATCCTCTGTCCAGTATTGACGCTGCCGCTCTACCATCGATCTGGTATCGGGCAGCGTCTTGATGATATCCAAAACCTTCCGGGCTTCTTCCTCAACGGCCTCTCTCCGCATTCCGGCTAAGGCATCAGGCGTGTATTTTTTCAGGTATTCCGGGCTGGAAAGCTTATCCAGTTTCTTCTTGCTGGAAGCGTTGGCTTCCAAAACTACATTGAGGTCTCGCTTGAGTCCGTCCCGGATACCTTGCAACTGAGATTTGTTAAATGGTTTGATAATCATGATTGTCCTTTCAGATTTTTGATTGTTAGTGAAACTACAGTCCAATGAGTTTTGCTGGTCCTCCTGTTGGGCCGCTGAAGCCCGTAGCCATCAGGAAACTTCCTGCTGCGACATTCGCTAAGTCATCGTGTCCACCTGGTGCGTGGTCGATGGTTTCGCGTCCACCGCTGCCCGTGCGCCGTTCGAGTTGAAGGATTTGGTTGAACAGTCGGGTATCGTCCAGCAATTCGACCAATCCTGAATTGATGTCAGGCAACCAAGCCCGGTAGATTTCCGATTTGGTGAGTGGTGACGGCTGGTAATCAATCCGATGAGCGTTTAATCGTTCGCGGGGCCATTCGCCTGCGTACCGATCACCCGTGCAAGACGTGATTCCATAGCGCGGCATCTCCAGCGAAAAATTCGCGGCTACCGTGTCAGGGCTGAATGGTGGCTTAACTTCCCGGATGAGATCCAAGACAGCACGCCCATTTCCTTCCCGATGAGCAATGGCGAGAGTCATTGAATCCGACTGTCCGCCAGAGGGATCCACGAAAGCGTAGTAACGGAATTCGCTGCTGTGAGGGAGTTCGACGCGATGCAACACGACGGCTGCTGAGAAATTTTCACGGCTTATATACGTCTCAAAATCCGTTCGGAATTCGGCAAGATATTCAGCCTTGCCTGCTGGCTCATCGCGTTCGAGAGCTTTATCAATCGTGGTCTGAGAGACATTCGCGTTCATCTATCTCGTAGCACCTCGCCAAACTAGGATGCCGCTTTCATCCTTTCTGAAATACCGGCTGTAGGCTTCCCAGAGGGCACCTCTCCGGGCATGAGGCGAACTGATGCATAGCAGCAGGCTTCCCGGAATCGTCACCAATCCCGGACGGATTCCATTCAGGATTTCTTCGTCTGGATTCGCCGATTCATCTGAACGCCAGAACGCTATTTCATCGCAAATTGCCGTAACTATCGTATAACCACGCACTGAGCGAAAATTGCTGACGTGAATTTCGATCACGATTCTATTTTTTAGTTCAATGGATTCCCGAGTTTGCCGCACAATCATCGACTTCAGTATTGGAATGCTGTCGAGAAATCCATTGATGTATCGCATGAGCGTTCGGGCTTGGCGTTTATTGGCTGCGAGCAGCATCACTGTGCCGACTTCGCCTTTTGCTAAAAAGTTTTCGTAGTCGCGGAATGTTGCGAGGTAGACGGCAACAAAGGCCGCAATCAACGACTTTCCGCTACGCCTTCCCACCACCACCCAAGCCTCACCGACTGGTACAGCTGGAGAGAGAGAACGTCCGGTATGCTGCTCGAAGATTTCCCGCTCTCCATCCTCCAGCGGAAGAGCGAACAAGCTTTTGAAGAACACCAACCATCGGCTCCAGCTTACGTTCTGGAACCAAGGCGCAAATAACTTTGGATCTCGGACTGCTTGAAGAATATTCATGGTTGACCTCCAGGCTGATTGTTCAAGTAGTCTGCGAGGGAAATGGCCTTGGCCTTTTTCTCCAAGCCCAGCTTCTCCAGACAGCGCACCATCCCGTCCGCTATCGACATTCGCTGGAGCACGAGGGGATGAAGGGAACGTGTCCGCCCGTTGATGATGGAGGGCTGGCGGAAGATCCAGTTGTCGAGAGTTTCAATCATCACGAGCCGCTTAATCACATCCTCCACGAGCTTCCGCTGCTGGCTGCTCAAGGATTCTTCCCCGCCTAAATCTGCGAACAGCTCACGGCGTTGCTTCTTAATCCAGAGGGCCAGCTGTGATCGCTGATCAATGGCCCGGATTCCTTTGTGCTTCACGGCTTGTATAATGGTCGTAACAGCCCGCTTCGATGCTCCCGCAGGGGTCTAACAGGCTTTCCTTTTGCCTTTCGCTTAGGCTTCATAGTTCTCATTCTGATGGGCGAAGATTAGCGGAAGCTTTTGGACGGCCCAGTATTTGCTGCAGCGAAATGACGGACTTCGGATTTGAAATCCGCAGGCCTGCGCCTTGAAATCTCGGTTTCAGATTTTCAGGCAGATGTGTGTGAGTAGGGCGCTTCTCCTCCGCTTCTACCAGTCGCATAAATTCGTATCCAATTTATGGAGTAGAATGAGAGGATAGGAATGAGGATTAAGTTGTTGAGAAGGTTTTGATAATTACGAATGGGGCTTGATGCGCAGGCCTTTATTTTCGCTCTGAAAATCCGTGTTTCGACTCTTAGACTGAGGCAGATAATAAATTCCGCCCAAAATGGCCAAGGGCATCTAAAACTGAACTCAAAAAATTGCCCCCCCGCCGAATCCCTTGACAGTGCCGAGGAATTCGTCGAAACTGCCAACCATGCCACGGTTATTGCGAGGATTACTGCTGCTTTGCTTTATCCTTGCCTCCATTGCCTATGACCCGCCGCTCGCGCAGGAGCCGGAATCCGCCGATTTTCTCCGGATCCCAAACCTCAGCGGCCTGCGGGGAGGAAACATCGTCCTGGCAGTGAGCGCGGATCCGACCAGCTTCAATCGCATGATGGCCGCCGGCCTGCCCGGCGCCACCATCACCGACCGGCTTTCGGCCGGCCTCGTGCATATCAACCGCAGCAGCCTCCAGGTCGAACCCGCCCTCGCTGCGCGATGGGAATCCGACCAATCCGGCAGAATCTTCACCCTGCATCTCCGCCGCGGAGTGCGGTTCTCCGACGGCAGCCCGTTCACCGCGGATGATGTCGTCTTCTCATTCCAGGCACTCACCGATCCCAAAATCCAGTGCCCTCTCGCCGGGCAGATCGAGGTGGACGGCGCATTCCCGTCCGTCAAAAAACTGGATGAATTCACCATACAGCTGGCTTTTAAGAATCCCGTGGGAATGGGACTCCGGATGCTTGACTCCGTGCCCATCCTGCCGAAAAGCCGGCTGCTCAAGGCCTATCAGCAAGGACGCTTCGACAGCGCATGGGGGCCTACGGTCAATCCGGCGGAAGTCGTCGGCCTGGGGCCGTATCGCCTGAAGGAATACCAGCGCAACGTGAAGGTCGTGCTCGAGCGCAATTCCTATTACTGGAAAAAGGACCGCTCCGGGCAGACGCTCCCCTACCTCGATACCATCACGCTCCTGATCATTCCCGATCTGAATTCGGAGGCGCTCCGGTTCCGGCAGGGTGAACTCGACATGATGTGTTCCCCTTCTCTCAATCCCGAACACTACGCCTCCCTGCGCCGCTCGCTGAAAAATTACACGTTGCGCGATCTCGGCCCGGGCATCACGATGGATTATGTCTGGTTCAACCTCAACCGCGGCTCGAACAGAGCGGGAAAGCCTTTCGTCGATCCCGAGAAACTGGCCCTGTTCGAAAAACCGGAATTCCGCCTGGCGGTCTCGCACGCCCTCGACCGCGACGGAATGGTGCGCTCGACCCTGCTGGGACTCGGAGTTCCTCAATACGGGCCGGTGAGCACCGGCAACAGGCAGTGGCATTACGGCGGCACTCCGAAGACCGGCTACAGCCCGGCGCGCGCCCGGGAGCTTCTGGCGAAAATCGGCCTGAGGGATTCCGACAGGGACGGCATTCTGGAATACGGCGCGATGCGGCGCCCGCTCGAAATCAGCCTGTTCACATCGCGCGGCAATAATGTACGCGAGAAGGCGGCTCAGATCATCCAGGACAACCTGGCAAAAATCGGGATCCGGATCGCCATACAGAATCTTCTCCCCAATGAGATCGCCTCGCGTTTTCTGGACTCCTTCGATTATGAAGCCATACTGTTCGGATTCACGGGCACGGATATCGCCCCCGACCTTCAAACCAATCTGTGGTACAGCAGCGGCAACATCCACTTCTGGCAGCCGAACCAGACGAAGCCGGAGCGCGAATGGGAAGCGGCGATCGATGCGCTGATCACGAAGCTGATCCGGAGCACGGATTCCGCGGAAAGAAAGGCCGCCTTCAACCGGGCGCAGGATATATGGGCAAAAAACATGCCCGCCATCCCCACCATCGCGCCCAACATCCTTGCGGGTTGGAGCAACAGGCTGGGGAACATCCGCCCGTCCATCCTGCCGCCGCATCTTATCTGGAATGCCGAGGAGATTACGAAGCTCAGGCGCTGAACCAACGCGGCCTTGAGCACAGGATTCACTTTTTGCACGGCTGATTCTTTATTATGCGAATAGCGGTTTTTCTACTGAAGCGCCTGTCACAGCTCATTGTGATTTCGCTCCTCGTCGCCCTGGCGACCTTTTGCTTATCCTCGGTCATTCCGGGCGACTTTTTCAGCACACACCTTCTGGACGCCTCCGCCCACGTGGAAAATGTCGAGCAGCTGCGCCACAAGTACGGCCTCGACCAGCCGGCTCTCGTCCAATACTGGAATTGGCTGAAGAATGTGGTCCGGCTCGATCTGGGCGTCTCGCTGTTTTATCAGAGGCCGGTGCTTCCGGTCGTCGCGGATGCGCTCGCCAATACTCTGTGGCTCGGCGTTCCCGCTTTAATCCTCGGCTTCGCTCTCGGAATCCTCGCCGGAACCTTTCACGGAATCACGCAACGGAACCTGACCGGCCGGATCCTGGATTTCTTTTCGGCCATCACCCTGTCTCTGCCGTCTCTGCTGCTGGGTCTGACGGCGCTGCTTTTTGCGGCCCATACAAACTGGTTTCCGATCGGGAGCATGACGGCTCCCGTAAACCAGGACAGCGGCTTCTGGAGTGCGGTGATCGACCGCGTTCATCACCTCATTCTGCCCGTCGCATGCCTCACGATTCCCATCTTCGCGTACGTGGAACGGATTCAATGCGCCGCTGCGAGAGACAGCCGGAATGAGCTGTACGTGCGCTTCGCCCATTCGCGCGGATTGAGCCGGCGGCGCATTTTCTTCCAGTACATTCTGCGCCCCGGTCTCAATCCGGTCGTCTCCATTTCCGGCCCGATGATCGGAGGGATTCTCAGCGGCAGTCTTGTGCTCGAGGTGATCTTCACGTGGCCCGGCCTCGGCCAGATCACCTACGATGCCCTATTCAACAGCGACCTGTTTCTTCTGGCCGGATGCATCCTGGCCGGCAGTCTTCTTCTGGTGGCGGGAAATATGCTGGCCGACTGCATCCTGATCGCAATCGATCCCCGGATCCGATCCGCGGCAGGGAAAGGACTCTGATGAAAAGGCCGCGATGGATTCATCCTGCATGGGCATTCTGCGGCGCCCTGGTCTTTGTTTCGCTGTTCGCCGATTTCCTGTCTTCCAATCCTCCGGCGCAGCAGAATCTCGACCAGTTCTATCACCCTCCTTCCCGCATCCGTTTCGTCGACCGCGAGGGGAATTTCGGATGGAAGCCCTTCATTTATCAGACGGAGCTGACAGATCCGCTCGATGCCGCCTATCAGGAAAAGGACGGAAAGCCTTATCCGCTGGAATTTTTCTGCCGCGGGCACCGCTACACTCTCTTCGGTCTGATTTCCTGGGACCGCCACCTGGTCGGCCGCAGCCGGGATCCGCGCTATTATCCGCTGGGCACGGATGAGCTTGGGCGCGACGTGCTGGCCCGCGTGCTGGCGGGCACGCGCACTTCCCTTCTGGTGGTGGCAGCCGGCGTGATTCTATATTCCGTTATCGGGCTGACGATCGGGGCGCTGGCGGGCTTCCGGGGCGGATGGACGGATACGGCGCTGATGCGCTTTTCGGAATTTGTTCTGGCGCTCCCCGCCCTTTACCTGGTGCTGGCGCTGAGGGCGACCCTGCCGATGCGCACGCCTTTCCTGCAGACTCTGTTCTGGATCGTGGGAACCATTGCGGCCGTCGCCTGGCCTCCGATGGCTCGAGGCGTCCGGGGATTGATTTTTCAGTTGAAGAATTCGGTCCATGTTGAAGCTGCGCGTTCTCTGGGAGGGACTCCGCTAAACATCTTCCGGCGCCACATATTCCCCTTTCTCATTCCGTTTACGCTCGCGCAGGTCGCCGTTGCCGCTCCCATATTCCTTCTCGGCGAAGTCGTTCTTTCATTTCTGAATGTGGGATTTCAGGATTCGGGAGTCTCGTGGGGATCCATGCTGAGAAGCCTGCGGGATATACGCGTCATCACCGACTTCTGGTGGAACCTGCTGCCGTTGTGCATGGTTTTCCTAACGTTGCTGAGCCTGAATATCCTCAGCAACCGCCGGAGCGGCGGAGAGGCGGAAGATCGGGTAATGCGGATGTAAAAGGACCGGCTCCCCAGGAGCCTGTCCAGGAATTAACAGGAACTTGCCGCATATCACAACCGGCATCGGGTTTCCCCGGCGCCCGGGGGAGGTCGCGCCTGTTAATTCTGGGACAGGCTTCCAGAAGCCATGAAGGGCACAGAAAGACTTGCTCCCAATCAAAAGAAATTCTGAGAGCTTGATCCCGTCCGTGCTATCACCGGCGCAGGCTACCTCTTGCCGGGAACTACGGCGTCCTTGCAGGCCTTTGCCACTCTGAACTTCACAACCGTCTTCGCAGGAATCTTGATAGCGGCGCCGGTCTGAGGATTGCGTCCCATTCTGGCTTTGCGGTTTGATTTTACCAGTTTACCGATTCCCGGAATAATGAACTGGCCATTCTTCTTTGTCTCGGTGACCGCCGTGGTCGCGAGGATTTCAAGAATCCCGTTGGCCGTGGCTTTGGTCGTGCCGGCCTTGTCTGCGATCAATGATACCAATTGAGCTTTCGTCATCACTTTTCCAGCCATGCAACTCCTCCAATGAATAACGGTTAGGAACTTACCGGAATACAGCAATCAAACTAGAATCATTTTGCGGATATTCTAAAAAAAAGCAATGATGATTTTCAAAAAAAGCCTCTATTTATCAATATCCGCCGATGTTTTTTTCATTTTGGCCAAGAAATCGTCGATTTCCCGGCGTATGAGCGCCGGAATGCCTGAAGCTTCGGCCGTTTTTTCGCATGCATGAGCTTCAGATGATCGGCGATTGGGGGATCAGGATTGGTAGAAGGGATTGCGCCCGTCCGCGTGATCGGTCACATCCAATACTTCACCCACTTCCGGAATCCGCTCGCGGATCACTTTTTCTATTCCCAGTTTGAGCGTCATTTTCGCAGAGGCGCATCCCTGGCAGCCGCCGCCAAGCCTGAGAAATACGGCGTTCTTTTTTACATCGACCAGTTCCACCCAGCCGCCGTGACCTCCGAGAGCAGGATTGATTTCGCTTTCCAGAAGGTTCTGTACCTTCGCGCGGATTTCCGTCTCCGCCGGCATCGTGCTGCTGAATTCCGGGCTGACGGCCGGTTCGCTGGACTGAATGTGCTCCCGGATTTTTGCCCCGATCTTCTTGCCGATTGCGGGCCATGGATCAAATCCGGATTTGGTCACAGTCACCTGATTACCCGCGATTAAAACATTCTCCACTTCAGGGATCTCAAAAATACGTTTCGCCAGAGGCGAATGCTCCGCTGCTTCCCTGTTACCGAAATATGCGGAACCGCCCTCATATATTGGACGGTCTACTGTGAAATTGCAGGCGGCCGGATTCACCGTCGGCTCGCCAACAATAGAAATATCTTTGTCCACGCCACTCTCCTTTGTAATCTGATCAAGGTAACTGACAGACGGCTCGCGTGTCAACAAGGCATAAAGAAATGCAGAGAATCATCGCTGCACCATGTGGGTCGCGGCCGAAGCCGCGACCCGCAATAAATCCCGTGCGTAAGAGATATATATGCCTGCCCTTCTGTTTGCATAAAAATGTCGCGGCCGAAGCCTGTATAAAATTGTGTCGCCTTAAAAGCCGATTCCGATATGATGGGCTCATGCGCACAAAAATTCTTCCCACTCTCGCTTTCAGTATCGTGTTTCTGCTGTCGGGCCATGCGCCTGAAACCGGAAACGCTCAACAGGCCGGTCCTCATCTGATGCCCATGCCCCGGAGCGTCGAACTGCGCCCCGGCAGGCTGAGCATGGACGAGTCCTTCAGCGTTCGCCTGACCGGGCATCGGGACGCGCGGGTCTCAGGAGCAGCCCTCCGGTTTCTCGAGCGTCTTGAAAAGAAGACGGGGATTCCCCTTTCGCGTTTCACCATCGGAGATCCTGCGTCCGCGACCCTGGAAATTAACTGCATCGGAGCCGGTGAGCCGGTTCAGTCCGCCGGCGCGGACGAATCCTACACGCTCGACGTGGCCGATCAAAACGCGCGCCTGACGGCCCCTTCACCCATCGGCATTCTCCGCGGCCTGGAGACGCTTCTTCAACTGGTTGATCTGGACGATGAATCCTTTTTCATGCCCGCGGTCCGGATTCACGATGAACCCCGTTTTCGCTGGAGGGGCCTTCTCATTGATGTGTCGCGCCACTGGGAACCCGCCGAGGTCATCAAGCGAAATCTGGACGCGATGGCTGCCGTGAAAATGAACGTTTTTCACTGGCATCTGTCCGACGACCAGGGATTCCGCATGGAATCGAAGGCTTTTCCCAGGCTTCATCAGCTGGGATCCGAAGGGAAATACTATACACAGGCGGAAGTGAAGGAAATTATCGCCTATGCAAGGGAGCGGGGAATTCGCGTCATTCCTGAATTCGACATGCCCGGGCATACCACGGCCATCCTGGTAGCCTATCCTGAACTCGCCGGCGCTCCCGGTCCTTACCAGATAGAGCGTTTCTGGGGAGTCTTTGACCCCTGCATGGATCCTTCATCCCAGAAAACCTATTCGTTTTTGGATTCTTTCATCGGCGAAATGGCCAAAATCTTCCCGGACGAATATTTCCACATCGGCGGCGACGAGGTAAACGGCAGACAATGGAACGCGAGTCCGAAAATCCAGGCATTCAAGAAACAAAACAAGTTGAAGGATAATGCGGCGCTTCAGGCTTATTTCAACCGGCGCCTGCAAAAAATACTCGCAAAGCACGGAAAGAAAATGATCGGGTGGGACGAGATCCTTCATCCCGATCTGCCGAAAAGCGTGATGATTCAATCCTGGCGCGGCATTTCTTATCTCGCCGGGAGCGGGCGCCGGGGCTATTCCGGAGTGCTTTCGAACGGCTATTATCTGGACGCCATGCGTCCCGCCTCTTTCCATTATGGGGTGGATCCGCTGGGCAAAGAGGCGACGGCCCTGTCCGATGAAGAAAAGTCGCGCATTCTGGGAGGAGAGGCCTGCATGTGGGCGGAATTCATCACTCCCGAAAACATCGACTCGCGAATCTGGCCGAGAACGGCAGCCATCGCCGAACGGCTCTGGTCGCCTGCGGAAATCAACGACGTACCGGACATGTATCGGCGGCTGGCTTATGTCGACAGAGAGCTCAGCTTTCTTGGGCTGCAGCACCACGCCGGCAGCTTTAAAATGCTGCGGCGAATGACCGGGGACGCCTTCATCGCGCCGCTCAGGCAGTTCGCGGAGTTGTTGAAGCCGGCCGGCCTCGGCAGCCGTGTGAAGCTCCGGAAATATTCCAGTCTCATGCCATTGAACCGGATGGCGGATGCGGTATTGCCGGAAAGCGATGCAGCGCGGAAGTTCGAAGACCTGGTAAACGAAGCTCTGGCCGCTCAGTCCGGATCGCCGGATGGATTGCGGTCCGTCCGGGAGCAGCTTTCCGCGTGGCGCTACACGGCGCGCGCATTGAAAGCGGCGCTGGAGCAGTCGTTCCTTCTGGAAGAAATCGGCCCGGCTGCCGAAATGATCGGGGATCTCACCACCCTGGGCTTCGAAGCTGCGGAATATCTCGAAACGCGCCGAAAGCCGCAGGAGGAATGGATAGGGAAAGCGGCTCCGGTCCTTGAGCAGGCGGAAAAGCCTCATGCCGAAATGCTGATCGCCATCGGCGCACCGATAAAGAAGCTGGTCGAAGCCGCGAGTGCGCTCCCCTGACTTTCGTGTAACTCGTGGCCGGCTATTTGTTCGTTTTCAACCGAACCATGGTGGAGCCGAGGTCCGATTCATCGCGGAAGGAAAGCACCTGTTCGTGTTTTTCCAGGATGGAATGAACAATCCTGCGCTGAACGCCGATGCCGCGTCCGTGAATGATGCGGACGTCGCGATATCCTTTCCGCTGAGCCTGATAAAGATATTCTTCGACCAGCCCTGCAATGTCGCGGGGCTGGAAGCTATGAAGGTCAATCGAGTCCTCAATGGGCAACTCCACGGGTTCCGTCATCGGGCATTCCTAGTATAATTTGCTGATAGATGTTGATTTTCGCAGTCCACCCTGTTCATTTTTAACCAGGGAGAAACGCAATGCAAACAAGATCAGAGAAGGATTCTTTGGGAGAGAGGGCGATCCCGATCGATGCCTATTACGGCATCCAGACAGCCCGTGCAATTGATAACTTCCCGATCAGCGGCCTGAAACCGAAACCCGCTTACGTCGAAGCAACCGTGTGCATAAAGAAGGCGGCTGCCAAAGTGAATCACGCTCTGGGCCTGCTCGACGGGCGGAGATCGGATGCCATTATTGCCGCCTGCAATGAAATCCTCGAGGGGAAGCTCAGAGAGTGGTTTGTCGTCGATGTGTATCAGGCAGGCGCCGGGACATCGCACAATATGAACGCCAATGAGGTGATCGCCAACCGGGCACTGGAACTTGTCGGCGAAAAGAAGGGCGCCTACTCCGTGATCCATCCGAACGATCACGTGAATATGTCGCAATCCACCAACGATGTCTGCCCGACGGCCATTCGCATCGCCGCGGTCCTTCTCACCCGTTTCCTTCTGGACTCAATGAAGAAGACCGAGAATGCCTTCGCGGCCAAGGCGAAGGAATTCGCCGGCATCATTAAAGCGGGACGCACACACCTGCAGGATGCCGTTCCGGTGACGCTTGGCCAGGAATTCGGCGCGTATGCGGTCTGTCTTCGCAAGCACGAGGCGCAGATCCGTCAGGCCAAGGAAGCCAACAAAGAACTGGGAATCGGGGGGACTGCGGCCGGGACCGGCCTGAACGCGCATCCCCAATACCGCTCGATGATGGTCGAGGAAATATGCAAGGAGCTCGGAATCGATTTTCGCATGGCGGACGATTATTTTGAGGCCATGCAATCGCTGAGGCCATTTGTCGAACTGTCGGGCGCCCTTCGCTGCCTGGCCCAGGATCTGATCCGCATCGCAAATGACCTGCGCCTGTTGAGCTCCGGCCCCAAAACAGGCTTCGCCGAAATTGTCCTGCCGGCAGTTCAGCCGGGATCATCGATTATGCCCGGGAAAGTGAATCCTGTGATGGCGGAAATGCTCGATATGGTCTGCTTTCAGGCGATCGGATGCGACACGACCATTCTGCTGGCAGCCCAGGCCGGACAGCTCGAACTGAACGTCATGATGCCGGTTGTGGCATTCAACCTTCTGCACGAAATCGAAATTCTCCGGAATGCGCTGGATGTTTTTGCCGGATACTGCGTCGAGGGAATCCGGGCCGACGCAGCGCGATGCAAAAATCTCGCAGAAGCAAGCATGAGCATCGTAACGGCACTAAATCCGCATATTGGATATGCCAGGGCGGCCGAGGTGGCGAAAGAATACCTGGCTTCGGGAAAATCCATCGCTCAGATCGTTCTGGAAAAAGGATTGCTGACCGAAGAAAAACTGCGCGAAGTCTTTGATCTGCGGAAAATGACGGAGCCGGGCATCCGTTAGTCTGCAGTCGGCAGTCGGTAGTCGGTAGTTTTATACTGCCGACTACCGACTACCGACTGCCGACTGCAGACTAAGTGTCGCGGCGCCAGTGAACATAGGCGAACTTATCCTCCGGGGCATATCTGAGATCGAGTTCTCCGCCGAAATCCCGTTGGATGGATTTGCCGATCCTGGCGACCAGATGCTCGGTTGTTGCGGAAACGATGATGCCTTCCCTCCCTTCTTTCAAACTCATGATGCGTTCCAGCGGCCGTTCCTGCCGGGTCTGCTTTTCCACGTTCCGTATCCGATTCAGGAGCTCCTGACGATGGCTGTCGGCGAAAGAGCCGCTGAACTGAACGATTCCTCCGACCTGTCCGTCCCTGATCTGAACGCATGCCGGACATAGTTTCCACTGCAGGTCCTGTCCCATCTCCATACTTCCGCGTTTCCATACGCCGTCGTGGAAAAGGAGATTGCATTTGGGACATCGGGTGTTCGAGCGATACTTCTCTGTTCTATGGTAGGACCCGCCCAGTTTGCCACGCTTTTGAGTGCGGGATGTTTCACGCAATTGTGCTCTTTTCGTCATTGCACCTCCTGCAAAACTTCAATAATCAGGTTCCATGAAAGGACCGCGCCTGCATCTAGCCCGCTTTATTCATGAAGCTTCTGCTGCGGCGGCGGATCCGGGCATGTCTGCCGCGTTGCGCTCGGTCGGCTTCCTCGACGTACTGT
>JAFGIY010000146.1 GCA_016929335.1 Acidobacteriota bacterium | reverse complement strand
CTCACGCCTGCGGCGTGGATGATGTTGAAGTGATTAATTCCGGCAGGTGTTTAGATAATTACGTTTTGGGATGATCACTGACACGTTAGCGTTGTGCAGCACCACCACCGAACCCGGGATGGATCCCTTCTTCACCCCGGGATGCCGCTTTTCATAGCGAGCGAGGCCGTTTTCCAGGGCTTCGTTTACGATGGTCTGAATGCGCTCGTCAAGAGTAGAGCGGACTGAGATCCGCCCCTGGATGAGGTCCTCAATCCCAAATTGGTCCGCGCCGTGTTTCTTCAGCTCGTTAAAGACATTCTCGATCGCGGCAGGGGCATGGGTCTTGACTCGGTTGCGGGCAGCCACGCTTATCGGCTTGGCCCGGCAGCGCTCGGCGAGACTTTTGGGGATGTAGCCATTGCGCGCCATCAGCGCCAGAATATTATTGCGGCGGCGCCGCGGCTGCGGATCGAGCGCGCCAGGCGCGTAGACTCCGGGCGACTTGATAATCCCCGCAAGCAGCGCGGCCTCTCCCGCGTCCTCCGATGTATAGCTCGATAAGGGCTTGTCGAAATATTACTCCGAGGCGGCTGCAAAGCCGTAGCGGCCGTTGCCCAGATAGTGAAAACTTGCGGAGCGGGCAAATATTTCACGCTTGGCTTGCTCCTTCGATCCGAAGCGCCGGCGCATCTCTTCTTCGAGCCAGAGCGCCAGGCGCACTTCCTCCAGCTTGCGGAGAAGCTTGTTTGTAGCTCGCGGCCCCAATCCCGCGGAGAGGATCCGCGGCATCAGACTTTCGCGGAAGAGGGCGTCGCCGGCCTCGAGGTTTGTCCGGTCCTGGAGAAAGTAGCCGCGCACCAGCTGCTGCGTAAGTGTTGAGCCGCCCTGCGGTAACAGCAGCCGGAATCCGCCGCCCTTCCGCCACGCGGCCAGAGAACGCACTATCGTCTTTTGAACCACCCGCGGCAACGCTCGGTATTCCACGCCGGAGTGGGAGAAGAAGTTCTTGTCCTCAGCCGCCAGGATGGCTTGACGCAGGATAACGGGCACCTCCTCGTAGGAAACTACCCGGCGGTACTCCCGCGCCAGTTCGATCAGCGCCTTGCCCCGGGCGTCGTAGACCTTGCCTGTCGTGGGGGGCTCGAAACGGATGAATCCCTCGATGTCCGGAAGCCCGCTGCGATTGAAATAGACATGGCGAATGAATCCCGCCGAGAGGAGAAGGAAGAGCAGCATCAGGGGAACGGCTACAAAGAGAACGAGGCGGCGCAACCATGCGGTCTTTCGAGCCCCTGCTCCGAAGGATATCACCCCGGCATGAGCAGCTTCGGAGGGAGCATGGGTCTTAGGAAGACGGGGCATAATCTTTGTCTTCTGTGGCTTGCCAACCGGGAAGGTAGGTCACGGCGTCGCGGCTGCCTCAAAACTCAGAATTTGCTCCCAGATGGCGGTTGTCATGCCTGAAATGCCGACGGATCATGGCCAGGGATGAGCGCAGCGAACCCCTGGTGGAAACGGCAAAGCAATGAGCCCGGAAGGGCGAAAGATGATGCTGTAAACAAAACCTTTCGCTCCTGCCGGGGCTCTTTCTCTTTTCGTCATGTGCGCGACAATAGCCCGAATTTTCAGGCAGCCTTGTTGCGACATGCCCCACGCCCGTGCGTGTGCTTGCCAGTATGCGCTGCAAGCCAAAATCAACATCAGCGCTTCTTGCTGCAACTAAAAGGACGAAGCGATCTGCGTACCGATGAGTTCGCCGGAGACAATGAGCTCCACGCGCCGATTGAGCTGCCGGCCTGCGGCAGTATCGTTCGTTGCTACAGGCAGTGACTTGCCAAATCCTTTGGCTGGAAGCGAGCTCATCTCTGTAAGTCCCTGAAGGATGAGATAGTCCCGCACAGACCCGGCTCTTTGTTCGGAGAGGCGCTGGTTATATTCCTCACCACCCACACTATCGGTATGGCCTTCAACCTCCAGTTTCAAACCCGGGTGTCCAAGCAGAATACCTGCTACTTTGGCCAGTCGCTCACGTGCCAGTGGCCGCAGGGAATACTTGGCCGTGTCAAAGAGAACATCCGACATATTAATGATGAGGCCGCGGGCAGTATCGCGAGTGTCGAGAATCAGGTTAAACTGGCTTAATAACTGAGCTCGCAGCTCCGCCTTTTCAGCTTCTGCCTTCAGTCTCAGGCGGTCGGCTTCCTGAGTTGCCAGCAGCGTCCTTTCCGCTTCGGCTTGAGCTGCCGTGCGGGCTGCCAGGTCGGTTTCGCGTTTGACTTGATCAGCCTCTATCTGAGCGGCAACACGCGCTGCCTCTGCCTCCCTTGTGATCCTCGCAGTTTCAGACTGGGCTGCGTTCCGTTCACTCTCGGCACGAGCCCTCCGGTCGGCCTCCATCCTCCGGTCGCTTTCTGCTTGCGCCCTGAGGCGTGCCTCAGCCTCGGTCTCCGCCTTTGCTAGCGCTTCGCGGTCGGCGCCCGCCTGGCGTTCGCTCGCAAGACGCTCTTCTTCCTGGCGCTTCACCGCAATTGCCCTGGAATCTTCCGCGGTCTGCACGGCCTCCCGCGCAGCCATCGTTACCGGTTTGCGTCCCGCTTTGCGCGCCTGGTATGCCTCGGCCTGCTTCAAGCTGTTTTCAGCCTTCAAGAAGGTTTCGGAAGCATACCGGTCTGCGCCGGTGGCGCGCGCGATCTGGACGGCGTTACGCGCCTCGTAGAGTTCCAGCGGCATCTTTGAATCCATTTTCAGCGCCAGGGGATTCGCCAAACGCTCATACTGGCCTCTCTGCAGTAATTCGTACTTGGCATCCATGGCCTCGATCTTGCCCTTTGTGTCCGTGCGCACCACGTTTTCCATCACGACCAGGTCGCTTGGCATGGTCACTGCGAAGTAGGGCTCCGCCGTCACGGCAAGGCCGAAGACCTGCAATTCGGTAGTCACGTTCAGCTTTCCGCTGGATGATCCGTTCAGGAGGATCTCGCCCAAGTTGGATGTTCGTCCTTCCGGAGTGATCGCCCATAACACATAGGTGAGATATTCCGCTCCGTATTTGGCGGCCGGCTGCAGTTTGTCGAATTCCACTTCGATTTCAATGTAGCCTTTTTTGCTCTCCACTTTGGCTTCGCCTCGGGCCGTCGGCAGGAGGTCGGTGCCGCGGAAATCAATCTTTGTGGCGCCGCTGCGGTGTTGATAGTTTATCGCCTTCATGGTGCGCTCTATTACGATGACACGATAAATTGGCACTGATGAGCCCGGTTGGCTTTGAACCCACTCTTGTGTCTGATTCGCGGCCCGCGGCGACTGTGCGGACAGCAAACCGCAGGACAAGCCGCATAATGCCAGAAACATACTTATCTTTCTCATTTTGCTCACATCTTTCTTTAGCAAGCTTACATTCACGATTAACAAACCTTTCAGCACTAGCGGCCTTGTCTTCCCGGCATCGAGTGGTTGCTCAACAAAGACGACAGCAGCGCGACCGCTTTGGACGTGGCTGCCCCTTTTGTGATTATTTCGGCGATGCGTCGGCTCCAGGCGTCAAATCCGAGCTGCAGACAATTGGCGCAGCCTGAAGATTTGAAAGCTCCGGGGATTCGAAAAAGTCCGGCGGTTCCTCTGATTTCACTGAAAACCATCAGACTAACGATCTCGCTATTCTCCAGTTTCTTAATCAGCCGGATTGTCCTCCGTTTCCTTTCCGGCGACTCGAACTATAGTGAGAGTGTTTATACCTTGAGGCGGATTGTGTGTCAGTTCAGTACAGCTCACGCGGGAGGTCAAGATTGCTCAGCGCTCTTTGCCGGCTGTTTTCTTTGCTCTCGAACAAGGCTCAAATGCAACGGAGCAGTATAGCCGCAACCAAAATCGGCAGCTCACTGCAGAGGCGCCGAGACACGAAAATTTAAATACAGTTTTATCATTTTCCGAATATTTTCTTTATCTGGCCAATTTTCTTCCGGACCTTGCCTGCGTTCTTTTCATCTCTGCCTTCAATCTCCAATTCCGGACTGTTCGTCAATCTCCCCACTTCCTCCTTTGCCTTACCCTTGATCTCATGAAATGTGCCTTTTGTCTTATCTTCGGTTCCGGACATCGCGGTTTTCTCCTTTGTTACTGTCATGGACCTTCTCGTCTTCCGGGCATTAGATTTACCCCAAAATCCATAATGGACCCTAACGAACATTAATTGTGAGCCGTAACGAACATGCCTTTGAGCAATATTGGACAGACGCCCTTCTTGCGGCGGTTTTATAGTGGACCGCTTGGTGGAGCCGGAGAGTCCGTTCCCGCCATGAATCAGCCGAAAATAAATCACAGGAGGAGTTCCATGACAGTTGCAAAAGTCGAAGAAATCAGCGCCACTTCTACCGTGAGCTTTGAAGACGCGATCGTGAAGGGTCTGGCCCGGGCGGTCAAAACGCTTCGCAATGTTCGCAGCGCCTGGGTCAAAGAACAGCAGGTGCGCCTCGACGGCAAGAAGATTATCGAGTATCAGGTGAACATGGCTATCACATTTATATTGGATGATTAGTGTAGTATCCGATTCCGACCGTTATGCAAAGGATTTGTAACTGCGTATAAGCGTATTTGAGACCAATCCCTATGGACTCCCGGATCTGTCAAACTTCTGCTGCCTCCACGACAGAACCGGGAGATCTCCCAATGGATTAGCACGGGCAAGCGCTGAAAGCGCGATATGCTGTTGAAGTATGCCTGTGGGGCCTTCGGCCGCGCGCTTGTATCCATGCCCGTCTGCGCCGCTTCGTGACAAAATACGGTGAGAAACCCGGATTAATCGAGGTTGCTTCGATTGACCGGCTGAGCGCTATTGATCAGAACTGTGAGCAGTGTCGAACAGACACCCAGCTCATCCCGGAGTACAAATTAACACTGAAGACCGATGTGACGGGTGACTCCGCTGAAAAGAATCCTGCCGAATCAAACCGGGAACAAAGGCTGTCATGGATCAACTTACTGGATGGTCCCTATGGCCTCCACCCTGCCGACAAATTGGATCTCAAGCGGGGCAAACAAATTATAACGTTATGAAAGGAGAGTGCAGCATGGCTCAAAAACAAGCTGCAGTACTGGGCATTTACGCGAATTATTCAAGCGTGGAGCCTTCGGGTCTTTGAGTTCTATGAACTCCAAGACTCGAAGCCTCTAAGACTCCAAAAACGATACGGCCCACAGGGGATTATCATGAAAGCAAAAACCAACGATAAGAATAAGCGCAAAACAAAGAAACGATTGGGGAAACCGCTGAAGGATCCCACATTGGAAGGCAGGGATGGAAACAAGGTCGGGAGAATCCAGGAGAAAATCGGCTCCGTCGATTGAAAACCATCGCCCGCAAATGAATCGCAGAGCCGGCAGTGGCCTTGAATTCGACAAAAATCCTGTTGCGATATTCTGTACCCGCGGGAAAGGACGAGTCAGCGCTTCTCGGCGCCCTTCTTCTGAACTGGAGACGCAATCGCGCCGGCCGGATAAACGCGGATTTCAATTTTGCCGCTGTCGCCACTCTCATTACTCTCACCCATGCCGATGGTCACCAGGTGAGTGTCATTGAGTTTAAAGTTTTGAACGAGGTACTCGCGAACCACCATCGTCCGAGCCTGCATAAGAACTTTGTTCTTTCCCGAATCACCCTTCATCCCGGAATAACCTGCCACCACTGCCTGGCCGAAGGAGTGTGCTTCCAGATATTTCCCGGCTTCGTTCAGTTCTTTTTTATTTTTGAGCTTCGCCGTATTCTTCTTGTCGAAAATCCTATCACCCGCATAGACGAACGTCTTGATGGTCGATCCGGCCGGCAGCCGCGAGACTGCATACTTGGTAAGATCGGCCGAATTCTCATATCCCCGGCGATTGAAGAACCCCTTTAAAAGGAAATTGTGACTTAGCGCTTGCATGTTTTCGTCAAATGCCATCGCGCCGGCCTGCGCCTGGGCTGTCGCCGCGGTAGCCTGATTGTACATTCGCTTGTCGTTGATGAGGGACCCGATGGTTCCCTCCCCTTGATCTATCTTGGCCGTGATGGATTCGACGTTTTGCATTGCGTTTTTGGCCGAGTCCAGGACTTCGCTGGAAGTTTCCATCAGATCCGAGATGTCCAGAGGAAGCTCGCTCGCGATGGTATCTCCATCCCTTAGCTTCTCCGCATCGTTCGATCCGAAAGACACTTCCACGTATTTGCTGCCCAATAGCCCTTCCGACTTAATGGCTGCGGTGGAATCCTTCTTGACGATGTTCTGTGTCCCGCTCTTCAAATCGACCGCGACAATGACTTTGTCGCCGGGCCGCTTCGGGAGAACGATGTCCCCCACGGTCCCCTGGCGAACGCCCCCAATTCGTACCTCGGCGCCCCGAACCAGTCCAACCACATTTGAGAATTCGGCCTTCAGCCGATACGTCGAACTGAAGAGAAACTCCGTGCGACCGATCAGGAAGACTCCGCCGGCCAGAATGAGCAACGTGCCTACAATGAAAACCCCCACCCAAAACGCTCTGGACATATGCTCCCTTTATAAGTCGCCCAATAAGAACTGAGCAACGAACGGATCCCGGTTTTTTTTGAGTTCTTCGAAAGTTCCTTCCGCCACAATACTTCCTTCATTCAACAGAACGAGCCTGTGAGAAACGGTTCTGGCGCCGCGAATATCGTGAGTCACTATTATCGATGTGATCTTGTGTTTTTCCTGCAGGCCGAGGATCAACTGATTGATCTCGGCGGCCGTAATCGGATCGAGCCCCGCCGTCGGTTCATCGAAGAGCATAATTTCAGGTTCCAGAGCGAGGGCGCGCGCCAATCCGACGCGTTTTTTCATCCCTCCGGAGATCTGCGACGGGAGCTTCTTTCCGTGCTGCTCCATCCCGACTGTCTCGAGCAGCGCGCGGACTCGCTCTTTTCGCTCCCCACGCTGGAGGTCTGAGTGCCGGTCCAGGGGAAAGGCAACATTTTCTTCGATGCTCAACGAGTCGTAGAGTGCGGCCTGCTGGAACAAGAATCCTATTTTTCCCCTGACTTGGTTTAAATCCTTGAAATGCAAAGTCGTTATTTCCCGTCCCTGAACGCGGATAGAACCGGAGTCTGCTTTTTGCAGGCCAATCAGCAGTTTCAATAGGACGCTCTTCCCTGTCCCGCTTCGTCCCAGCACGACCACGGTCTCGCCGTTGGCAACCTGCAGGCCGATTCCATCCAGCACCTTCTGCCGGCCGAAGGACTTGCGCAAATCCTGAATCACAACTGCCGGTTCATTGTTTCGAGCTTCGTTGTTGTCGCCGCTATTCATCATGGGAAAAGCACCTGAATGATCCGGACCATCAAGACATCAGCCAGAATAATGAAGAGTGAGCAAAGAACCACGGAGCTGGTTGCGGAACGTCCCACGCCTTCGGTGCCTCCCCGTGTGCGCATGCCCTGGAAGGAGGATACGACACCGATAATGAAACCAAAGATCGCGGTCTTGTAAGTAGGCGGCAAAAAATCATTGAATGTCACCGTCTTGAAGCCATTCTCGATGAAAAGACGCAGCGAGACTGGCTCCATGAGCGCATTGGTTGCCCAGCCTCCGAGAATTCCGAATAGATCTGCCGCCAAAGTGAGCAGGGGCAGCATTAAGATACACGCCAATACTCTGGTCCACACCAGGTACTTGTAAGGATTGACGGCTGAGGCCTCCATCGCATCAATCTGTTCGGTGACCTTCATCGAACCGAGCTCCGCGCCGATTCCCGCCCCCACGCGCCCGCTCATGATCAAAGCTGTGATGATGGGTCCGGTCTCTTTGATGAGGGAGAACACAATGACGGAAGGAAGCAGGGATCCGGCGCCCATCCGCATCAAGCTATCGCGGGTTTGCAAAGAAAGAACCGCTCCCGTTGCGGCGCCCGCGAGTGCAACCAGCATAAATGATTTTGGTCCCACCGCATCGATTTGACGCAGAAGTTCCCGCCCTTCGTGGGGAGGAACAAAGACCACGCGTGCCAGACGCACACAAAAGATTCCCAAGTCACCGATCCATTCAAAGAACGCAATCATGAGGTCCTTCAAAACGACAAAGGGATTCGCAGTCCGTTCGCTTTGAATCACCGTGCTGCCCAGGAATGTCATAGCGACCACGCAGACTATCAAATAGAACGTCATTGGGCGCTCCGTCCAGGAGCCTGTCCGGGGATTCGAGGAAGCGCACTTGGGTTACCGACGAGCGCTACCTGCGCCAACGTGAGTATCCATAACCCCCGCCACCGAGCAAAAACAAAACCACAAGAATAAGTATAATTAAAGTTCCCGTTGACATATTTCACCTCCGTCAATTATTCACCAGCTCTTCGAGCTCTGCTTCGCAACCGGACTTCATCATGATGAAAAGCTCTAGTGCGAGCATCTTGCTCCCGTCTGGCATCCACCTCCCGCCTTGCATAGCAGGCATCTTGAGGCATGCATCCTTTATACGCTGAGGCATTGGGCGTGTCAGTTCTGTATGGCTCATGCGCCGGGTCAATATTGCTCAATTGCTGAGCTGCTTACAGCAGGCCGTAATCGATGGAGTGAAGGGAATGAAAATGTTTTTGATAGAACTTCGCTAAATTCAGATACCTTGATCTCGTGGAAAATCATTGAGCCCGGGATTGAGCCATTTTTATGTTCCATATTGAAAGCAATTAATAAAGGCGCTTCGACCAGCCAATATCTGCGGCTCTGATACATTTTTATCAATATAGCGTCGTAAGTCCCCCTGTCCACGCCTTCTCTTCCGGTGTGTTATTCCCATATCGCAATCCGGCTTCCTTCCGATAACAAGGGATATACCTATTGGATTGGCAGAGAGGCTATATGAGACTGATCCCGGTTTTTGCTGGCATCCTATTGGGGACAAGTGTTTTGCCGGCAGGAAAGCTCAGCCTGATCAAGAGCAATGACGCTCCTTCAAAGGCATTGACGGCTCAGGTGAGCTGTGAAAACAGGTTTTTCCGCGCCGCACGGGCAAAGGAGACTACTGGGGGTCCGGAGCATCAGGTCATGCGGAGAGTTGCTTCTGCCTTCGGGCGCAGAGACATTCCCCATTTCTACATTGCCGAAGAAGGCAACAATGCCGCGTATATTGCCGGCAGTTCATCGGTTGATGGCAAGGGAAAGATTGTAATATCCCGAACGTTTATAAAACTCCTGGCAAACACGCTTGCCCTGGAGGGCATCCTGGCGCACGAGATGGCGCATTTGGTCAGCGATGACGGCGCCTGCGGTTGCGATCAATGGATCATGCGCGATCCCATGCAGGAAAAAGCCGCCGACGCCCTGGCGGCAAAGGCTGTAGGATACGGTCCTCTACGAGCCTTTTTCCTGAGGATTAAGGAAACTCAGGGGGGTTGTAGTATGGAGATGGACGATCGGCTTCAGGCGATCGACGCACTCGAAAAGATGGAAAGAAATCAGCGATAGTCTACCGCCGCTTTTTCTTATGCGGTTAGCGAGGCGCCGTAAGGTTAAAAAGACTCAGTCGAGTTACAAGTGGGCAATACAATTGAGCTTGGACATAACTGCGGAATCCCTATATCGGCCGCGGTTGGTCCTTCGTTTTCATAGGCCTCAATTCTTCTTCCATTCCATGTGAAACGTCCCTTTGGCATCGATCCGCTCATAGGGGTGAGCGCCGAAATAGTCGCGCTGAGCCTGGATCAAATTCATCGGCAACCACGCGCTGCGGCAGCCGTCGAGGTAGCCCAGAGCCGTGATTAATCCCGGTTCTGCAGCGATGCAAACAATACGTCGCAGATTCTCTTCGTTAGTAAGGATTTCATCGATCAACATTGCCAATGCGCCTCATTTCTCCTCAACGCTCAGCGCTTCGAAGCCGGAGATGACATCGAACAATTCCTCGTCGATGCCGCTTTGGCGCAAACGATGGAATGTCCTATTGAGGTCCTCCAACAATTTGTCGATGTTTTTGTCGGCGCGTTGCATTGCTGCCAGGCGGCTCGCGTTCTCGCTCGCAAGGGATTCGGCGCACGCCCGGAAGAGAGAAACGAAAAGATATTCGCGGATGAGCGCCCGCAAGGTTGCGGCGCCGTCACCCATGACCTCGGGCAAGTTTCCCGTCGGCCAGGGTAGTTCAGCCAGCTTACGCCGCCAGCTTTCGTCCAGCGGCAGCAGTCGCTGGCTGACGGGCGAATAAATCGCCCCGGATGTGGGGCGGTTGTAGAAGAGATGAAGTTCGGCAACTGCACCCTGGCCGTGGCGCGTCTCACTCTCCACGAGAATCTGTCCAACCAGCGGGGTAATGGCCTTGACGGAATTCGGCACGGTGAAGAGTCCCATCAGTGACAAGCCTGCGTCCACCAGGCGCGCATGAACGCGCTCACCAACGGCCCAGACCTCGGCTTTGGCAGGAAGGCTCGCCAGCATCTTGACCGCATAATCGCTCACCACATCATTAAATTGGCCCACCAGTCCCTGGTCTGAACCGAACACGACCGCTCCAATCGCGCCCGCATGAGTTGGCCTTGTCTCTCCGGTCATTAATGCCGATGAACCGGCGCCCCGGAAACAGAGGCCCAACCCCAACTCCACGGTGCGATAGTAGTCTCCCAATGCGCGCACGGATTGTTCGTATTGTCCGATACTCGAAGCGGCCAGGGCCTTCATGGTGCGGACGACGGACTGAAGATCCCCGGCGACCCCGATCTTACGGCGCATACTCGCCGTGGTGTCGCTCATGACTGCCCTATAAGCTTCGGTCCGGCTGGTGGCGGATCAATCCTGCGATTCTTTTGATCGTGCAGCCGCCCGAGGGTGCTCTCAATCAATCTGGCCAGCTTATCTGCCGCGCCGTCGACGGCTTGGTCCAGGGTCGCTGCCTGGTGTGTGACCGCGATGGGCCGGCGGCCCGCGAGGCGGGCTTCAATCATGCAACGCTTGTCGTTCGGGCTGCCTTTGTGGCTGTCCTCATCGCTCAGGTGGACCTCCACTCGCATGATGGAATCGCTTATCCGGCTCAGGCTGCTCTTCACTGCGCCACGGACATGAGCGGCCAGCGGCTCGTGACCTTCGATGTTATGGTCGGTATTGATTTGGATTTGCATGGTGTTTTCCTTTCGTGACTGTGATCGGATTAATACCGATATATCGCAGCCAATCCTGTTTGCCCGGGCATCTGTTCCGCCGGAATGACCGTGACTCGGCCTCCCATCTTACCGACCAGCTCGCACAGATCATCGAGCAGGTCGTCGACTTGCGGGTGGCCAAGATCCGCAACCTCGATCCGGCCCGTCGCTCCGTCGAGCCAGCCGGCGATCTGGCGGTCGGATTCGATCAGCAGCGTCGCGATCTTCCCGGCGGCGGCAGCCTGAGCGACTTGCGCCAGGTCGTCACTGCCAAGCCCATTGGACTTCGCCACCTCGAACTCGTCGGCCAGTGCAGCCAGCCCCGCCTGATACTGCGGCTCGACGACTTGCCAGGCGCGTTCCCGAAGCTCATCAATCGGCAGCGCATCGGGATTGATAGTGAGTCCCTGCGCAATCAGAAACGGATTATGGCTGATCCGGCGGAACAGATGATGGTGCTCCGGCAATGCCGCCAGGATCAACGGAAGGCCCGACGGCCGGGAATGGTGATTGATCAGTGCGCGGTCGACGGCACGGAAAAACCGCTCCGCATCCATGTCCGCTTCGTCCTTCTTCCCGCCGTGGCCGTGGTGCATGGGTGTGCTCCCCTGGCCCACACCGCCATGGGAAGCGACAGCCTGGTGTGGCTCGGACAGCTCATCACCCAGGGCCTCGCTGATTGTCCGCGGAACTCCCGGAGCCGGATCGATCTCGTCGAGCGCGTTGCGGTTCCCCTCGAAGAGCCGGACCTTTTGCAGGCTCAGTCCGAGAACCTGGTAGCGACCGGCCGTTTGCAGAAAGCGTCGTAAGGGCTTGATGTGAAAGCTATCGGCCACGATTGCCAATTCGGCAACCGGTCGCTGAAGCTGGAATGCTCGGAACAGGCTCGGCCCGCCCAGCACTGCCAATCCATCCAACGTGTGATTCCAGAAATCACGATCTTGAGCGAGGGCGTCAAACGGTTCCAGAAGAAGCCTGGTATCGACGGCCGGATACTTCTGCCGGAGCGATGTCTCCAGCCCCTTTACAAGATTGCGAAACCGGATTAAGTCCTGCTGATTCTCGGGACGGTTCCGATAGGTCGGCTGATAAAGCGAGAGACACGGCGGCTGATGAGCCGACGTCAACTCGGCAAGTGATTCGACGGTAAGCAAAGTCCTCTTCTGTGTCATTTTCTGCCTCCTGTTTCGTGATTCAGTCACATCACAAAATCAATAATTTCTTAACAATAACGGCTGCCGCCACTCCTGGCCAAGTCGTTCAAAGGATCCTCCTAAACAAGGCTCGCACTCCAGCCGTCAACGCCACCGCCCGTGCGCCCCAAAAGGGTTGCGCGCCCGATAGAATTCCACACCGGTGATCCTCTCCGGCGATAGCCGCCAAGAAACCCAGCAGCGCGAAGCCTACCGATGCGCTGAGTCCGGTGCTTTTCTGCATGTCTCATCATGTTTGCTTTCCCGGCATCATATGTTGCCTTTGACCTTTGTTGTGTCTTCCGGCTTGGGTATGACTTCAGGTTTGGGCTGGAAAGGTGCAAGCGCTTTGCCGGCAATTTCGATGATTGTTTCGCGATCCTTGTCGCTCAATTTGTCGGCGGTATTCAATCGCTCGCTCACCTCCGCCGGGATGTCCGCGGCCGCCTCGTGCACAGCTTGCTCGGCGTCCGTCATCTGGTCAAGCGGCACACGGTCGAAGAGTTCTGCGGTCAACGCCAGCAGGACGGCGATTTGAGCGGGTACAGGCAACGGGGCGAATTCCGGCTGTTTGAGGCAGGCGCGGATTCGCCGTCCATGCTCGATAATCCTGCGGGTGTCCTCATCCAGGCGGGCGCCAAATCGTGAAAAGGTTTCGAGTTCCTCAAATTGCGCATAAGCGAGTTTGAGGTCGCCCGCCACTCCACGATAGACAGCGCGCTGCGCCTTTCCGCCGACCCGTGAAACGGATTTCCCGACATCGACCGCGGGCAGCACGCCCAATTCGAACAGCGACGGCGAGAGGTATATCTGCCCATCCGTGATGGAAATCAAGTTGGTCGGAATATAGGCGGAAATGTCCTGTGCTTCGGTTTCG
>JAFGIY010000145.1 GCA_016929335.1 Acidobacteriota bacterium | reverse complement strand
CTGCAGAATTTTGGCTTTAGAAAACGATTTTAAATACACCTATGCAGCAAGGCAGATTAGCTTCCAACGTCCGGCCCAACCGGCTAAGGATAAGTAACAGAAGCTGCCTACCGGTTATGAAATCTCCCAAGTCGCCGGCTCATAAACTTCCGATAAGTATGCCTTGGAGATTGGACGGCGGCCGCCGGGAAATATTTCCCTGCTTTCTATAGGTCAAAAAATGGGCTTATGCTGCATGCTATTGTTAATGCTCGTATTCGCCGAGGAAAATATTGAAGCGCGAGCAAGTTTCATGACTAAGCTTATACAAATGCGTTTTCCAATGATCGACAGTAGCAAAGAGAAAAGAAGACAAAGGTATAATACAAGATATAGGCAATTCCTCTTCTTCCCTTTACCCCTCTGCCCCTTAAAAGAGCTTCTTCTGATTGCCTGGCAGGGAAATTCGGAAGTGTTCAAAGGCTTTGCGGGTAGCCATGCGACCGCGAGGAGTCCTGTCAAGGAATCCGATCTGGATGAGGTAGGGTTCATAAATATCTTCGATCGCGTCCTCATCTTCGTTAATCGATGCTGCAAGGGACCCCACGCCGACCGGCCCGCCGCTATATTTTTCCAGAATGGTCAGCATCAACTTGCGATCGATTTCGTCAAAGCCGTAGGTGTCCACGTCCATCATGGCCAGGGCATCCATTGCGATGGAACGGTTGATCCGTCCGTCGGCCTTAACCTCCGCAAAATCGCGTACCCGGCGGAGGAGCCTGTTTGCGATGCGTGGTGTCCCGCGGCTTCTTGAAGCGATTTCGAGGCCCCCTTCCTTATCGATTTCCACGCCTAACGTCCTCGCCGATTGATGAACGATGGTGCTCAGATCATCACTGCTGTAAAATTCGAGTCGATGAATGATTCCGAATCGTCCCCGTAAAGGTGCGGTCAGGAGTCCCGCTCTTGTGGTGGCGCCCACCAGTGTAAAATGAGGGAGCGGCATCTTAATGCTCCGTGCTCCGGGGCCCTCTCCAATAATAAGGTCGATATAGAAATCCTCCATGGCAGGATAAAGTATTTCCTCGATCGAAGGATGCAGCCTGTGAATTTCATCGATGAATAGCACGTCATTTGGCTTGAGGTTGGTGAGAATTGCGGCGAGGTCTCCGCGCTTTTCTATAACCGGACCGCTGGTTGTGCGGATATTAACCTTCATTTCATTGGCGATGATGGTTGCCAGAGTTGTTTTGCCCAGTCCCGGAGGACCGTACAACAGCACGTGATCAAGCGCTTCCTGTCGCTTCAGCGCGGCGTGGATGCTGATCTCGATATTATCTTTTACTTTCTGCTGCCCAATATATTGACGGAGAGTCTGAGGCCGGAGGCTTTGCTCAAACGATTTTTCTTCCGCATAGATAACCGGGTTCAGGAGAGTATGCGGCAATTCATGTTTTGACATATCAAAGGTCCGATTTAACCGGCCAGCCGCCGCAGGGTGTTGCGCAAAACATCTTCGAACGTGCGTTCGCACTCCGCAGAACGGAGAACCACGGCAAGAGCCTTTTCAGCTGCAGATCGAGGATAACCCAGATTGGTAAGTGCGGACAAGATATCCTCTTCGAGCGCCGTAGGGATGCTGCCTTCTTTTGCTGCCTCGATTTGCTCCGGCAGAAGAAAAGGCGTAACCAGGCTTTTCAGTTCGAGCACCACCCTTTCGGCGGTTTTGCGGCCGACACCGGGAATTGCTGTAAGTCTTGCAAGATTGCCGGAAGCTATGGCTTGAGCCAGTTCTTCTACGGGTGCGCCGGACAGGATGACGATTGCGAGCTTCGGCCCGATTCCACTGATGGATATCAGCTTAAGGAAAAAATCCTTTTCCCGTTGTGTGAGGAATCCGAACAGCGTGAGCGCATCTTCGCGCACATGCGTATGAATTTTAAGCGTGACCTCATTCCCTTCGGCAGGGAGTTCGTAAAAGCTTGTGAGAGGAATAAATATTTCATACCCGACACCGTGGACATCGAGCAGAAGGGAATTGGGTTTTTTGTGTAGGAGCTGTCCTCTCAGTTGTCCAATCATCGGTGCATTTCTCCGCTGCAGTTCAATGAGTGATAGCCGTTGGTCAGCAGCACTAACGGCCAACGACTAACGACTATCGTGGCGTGGCATCGGGAAGACCGCCGTCTACAGGGATCGTGGCTCCGGTAGTAGGGGTCTGCCGCGTCGCAAAGAAGAGGACCGCTTTGGCCACATGCCGGGCAGTTATTCTTGCTTTAAGAAGATTTCGGTTCCGGTAATATTCTTCAAGTCCTTCGGGGCTTAATCCGCGTGCAGCCATCCGCTCGGGCCCGATCTCCATCCATAGACCGGATTTTCGCGCGCCATGCGAAAAGACAGCGTCCGGGGAAACCATATTTACGCGGACGTTCATTTCGGCAAACTCCTGACTCGCTATGCGGGCCAGTTGATGGCCGGCCGCCTTGGTTGCGCTGTAAGCGCCAAAACGGGCGCCCGGCGCGAACACGTTTTTGGTCGAAACCATTACGATGTCTCCGCCCGTTCCCTGAAGCTTGAAATGGCGCGCGCACTCGGAAAGCATGATCAGCGTTCCATCGACGTTTATTTTTTCGAGCTTGCGGAAGGACTCAAGGCTCATTTCGGAAATCGATGAAACATGAGCGATCCCGGCGTTTAAAACCACCAGATCAAGGCCGCCCCATGTCCGATAGACAGAGCGGAATGCTTCTGCAACCGACTTGGGATCGGTGACGTCCAGAGGAATGGCCAGAGCGCGGGATCCGTATTTATTTTTTAGTTCGATGCCAAAGCCGGCAAGCGCATCACCGGCCAGATCCGTGACAGCGACATGACATCCCTGCTCGAGGAGTTCATGAGCAATACCCGATCCAATCGCACCGGCCGAGCCCGTGATAAGCGCAACCTGGCGTTCCATGGGGAGCGGTTTCCCCGCCTGTAGTTTCGAGTGCTGGAGGATTCGATACTCCATATCGAACAGATCCTTCTCCTCCATCCCGCTATATGTCCCCATCGCGGCGATCTGAGCTTTTGCCAATAGTGTATGCACTGCAATATCTCTGTTGATGCTTGCGGCGGCAACGTCTTTTCCTGCGCACACTGCTCCGAGCCCCGGCACGAGAATAATCCTGGGCGAAGAATCCATACGTTCTATGCCTTGAGGCATATTCTCCGCATATCGATTAACGTATGAATCGTAGGCGGCAGAGTAGTCGCGGATAGCTTTTGAAAATTGCTCGCGGAGCCTGTCGGGACTATCGAAATCAGGGGCATCGATCCAGAGGTAAAAAGGCTTCGTCCGAATGAGATGGTCCGACGTCAAAGGTGGCGTTAGAGCGACCTCTTTGCCGCGGTCCGAATCCACAAGACTCAAAACATCCCTGCTAATCAGGGGTAGTAGAATCGATCGTTCCCAGGGATGGTCGGAATCTCTTGTCGGTCTGGCGAGCAGTCCGCGAATCATGGGGGCGATATCCGCAAATCTTTCTTCCGCCACGGAAATAGAGGTTGTGCTCCGAGGTGCGATTGGATGAAGGGCGTGCTCCTGAAGATATCTTTCTGCACGATTGGCCAGATCTACAATAGCGTCATAGGAACTGCGCGCCGTGTTCCCCCAGGTTATCAGACCGTGCCGCATCAATACAATAGCCCGCACAGACGGATTCTGGTCCGGTCTGTCTGCCACCGCTTTGGCCAGCTTAAATCCGGGCGGTGAATAGGGGAGCAGGGCAATATCCTCTCCCAAAGCTTCCCTGATCAGCCTTTCCCCTTCCGTTTGATTCGTCAGGGCAAGGATCGCGTCCGGATGCGTGTGGTCAACGAACTTATCGGGAATGAACACATGGACAAGCGTTTCTATGGATGGAGTCGCAGAATGAGCATTGATGAAATGCGTGCGGAATTCATTTACCATCGCCTCATCTGAAAGCTCCGACAGGACTCGCAGCTTTTTCAGATAATTCAAATCCATGCCTGTGAAACCATCCGGTTCCATAAAAGCCATGTTATATCCGGAAGCCTTGACGAATATCGCCGGTATGTGCTCGCCCAATATGTTCGTGAAGTCTGTTTTAACAGAAGAATTTCCGCCGCCGTGCAGAACCAGCTTATCTTCGGCGCCAATCAGAGATGCCGCAAAAAGCCTCAAGGCCAGATCCCGGCCCCATCTTCCACCATATTTTTCTATGAATTGTGCTGCTTTTTCATCCGACCAGCGGTTTTCCATAACGCTCCCGCCTCAATATATTAGGAGTAGATCCACGGTCTGCACATATAAGCGTTTCTGTTCCGATTATGGGCAATCAGAGTAAAAAGCGAATATCGCTTCGCAAGAGAATTATTTCTTGTCGCTTTTCAGGCTCTGATAAAACTCGAAAGCTTCTTTTGGCTTGAAACGCTCGTGGACCACCTTCCGCACTGCCTGAATCATTGCCGCGGGAGCATCGGATTGGAAGATATTTCTTCCCATATCCACGCCGGCGGCTCCTTCCTGGATAGCCTTATATGCCATTTCCAAAGCCTCGATCTCGGGGAGTTTTTTGCCGCCGGCCATGACGATCGGCACGGGACAGGAGGCGGTAACGGTTTCGAAGCCTTCTTCAATGTAATAGGTTTTTACAAAATGAGCGCCCAGTTCTGCACAGATTCTGCAGGCCAGACGGAAGTATCGGGCGTCGCGCGTCATATCTTTGCCGACGGCGGTTACACCGAGCACGGGAATCCCATAGCGGTTTCCGAGATCCACAAGACGCGTCATGTTATGAACGGATTGCGTTTCAAATTCGCCGCCGATGAACACCTGGACTGCCATTGCCGCGACATTCAACCGAACGGCGTCTTCCGGATCGACGGCAATCTGTTCGTTTGAAAGTTCCTTTAAAATGCTTGGACCGCCGCTTGCTCTAATGACGATGCCCTTCCCGAAGGAGGCCGGAATCGTGGTCCGCAATATTCCGCGTGTGAGCATCAGGGCATCGGCAAAAGGGAGAAGCGGCACGATACGGACGTCAATGCGCTCCAGTCCGGAAGTCGGGCCCTGGAAATAGCCATGATCAATGGCCAGCATCACCGTTTTGCCTGAAGCCGGATTAAAAACTCGTGCCAGACGATTTTGCATTCCCCAATCCAGCGAATTGGAGCCCTTTAAAAAAAACGGAGTATTCCTGGCGGGAATATCCAGGCAATATTCTTTGCTTTCCTTTGTGCTGTCTACGTCCGGCATTTTTCAATGTCCTTTCTTGCATTATTTAAACAACATCCCGCTTGCTCCCGATGCTCTTTACCGCGCCATAAAATCTCTCCAATCCGGTATATTGTGCGCAACCGATACTCCTTTCGATGTCTGTACCTTTTCTGCCCGGTGGATCTATCGGTCGGTCGAATCCGTTTCATGGACAACGGCCAGTCGGGGTAGCAAACCCTATGGTATATCAATACTCATCGTCGGCGAAGTCTAAGATAGAGGCTTCTTTATGTTCTTTCAATTGTTTTCGATCAAGCCTCATTTCCAGTTGTGTATAATATAGTTTAAAGATAGCGGACCCCACCAAGGAGTACGACCAAAACAGCGGGCGGAATTTAAACGGAAAAGGGAAAAACAGTGTCTCTGGATAAGCTGAATGAAGAATGCGGTGTTTTTGCAATCGTAGCTCATCCCGAAGCCGCGCGGATTGCCTATCTCGGCATCTATGCACTGCAGCATCGCGGCCAGGAATCTGCCGGTATCGTCAGTTCCGACCGCCAAAAGCTGCATATTGAAAAGGGCATGGGTTATGTGGCGGATGTTTTTGACGAATCCCGGCTCGAGCGCCTCAGCGGGGATTCCGCAATCGGGCATGTGCGCTATTCGACTGCAGGCGAGAGCGCGGAATGGAACGCACAACCGATACTGATCAGTTCCTGGCGGGGGCCGATCGCACTGGCACACAATGGAAATCTGACAAACGCCGCGTATTTAAGACACGAATTGGAGAGAGACGGCGCTATTTTCCATTCGACAAGCGATAGCGAAGTGATTCTGCATCTGATTTCACGATCCCGCCGCCGCACGCTGCAGGAAGCATTTGTGGAAGCTCTTCGAATGGTGCAGGGAGCTTTTTCGATTTTGCTTTTAACTCCCGAATATCTGCTGGCCGCGAGAGATACTCGCGGATTTCGTCCGCTATGCATCGGCCGGGTGAATGGATCCTACGCAGTGGCTTCGGAAACGTGCGCCTTTGATCTGATCAACGCGGAATACGTCCGTGATGTCCAACCGGGCGAAATCGTAAGGATAGAAGAAAACAGCCTGGAATCACAAATGCCTCTCCCGAAGGATAAGCCGGCTCATTGCATTTTCGAGCATATCTATTTCAGCCGTCCTGACAGCTTGGTTTTCGGCCGGACCGTGAATACAAGCCGGCGGGAGATGGGGAAATTCCTGGCCCGAGAGTATCCTGCGGATGCGGATGTTGTTGTCCCGGTGCCGGATTCCGGCGTCTCAGCGGCAATCGGCTATTCGCAGGAGAGCGGGATTCCCCTCGAGTTCGGCTTGATACGCAACCACTACATCGGGAGAACTTTCATTGAACCGAAGCAGTCCATTCGGAACTTTGGAGTTAAGATAAAGCTCAATCCTGTTCGGGAGATACTTCGAGGGAAACGGATTGTGCTGATTGACGATTCCATTGTTCGCGGAACGACAAGCAGGAAAATCATGCATATCATCCGGGCCGCCGGCGCAAATGAGATACACGTTCGAATAACCTCGCCGCCGATCATTGCGCCCTGCTACTACGGTATCGACATCCCAACCAGACACGAACTCATCGCCTCCACAAAATCCGTGGAAGAAATATGCAAATTTATCGGCGCGGACTCTCTGAATTATCTGAGTCTTGATTCTGTTCTACAATCGGTAGAAGACAAAAAGCAATATTGTACGGCGTGTTTTACGGACATTTATCCCACGGAAATAACCGTTGAAGACAGGCAGAGGAGCCTTTTTGAGGAGGCGAAAGACAGATAAATTGCGGTGTTGAATGGCAGGGTGGAAAATCATGCGCGTCCGTTTCAATCTTATGCTCCTTCGGGAATCTGAGGCAGGGGCAGGGATTCAGCGGCATTTCCTTCATAGGTGAAGAGATGGAAAATCGGAGATTGGCGATACTTTTATCGGGGCGCGGTTCAAATTTCGTAGCTATCCATGATGCGATAAGCCGAGGCGACTTAAATGCCGAAATTTGCTGTGTGATCAGCAATATGCCTGAAGCTGCCGGACTGGTGCGGGCAAAAGAATTCGGTTTGACCGCGATTTGTCTGCCTTCCAAGGGAATAGAGCGTGTTGAATACGATAAGATGCTTGTGAAGACACTCCGCTCTTTTGATCCGGCGCTTATTTGTTTGGCGGGATTTATGCGAATACTCAGTCCGGAACTGCTGAAAGCCTATCCTTCCAGAGTTCTGAATATGCATCCGGCGCTACTGCCTTCCTTCCCCGGACTTCATGCGCAGCGCCAGGCTCTGCGGCATGGAGTGAAAGTCTCAGGTTGTACGGTCCATATCGCGGATGAGGGTGTGGATACAGGGCCTATCCTGTTGCAGAAAGCCGTGGAGGTTTTGGAGGGAGATACGGAGGAAACGCTTTCGGCTCGAATTCTGGAGCAGGAGCATCAGATATACTGGCGTGCAATCGCGCTGGTTCTGGATAAAATAAGCGCCGGCTCAATATAAAGGGCGGTTTTGGAGAAAAAAGTTAAGTTTAATGAATTTTGGTCTTTACAGGATGGGGTCGGATGGGTATTATGACGGCCTCTCAATCAATGAGATTGAGGTTGTAGAGGCTATTTGAAAGAAAGACGCTTCGTTTTTTGTTGAATCGAGTTAATGTTCTCCTGATGAATCATTAACCCGCTTGACAAGATGAGCTGCCGGATTTAATATGGTAACTCGCTTCTCAACAAAGGAATGAAGTTGGGAGGCGGGTTTCTCAGTCTTCTGATTGGGTAAATCCTTCGTCGGTCATAGATCGGGTAAAATCTCAGCCCATTGAAAGGTTGGATAATTTATCATCTGATTTATGACTGCTCAGATCTTTGATAACTAGATAGTGCGTGTCCAAAAACACCTATTCCAAGAAGTAACCAGTTGCCTGAATTTATAAAATTCAGGACTCTTCGAATTTAATTGGAGAGTTTGATCCTGGCTCAGAATCAACGCTGGCGGCGTGCCTAACACATGCAAGTCGAACGAGAAAGTGGGGGCAACTTCACGAGTAAAGTGGCAGACGGGTGAGTAACACGTGAACAACCTACCCTTGAGTGTGGAATAACACCGCGAAAGCGGTGCTAATACCGCATAACATCTCCGGGTCGCATGATCTGGAGATCAAAAGCGCAAGTTGCTTGAGGAGGGGTTCGCGCCTGATTAGCTAGTTGGTGAGGTAACGGCCCACCAAGGCAACGATCAGTAGCCGGCCTGAGAGGGCGAACGGCCACACTGGAACTGAG
>JAFGIY010000144.1 GCA_016929335.1 Acidobacteriota bacterium | reverse complement strand
GATACCGACCCCGACCCCGAGATATCAAAAAGCGCCCCGCTGTGCGGGGCAGGCTGAAGCCACGGCTTCTAGCCGTGGTCGATCACTTAAGGACGATGTTGATATTCTGCGGGGCGTTTTACAGGACTGTTGATCCGGTGTTCCTTCAATCCCGCGTAGAGCGACTGGGCAAGAGCGGACTTCTCAAATCCGATCACTTTTACTCCCTTGATGCCGAAAAATTTTTCCAGTTCTTCCGTGGTGTAATTCTGTACTACCGGGTAATGATCAAAATCCGTGAGAATCTCCGCCCGGCTGGTTTCGGAAAGGTCATGGGTGATCAATACAAAGTGCAGCCTGCTTTTGCTGCGTGCCAATGTGTCGCGTCCCACGATCAGGATGCGGGAGCGCAGCGCGAAGGAAAACAAACGTTCCGGCGGCAGGGCGGGACCGTGCTTTTTCATCGGCGTGACCTCCGGCCATGACGGGACGCGCCCGCGTGTCGTGGCCTTTTAGAAACTGTCGCGCCTGCCGGTTGAAGCAGGGGTGCATGAAGAGTCTGCTGGTAATAATCGTCCAGCAGCATCGCGATGATGGCTGATTCGTCTTCGTTCTCGGCGAGACTTCGGCCCAGCGCCACGAAGCGTTGGCTGCGCTCGATGATCAGCTTATCGCGGTTGCGCAGGCGCGCTTCGAGCAGGGCCGTGACGCGTTCGGCCACTATTGCTTCCACATCAGCGGGGGTGGGCAGCGGCCGCTCCTGCAGGTCGATACCGAAGCGTTTTGCCGTGCGGTCGAGATCCATCTTCTCCAGGTCGCTCACCAGGGAGATGGCGACGCCGGCCGCGCCCGCGCGGCCTGTTCGTCCGGCGCGGTGGATATAGCCTTCGGGATCTTCGGGTGGTTCGTATTGGATCACGTGACTGAGATCCGGGATATCGAGGCCGCGCGCGGCCACATCGGTTGCCACCAGAAACCGCAGCGTCCCCTTGCGCACCTTTTCCAGCACCCGCTCGCGATCTCTTTGCGAGAGATCGGCGCTCAACTCATCGGCATCGTAGCCGAAGCGCTGCAACACCGCCGATACGTAATGCACTTTGGACTTTGTATTGCAGAATATGATGGCAGAAGAGGGATTCTCGATCTCAATCAGACGAACGAGGCTGCGATCTTTTTCCATGCCGGGCACAAGATAAAAGACGTGCGCCGTGTCGGTCACGTGCACGTGATCGAGGCTGAGCGTGATGAATTCCGGTTCTCGAATGAACTCGCGCGCGGTACGCATCACATAAGCCGGGAAAGTGGCCGAAAACATGCAGGCTTGCAGGTTGCGTTTGGGCAGGTAACCCTGGATCTGTTTCATGTCAGGGTAAAAACCCATAGACAGCATGCGGTCGGCCTCGTCAAAAATCAGCATCTCGATGTCATCGAGAGAAAATGCGCGTTTGAGCAGGTGATCCAGCGTGCGTCCCGGCGTGCCCACGACGATTTGCGCACCTTGCTTGAGGGCTTCAATTTGAGCCCCATAGCCGACTCCGCCGTATACAATGACGGTGCGCAAGCCCGCGCTGCCACACAATTTCTCCGATTCCTGCCCGACCTGCCGCGCGAGTTCGCGCGTGGGAACGAGGACCAGTGCCTGACAATGGCGGCGCCCCGGGTCAAGCCTTTCCAGCATTGGCAGGAGAAACGCGCCGGTCTTGCCGCTGCCGGTCCGGGCCTGAATCATCATATTTCGCATACCGAGCAGATATGGGATGGCCCGTGCCTGGACGGGCATGAGGCTCGTCCAGCCGACGCGAGCCGCAGCATCGCGCAGGCGCTCGGGTAATTGTTCCATTGTTGCATCGGGCAGTGGACCGTTTGTTGACATGAGCGGTTTCTCCATTCATTGATCTGCGAGCACTTCTCAATTCAGATTATAGTCTTTTGCGCAAAGTTATTGCGTCAGCTGTGCACTCCTGGCGCCTCACGGCCGGTGGAGTGAGTATATTCTTCATAGGTCCCTGGATAGATCACCGGTTCGCCATAATCCGCCCCGGCGCCACCCAGTTCCTGCCGGAAGCAGGCAATGCTGAGTTTGTCGGGAACTGAAACAGAGCCTTCATCAGGCTGTTCCTCGCCTCTGATCAGGCGAAAAGGCGTTGTTTTGCCGCAACCGTTGGGCCCCACCAGCCCGGCCTTCTCTCCCGGATTAATCTGAAAGCTGAGATCGGTGAACAGAACCTGCTTGCTGAACTGTTTGATGACATTATTAAAAACAATCACATTTTCCTCTTTCCGCAAAACTGAACATGATACCGAAAGAATGGGCGGATATCCAAGAGGTCGGCGCTTTCCGGAAACCACTGAGTGTCTTAATTCCGATTCCCAGGCCTGAACGCGCAACGGCGTCAGTCGGCAATCCATGATTGCGTTGCGGAGCCTTACATAGGACCGTGAAAAAGGACGCAGAATACGGCAGGCATAGGTATGCATGCTCTGTGTATGCATTCGGGCATGTTTTTCTGGATGCAGCGTGCCCGGCGATAATTATCGATCCTTAACACTTTATTGGATGACGTTGAAAGATCGTCCATACACAGCGCGGCAATGACAGTCAAATAGCAGGTTGGCCGTTCTGTGAGCTTATAGGTCTTTTAAGCGCGTTTTTTGCCTTTTCCTGCTCGGCACCGGCTGCATCCGATCGTCCAGCCTCTGATAAAATGTGATGTGTAAACTGAAAAAATTCCAGAAATTCAATTTTCAAACAAGCAAAGGGCAATTTTATGTAAGAAAGAGCCGGAAAGGAAATAAAAATAGGCAGGGCTTCGCCTTAGGCTCCATCAGCGGAATTTATTAGTTGATGTAATCTTCCGTATCGCTTTCCAATACTGCAGGGGAAATTGGCGGCGGTTTCGACGGGATGCCGAGACAATCCAGGATCTTTTTGATCGCTTCGGGCGGGGTGCAGAAACAGCACAACAATTTGGACAAGCTATGCTTAATCTTGTCAATAGCCCATCCACTATGAAAATCGTTGGGACGTATCGCGGCAAGCCAGTCATTCATTATGTTGATCCCGAAACTGGTCTTAACGTGATAACGGATCCTGCCGGAAAATATATTTCAGGCTGGAAGCTGAATGCCGAACAATTAAAGAACGTGCTTACGCGTGGTTCTCTATAGAGTGATAAGCGTTAGCAGATATGGCGAAATTCCGTATTGTAAATTACCCAAAGAGATCAGGTATGAAAGACGAAGAAGCGATAGCTGTGACATTATCCCATGATGAAGCGTTGGTCCTGTTTGAATTCTTGGCCCCGTTTGATCAGAATGAAAGTCTATGTATCGAAGATGAAGCGGAGCGTGTGGTTCTTGCGAATGTTCTTTGTATTTTGGAGAAGAAATTGGTCGCACCTTTCGACCCAAACTATAAAGATCTTTTGGACTCCGCCCGTAAATCACTGCGATCATTGGCATAATATCTGACGTGTAAACCCATAAGAGCGGGGAAACCCAGGAAACCAGGGACGCTGCCCTATTTCCACTGTCATCAGGAATGGAACTTATTGGGCTATGATCTGCCGTTTATGGATATGATGGGACTCCGACACATGTTTCTCAGCTAGCGTCCACCGGGACCTGCCAGTTCACCGGCAAAGAACGGGACGCCGAAACGGGCCTCGATTACTTCGGGGCAAGGTATTATTTAGGTGCGCAGGGAAGGTTTGTATCGGCTGATGCTCCATTTGCAGATCAGAATCCCGAAAATCCTCAGAGCTGGAATCTTTATTCATATGCACGAAATAATCCTTTGCGCTACATTGATCCGGATGGCCGTGAAATAAAATTACAGTGGCAGTTCGACTGTGGGGTTTTGCAATAAGGTAATTGTGTATTAGAAAGCCATTTTCAGCAAAAGGATTCGCTGTAAGATAGCCCTGCAACCGGATCGAAGACATTTAAGCAGACATATTGTATGTTATCAGCAGTCGATGAAGGGAACGGAGAGGTATGTGTCAGAGGTCCAGTGAAGGACCTGAAGCCAAAACGGTAGCCAATCCTTCCTATCCCTAACGCGTCTTTCATTAGTTTGAACTGAGTATAGGTTGTTGATAATAGCATTTAGCATTTACAGAGGGATTGATGAATAGCAACAGAATGCACACATTGCGAGTGATTATCAAAGGGTTGTGTTCATATATCCCGCTTTACAGGAGCAGGTCTTTGCGCGGCTTTGTAATGGAACGTAAACCGTTACCTGCAAAGTATTACTACAGCGTCTGGCTGCGCCATATGGTCAAAGCGCATGAGTATGGTTTATCGACGCAGCCGGACGTTATTGCTGAACTTGGCCCAGGGGATTCGCTCGGAGTCGGTCTGACGGCACTTCTGACCGGCACAAGAAAATATCATGCTCTGGATATCGTCAAATATGCGGACATAGAGCATAACCTGACGATTTTGGAGGAACTGGTTGAGCTTCTTCGAAATCGAACAGCGATTCCGGGTCCTGATGCATTCCCATCCTGTGAACCGAAACTTGATTCTTATGAATTCCCGTTCCAAATATTGCCGGAAAAGCGATTGAGTAGAGCGCTTGCATCGGAAAGAATCGCTCTCATAAAACAAGCTCTTCAAAATGTAAACAAACAGTGCGTGAACAAACAAGAAGACGCACCTGTTTCAATTATGTATCACGTTCCATGGGAAGATGCATTTACCATAGAAAAGAATGTCGCGGATGTTGTGATTTCGCAAGCCGTTCTCGAACACGTTGACAGACTTGAAAATGCCTATGCGGTGATGCATGCCTGGCTCAAGTGCGGTGGCTATATTTCACAGTCAGTTGATTTCAGGTCGCACGGATTATCAAAAAAATGGAACGGACATTGGGAGTATTCCGATGCCATCTGGCGATTGATATTAGGCGGCAGACCCTATCTGATAAATCGATTGCCGCTAAGCAGGCATGTGCAATTACTTAAAAAGAATAATTTTGAAATAAAATGCCTTCTGCCATCAAAAGACAACTCTTCCTCGATAAAGGTTTCGGATAGCTTTAAATGGTTAACGCAAGAGGATCTTGAGACGGCAACCTGTTTCATACAGGCAGCAAAGACCGTATAGGATAATGGATTCCCCGGCATCGGAATTTTTAATCTGCTTCGAGGGGGACAACCACCGGTGGTCCGATAGGGTGGCTGCAATAAGGTAATCGTGTATTAAAAAGCCATTTTCGGCAACAGGATTTCGCTGGAAGATATGCCTGCAACCGGATCGAAGATATTCAAGCAGACATATTGCATGTTATCAGCACCCGAGGGAGGGAACGGAGAGGTTGCGTTCGAGGTCCAATGAAGGACCTGAAGCCAAAAGGACAGACAATCCTTCCTATCCCTTGTGCCTTGGGTGTCTTTATTAAGGTTTCCAACGACTGGGCTAATAATGCGGGGACACAGAGGACGGTGAACCTTTTTATGAATTGGACCATCTAATAGTCTAAAAACTTGTTATACAGATGGCCCCATATTCTCTGAGGAGAATGAAGATGTCCCAATCCAGATATTTATATATTGTTTTGGTGTTCAGCCTGGTTCTGGGATTTCTGCCGACCTATGCGCAGGCTTCCCAGGAGATCGAGAAAAAAGAACAGGTAAATTCGAAAGAATCGGCGGACAAGACCTCCCGCTCCTTCCGCATCCGGTTTGGAGGGTTCAGTTTCGGTGCCGGGATCAGCCGGCATTCCGGGTACTATCCCTATTATCCCTACTACCCGTACTACCCATACTCCTTCTATCAACCCTGGTTTTACGAACCATTCTATTATCCTGCAATATATGGGTGGGGCCGGCAATCCTCGTTGATGTATCACCCGGGTTGGTATACTGGTTTCTCCCGGCAGGATGGTATGGGCGAGATTAAACTCCGGTCCAACATCAAGGATGCCGACGTTTTTATTGATGATGCCCTGGCAGGAAAAGCAAAGGATCTCAAAACGCTTTGGCTGGAACCGGGTGCCTACAACCTGAAGGTCCAGGCCGACCAGTATGAACCGTTTACATTGCGCGTCTACGTTCTGAGCGATAAGACCTTGAAAGTCGATGCGAATCTGGCGCCGCAAAAGGAGCCTTGAGCCATGAAATCCATATCCATAGGTTTCACTTTGATACTTACCGCCGCATTGCTAATTGCTGCACAGGGGACTGTGCCGCTGAAGCAGGCAGCCGAATATCGCAACCATGTGGAAGCGAACGGCATCGGTCTGGGGGCATTGGTCCTGAATAATGCCCAGATCAAGCAGCGTTTCGTAACAGAATTCGACCGTGACTACCTGGTTGTGGAAGTAGCGCTGTACCCTAAGGAAGGGCAAGACCTCAATATTCAACCAAGCGAGTTTGTGCTCTACATCCCCGGCGAGGATCGCGCATTGCGCTCCGAAAATCCCAAGGTGATCGCGGCTTCTCTGCAGAATGTGGAGGAATCAACGCGCGACATCACCATCATTCCTCAAGTCGGAGTTGGTTATGAAACCGGCAGGCGCGGGTATGATCCGACCACCGGGACTGCCAGAAGAACCGGCGGCGTCTACACTTCAACCGGTGTGGCTGTTGTCATGGGTGATTCTTTGCCGTCCAATCCTAAAAACGAAGCTGTCATGGCGCTCGAATTGTCGGAGAAGGGACTGCCCGAGGGAACTTTCGCCAAGCCTGTCTCCGGACACCTCTATTTCCGCGTGAGCGAGGATACTATCAAGGACAGCAAGGCAAAATTCGAACTAACCTTCGAGCTCGACGGCAAGGAGACCACTCTCGCTCTCAAACGGTAGCATTCCATCGAGCCCGCATAATATTGTGACCTTATCAAAAAAATATCTACCGCTCCTTGCGGGGCTTCTATCCTTAAGACACACGGCTGGGACGGCATGTGACGCTGAAGTTTTTTCCCGAAGCGCTGGCCAGCGACCACCAGGCGCTGGAGCGGTTCAAGCGGGAGCCGCGCGGCTTCGTCTTTCAATCATCCAAACATCTGCCGCGTTTACGACATCGGGTAGATCGACGGATGGCACTTCCTCTCGATAGAGTACCTCGATGGCGAAGATCTCGCTTAACTGCTCAAGCGCATCGGGCACCTGACGAATGAAAAAGCTTTAGACATCGCCCGCCCTGTTTTTCCGGCTTCAGCTGATTGCCATGGATGTAGCCGAAGCATGCCTTTATGCTGATCGGGATTCCGAGGGGCGGGACCAGCGCAGAATTACCGTCCCAATACCGTTCCAAAGGAGAACAGCAATGAATCCGGAGACAAGGGGAAATTGGCTTCAGCCGGACCGTCACCAATCCTCCGCCAACCAATCCTCTGGCAATTTCGTATTGCTATCTCCGGCCGCAAAATGGTGATTGCATGCCGGTCTATGGAAGCATATATTTGCAGCCAAAGAAAGTGATCCCGTAATCCAAGTCTGTTGCGGCAAGGCAGAGGCTTCTGCTGGATGGAGCTGCATGATGCGCCGACCGCCTTTGGCCTTCGAGAAACACGAGGAGAATAGTCATGTGGAACTACATTAAGAGATTTGCTTTTATACTGATCGTTGTCCTGACTCTGCCCGTGCTGGCTCGATCTCAGGGGCAATCCGACGAAGAGCGCGACTTCGTGCCTGGAGAGAAAGCGGTCTTCTACGACGATTACACCGACATGGTTAAAGGCGCTGCGCCATCCCACTGGAAAGTCCGCGGCGGTGCGGCCAAGCTCAGCCCTTCGGGCCGCCTGACGCTTGTCGACCGGATCACGCTTTATCCCAACATAAAAGCCCTGCCCAAGAACTTCACGGTCGAAACAGATTTCGTCCCCAAAGATGCCAGCGGTGGGCACCTCAGCTGGATTTTCGAGAATCAGGACTCCACCTTCCAGTGGTCTGCTCAATTCCAATTTGACACCGATGAGATTTATGCCACGCTTAATGTGAATGACGAAGGATGGTCGAAGCAAGGCGAAGGCCGGGTGAAAATCCAGTACGGAAAGCTGAACCGGTTGGCGGTGTGGTATCAGGATGCGCGCATTCGCCTCTATGTCAACGACGAGCGTGCAGTGGACTTGAACCAGATGGAGCTTAAGCCCTGGAGCCGGGCACTACTGGATTTCACCTCCGATTCACCGGTGGAACTCGGAACTGCTCGCATTGCCGAGTCAGCACCGGATATCAACCAGGTGCTCATGTCCACGGGAAGATACGTAAGCCATGCCATCCAGTTTGATACGGGGAGCGACCAGTTGCGGCCCGAGTCGGTGAACGTGATTAAGGAGGTTGCGGCGGCGCTTCAAAAGCAGCCGGTGCTGAAACTGCTCATCGAAGGCCACACCGATTCGACCGGAGATGCTGCCAAGAACCTCGATCTCTCGAAGCGCCGGGCCGAATCAGTGAAAAGCGCTTTGGTGAAACTGGGGATCGCCGCAGACAGGCTCACCGCTGAGGGCCTTGGCCAAACCAAGCCGCTGGCTCCCAATGACACGCCACAAGGTCGCGCGGAGAACCGTCGCGTGGAGTTTGTGAAGGCCTGATATATGTGGCTGCTGTACCTTGTGCTAGGAATTATCAAAGCGTCGATATTGACAGCGACTCTTATGAATAGACCCGCACATAGTCAATGCCCGGAGCCGGGCTGTATGTCCGACCGTGGATTTCAGACAGGAGGAAACATGAAAACCATGTTTATTCTGTTTTGCAGCTTTCTTATCGCCCCAATGGGAGCTCTGTCCCAGAGCTCGACCGTTACGGTCTTCATCTCCCAGGAGCCGAAAGCGGGACAAGGAGGAGAAGCAGGGAGCATCGCCGATTCCTTTGCAGGCGCGGTCCAGAATCAGCTTAAGATCAAATATCCGTGCGTGCAGCCGATTAAGGAGTCAGATATCCACAAGATGTTGGAGTATGAAAAGTTCAGAGAATTGCTCACAGGGGAAAATGAGCTGGAAAAGATCGGCAGGGCAATAAATGCAAAATATCTCATTAACGTCACGGTCACAGCATCCGGCAGGGGCCAGTTTTACTTGAGTGCGATGATGATGGATGATGCCAAAGCTAAAACCGTGGCGAGGAGCGGCAGCTTTTCCAGCGGCGGCGATGCCGTCAAAACGCTTGCAAAACAATTTGTCGACAGCATGAGCGCTCTTCCCATTTCCCAGACCAACTGCAACCCAGCCAACCTTTGGACGGGCACCATCGAATATAAGCGAAATAGGGATGACGAAAAAACAGAAACAAGAAGCACGGTCGATAGGAGCGGGACGATTACGACAACGACCAAGACTGGCCTTCACTACAACATCCTGATCCGGATCGGATTGAAGGGCAAGCCTCAGGGTATCTTCGCCCTGCTCGATACGTTTCTATCTAAAGAAATCGGTGAAAAACGGATCGATTGCAGCCGCCAAGGCATAGCGCGCCGCGAACCCGAATGGAAAAGCGCCGGCTGGAATTTTGTTACAGAACAAATGAAATATGCAGTTAAAAATGAGTCGGTCGGTGTCTCCGTGGCAGTGGAAAAGGGCCGGTACAAGATCCATGCGGTCCTGCCCGCAATAGTTGCCGCTGAGCAGACTTCCCAGAATAAGCATTCCGATGGAGGGTGCGGGAGCCCGAGTGACAACGACTTCGGTCCGGTGGAGTCACGCGGAATCTTTAACATATACCTCCCGACTATTGACTTGCCCCTGAAGAAAACAGATGAGCTTCAGGGAAGCATGCAAGATTCTTCCGGCGGGACCTTGACGTGGAATCTAACCCGCACGCCGATGCGAAATTAAGTGTCCCTGCCAGTAACTCCGTCCATGCTGCGAAAAGCATGGCCATAGAGCCGGAAGGGACGGGGAGATATACAGGGGAACGCTTTTCATTTTTAATTCTTCCAGACATGCCGAGCGGATTCGTTTGGAAACACGCCACTGGTGTTCCTAAAGCACGAAGCTGCGTGATCTTTATGCAGACTCGGCGGCATTGCAATCAGGCAATCGTGTATTAAAAAGCCGTTTTCGACAACAGGATTTCGCTGCAAGATAAACCTGCAACCGGATCGAAGACATTCAAGCAGGCATATCGCCGAAAAATTGTTTTGGCGCTGATCAGAACCAGGACGGCCGTTTGATCTTTTTTTCTTATATGCTCATTAAACGCGCAAGCTTTCAGATTACAGTTTGAGGGGGGCCGGAGGAGGATTCCTTGAAGCAGGATCTTTTACACATATTCTTTCTGTAGCTGCGGATGCCTCAGGATCAGGGCGCCAGGTTCATTTTGTGCAGCAGCGCATGGAAGCGCGGGTCGAAGTGCATCGGATCAAAGTCAGGATTGATGTGACAATGAAGTATTACGCTATCGTGTTCATCCACTGATTTTTCGAGCCATTCAAATCCTCTGTCTATTTCTCCAAGGCCAAGGCAGCAACATGCAAAAGAAAAGGGTGGCACATACTGCTTCTGAGCGCGCTCATGCAATTCCTCAAGAATGCTTTGCGCTTCGCTGATCCGGCCGATTTCGGGCATCGATTTTTCCGATAAGCATTTTCGATTCATAATAGGTCCAGATTCAATATCTGTCATCGGTTTTTTGTGATAAGATTCCGGCATCGCTTCTAATATGCTAAAAACGCAGGCAATGAGGGTCCCATGATCAGTATCCCTGCGAGGCATTTCCCACATCTTATTGCATTCATTTTGCTGTTTCCTCTGGCCGGCGCTGCCCAATCCGAGGCAAGCGGACAATTGGCAGGAAGAGTGACGGACCAGCAAGATAGTGTGATCCCGCGGGCTGCTGTATCGGCAAAAAACGTTCAAACCCAATCGGAATTCAGGGCAGTTGCAAATGAAATCGGCGTCTATTCAATACCTTCTGTTCCAAGCGGAAGCTACACGATAAGTGTGACGGCTCGAGGATTCCGGACCACGGTTCTCAAAGATATACGCGTAGATGCGGGCTCCACCGCGACGGCAGACGCCACGATGCAGGTTGGTCTTGAGGACACGGTCATCTACACTGTTTCCCGGTACGAGGAGGAGATCATCAATGCTCCCGCTGCGGCAACCGTCATACTCGAGCAGACGATCCAGGCTGCGCCGACTCAGAATCTGGCCGATCTGCTGCGTGCCGTACCCGGAGTGAATGTTGCCCAAACATCCGCTAGCAGTTTCGGTGTCAATGGGCGGGCCGCCGGCGCAGCGTTGCCCGATGCGCAGCTCGCGCTGATTGACGGCCGCACCATCTATCAGGATAGCTTCAGCTATGTTGCCTGGAACATCGTTCCAACAAACCTCGACGATGTCAAACAGGTGGAAGTCATCCGCGGCCCGGCGTCCGCGGTCTGGGGCGCCAATGCCATGAACGGGGTGGTTAACATTGTCACCAAGCCCCCACGCGAGGCGCTGGGAACAACCGTTGCGCTGGGCATTGGGACATTTGACCGCTCGGGTGGTGTTGCGGAGAGCAACACGGGCTCCCTTTATTATTTGAATGCCGCGCACGTTCAAGCCCTGAACGATCGCTGGGCATTTAAACTGACGGGGGGCGTATACGCCCAGGATGCATTCGCACGGCCGGAGGGAAATATTCCCAATCAGTATAACCTCTATCCCAATCCACAGTACACGAACAAAGGCACAACCCAGCCGAAGGCGGATGCGCGAGTCGACTACGATTTCCCGGATGCGTATCAACACCTGACCTTTGCCGGAGGCTATGCCTGGAGCACGGGAATCTGGCATGGCGGATTTGGAGGAATTCGAGCCGACATGTCCGGCAGCTACGGCAAAGTGGATTACGTCCGCGGCGCGCTGCGACTCTCGGGATATGCCAATAATTTCACTACGGACGGGACATTCCTGATTCGTTTCGAACCCTCGGGGCGGCCGCTGGCCTGGAGTGACCACAATCATGCGTACCACTTTGAGTTCAGCGACCTGCGAAAAGCGGGGACGCGCCACCTGTTCAGCTATGGCGGCAGTTTGCGCTTCACTGCTTACGACCTCTTAAACGCGCCGGAGGCCGGCAGACGCACGGAAGTCGGAGCATATTTGCAGGACGAGATTTTGCTGTCCGAGCATTTCCGCTGGATTGTCGGCACGCGCTTGGACAAGATCGGCAATCTGGATGGCGTGGTCTTTTCTCCCCGCACGACGTTCATTATAAAGCCCACGCCTGGTCAGACATTCCGTGTGTCCTACAATCGGGCGTATGTAGCCCCTAGCATGATTGCAAACTACTGGAAGTTGGACGTAATGAGCTGGTTTAATCTCGGGGTGCTGATCCATCCGATCTTGACCGGATATAGCTATCCCATGCGTCTTGAGGGCAGCAAAAACCTCAAGGCGCCCTCGCTTAATGCATACGAATTGGGCTATGCCGCGACGATGGCCAATGGTCGAGTTCATCTGGGCGCCGCATTCTATTTAAATGAAATGAAAAACCATATCTCTTTCCCGCAGGCCGGTTCTTACACTACCCAGAATCCGCCGCCGGCCTGGCCTTTACCTGCTGAGGTGTTGGATCTGTTGATTGCCGTCAACGCCTTCGGCCCCGGTAATGGTTTGCCTTCTCTTTACGTTGGCCTGAGCCGCGGTGAGGGAAGCAGAACGAGGGACAAGGGGATTGAGCTCAGCGTCGCCGCCCGCCTCAACCGTACCATCGATGGGTTTGCCAACTACTCATGGCAGGCGAAGCCTGAGGCGAAGGGGTTCAGCGTGTCCGAGTTGAATATGCCGCCTGCGAACCGTTTCAATGCCGGATTGAATTTCGACTATAAACGCTATTTCGGAAATGTCTCCGTAAGCTACGTAGGCCGCGCCTATTGGCAGGACATCATATTATACGGGGGATGGACGGACGCCTACACCGTGGTTAATCTAGGCGCCGGCGTGCGTGTGGACCGCTATGATAAATACACGGCCATGCTCAAGATATCCAACCTGGCCAATACGATGGTTCAAAATCACATCTACGGCGACATCCTGAAGCGCCAGATCTCCGGCGAATTGCGCATGCGATTTTGAGGAGGACAACATTTTCTTTCGGAATAGGGATAGGCAACTCCACTGATCCCGATGTTCTCAAAAATTCCAGCGATGCCCGGGACTGCAATATAAATATCGAGGACAAGGCGAGGGAGAATTTCAGGCAGGAAACGGGGGGAGAACCCGAAGTCTCGGTGGATGCTTCGGTAGGAATCAACTGCCGGCTTTGTATCGGTGACCATGTCGCCACCTTCAATGAATTCCGCAATTGGATGAGTGATGCGTATGCCGGCAACCCTCCCGATGTCATCGAAGCGTGGGTTCAGCACGAGCGCAAGCACATGGAACAGTGCTACAAGGATGACGACTTCGGCACGGCCGCCTGCATGAGCCCGGAACGGACGCTCCTTTGCCTGCCGGCTGCTCCGGCGCCATACACGCGGGCGTTCAGGCATACCTTGACTGAGCAAGTGTCCGGTCAGACAACCAGATATCCGCCGTTTCCGAATTATTGCGGAATTTTCATAGATGGATCAGGTGGCGGCCGCGGGTCGAAAGGATTTCGGGTTTTGCAGTGCCTGAAGGGTTTTGAGTAATCCCGGCAGCCTGCTGATATAATAAATGTGTACAAAGGCAAGGAGCAAGGGCGGAAATGCATAATTTCAAACCAGTAAGTGAGCGCATGCAGCTCATGCATCAGCTGATCCGTGATCGCGTCATCCAGAGCGACTCTGAGACTGCCATGATCACGACCCGATGCTTCCAGGAGAACGAGACTCTCATTCCTTACCTTCGCCGCCCGACGGTGTTGAAAGCCATCTGCGAACAGATGACCGTCCGCGTCGAGGACTTCGAAATGATTGTCGGCAACAGCAGCAAGAACTTTTGTGGCACGGGATATGCGCCTGATTGGGGCAACGCCGGCCGGATTCCCTCCATGATTGAGGCAGGAATCTGGACGCTCAGAAAAGATGGCCTGTATCACAATCCGGACGAAGAGGAGCTGCGGATGTCCATCGCTCCTGAGGATTATGAGAATCTGGCGTCCATCCGCGACTACTGGAAAGGCCGCACCTACAATGATATTGCGGACGCCTGGCAGCCGAAGGGCTATGAAGAGCTCTGCCGGATGCAAGTCTCCGCCACTGTGAAGGGCGCGCCCCTGCTGATGATGCCGTCGGGTCACCTGACTCCGGGCTTCAGGAAAATCATCAATATGGGCTACGGCGCGATCCGCCGGCAGGCCCAGGATTGGCTGGATTCTCACGTCAATAACCTGATGGGCGAAGATGTCCACCGCAACCTGTTCTACACCGGTGTGGTCATTTCCTGCGACGCCGCGACCACCTTGCTGAAACGCTACGGGCAGAAGTGCCTGGAAAAAGCGGCTTCAAGCACGGATCAAAAGCGCAAGGCTGAACTGGAGTCCATGGCCGACAGCCTGACCTGGATTTCCCAAAATCCCTGCCGCACCTTCCGCGAGGCCTGCCAGGCGGCTATTACGTATCAGTACCTGTTGCGTCTGAGTTTTATCTGCGATATCGGATCCTTCGGCCGTTTTGACCAGTACACATGGCCCTACCTGAAGAAAGATCTGGAAGAAGGCCGGTTGACGCATGGAGAGGCACAGGAGATTGTGGACTGCTTCTTCATGAAGATTAATTCCATGTACGGCGGCGGTACCGGCGAATTAGTGAAGATCATCGGCATCGGCAACACCTATCTCCATACCACCATCGGCGGCGTGGATCCCAAAACCGGCGAGGACGCCAGCAATCCTGTCACCCACATGGTGCTGGAAAGCCTGGCTCGCCTGAGCCTTCATGATCCCACGATCTCTTTGCGTGTTCACAAAAACACTCCGGGCGAGTTATGGGCTCTGGCCCTGGAAACTTCAACAAAGGTGGGCGGACTGCCGCTGTTCCAGAACGACGATGTCATCATCCCCGGAGTGATCAAGGAACTGGGCTTTACCCTCGAGGATGCCCGGGATTACGCCATCATCGGCTGCCAGGAGATTACGGGTTCCGGCAACGACTATTCCGCAGCCAATGGCGTAGCACCCCCTCACGCCTCCATCCACTACAGCAAGCTGCTGGATATGGCGATCAACGACGGCAGGAATCCCTATAACGGTGAGCAGTGCTCCATCCATACCGGCTATCTGTACGACATGAAGTCATTTGACGAAGTCAGGGAAGCATGGCGCAAGCTGGCCGCTTACTTCCTCAAAGCGCAGGTGAGCCTCAATAATTACCTGGAATATCTGGTTCAGTACCACACACCGCAACCAATTCTTTCTGCTTCCATTGACGGCTGCATGGAGTCCGGCAAGGACTGCACCTGGGGCGGCGCCAAGTACAACTCCTACGGCGGGACCGCAACCGGCCTGGCCACGGTGGCAGACTCCCTGACCGCCATTAAATACATGGTTTTCGACAAGAAACTGTGTACGGCCCGGGAGCTCTATGATGCCGTGATGGCCAACTGGGAGGGCTATGAGCCCTTGAGACAGCGGATCATCAACGAAGCGCCCCATTTCGGAAATGCCGATCCCTACGCCGACGAACAGATGGCCTGGGTCATCAACACCTATTACGAAACCTGCAAAGAGTGCTACTCGATCCGCGCCAGAATTTTCAAAGCCGGCCTGTACGGCGCGGCGGATCATGTGGGTCAGGGCTATACCACCTGGGCGACGCCGGATGGAAGAAAAGCCGGAACGCCCATTGCCGATGCCGCCTCTCCGGTTCAGAGCCGCGACAGGAACGGCCCCACTGCGGTGTTTCTCTCTTCGCTCTGCTATGACCACCGCCGGTTCATGGACGGCGTGTGCCTGAACATTCGCCTTCATCCCACCGCCCTGAGCCGTGACGACGGGATCGTCAAACTGCGCGACATGGTCAAGGCTTATATGAAGAATGGCGGCGCGGAAGCCCAGTTTAATGTGGTTTCGACAGAGGTTTTGCGCAAGGCGCAGGAGAATCCTGACGAGTACCGTAACCTGGTAGTACGCATTGCCGGCTACTCTGCCTATTTTGTAGAGCTGACCCGCGACTGCCAGAACGACCTCATTTCCCGCCATGAAAATATGATCTGAAAGAGCCTGCCCGCGCACTTTTTGCAGGAGTGCCCGCCCGCACGGAGCATTGCAATAAGGTAATCGTGTATTAAAAAGCCATTTTCGGCAACAGGATTTCGCTGTAAGATAAACCTGCAACCGGATCGAAGACATTCAAGCAGACATATTGCAGATCAGCAGTCGAGGGAGGGAACGGTGAGGTCTGCGTCAGAGGTTCAATGCAAATCCTGAAACCAAAACGGCAGCCAATCCTTCATCAGGAGAGAATGCATACGGCGGCCATTCGGGACATCCGTTAAGGAGGAAAGCCAATGACTACTTCGAAGTTTGCCAGATATATCCAGAAGGGCGTAATGACGAATCCTACCCCGCATCCTGAAGTTACGGCGCCTCGTCTAGGGCTGAAGAGCGGAGGAGGATTCGGCAACACAAATTTCGCAATGAGCTGGTGGGCTATTACCGAACCTTTTGTCATGGTGACCGACTGTCACAAGCATGATTTTGATCAGTTCATCATTTTCGCCGGCGGCGACATTACCAATATGCCGGATCTGGGCGGCGTAGTGGAATTTGGCATGAGTGAAGATGGAAAGACTATCGAAACGCAGGTCATTACAGAAGCGACCATGATTTTCATCCCGGCCGGTCTGTATCACGGGCCTCTTAATTTCAAGAAGATCAACGATCCGAAGAGGCCTATCCTGTTCCATGATCTTTTCTTTTCACCGGAATACAAGAGGGTGTAAACGCCCCTTTTGGAAAGGCACTCTTTCCCTCCAAGAGGTGGCTTGGTCGGCATCGCTATCGGCTTGTCACAGGATTTTAGAACAAAAAACCGATATCCGATTCCGATGGAGATCGCACTCTATCGCGAATATCTTGATTTACCTTCTTTCCGGGATAATTTCCAGCCAATACCCGTCCGGATCCTCGATGAAATAGATACCCATGCCGGGATTTTCATAGCATACGCAGTTCATATTCTTATGATGCTGGAAGGCTGCGTTGTAGTCATCGACGGCGAAAGCCAGGTGAAACTCGTTATCCCCAAGGTTGTAAGGCTCGGTACGGTCCCGGAGCCACGTCAATTCGAGTTTGTGCGCGGTGGTTCCGTCACCCAGAAAGACCAAAATGAAGCTCTTGTCGGCCGGTTCTTTTCTCCTTGTTTCCGCCAGCCCTAATGCTTCGCGATAAAAACTCAGACTCTTTTCCAGATCCAGCACATTGATGCTGTTGTGATTAAATTGAAATTTCATGCGTTTTCTCCAGTTTTACTGTTGAAGAAACAATCGAGCACTAATGGCAGCCGCAGTCGTCGGAACAGCCTTTACCCCTGAACGAGTTTATACCCTCGTTTACGATAATCGGGACCATCACAAGGGCGGCAACCGGATCGGCCCACCACCATCCGAAGAGAGCGTTCAGACTCAGTCCGCCCAGAAGGATGGCCGACAGATAAGCGCAGAAATCCGTCTGCCGCGAGTCCGCCCGCATTGCCGCGCTGTCGATCGTCGCCGCGACTTTCCTTTTGGCCTTCGCCAGATAAGGCATCACGATCACCGAAACGGCGGCAAGCACGATGCCCGGGACGCTTTGGTCGGGAGCTTCGCGGCGAAGCAACATGGAGCCGGACTCATAGAGGACATAGATCGACAGCGCGAGAAAACAGGCTCCCACAACCCGCAATGTGGCCCGTTCCGCCCATTCGCGCCGTTGCGGATTCCGGTCATGGTTCAGACGCCAGAGCAGCGCAGCTCCGGAAGTGACTTCGATGACGCTGTCTATTCCGAATCCGATCAATGACACCGATCCGGCGATTATGCCGGCGCTGATTGATATAAGCCCCTCAAGACAGTTGTACAGGATGGTGAAATACTCAAGCCGCCGCCCGTGTTTGACCTGGTCTTGCCTGCGGATCTCCAGTTCCGTTCTCATGTTTCGGATTATACCGCAGCGCCGTGAAGCGCGGATCGAGGCTCTTGAATGAAATGCGGCCATCGGTCTAATCGGGTCATTGTACGGTTTTGTTAACCCGCTTTATTCATGAAGGTTCGTCGCGAGGCGGTGCAGACGGACGTGGCTGCAAGGCGCGCGACGGGAGGTTTCCGAAGGCGTACTCGACAGTAAGTCGAGGAGTCCGACCGAGCGCAACGCGGCAGACATGCCCGGATCCGCCGCCGCAGTAGAAGCTTCATGAATAAACCGGGTTAAGAAGCCATTTTCGGCAACAGGATCGAAGACATTCAGGTAGACATATTGCATAGCAGCAGTCGAGGGAGGGAACGGTGAAGCCTGCGTTCGAGGTCCAATGAAGGACCTGAAGCCAAAACGGCAGCCAATCCTTCCTACCCTTCCTCTCTGTGACCCACCTAATCTCAGTTCTGAATCAATGTGAATTGGAAGTACGCGGCAGCGTCCGCCGCGCCAGCGGCTTTGTTCAAGGGGTGATATGCAACCTTCAGACATCCGATTTTGCCGCTTTTTCTTTCGGGGACCTTCCATCACATCTTTCCCGATTTCGGCTATATCTCGAACTGCTGAATGCGAAATACTTTTTATTCGGCCTCAAATCCGTCGTAGAATGGCAGGGATTTCGATAAATCGGGAAGGGCCGAGGTCTGAAGCTTGCATAAGTCGCCTCTATCGGAAATTGATGAGCCGGCAATTTGAGAAAATTCAACCGGCCGGCGGCTTATGCTACCTATCTTTAATCGAGGGATTCTTAAAAACAAAAAACCATGAAACCAAAATTGGAAAACAAGACAGCAATAGTGACCGGAGCCGGCTCGGGGATCGGACGTGCCATAGCCAGAAGATTCGCGGAAGAGGGGGCCTGCGTCGTTATAGCGGAAATCAAATCCGATACGGGGAAAAGCGCAGAAGAAGAAATCAGGAAAGCGGGCCACAAAGCTTTATTCGTGGAAACCGATGTCTCCGTTTCCAAGGACGTTATAAATATGGTTGAGAAAACCATTCAGGAATTCGGTAAGGTAGACATTCTGGTCAATAATGCAGGGATTCTGGTAAAAAAGTCGATTCTCGATATGGCGGAAGAGGATTGGGACAGGGTGCTGGATACAAATCTTAAGGGAGCTTTCCTCTGCATCAGACATACGGTCGGGCATATGATGAAACAGAAAAAGGGGAAAATAGTAAATATCTCATCGATGGGCGCAAAGATCGGTCTCCATAATGATTGCGGATATTGCGCCTCGAAAGGCGGAATCATAAGCCTGACTACTTCGCTGGGGATCGACCTTGCCCCCCTGGGAATCAATGTGAACGCAATAGGCCCGGGGATCATCGATACCCCGATGGTTAATGACGTAGCCACGCAGGGAAAAGATTTCATAAAAAATGGCATTGAAAAAACACCCAGAGGCGTAATCGGGAAACCGGACGATATCGCCGCAGCCGCGCTTTTTCTGGCTTCGGATGAATCTGATTTTGTAGTCGGACAGACATTTTTTGTCGATGGCGGTTTTATTTCGGTTTGAAGCCGGGCGGTATGCCCGGCTTCATGAGTAATCCGACTTCATTCACTCAAAAGAAGGAAGAATAAAAAATGCCGACACTCGAAGAATACAGAAGCTATGGCAAAGATATTGAAGATATCCTAAGGCTGGATTCTTTTGCGATAGCCGTAAAAATGATTCAGAGGGAAGAGGAAATTCCCGCGGATGCAGTCAGACCCCAAAGGGATCGCCATCAGCACCTGGCTCAATGTCAGGCTTTTTCCCTATCGCGACGCGATGGGGAAACCGTGGCCATGCTGAAAGAAGACCACTGGTGTTACGCTCCCGTCATCGGTTATGGGCTGGTTGAACAGCCGGAGTTTTTTAAGAAAGGTGGATTATATAATCCGCAGCTTGGGGGGGATCCGGAAATATTGGAAGCCTTGGGGGGCACCGGCACCAAGTTCCTCGGCCATTTCCTTGAAAAACCTGAATTAGCTAAAAATATGACATTCCCATGTTTTGAAGCGGGCAAGTATATCGGATGCCTCACAGCGCCTTTGAGGAATACCGGCTTTGAACCCGATGCGGTTTTCATTTATTCCAACAACGCCCAGTTGAGAAATATACTGATGGCAATAAAATACAAGGAAGGCGTTCATGTAATCTCCGAATTCGATCCCATAGACTCCTGTATCTATTCCCTCGTTCCCCTTATCGAAGGCAAACAGAATTATATAATTACCATCCCTGATCCGGGGGAACAGGAGCGGGCCCTGACCGATGAAAACAAAATTATTTTTTCACTGAAAAAAGACAAGGTAAAAATCCTGGCAGAAGGTCTGAGGCACTATGATGAGATCAAGCTCGGCTATACGCATTTGACCAAGCTTATGCAGGCAGATTTCAAGCAGCCGAAATTCTATACCTTGCTGTTTAAAAGATGGGGCCTTACAGATTGAGAGGCTCTCACTCCTGTTAGAGAATCACGCAAGCAATTCCCATAATCCTTTAGTGTTCAATCAATGATTGCCAAGGCATCCTTGTAGGCTTTTTCGGCTTCTTTGAACGCCTTCTCGTCCCTTTCCAGGAATTTCTTTCTGCCATCCGCATAGGACGGAAGATGCCACTCCATTTCCTTCAGATTTTGTGTCACGGTGGGCAACTGCTGATAGGGAATAGCGAAAAGAAACTGTCCCGGTTTAAAAGCTTCCTTTGCTTTGGCTCCGAAGGTTGTTCCCGTAATCATATAATTCGCCTTGCCGGTCTGGAATGGGTACACAAATATCCATGAACATCCGAGAGCAGGCGTAAGCTTCGATTCAACCGGGTCACCGGTGGAATAGCTCATTGCCCTTATAATGATTTCCGCCTGTTCCACGTCGGTATTCAAAATAAGAAGATCCGGTTCAAACGTCAGCTTCTCCAGTGTAGAGAAGACAACAAAATTGACCACTCCTCTTCGGAACATAGGAGTATGCCTGAAAAGGGCGTTGTTTGCGCGGTCCTCCTGGTATATGCCGAATTGGGGTCCCACCAGCCCCCCTTCCACCGGGACTTCCAAATCAATCATGCCCAAGGCAACTTTGCCGACGCAGCCCTCATTATTTTTCGTTATATAGAAGGGTTCGTTTCGTACGCGAGCTTCCGTGATCATTTCACAGAGAGACAGAGTCTTGTTCAGTTGTTTGATTCCTTCATCCGGTCTGGGAAGAAGAAATTTTACAGCCACCGGCGCATATTCAAACTTAAACCTTTTATAGATTGACAGATCATGCGATAGCTCTTTCATCCCATACCTCCTGGAGTTCAGCAATTAGCCAAAGATAGGACGCATTGGCTGCAATAAGGTAATCGTGTATTAAAAAGCCATTTTCGGCAACAGGAATTCGCTGCAAGACAAAACCTGCAACCGGATCGAAGACATTCAAGCAGACATATTGCATATCAGCAGTCGAGGGATGGCAGGCAAAGGTTTGCGTCCTCCAATGAAGGACCTGAAGCCAAAACGGCAGCCAATCCTTCCTATCCTTATCGCAAGGGATTTCTGTGTGGTTTTGTCATGAGAACAATGTGTTCAAGTCCAGTCTATACATCATTGTTGAGGCCAAGTGTATATTATTCCTTTGATAGCTAGCGCTACTCCAAGCTATCTTTTTACCAATATACTGGGTATTCTCTATGGCAGTGGAGGTTTGGGAAAGGCCGGCAGGAGTTATAGCGCTGACGAATTCATTGCGGTTGAGGGCTACCGGCTTCTCGATAGATCGCTCATTACACTGCTGTGCCTTTTTACCAGGTGAATTGTTCTTGGGATAGAAATAGGATCTGGCGGTTGCTTCTGACACTTTTGTTGGTTTTATGACCACCATACTGCCTGGGTAGGGCAGGGGATATAATCCGACCACAAAAGGAGGGAGCCGGTATGGGCAAACTCTCGCGTGTTACTGCGGTTGCGGCCGTAATCTGCATTTTGCTCCTGCTGCCGGCGGAATCCTGCAGCAGGGACGCTGTCGCCGAAAACACCATCATGGCTGATGCCAGGACCGACGCGCTTAAAACCGTCGGAGATCTACGCGCAAGTTTGGAGGCGCGAGCACAGGCAGCCCCTCTCCGGCGCCTCAGTCAGACTATGAAATCCGTCGGTTCCGCAAGGGAACTCAATGGCTACGGGATGACTCTGTTTCTGGCCCGTATGCCGGCGAATGCTCTCATTGTTTTGACCGAAGCTGCAAGGAGATCGCCTGACGATTTTCTTCCCTTTAACAATCTCGGAGCGATCCTGAACAATCTCGGCCAATATGAGAAAGCTCTGATCCTTCTCCGATATGCCGATAGGCTTTCACCGAACAACGCGATGGTGCTTTCAAATCTCGGCGTGGCCGAATTGGGGCGCCGCCGCGAAAAGGAGGCAGAAGCCCTTTTCCTGAGAGCCATTGCCCGGGCGCCCAATCATCCGGAAGCCAATTATGCCCTGGGTGCGTTGAGCGCGCGGAGGGGCGATGCGCAGGCGGCTCAACAATACCTCAACAGCTCGCTGGAGGGGGCTTTCACACCGAAAGCCGCCCGCGCCCTCAAGTCCCTTGAAAAAGAATCCAGGCGCGCCGCAGGAAAGCAAAGATCAACCAAACGTGACCGGCCATCCGCACAGCCCCCACCGGTTCCTCAGCAGGCATCGAAAGAAAATGAGAAACTCCGGCTTGTGCTTCCGATGATCGAGGCGGAATCGCTTCCGGAATTTGTCGGCGCCCAAAAGACCTATCAGGCCGAAGCTGATGCGGCCTATGCAATCGGCAAACCGCTCGTTCTCGGATTGAGAGATCTGGCAAATCCATTGAATCAGGTTCCTGCAGAGGCGGCTGTCCAAAAAGGGCGGATAGTCATTGCTCTCGCAGATGGCAAGGCCAAACGTGGTTTTGAAAATGCATCATTGTGGTACTCCGCATTGGAGGATCTCAACAATGAGTACGCCACTCACGTCACAGGTATGATGAAGAAGCTGACCGCCATCGGCGCAGAACATCATCAGATTTATGAAACCGAGCTTAAGAAATGCCTCCCACTAAGAGGCCGGGCGCGCGATGCCTGCGAAGCGGAAGCAAAAAGGAGGGCTTGCGGGCGATATTTCGAGGCATTCGAGCCGCTTTTCCAGGAGTTCAAAAAGGCGTACGAAAGTTTTGTCCCTCGCTGGCAGACCGCGGCGGAAGGCTATATCCGGACTGCAGATTACTGGGCAAGCTTTTATGCCGATCCGCTTGAGGCGAAAGGTCGCCGGCTTGACGCCAGAGTGGAGTCTGCCCGCCAATACGCGGGAATCGTTGCTTATCTGGATGGGATGAGCAATGCCTTTGGTCCTCCCTTGTCGGTATGTTTCCAAATGCCAAAACCTCCTCCGCCAACCGGAGAGCTGCGGCTTGAAGACTTTGTCGTTCCGTGCTCATTTTCGGGAATCGATCTCTCCTTCGACGGAGTTGCGGTCGGCATCGATTGTACGTCGGTTACGATCGGCGGAGAGCTCGGGCCGCTCGTTGGTGAACTTGAATGGAACTTCGTGGAAAAGACCGGGACCCTGTTTATCGGTGTCGGCGGTGAGATAACGGCCGGAAAGCTCATCTCGGTCGGCGCGAGCGCCAAGCTGGGACTGGTGCTGAGTTTTGACCGCGAAAATTTCACGGACATTGGGCTAAAGGGGGAGGCCGAGATGGGCGCCTCTCTGGCGGTGCCGGGACACGCCATCGATATCGCGAAGGCCGGTCGCAACGAGCAGATTGGACTTAACTCGGCCCCCTCCATCTCGCGTACGCTTCCGTCCTTTTTGGAGTAAATCTCCTGTCGAGAGAATCCAGATGGATTCTCTTCCCGGTCTCTTTTGAGAAAAAGTACATATGCTTTAAGGGACAATGGATCCATAGTTGCCGGGCTTTGCGAAACGTCTGATCCGGAGGCGTCAGGATCGTGAGATCTTGAGATTTGAGATGCACAGT
>JAFGIY010000143.1 GCA_016929335.1 Acidobacteriota bacterium | reverse complement strand
TAAAAGCGATTTTGTGCTTCTCTTCTTCCTGTTCAGGACGTTTCAATGCTGCATTCACAAGCTGAGCCGGGGACGGTAGTCCAATACCTAAGAGATGTTTTATTGCCTCGGTGCGAACAGAAGCTTCACGAAGAGCATCGACGCCTATCATTTCCCGGCGGAGTCGACGAAGAGAAGCTTCCACATCATCTATGGCACTCTGCTCCGTCAATTCAAGGATGCCGGCACGTTTCAAGATTTCACTGGCGGCGCCGGATTCTGCTCGCATTGCATTTTCAATCAAGCCCAGCATTCGTTCCGGTCCGCCCTCAGGATGTGCCAGAAAGTCATCTGCGCCGGTTTTCTCCAGGTTGGGCAAGTCTGGAAGATTCGCGAGAAAAACATCAGAGCCCCGGCCTATAAGCTCGTATGTAAGCGCTTTTTGCGCTTGTTCGATATTGGGATTGCGTTTTACATCACTATCAAAAATGATGACAATCCTGCGATTCTTCCAAATTATGCGGTCCAGATCCGGTATTGGCCCTTTTACGGCACGAACATCACCTTTTGGTCCGGGTTCCTTGCCAATAGTCCCACGCCAATTCCAAACTCCGCTCAATCCCACAGGTAGGAACCTTATTTCAGTTGCATTCCAATCGGCGAGGTTCCGGAGTGCCAAAGTCTTCTTCTCTCCCTCAACAATGATTACGGGAATTTGCGCATTTTTGAGGAACGCCGGATCAATTCCACATGAAAAATACAGGAGATTGCTTCGCCCTGGCGCACTGAGATACTTTTGTTTTTCTTTGGTTGTGCCATCCAACCTATATTCCAATTCCGGATGATCGCGCCGCAAACGGTAATCGCGTGCTTTTGTTTCGCCGGGCCATACATAGGGGAAAATCAGACCGGCATAATCGCTGGAACCGTTGCGGCCAATTATCTGCCCACCTTCCAGCGATGACACGCGCCTGATTCCCGCGGCATCGGCAAGTCCGGTTGAAATCCAGGAGTGCTTAAGCATTTGATAGTCATGCTCTGTCAATTTGCTACCCAATCGATTCTGGATTTTCTTTCGAATTGAGCTCATTTTATGCGCCTGTCATTTGTCCACTTCTCCGGTATGGTCTGGATTTGGACCGCACTCTTAATTTGCATATCATTTATCCCCGAGAACCTGTTTTGGATTCGACATCCTTAAAACTGCGAGAAGGTGCCGGCCCAAATTCCTGGCTGCGGGTATTGATCCACTCATCAATCTCAGCTTCATCCCATGCCACGATCTTGCCTGTCAGAAGCCGCCGCTTTGGGAAGAGCCCATCACGTTCGAGTCTCCAGATAGTTGTGCGAGATAGACCGCCCGTCTTGACCTGAACTCCCGGAAACCTCAGAAGCTTTGCCATGCATTTTCTCCCTTATTGCTATTTCCTTGATATCCAGCCTGATCTCCAAGGAGTGTTTTATGAATGGAGGCCATGGTGGCAAGCCTCCTGATCCATCCGCGCATTGATTTTGGCAAACAAGCCATTGGTCGACACCGCAAACTGATCCAGCCAACGGTCGATGTCTGCTTTGCGAAACCTCACCTTACCGGCGATCCGGATATGCGGCATGCGAATCGGCGATTTCGGCCCGGTCATCTTGTAAACGCTGCTCAAAGGAATCCCCAGATACTGGGCAACGTCCGGAGTCTTCCACAAATATTGTTCTGTCATCACTTTCCTTCACTTTCGAACTTGGTATTAACGGCATCCATTCGTTACGAGTCCTTTCTTCTCCCTCTATTAAGTAAGTGTGGTAAAAAGGCCCGAAAACTTACCTCGAGAAATGAAAATATTTTCATTTTTTTCTGGAGCTGTTCGCCGAAGCAAATAGAAGAAGGTCTAAAACTTATTTTATAGTATCGATCCATGCGGGAAAAAGTGTGCTCAATTGTTCACTTTTTATGGGAATATTTCCTCACTTATGGTCACTTTTGATTGCCCTCAAAAACTCTCAATTAATCCTAACTTCTGATAAATATGCATTTAGCGCCGGTCGGCTCTATTTGGATAGATAATTGCTAGACGGAGGAAGTCGCGACAAAGTAAATAGGATGTAGTACCGAGAATCCATCGGTATTCCTGCTACGAGTCGGGTTGATTTGAAGAATTGCAGAGTTTGCAGCACGGTGTGGTTGATTTTTACTAAGACTCATAGCGGTTGATGTGGCCGCAAGATATTCCGCGCTCACGATGCTTTCGGCAATGTGATCTTCTGAAAGTCTCCGCTTAAAGAATTCGTAATCCCGTTTCCAACATGACAATTCAAAGGAGAAGAAATAATAGTCATGAATCTATTCAGGATTATCGCGGCGATTTCATGGTTTTGCTTTTCACTTTTTGGACAATCTCAGATGAGCACCGGAATCATTCAGGGTGTCGTTCGTGATTCAACCCGTGGGGTGCTTCCTGGAGCTGAGGTCACGGTCAAACATCTTGAGACGGGTATCTCTCGATCTTGTTATACATCGGCAGAAGGACTCTTCACTGCAGCTCTTTTGCCTGTGGGTATTTACGAGCTTTCTGTGGAGCGAAAGAGTTTTGCCCAGGTCAGAATTTCCGGTGTCTGGGTCACCATCGGCCAAACCCGTTCTATCGAAGTGGTCATGAAGCCCTCATCTATATCGGAAGTCATCGAAGTTCTGGATAAAGCCCCTGCAACAAATCCTTCTCAGATTGAAATCAGCACTGTGGTCGACCAATCACAGATCGGTTCATTGCCGATTAATGGTCGCCGGTTCCTCGATCTTGCATTATTGGCTCCAGGCATTTACCAAGAACATGAGCGTGGACAGCTGAGCTTGTCCGGTGCCAGGGGTATCAACAGTTCAATTAACGTCGATGGTGCTGACTTCAATCAGCCATTCTTTGGCGGCCAAAGAGGAGGAGAGCGGTCCAATTTCGCATATATTCTGAGCCAGGAGGCCATCCAGGAATTCCGCATTGTTCAATCCAATTTCTCAGCTGAATTTGGGCGGAGCGCTGGCGGTGTGATCAATGTCGTCACAAAGTCCGGTTCAAGCACCATGCATGGAAGCGCTTTTTACTATCTGAGACATCGTGAAGCCTCTCCAAGGAATATCTTTGGTTTTGACACAGCTCCAACCCGGCAGCAATTTGGAGCAAGCCTCGGCGGGCCCCTGGTAAAAGACAGGACATACTTCTTCACCGTTTTCGACGGTCAGCGCGAACACCAGCCTCTTACAGTGCGCTTCAACCTCACGAACGGTCCTCCCGAGATCATGAAACGGCAGGGCACATTTGAGACCACCAACCATGTTTCCACCTACCTGGCCAAGATTGACCATCGCCTCTCTTCTCACAACGAACTCAGCATACGATACAGCTTCAGCGCAAATAGGGCGGCGAATGCCACTAACTTTGGCATCACTGACAGTTCTTTGGAAAACAACGGAACAGAACAAGATTTAACCCACACCGGAGTTATCTCACTCAACAGCAGTCTGAGTTCCGGCATTTTGAATGAATTTCGGGCTCACTACTCGTATGAATCCCGGCCGCGAACCAACAACATGGAGAGCAATGACTTCAAAAGCATTGCCGGTCCGGAAATCCGCATCGTGGGTTGTTGCGCTCTGGGCGGCATGGCGACGCTTCCAGCGAATCAACACGATGGACGCTGGCAATTTGCAGACAACCTCTCGTTTATCAACGGGCGGCATCAAGTGAAGCTGGGGGTTGACGTGAGCCACACATCCGTATCCCAGGTATTTCGCGGAAACTGGCGGGGCCTCTATCTTTTCACCAGCTTGGACAATTACATTCGTGCAGCAGAGAAGCAGATCAATCCGGCAACCGGACAACCGTATCCCGCCGATTTCATGAGAATCTATTTTGGTAATGGCAAATTCCAGGCAGGCTTCTGGGATTTTGCCGGATATCTGCAGGACACGATCCGGTTGAACTCAAACCTGAGCCTTTATGCTGGTCTGCGCTACGAAGCAGCGCTCATGCCCCAACCTCCCAAGCCTAATCCACTTCTGCCCTATACATCCGAAGTGCCCAACGATCTTAATATGTGGCAACCGCGCCTTGGTTTATCCTGGAGTCCTGGATCCGAAAGTCGGACAGTCATCCGCCTCGGAGCCGGGCTTTTTAATGCGCGTACTCCTTCTTTACTGGTCAACCAGGTCTTCAACTCCAACGGCAATCCCGATGTCGGAGTCACTTTTAATCTGATCGCTCCGCAGATTAATGCAGTTCAAAAAGTTCATCCGGAATTTGTTTTTCCGTTTGTCCCCGAAACCTCGAATCCGCAAGATGCTTCGTATTTTACATCCTTAGGTCTCAATGTCAGACCCGACGCCTCATTCTTTGCGCCCGACTTCCGGAATCCGAGATCCTTCCAATACGGTATTTCGATAGAGCGCCAGCTGCCTGAAAGCTTCGTTGGGAATATCACCTTTATCCACAGCCACACGGTTCACCTGGAGAGGATTCGGGACGTGAATCTGCCCCAGCCTACAATTAAACTGGACCATTCTACGCCGCCCGTTCTGCGGCCACGATTCAACCTCAGCGCCCGGCCTAATCCCGCGTTTGGCATTCTTCGCCAGCAGGAAAGCAGTACCCGCTCCAATTATGATGCTTTCATCATTGGACTGGATCGCAGGTTTGCGCGGCTCCAATTTCGAACCAGCTATACGCTCTCCTATAACAAAGACGACGATTCGAACGAACGGAACTACCTCGGGATTAACTATGAGAATGTCTATAATCTCGGCTCCGAATATCGCTGGAGCCGAAACGATATCCGCCATCGTTGGATCCTGAACAGCGTATGGGAATTGCCCTGGCGCATCCTGACTAGCTCAATACTGGAGTGGCGCACAGGAGCTCCCTTCAGTGCTTTCACCGGAGTGGACAGTAACGGAGACGGTCAGCTTACAGACCGCCCGATTATCGCCGGAGTGCCCCTTCTCAGAAATTCATTTCGCCAGCCAAATCATTTCCAGCACGATCTCAGGATCGCCAAGAGATTCGTGCTGGGAGAGGATAAATCCCTGCATTTGAGCGCGGAGCTGTTCAATTTGTGGAATACGAATAACTTTTTATTCACCGCGAACCCAAACGAACAAGGCCCTGCAGGAGCCATAGGTTCATTATGGGGGCTGGGGCAGACTCCACTGCCAACATTCCGGTCAAAGTACCTGCCCGGTGGATCGCTCAACTCCAACGGCCTGTATGCCAACTCGCCGTTTCAGCTGCAGTTTGCTCTTAAATATCAATTCTAAAGGCCGGACATGAAACCGTTTTGTTGGCTTTTTCTATTCTCGCTTGTGTGTTGTTCAGCTGCCTGGCCTTTTGAATCGGCAAACGACACGCTCCAGCAGGCCGATCTCCTTGCGGATCGCTATCAGTGGGGGAAAGCACTGCCTCTATACCAGGAAGCCGAAAAGCAGCTTCTTGAGACTGGTGACACCGTTGGATCTGCGCTCGCCCGGCTTGGAAGCATTCGATCTTCGGTCAAGGAGCGTTCACCAAAACAGATCTATGACACATTGAACAAGGAGATCGGCCGTTCGCCGGTGAGAAGCAATCCCGTTTTTCGGCTGAGAGCCCTGTCCTTGAAAGCTGATGCTGAAGCTGATGTCGATGCCATCAGCGCGGGCACATTCAATGCTGATCAGCGACGCCGGGATTGGCAGGAAATCCTCGCGCTCTCGCAAAAACTTGGGGACAAGCACCTGGAAAGCCGTGCCCAGGGAGAACTGGGTATATTGAAGGTGCTGGAGGGAGATCCGATCGGATCGGAAGAAGTATCTGCAATGTTGTGGCGTTCAACCGAGACCGGTGATGTAAGGAATGAACTCCGTTTCAGGACTGCAATTGCCAGTTTATATAACAGTGCCGGGCGAGCTCATGATGCCCTGGGCCATCTCGAACGAGCCGTTGAATTAGCTGAGCAAGAGAAAGCTCTTTCATACTTCCCAGCCTTTTTCGAGAAAGCCGTAATCCTTATCGCATCCCATCGGTTTCAGGAAGCCATGCCTCTGGTTCAGCATTGCGTGGCCCAGTCTCGTCTTACCGGCTCTTCCGCCAATAATGCTCAAGCTCTGTATCTGCAGGGAAGGATTCACTACGAAAACAAGCGACATACAGAAGCCTTGGATTTGCTGAAACAAGCTTTCAGTCTCGCTTCTGAGATTGGCTATCATCGGCTCATATCTATGACGTCGCTCGAACTCTCGCAAATTTATCGCTCACGCGATGAATTGTGGAAGGCGCTGGATTGTGCTGAGTCTGGCCTGTGGTCCAGTCTGAAGACCGGCGATCCAATGGAAGCCATTCTCCATCTTCAAAACAAGGCAGGCGTTAAAGCTGCCCAGGGACGTTTTATGGAAGCAGATCATCTCTACAGCGAGGCATTGCAAACGCTGAATGCGCTATTAGGAAAATTCACCAGTGCTCATGCAAGAGCCTTCATGGTAGCCAGAATGAGCGACCTCTACACTGATTACTTCTCCCTTACTCTACTAAAAATGAAGGATCCGGCAAAAGCCTTTGTCATCCTGGAACAGGCGCGCGGGCGAAGCGTTTCCGATTCACTTCAGGGCCGCCGGATAGATCCGGCGCCGGCAGCGGAGAATCATGAGCTGCATCCCTTTGATCAGTTCGAAAAGTCTCTAGCTCGCCTGCAGGCTCAGCTTTGGCAAAAAAAGAATCCGCAGGAGCTCCGCCGGATTCAGAGCGAAATTTTTGATTTGGAACAGCATCTAGGCCCCAGCCGGAAGGCTGGTCGGCATAATATCGAGGCAGAGGCGCTTCCAATAATTCCTTTATCGGAGATTCAAAAAGCACTCTACCCGGCCGAGCTTATTCTCGAGTATGTTCTGCGTGAACCTTCCTCAATATGCCTGGTAATCAGCAGCGAAGGTGTCCAGGGAATTGAGCTCGCACCCAGGCATGTGATTGAACAATCAGTTGCAGCTTATCGCGAGGAAATCCTCCAAGGCCGGCAGGGCGATCAGATTGCCCATACCCTCTATAATCTTCTGTTGGCTCCCATCCCCGGTCTTGATCAGAAGCGGAGAATCACGATCGTTCCTGACGGACTGCTGCACTTACTTCCTTTTGAGGCGATGCTCACGCCCTCCGGGCGTTTTCTAATCGGCTCATACCTGATTGATTACAGCCCTTCATCCACGGTTACGCTTCTTCTCAGAAAGATGTCTAAAAGCCGGGAAAGCCATTGCCGGTTTTTGGGTGTCGGTGATGCTCGCTTGCCAACTGCCGATGAATCTGGGGCTTTCTTTTCCAGCATTCCTCAATTGGCCCGGCTTCCGGGATCCCGTGCAGAAGTTTTGTCTATTGTCAAAGAACTGAAAAATGTCTTAGATACAGTAACCTTGCTTGGAGAGGATGCAAACGAGACAGGGATCAAAGCTTTGAATCTATCGAAGTTCGACATTCTCCATTTTGCTGTTCACGGGACTTCTGACATTGATTTCCCCGCCCGATCCGCTCTTCTTTTCGGACCTCGTTCAGATGAAATTGAGGACGGAATTTTGCAGGCCTGGGAAATCAGCAGTCTTCAATTGAAGGCGGACCTTGTGGTTCTGTCGGCATGCGACACCGCTGTGGGAAGGCTCTTGGACCAGGTAGGAGTCTCCAATCTTGTTCAATCATTTCTATTGGCCGGAGCCAGATCGGTAGTGGCAAGCATCTGGCCGATGGAGGACCGTTCAACGGCCGATCTCATGATTCGCTTTTATTCATATTTGGCGCAGGGAATTGACAAGGGCTCCGCTCTCCGCCAGGCTAAACTGGATTTCATCGAGAAATACAAAGACAAAGCCCTGCCGGTTCATTGGGCGGGGATGCTTATGATTGGTGATAGTTCAGATTCTATTCTTGGTAAGTATCGGGGCAACAATGCGGGAGGTGAATTGCAGTGATTAAACGGATAATTCGCATTTTGACTGTTCTGCTTTTCCTTATGATCATTGTCATTCTCGGCGCTCAGCTTTATTCCAAACGAACGGTTGCACCGGCTGGGGAGCAAGTGGATCGAAACCCTGCAAAAACCGGCGTTTTTCGGATTGCGTTCGGTTCCTGCAACAAGCAGTGGAAACCCAATTTTATGTGGCGAGCCGTTCTGAACGGCAAGCCCGATCTCTGGATCTGGCTCGGAGACAGCATCGACGCGGCGACTGAAGACATGGAATACCTGAAGAGCCAGTACGAAAAACAAAAACAGAAGCCCGAATATGCTGAGCTGATGAAAGCCTGCCCGATTATCGGCACCTGGGATGACAATGATTATGGAATGAAGAACGGGAATAAGCACTATTCAAAAAAGATTGAGAGCCAGCAGCTATTTCTTGATTTCATTGATGAGCCAAAAGACAGCCCGCGTCGGAAACAGGAGGGAGTTTACGCATCCTACATATATGGAAATCCCGGGAAGCGTATTAAAGTTGTCCTTCTCGACCTTCATTATAATGCAGATGCACCAGGACCAGAGAGCGATCTACTCGGAGAGAAGCAGTGGAAGTGGCTTGAATATGAACTGAAGGACAGCAAGAATGATGTTGTGCTGCTCGGATCAAGCCTCCAGTTGCTTTCCTCCGAACACCCCTTCGAGCATTGGGGCAACTATCCGAAATCGCGAGAGCGGATCCTGCGATTGCTCGCAGCTGCTAAACCAAAACTAACTGTTATCCTAAGCGGTGATCGCCATCTCGGTGAGATATCCAGATGGAATGATTCTGGTCTGCCATATCCGCATTATGAGATTACCAGCAGCGGCCTTACTCACCACGTTGACTTCTTCTATCACCTGAGGGCTTTCTTCTCACCTGAGATGAACCAATATCGTGTGGAAGCTTTATTTTGCGACAAGAACTTCGGTGTGATCGACGTAGATTTTGTTACGGGATTGCCGGTCGTGTCTCTGCAGATCCGCGATCAAGACAACCAAATTCAGCGCCGGTCATCCCACTCTGCCTTTTCGAGCAACGCTCTTATACAACCATCAAGTCTGTCTGATCCTTTATAGGTTCCAGCTGACACTCGAAGAGGGTCTCATTAGATCAGGCTCCATCTGACGGGAATGGATTCTCCTTCTCTGTCCCTTTTTTCTCTTGGGCACGCTCGCTTCCACCGCGCCCTGCTCTCGCTTCCGTTCTGCTTTCCTGGCACCCCCAGACGAAATTCCGTCCTCCGGATTCGTTCGCTTGTTGCTCCTCGGAATTTCGTTTGGTCCCCCCAAGAATGCACTTCAGTTCGTTTGGGAGCTAAGGTGTCGCTCCGCTCTTTTGTGCCCCAAGAGAACAAGGGGCAGAAAAGGAGATAGCCACCATGCATCAGAAACGAGCCGCTCAAAATCGAAACCTCTTCGCAGCAGTTGAACCCGAAACCAATGACAATTCCGCAACGCTTGCTGAGCTAACCGATCGTAAAAATCACCGATCAGCAAATCATTCAGATCGAGGAATCCTTGATAAATACATCCCGGTTTATCACATCGAATTGGTCCGTGAACGCACGATTCCGATTGAGCCCCGTCCTGCTATACACAATCCTGACGACATTGTTGCGATCCTTCAGGATGAACTCCTCAAGGCTGATCGCGAAAAGCTTGTTTGTGTCATGCTGAACGCGAAAAATATAGTGATTGGACTAGACATTGTTTCAGTTGGAACTTTGACCTCATCGCTGGCGAGTGGACGTGAAATTTTCAAGTCTGCCATCCTTCTTAATGCGGCCGCCATCATCCTCAGCCACAATCATCCGTCCGGGGATTCAGCTCCAAGCCGTGAGGATGCTCAATTAACCGAACGTATCAGCAAAGCTGGTGAAATCCTGGGAATCAAGTTGCTTGATCACATCATAATTGCTGAACAGGGCAATTACAGCTTCAGTCAGGCCGGTCGGCTGCCGTGAAAGGCAGCCTTTCCCGACAGCTGATTCATCCATGTTGCTCAGCTGGAATCATCATTGAATTTATCCTCGGAGAGGATGGATTTACTCGACCTCCCGCCAGGCATTTAATAGTGGGAAATACAACGCAGTGCGAATTGGCCGGTTCTCCATTAATCCAAACAGCGATCGATATCGCATCAATTGCTCACGATAACGAGAACACTCATTGTCTAGAAATTCTTCTACTCCCCCGCCTTCGTGCAAGCTGGATTTGTAATCAATGACCCATCGCGTATCTTGATCATCTACAAAAGTGCGGTCGATTCTCGCGCTCACTATCTGCTCTTCCAAGATGCCGCAAATTGAGTACTCACACGCTGAATTGCTATGCGGTCCGAGAAGCCACTTCCCGCGATCGTCCGTTAACGCACGCGATAGCGCGGCCTCAACTCGATTGGCAGCTTCCTGTAATTCAGCTGCAGGTACGCCTAATCCTGAAAGGGCGGATAGGTAGGCCTGTCGATGTTTTCGCAGTCTATCCTCATTCCACTCTGAAATCCCATCATCGGCAATATGCTTCAGTACTTGATGCACAACAGTCCCAATATGACGCAGCATATCGCCAACCCAGTGAAAACTCACAGCACTCTCCTCACTGTCACTTGAACTGGATTTCTCGGCACCATGAACGCTTTCAGGCAAAACGGGCATCTTCCAATCGAGCGAGAGTCGCTGAATTGCCTGAGGCACTCGCTCCATAATAGATGGTTCAACCGCAGGTGATGGTTGCAGTGCTGAAAGAGCCGTTTGAAATATCGGCTTTACAGCTCCCCACATATGCTTTAGGAGTGAACCAGATGCCGGATCCTTCAATTCTGGACTATCATCCTTTATTCGATATTCGGTATGTCCCAGCAGGTGCAGCGCGGATTTTGCCCTGGTGGCTGCTACATAAAGCAGGCGTCCTGATTCGTGCTCTGATTTAAAACCATCAACTCGTTTAAGGTAATCATATGTCTTATCTCGATCAGCGCCTGTCGCGTGAATCGGAGCGAGCAAAAGATTAATATTTTCACCAAGACGGGGGCGCTCAAGCCAAAGCATAAGACGTGCCTCCTCACTCCGAGGTTCGCGACCTAAGCCAGGCACGATAACTACATCAAATTCCAGCCCCTTTGCTTTATGTATCGACATAATCTGCAGGGACTCGTCCGCCTCGGAATCGGGATGGGCATAAAGCTCTTGAATACGCTGCTTGAATGCGGCCAAATCCAACATGCCGCCCTCATCCATTTCTTCGAGAAGATCAAAAAATGCTTTGGCATTCTCCATTTCCGTCATGTTTGCAGCGCATGCAGGCCCCCCAAGCGAAAGCCATACTCCCTCAATCCACAAACGCAGAGAAGCAGGCCTTTTCCTGAGTGCGGTTTCAAGCACCGATCGAATGCGGAGCAGCCTCTTGCGTCCTTCGGGGTTGAGCTTTTGCACAATTGATTCATCTCTCATGAGATCCCAAATTGCTGATTTGAGATTAGCTCCGACAAGGGCGTGCAATTCTTCCAGGGTCATGCCGCACCACGGCGCACGCAAGATTGCAAGCCATGCAATACGATCGGCGGGATGAATCAGCGATCGCGTAAGCGCAGTAAGGTCCTGGACCACCGGAACTTGTGCCAGAGATTCGATTTCGACTGCTCGGAACCTCAAGCCTGCCGCCCGCAATGCAGGAAGAACTTGAGTCAAATGGCTGCGAGCCCGAACAAGAATTGCTACTTTGCTGTGATCGGCTTGCGCTGACTGGACAGTTTTCACTACTTGAGCTGCCTCAGCCTCATCGTTGCGACCGATAAATGGATGGATTGTGACCGCGGGATCAAGGATCAAATCCTTGATTGAATCTGAAGCTCTGAAAGGTATCGCTCCCGTAGTAATATCTTCTTCTGATGGTAGAATGCCGGGGAACGAGTTGTTTACCCAATCAACTATTCCCTTATCCGATCTAAAATTTGCAGAAAGCCGAAGCTGATCCATCGGAATCTTGCCTATGCCTTCACGACAGGTTTTCAGAAAGAGCCCGACTTCGGCTTCACGGAATCGATATATGGACTGCATTGGATCGCCGACAGCAAAGATCGTTCGCCCATCTCCGGATTTCCATCCCACGGTCAGTGCCTCCAACAAGGAGTACTGGCTAATCGAAGTATCCTGGAATTCGTCGATCAGAATATGCTGAATCTGACAGTCGATACAGAGAGCTAAATCAGTGGGATTATCAGGCCCGCCTAGCGACCGGCGAGCGGCCATCGCAACTTCGACATAATCGGCTACACCGCGCTCGCGGAAAAAAGCTTCTAGTTTCTCCACCGCAGCCGGCAATAGCTTTACCATCGCTGATAGAACTTGCCATTGAGAGTCGGAAAAGTGCTGATCTGGAAGATATCGGAGCTCATCAATAGAAAGACGGAGCAACTCATTTTCAGCAAGATCGGAAATCAATTGGCTGCCGCGTTGCTTTAATGGCTTGTCAGAAGTAGGAAAGCCGTTGCGAACCGTCAAGGCCTTTCGCCAATTCCCTTCCTTTGTAAGCAGTATATCGGCGATTCCCAGCCAGGCTTCAAGGTGATCCGCATCGGGAAGCTCCGTCTGATTGATGCATGCTGAAGCGGGGCCCTCCCGCTTATCTGTTGACAGATTAGAGCCCGCTGCAGCAGTTACTGCAACAATCTCTGCAATTCTTTCCTCCGGGATGGCTTCCCGCGTCCTTGCGACGGCGTCCAAAATTACATTTCGCAAAGCAAGCTCCAGCGAAGCTCGGTTGTTTTCTGGATCGACTGACACAATATGACGAAGCCATTGATCCCGCCTCGCGAGCATTCCCGCTATTAAATTTTCCAAAACCTGAAAATTGTTGTCGACATGTGTAAGCAGAGATCCCACTTCGACGAACCATTTGTCTTCCTCAACGAGCTCTATAGCCGAGCGCGCCGCCTCGATGTATAGCTCCTCCCCATCCTCGACAATATTAGGTGGCCCACCCATGCGAGAAAGCCATGGCATCTGACGCGTTATCGAGGCACAGAGTGAGTCGATTGTTTGGATTCGGAGCCGTCCAGGATTCTCCAACAGGCGCCATCCATACGTTTTACTTTGTTCCCGAACCTTGCATGCTAAATCCCATGTCAGAGCTTCGTGCGGCTTATCAGGACGTGGCCCGGTAGAATTTGTCAGGGCGTTCGTTATGCGCCGGAGCATCTCCCCAGCAGCTTTGCGGGTGAAGGTGATTGCTACAATGGCCTCTGGCTGATTTACGGTGCTCAGCAGGGTTAGATATCGCTGTATGAGTAGCTCTGTCTTTCCTGACCCAGCAGGAGATTGCACAATGAAAGACTTTGTGGGGTGGAGAGCCTTCGCTCTCTGCTCACTATCAGGAATTATCATAGGACGGCCTCCTCTTCTCCCAGCGTGACATTGGTTTCGGAAATGCGGCACAGGCAAGCCAAACCGCAAAATCGACACTGCTTGGCTGGATTCTTTGGATCTACCTCCGCATGCCCAACTCGGAAATCCGAGCCAATTCTTTCGAGGACAGTGCTCCAGTCGCAGATCTTTGCGGCAAGATCCACGGATTCGCAATTCGGCAAAGTAAGGTCATTATTCAAAAGCCCGAGAAATCGCAAATCTCCAGTTTTTATTCGAGCAAACAGAACGCCTGCCAAGGGCTTTTCATGAATGGTGCTGTAAAGTGGCAACTGCGGTTCGTCTGGTCGATCCGTCTCCCAAGATCGTGGGCTTGTATCTCCCGTTTTGTAATCAATAATCACTTCTCGTCCGTCGGAAAGGCGGTCGACTCGATCGATTTTAACCCTGCAACGAATGCCGCTAATTTCCGCAAACTTTTCACCCTCCGGCTGCACGACTTCGAAGGGCTGCCGATTCTTCTCGATTTCCAGCCAATTGGTAATCAATCGTTGAAGTCTTTCTCGCTCCAGAGCGGCGAAGCGCCCCGGCAGGGCGACTCCGCGGCTCTGCTCGAAGCGCGTGAGTCCAGTATCAACAGAGTGCCGAATTATTTGGAATAAATCTCCACTGGAGCAGAGGACTGCATGTGTTTTAAGTTGTTTCCAAACTTCTTCGAGAACGGCATGGACGAGAGTCCCTCGTTGTCTAGGATCAAGCCCAGGAACTGGAGACTCAAGATCCTCTGCTCCCAACCGAAGCTCAATAAAAGCTCGGAACGGGCATCCAGACTGATACTGAAAGACTTTTGTTCCGCCTCGTTGCCAAGCCGTTTCCCCCAGAGGAGGGCCCTTTTCGTCGATTATTTTTTCGACTAATCGAGAATTCTGGATTATTTCCATTGCCGATGCTCCGCTCCAGAGATTCAACTCGCCAGGTGCGATGCTGGGAATTGAAGCAATTAGTGGACTGGTGGCGAGTTCACGATCCTCTATACGCACAGGGTAGCTTAAGATCACATTATTTCCACTTGCGAGCAGGCGCTTTGTTATCAAAGAGGAAAATTCCAATTCTCGTTCAGGCGAACAGCGCGGGATTCCTTTTTCCCGTTGCAGACGGATGGGAAGAAATGGATTTGGATTGGCCGGTCCTGGCCATGCCTCGTCATGTAACCCAGCAATCCATAGGTGGTCGAAGAAAAGGCCAGAGGCCTCGAGCATCCCAAGAATTTGCACATGTACATTTTCAGTTTCAGGCTGAAACATAATTTGGCTGGCAATGCGTCTCACCAGCGAGACTGCTTCTCCATGCGCGATCGATCCTCCGGTTAAATCGGTAGACGCAAAACTCGATAGCAGTTCAGTCCAGGCTTGCATCGTTTGAAATTCCACGCTGTTCAGGGGACGCTCGCCAGGCCAGCCGAATGCTTCAAGCATTGCGGAAAAAGTTCGGCTCCATTGCCCGGCTGTTTGAGCCTGCGCCGATTGAGTGCAGGTTTGCAGCCAGCTTCCAAGCGCTTGAGCCAGCATTGGGCAAGACGGAGTGTTCTGATGGCATAATTGGAGTAAATTTGAGATTAAAATTCTACTTCCGCTATTCTGCCGGATGCGCGCGTCAAGCAGAGCCCGGCTTGTGTGCTCCGTATCTGCGCCAACGAGATAGGAACTACGCATGAGGTTGCTGATGTCATCCCATTCATTGTCGCTCGACGATAAGCTTAAAATAGCGAGCGCGCTTTGGATTAAGGGATAAGCGGCAAGAGCGTTGCCTGCGGAAAGGTTAATTAGCTTTGATGACTGACCCTCCCCAGGAAATAGGGCTGTTGGCTCCAGGATTCTACGGAAGATGTGTTCCACCAAGTTTCGGCGTGAGGCAAGCTCAGCGAAAACGACGCCAATCCTTCCTGAAAACCCATTTTCCATCAACGCTCTCGCCCAACGAGCCGCTGCTTCGATCTCTTGTTCAGGATCGGGGAAAGAAACTCGAACTACACTGGCATTATCTTCTGATACCTCAAAATTGATCGTTGTTATGCTGCATCCTGCCTGAGAGCATTTGCTTAGGAAATCCTGTTGCTGCGGCGAAAACTCATCAAAGCCGATTAGAATTATGCTGGGTGCCATGCGCAGCCGAGCTATGGCGTTCTTGATAACATCTGCAATCCGAGCTTGCTCCAACCACTTTTTGCTATCGCACATAGCGCAGAAGCGCTTTGACCAGGCAACGAAAGCTCGTGCATCTTCATTGCCCAAGCTCTCTACTTCCGCTAGATCTAATCTCCATTCGCTTGCAAGACGCCATGCTTCCTGAGCCACTGAAGCTGTGCTGTGGACCTGAAGTAATTCGCGTGATTCCGGCGAATCTCGAATCACGCGTTCCCAAAGGATTAGCTCCTGCCAGCCGCTGAGCAATGTTTGCGGATTTTCCTCTGCGTACATTAATTCTTGCCATAAATCAGCCATCCAATCGGACCATGTTAGAATTTTCGGTGATTCCCAGGCTTTCAACCCCTGTTCCTGTTGGAGAGTGTTGTAGTCCTGCCGGAGACTGCGAGCCAGGCGACGGGTTGCTGTGATAACCATAGCCCCTTGTTTGAGAGCGCTTATAATCCGTTCTTGCATCACAAACTCCTCTCTTTGAATTCCAATTGCTTTAGCTGGCCTTTGTCTGTAGATCTTCCGGCATTCGGAGGCTGTTTATGAAAACAACTTAGCCAGAGGATAATAGATTGTCCCCTCCTGTGCCGCCTTTTCGATTTTCGCCTGTAATGCATCCGTGAGACTCACTCGACCTTCCAAAATAAGCATTAAGTCATAGCCGTCCACAAGGATGAGATTTGCAGGTCCCGCCTCGCGCAGATGCCGAACCACCTCATCCTCAAAACTAGAAATCGAGATGATCATCCCCCTGGTGCTTTCAATCTTGCGATCCACCTTACCTTTGAAGGCAAGCAAATCTTGCAGGGTAGGATGGTCCTTACGCCATCGCGCCTCAACCAGGTAATCAAAGCCTCCGAAAGCGAAGAATCCATCGATTTGTTCACCTTCCACCCGATATGACTTCCGATACCGGATCTCATGAAGTGCGAACAGTTCCTTCAATAAGTCTTCCAGCCCGTACCCTCGCCCCTGGACATCATCGCCTGATGCCATCGAAGCAAAAGTGTTCTTTAGCTCACCCAAACGTCGGTCGCGGTCGCGTGCCCGCTGCACCAGTTGGTCGGCATCAGCGGATCGTCTCTTTACGATGGTATGTTCTTCTTTTGCTTCAAGATCATGGTTTTTGGCGGTCTCTTTTAGCCGCCTTAGCGCCTTGATACCAGCATCCCTGTCTGGGACCTCCGGATCAGGTATATCCCGAAGCTTGCAGAGTTCAGTGAGTAGACGCCTTTGGAGCAAATACCCATCCTCTCCAGATCTCTCAAGGTCTGCCAAGAGCTGACGAATGATTTTAAATTTGGACTCATGCTCATATTGCAGGTACATATCCTCTTCGATACCTGCACGAGCCAAAATATCGAAGAGAGGCTGCTTGTACCAAAAGCAGCGTCCACATACTTCTATAATGGCATTCTTGACATCAGCTGGTAGCAATTTTCGCTGCATTTTTAGTGCCCCTCCTTAATCTGCTGATATGAGAGATGCTTAAGCTGTAATTAAAGCCTGGGATTGTTTCAATCCAGCGATAGCTTCTCGCAAAACTCCAAGCTCTCGCTCCATTGAATCCGACATCTTCCGGATTTCCTCAGCGATTTTCCCGCTGTTGGATGTGATAGTTTCAGACCAGGTTTTCATCTTCGTAAGCCGCTTAGCCTCTGTTTCAAGAACTGTAATTGCTGAATCTATGGTCTGGAAATCAACCGCTTTCTCACTTCGGTTTGTTGCCTCGCGAACACAAAGCGCCTTGGCAAGAGATAATGCCGCTTTAAGCATCACATCATTAGTTACGTCCTCGGCATCCCAAATGATAAATATATCGTTGCCACATCGTATTAATGCATCCTGACCAGCCGGCGCACTCCTTTTAGAAAATACGAAAACGCCAATAGACGCCCCTCGATTCTTGCGTGCAGTTTCGATTTCCGTCCGAGCCTTTTTCATATCGCAGCTATTCTCTTCTTTTGCCTCAACAACAATCTTTTCACCTGCGGCAGAACAGTCAGGACCGAGCTCAATAACTATGTCCCCCACTTTGCAATATTTAATCTCCCCTGTCGTATCTGCGACTACGGTAGGCACGTCCCCCATTTTTGTTGCTTCGCGATTGATCAATTCCGCCACGAGATCTTCAAACTGCCTACCATGAATTGTGGAACGAAGAGCTTCTTCCCGACTTGCCTTCATGCTGGCCAAGGCAGACATCAATTCACGCTGCAATGAATTTCCCTGTTCTTCATGACGTTTCAGAATGTCCAGGATTTCGCGTCTGAGGCGTGCTAATGGAGAGGCTTCCTGGTCAAGAGTGAGGTTGTCATTGATTGCACCGGTAGTTGCGCTCAGCAATTGTGAGATATGGGAGAGGGCCGATCCATCATTGTCAAGAGAAAATTCACGGCTGATTGTTAATTGAGCTTGTTCAACCTTGCGGATAAGTCTACTGAGCGCGGAATCCTCATGATCCAATGAAAATTCCTGTGTGACCTCTCCGATTCTATTTTCGAGATCATTTCTCAAACGGCCGTTTTCTTGAGATAGTTCCGAAATAAACCGGCTGAGCGCTCCGGTCTTATTGTCCAGCGAGAACTCGGCGAGGATACGATCCCGCTGAGCTTCCAGGACTTGTTTGGTCGATTCTCTAAG
>JAFGIY010000142.1 GCA_016929335.1 Acidobacteriota bacterium | reverse complement strand
TATTTTTTTGTCCATCGCCACAGCCGGTCGAAAACATCCTTTTTGTTCAGCTGCACGGCTGCCATCATGCCGTAGGAAAGGCCTTCGGTTCGGGCGTCGTGGTTTTTCAGATCGGAGACATAGGCCATCGAATCGCCCACTTCGAAATACACCCGCTCGGGTCCCTCAAATATGTCGTAATAAGCCTTTGCCAGTTTGGCATCAATATCGGACTGGCTATATCCGGCTTCCAGAAAGACGTTCCGGTATTTGCCGGTTTCCCATGCGCCCTTTTCCCATGGATTCATTTTTCCGCGGGCATCCTGAGTATCCTTGCTGCAATCATCATCCGTTTTCCCGGCAGAAAATCCGAGAATGGCAAATGCCAGAAGAGCCGATAAAATCGATTTTTTCATAGGAGACGCTCTATTCACTATATGGGTTTACATACTATGTTGATTCGCTCAGCCGTCGGCTGTCAGCCCTCAGCATGCGGATCTGCTCAATTTCATGCCGTGCGTTAGCATATCATGTGTCCCATTGATTTGGTGCATTGCAGTCTGTTTCGTTCTTACAGGGCCTCTTCTCATATGCCCCGAACATTCCGAAGCTTGCGCGCTCTTGGCATTGATCTTGAAACACAGGGAGGGGTATATTGCATAAAGGACCTTTGGAGGAGAAATGAATGAAGGCATGAACTCTTCTGAAGAGGGTCTCTCTTCTGAGGAATCACAGCAGAAAAGGAAATCGGCTTGGGTGAACGCGCTGATTTTCGCGGCAATTTTTGTGCTCAGCATCGTTCTGCCGCCGGAATATAAGCCTTTTGTGCCGATTTTGTTCGTGATTCCGCTGATCATCGCCCTGGTCGGAAAAGTCCGTCAAATCCGCAAGAAGAACGAACCGTCGGTTTATGTTTCCGAACAGGATCACGCCGGCGAACCATTTTCCTATACGCCGAAAGATCCCAACGATCCCAGACGATACAAACCGATCGGTTAATAGCTGATACATCCTGCGCGTTTCCGATTCACTCATTCTTAAAAATTCGTGTTCATTCGTGGCAGCAAATCAGTGTCGGCAGGCCCGGAAAGAGAAATCCCGCAGCTTGTGCGGGATTTCTCTTGTGACGGATTAATGGGAGGTGAGGTTTCTAATGATCCTTATAGGGATCCCATATCTTCCAGACATTGCCTACGAGGTCCGGCCCCGGTTTCAGTGTTTTCTTGCCCGGTTCCCATCCCGCAGGACATGCTTCCGTGCCCTTGGCGGCGCGCACATACTGATAGGCCTGAACCTGACGAACGGTTTCGTCGAATTTGCGCCCAACAGGCGGTGTCAATATTTCCATCGCCTGAATAACGCCGTCGGGATCAATGATGAACCGGCCGCGATAATCAACGCCGTCTTCCGGATCATAGACTCCGTAAAGGGTTCCTATATTCCCGCCCGCATCGGAAGCCATGTAAAAGGGGACATCCTTTTTCGCCATTTTGGATAATTCCTGGTCATTCCAGACTTTATGGACGAACTGGCTGTCCACGCTCATCGATATTACTTCCACGCCCAGTTTCTGCAGTTTGTCAAAATTGGCAGCGACCGCTGACACTTCTGTCGCTCAAACGAAGGTGAAATCGCCGGGATAGAAACAAATGATCACCCATTTGCCCAGAAAATCAGACAGCTTAATGGTGGTAAAGCTGCCCTTGTAAAAGGCCGGCGCTTCAAAATCGGGCGCTTTGGCGCCTGCTTTAATTGACGACATGGTTCTGTTCTCCTCTGATTTATGGTTCTACGCAATATGCTGAGTTTCCGCGGGCACTCCAACGGCGGCGACGGTTGTTTTTTCACATCCCGCGTCCTCTTCCGCAATTCAGGGGGCGCCTCCGATAACTGAAATATTACTACAACCGGCATCAAATTTCCGGAATTATAGTGACAGGCTGCTTTATTATCGCGGTATAGGTATTAGCCACCTTTGGCTACCTCGTAATCAGATTATCATCCCGTTTTAATCTGTCCACGAACCTTCGGCATTTTCTCCATATTTCTCACATCAATGTGTGTGAGAATTACGTACCAACGTCTTGCCGATCATGGATACGAATCCTTCCGGCTGGAGCCCGGTCACACTCCGGTTGCTGCCCGGCATGGCTGATAGAAATGTGAGTCAATTATTGGCGGCGAATTTTGATTTCGAAAGGCAAATCGAGCAATGGGCAGACATCGAAATCTGGAAGCGCTTCCAGTATTTCGGATCCGAGCAGCTTGACCGTTGCCATGGAGACTATTATAATGGTCACCGTGTTTGAGCTTGTTTTTGCCGAGACGGCCCGGAAACAGTATGACCGGTTGAATCCGCGACTGAGAAAGCAGGTTGATCGCGGTTTGGATAGGATTGCGTCTAATCCAAGAGGAGGCAAACCGCTGGGTGGAAGTTTGAAGGGAATTTGGTCGGAGCGCGTCGCAACATTTCGGATCCTCTACAAGATCTTCGGCGATAGGATCGAGGTGCTGGTTTTGGTGATTGAGCATCGCAAGTCTGTTTGTGGAGGTCATTGATGAGACACGAGATACTATCTGTAAGCAAAGCAAAAGGAAGGCTCCTGGAGCTCACGCGAAAGGTTCAGGAGGATGGAAGAGCCTATATTTTGACTAGGGACGGCGAACCCGTGAGCGCCCTTGTTCCCATAGAGGATTACGAGTCTCTCCTGGAAACGATGGACGTTCTGGCGGATAAAAAAACGATGAGAGACCTCACGGCTGCGCTTGCTGACGAGCGGCAAGGACGGCTGTACAAGCGGGACAAGAACGGCAGATGGTCGAAATACAAGAGAACAAAGCGCGTTGCCTAGCCGGTGAGGAATGCGGGCTAGCCAGTTCCTCCAGTCTTTATAGCTTGCCTTTGCCTTTCGGTCTGCTATCGGGGGCGGAATCGGCCTTTTTTTGATGGCGACCTCCGACGCCATTTCATGTTTCACTGGGACTCATCCTGCATTGCTTCATTCCGGGAAATTCATGCGACGCAGCAGCGACTGGAAGCGCGAATCGGAACGGAGAGGATCCAACGCTGTGATCACCTTCGTGCGCGCCGATCTCGTGGATCGTGCAGATATTCGGATGGTTCAGCGCAGCCGCGGCGCGCGCCTCGCGCAGGAAGCGCTCCCTGGCAGCGGGATTGGCGAGGCTGCCCGAAGGAAGAAACTTCAGCGCAACCTGCCGTCCCAGCGCCGTATCCTCAGCCCTGTAAACGACACCCATCCCTCCGCCGCCGATCCGCTCAAGAATCCTGTAGTGCGAAACCGTTTGCCCGATCATAGGAATCCTGATCCGATATTTGAGATTCGAGACTGAAATAAATCGCTTTCGACCAGGACTAATGCAGTTCCATCGGCTGACCAAGACCATGGCATATTCCATGAATTGAACGTGGATCGGAGTCTCTCTTCGACTCCCGTTCCATCAGCAGCCTTCCAGTAGATATTAGCAAGCGTCCCATCACGGGTTGAACGGTAAACGATCCTCCTGCCATCCGGGGTCCAAAGGGCAGCCTCGCTGTCTCCGCTAAAGGTAGATGGTGTCATGGTTTCACGAACGATATCCCAGATCCAAATGTCGCCTTTCCCGCCGGCACCAACCGTTATAGCCAGCCTTTTCCCATCGGGTGATATACGGGGAGTTCTGTAATCTCCGGGCGCCGCCGATAGCGGTTCCCCTTCTCCTTTTTGATCGACCCATACAAGAGCGTACCGGCGGGCAGCCGATATTTCCGGAATATAAACCAATACTCCCGTGTCAGAGACATCGTAGTGCCACACGAATGAAATGTTTGCAACTCCTTGGACAATGGGTATCGGTCCTCCTGTTACTTTCAGTGTGCCGGCATCGAAAGGTCTGGCGTACAGATTATTGCCCAAGCCATAAACTATATGTCCCGTTTTGATATAGCGCGCACACCCACCTTCGAAAAGCTCCCTGCTTTTCCCTGATTTCAGTGACAGCATCATGACTTTTTGAGGCGTAGCTGTTCCGACGATAAACAGCACCGAGTCTCCGTCCGGCAGCAATTGCGGAGCGCCCAACAACCCAAAAGATTTTTCTTCCGAGAGCGTTTTCCATTCTCCCCCATCTGCAGAAACCGACCGGATATTTACGCCAAATCCTTGAATAATCCGGTTGTCTGGAGTCCAGAAATATCCTCCGCTGCTGCGAGAAGTCGCGCATATAGTCACAGGGGCGCCACCTCCAACGAGAACTTTTTTCAGACTGCCTTCAACCCCTTCAGCCGTTGAAACGTATCCAATCCATTTGCCGTCGGGCGAGAAGAAAGGCTGTCTTGTTTCCCCCTCAGTTCCGGCAATAAGCCTTGTTCCTCCTTCATCGATGGACCGGAGGTATAGTCCCTTCAGTGTACTGTAGGCGAAATATTTTCCATCGGGTGTGACTTTGATATTTGCAGGCTTCAGGTCGCGGTGGATGACGCCTTTTTCATGGGCCGCTTCCAGAGCTTCGGCTACCTGCAGCGCAAGTTTAAGGGATTCCTCTGAAGGTATTGAGCCGCTTTTCAGTTGATCTGCCAGCGTGTCGCCTTCTACTAATTCGAGAACAAGAAAATGGATTCCGTCCGATTCTTCGAGTCCGTGAATTGCGGCGATGTTGGGATGATTGAGAGAGGCGAGCAGTTTTGCTTCACGCTCGAATCGCGCGATCCGCTCGGGATCGCGTGCGAATTCTTCCGGCAATACCTTGATCGCTACATCCCGCCCGAGCTTCTGATCCTTCGCCCGGTACACTTCCCCCATGCCGCCCTTGCCGAGCTGGGAGATGATTTCGTAATGCACGAGCGTTTTGTCGATCATGGGAACCTCATTCGGGGTTTTTCAACAATCGCAAAAGCGGCATTTAGCTTTACTCTCATTGTCTCCCCCTCTTGCCGCCCGGCTGTCTGCCAATAATTACTTGCTTGCCGGCACCCGCTTCAGTTCTTCGAACCAGTTCAGGACGACGTTTATTTTGCGAGGGCTTTCGGTTGCAGATTCACCAGATGCCGTTTCCTTGATCATGAGGAAGCGCTTGCCGTCCGGGCTGATATCCCATGGATTGTCCACTGATGCGGGAGGAGCAAATTTTCTAAAGAGAATTTCAGGCTTTCCGGGTTTGAATGCAGCATCAGCCTCCCACGTAACCACCATAACCGCATCCTCGTTGCGATAAAACAGCTCCTGGCGATCGGGAGACCATAGGGGATATGCGCCGCCATCCGTTGAGACTCTCCACGGACCTCCACTCACATCAGGGAATGGACGGACATAGACTTCATATTTGCCGGACCTGTCGGATGCATAGGCCAGCCATCGCCCATCGGGAGAAACTTGCGGATGGCATTCCAAATCCCTATCCTGCAGAAGCGGTTTCAATTTGCGATCCCCATTCATTGACAGAGCGACGATATCCCTGTTTGTGCCGGTTGGTGACCTTTTTTCCATAACAAGAACTTTGCCATCATTCGACCAAGACCATGGCAAAAGCCTCATGCCTCCTCCTGAACAGAGAAGCTCAGTTTCCCCTGATCCATCGGCAGCTTTCCGGTAAATGCTCAAATCTGTGCCATGATGGTTTCCATAGACAATCCGCTTTCCGTCGAGAGTCCAGATAGGCGTAATATCGCTTGTTGGATCGGATGTCACTGATGTCAGCGTTTTGCGAACCATATCCCATCGCCAGATGTTGGCATCACGCACATCAAACTCCAAATCCTTCAAAATCACCAATGCCACCTGAGTTCCATCAGGAGAGATTTTCACGCTCCAGTAAGGATTGGATTCGGCTTCAAGAGATTCCTCGTTGCCGTTCCGATCGACCCAGACGAGTGTTCTTTGAATATTCAAGGCTGATCCTGACTGGATATAGGCCAGCGTTCCTGAGTCAGAAACGGCATATTGAGGTGCGGCCCCGCTTCGAAAAACTCCTTCGACTATGCGAATAGGCACTCCAGTTGGTTCAAGGTTGTCAGGATTAAAGGGAATAGCAATTAGGTTATTTTCCAGCGCATAGACGATATGTCCGGTGGATAGATAGTATGCGGTATCACCCGTGAATAATTCCTTGCCAATTCTTGATTTCAGCGACCGGGCCATAATTTTTGCTTGCGTCGTAGTCTCCATTTGGGTAAATAGAATGGATTCCCCATCCGGCAAAATTTGTGGAGAAAAGATTTCACGGCCTTCCGCTTTAATGAGCAATTCCGGCGTTCCCCTGGGTTCTGGAACTCGCACGATGCCCTTTCCGGCCTGGCCGAACACAAGCGCTTCGTCCACACCCACGCCGATATATCCCAGTGGAGCAACATCCGTTAACAACAAAGGCGCCCCACCGCTGACCGAGACCTTCTGCATTATTTTGTCCGTTGCGGACCAGTAGCCGATCCATTGGCCGTTGGATATGAAGAAAGGATTTTGTGCTCCTGCGGTTCCGGGAACAAGTCTTGGATTCAGCTCATCCATGGAGTGCACGTAAAGTCCTGTGTTTGTGCAGTAAACCAGGTGCCTGCCGTCCGGTGATACGGCGATTGCGCGTTCGGAAAGATTGCTGAATTGCTGATTTTGGGGTAATTCGCGGCTTAAACGCGTGACATGCTTCGGTTCGTTTGGGAGAGCCGGCTTCAGGCGCCAGATAAGTATCCCTGTGATGATTGCAGTCATAGCGACAGCCGCGGCCAGCCATGGAACCATCATGCGCAGCTTCTTTCGAGGTTCAACTGTTGTAACCGGCTGCATAAAAACACCGCCGCGATCCGCCAGGGCTTGCTCGATCTCGTACCGGGCATCACGGATGTCCTGATATCGCCTGTTTAAATCTCTCTGCAGACAACGGATGAGTATTTCGCGCACTCTGGGATGGAGATTGGCGGGAAGCAGATCCAGCTTCACATCTTCCTTGATCACCGATGCCAGAATTTCGCTTGTGTCCTCGCCTCTGAAGGCGACGCGTCCTGTCAGCATCTCATACAGCACAGCACCAAACGCCCAGATGTCCGCCCTTTTGTCGACAGATTTGCCGCGCCCCTGTTCCGGCGACATGTACGCCGCTGTCCCGAGGATCACGCCCTGCTGCGTGGCGGCGTTGCTCAGGGTGGGGGAGTTTGACAGATTCAGGTCTGCCTGCTCTGCTGCAAAAGCTTTCGCTAATCCGAAATCCAAAACCTTCACTTTCTCGTCTGGGGTGATTTTGATGTTGGCCGGTTTGAGGTCGCGGTGGATGATGCCTTTTTCGTGCGCGGCTTCGAGAGCCTCGGCGATCTGCAGCGCCAGTTTCAGCGAATCCTCAACCGGGATTGCACCATGCTTCAACTGGTCGGCCAGCGTGTCTCCCTCGACCAGTTCGAGGACAAGGAAGTGAGTTCCTTCGGCTTCTTCCAGTCCGTGAATTGCCGCGATGTTGGGATGATTGAGAGAGGCGAGCAGCTTGGCTTCGCGCTCGAAACGGCCCACTCGCTCGGGATCGCGCGCGAACTCTTCCGGCAATACTTTAATCGCCACATCCCGCCCGAGCTTCTGATCCTTCGCCTGGTACACCTCGCCCATCCCGCCCTTTCCGAGCTGGGAGGTGATTTGGTAATGCGCGAGTGTTTTCCCGATCATGGACATAGCAGGTCCCTCCGGGCAAAAGCTGAAATTCGCTTGGGAAACTTGGATGTATTATATGTTCCGAACACACATGCGGGAAAGAAAATTTCAAACTGCCAACAAGCGACAAGGCCCGCCATGGGCTATTTCATGAATTATTGCTTTTTGAAGGCAATATTTAGGGCGGGCTATGATCGGGAAGAGCAGAGCTATTTTCCTATCTATGGTTCATGTCTTCTGCCGATAATCCTGCTATCTTCAATAGGTGTTGCAGCAATCCAAGCTTAAGGATTTTGTTGCCATGAATGGGCACGGACAGCCGCACAACACTTCCTGTCTTGCCGTAGATGTGATGACTGCCTTGCACGCGTAGAAGCTTCCAGCCGTGTCGTTCAAGCACTTTTGCCAGTTCCTTGCCCGACAGCGACTTCATACCGCGATCTCCAGGATCCGGTCTTTCTTTGCTCGCTTTATTTTCTTCAGCGGGACTTTCAGGCAACCTTCGACCGCTTCATACAGATTCTGCAACAATTCTTCCATAGTCTCGCCTTGTGTCGCACAACCCGGGATTGCCGGGACTTCTGCCCAGAACCCGCCTTCTTCCGCTTCGTGAATGACGACCTGAAGCTTCATCATATCTCCTTAGTTGAATTCAAATATACAAATGATCGCATCAATCGTCAATCGGCATGACCCGCCGCTTCAGCTCTTCGGTCCAGTTGAGGACGATGTTGATTTGCTGTGGAGCCGGATCTGATCCCTTCATCAGCAGAAACCGCTTGCCGTCGGGATGGATATCCCATGGATGGAGATCAGTTGAAGTATTCCATTCAACGTATGTGTCTGGAAAAAGCCTTACAGGTTTGCCCAATCTGAATGTGGGTTCGTCCTCCACGGCAACAGCCATCACAGAATCAGCGTTGCGGTAAAACAGCTCGCGGCTGTCCGGAGACCATAGCGGGCTGTTTCCACCACCTATGGAGACTGGCTTCCTCCACTTTTTCACCTCGGGAAACGGACGTATGTAAACCTCGTACTGTCCCGACTGATTGGAAACATATGCCAGCCATTTTCCATCAGGCGAAATCTGCGGTTGACCCTCAAAATACTTTTCCTGCAGCAGCTTACGTTTTGCACGGTCTCCTTCGATAGATAGCGCGCTGACGTCCATGCTTCCCAAACTCCATTCCGTCAAAACCAGAGTTTTCCCGTCCCTTGACCAGGAGTGCGGCTGGGGAAGTACTGTGGCCGCGGAAAAAAGCTCCTCAGTTTCTCCCGCACCATCGGCTGCTTTCCAAAAGATGATATTCATTGTTCCCTCACGGATTGAACGAAAGACAATCCTTTTGCCGTCGAGACTCCAGATAGGATCTGTATTATTGTAATCATCAGAAGTCAGAAGCTCCTTATTTTCACGAGTCGAGTCCCAGATCCAGATATGACGAATCCCGCCGCCTGCAATTTCCAAAGCTACTTTCGTCCCGTCTTTAGGTGAAATCCGTGGATTATGATAGGCAGCGATTGGGGCTGAAAGCGAATTCTCCGTCCCATTACGGTCGACCCATACAAGAGTGCGCGGAGCTAAAGCCACTATACCCGGCATATAGAGCAACGCTCCCGAGTCCGAAACGGCATACTGCGGAGCTCCTCCGGCTCGCTGACAATTTTCGACAATCAAGACTCTGCTACCTGTTACCCTAAGTCTTTTAAGGTCAAACGGAACAGCATAAAGATTATCGTCTGATGCATAAACGATATGTCCGGTCGGGAGATACTGTGCGGTATCGCCATCGGCAATCAGTTCCTTAGGCTCTCCCGATTCAAGGGACTTAAGCATAATCCTATAGCGAGCTTCCGAGATGTTCGTGTACATTGCGGTTTTCGCGTCCGGGAGAATCTGCGGAGCATAATTATTGCCTTCGCTCTCAAAAAGCAGCTGCGGATTCCCACCATCTGCAGAAATCCTCCGGATGCCACGAAGAATCTCGGCATAAACAATCGCGTTGTCTGTCCCCCAACTCAAAAACCCCGCGGATTCAATATCGGCTATAGGTACGGGCGGTCCTCCATTAATGGAGATTTTCTTCAATTTCTTACCTGCTTCAGACACAAAGCCTATCCATTGGCCGTCGGGCGAGAAGAACGGTTTTTGTGCACCCTCGGTTCCGGGAATAATCCTGGCATTCCAATCATTCATGAATCGCAAATAAAGACCCTTTTCTGTTTTATAGACGAATCGACTGCCGTCGGGCGATATTGCGATGGCGCGTTCCTGAAGATCTCCGAATTGCAGGCTCTCCGGCAGATTACATTCAAAGCGCGTTACCTGGCGGGGTTCAGCTGCAGGAGCCTGCATCAATCTCCAGACGGCTATTCCCGTGATGACTGCGCCTAAAACGAGAGCCGCAGCAAGCCATGGGAACATTGCGCGCAGTTTTGTCCTGGCGTCTATCGTCGGGGCCGGCTGCATCGCTAAGCCACCGGGGTTGGCCAGAATTTGCTCCAGCTCCAGTTTCACATCACCGATATCCCGGCATCGCTTCGCCGGATCCTTTTCCAGACAACGATGCAATAATGGGCTAACTGCGTGAGGAATCTCATCCCACGCCGGATCCTTCGTCAAAACGGCAGCCAGAGTGTCCGATACCGATTCGCCCGTAAACAAATGCCGTCCGGTTAGCATCTCGAATAGCACTACGCCGAAAGCCCAGACGTCCGCTCGTTTGTCGACAGGCTTGCCACGCGCCTGTTCCGGCGACATGTACGCCGCTGTCCCGAGGATGACGCCCTGCTGCGTGGCCGCGTTGCTCAGTGTGGGAGAGTTCGATAAGTTCAGGTCGGTCTGCTCGGCGGCGAAGGCTTTCGCTAATCCAAAATCCAAAACCTTCACTTTCCCGTCTGGAGTGATTTTGATGTTGGCGAGTTTGAGGTCGCGGTGGATGATGCCCTTTTCATGCGCGGCTTCCAGGGCTTCGGCGATCTGCAGCGCCAGTTTCAGCGACTCCTCAACTGGGATTGCACCATGTTTCAACTGGTCTGCCAGCGTGTTACCTTCGATAAGCTCCATGACAAGGAAGTGAGTTCCGCCGGCTTCTTCAAGTCCATGAATTGCGGCGATGTTGGGATGATTGAGAGAGGCGAGCAGCTTGGCTTCGCGCTCGAAACGGCCCACTCGCTCGGGATCGCGCGCGAACTCCTCCGGCAATACTTTGATTGCCACATCCCGCCCGAGCTTCTGATCCTTCGCGCGGTACACCTCCCCCATCCCGCCTTTTCCGAGCGGGGAGGCGATGTCGTAATGCGCGAGCGTTTTCCCGATCATGGACATTGCAGGTCCCTCCGGGCAAAAGCTGAAATTCACTTAGGGAACTTGGATGTATTATATGTTCGAGATGCGGCCCGCGGAAGCGAAATACCGAATTTACCGAATGTCCCATTCCAGTCACATCCACGGTTGCGGCGTCTGATCATGCACGCCTTCTCGCACGACTATTAAGCAAAATCCCGCCATACATATGTGAAATCTGGAATGCAGCGTAAAGAATATCGAATCGCAGAATGTCGAAGGGCAATTCATGCAGCCGGCACTTCAATATTCTGCGGTTCAAAAGCCCTTTTGTTGAGGCGATTAATTCCAATGTTTATCGAGCAAATAGCCAATGGCACTACATAATTGATGAATGTAACCCATGCTGTTAAAATGGCATACATAACTATAGAGGTATAACATGACGGTTACACGGGCAACGGTTAAAGGCCAGGTAATTATTCCTGCGCGATTGAGGAAAAAATACAACATCAAGAAGGGCACGCGCGTCGCTGTCCTCGAGGGAGAAGGAAACGTGATTTTGATCAAGCCGCTTTCCGACGACCCGATCGAAGCCTCTCGAGGCATTCTGAAAGGCGATACATCGATGACCAAAGCTCTCATCAAGGAGCGGCGCGAGGAAGCCAAACGTGGATAAAGCCTATGTCCTCGACAGCTATGCGCTGATGGCGCATTTTGAAGATGAGGCCGGCGGCGAGCAGGTCAGGAAAATTCTTAAGGCAGCTCTCGCAGGGAAAACGGAGCTCTTCCTTTCGGTGATCAACCTCGGTGAGTTGTATTACACCACACTCAGGGAACGGAAACGGGAGAAGGCGCAGGAGGTTTTGTTCCTGCTCGAGCAGCTTCCGATCACGGTCGTAAACGCGGATCTGGAAATGACGCTCGAAGCGGCCGAGTTGAAGAGCGACCATCCGGTTGCCTACGCGGATTGTTTTGCCGCCGCTCTTGGGATTCGAAAAAAAGCGAAGATCCTTACAGGCGATCCGGAATTCAGGAAATTTGGCGCGCTGATTTCCGTCGAATGGATTCAATAAGTATTGCACTTCCGGTCTGGCAAGCAGTTTTATTTGGGCCGGCTTCGCGTTGGAATCGCGCGACGCGCTCCGGATCGCGCGCGAACTTTTCCGGCAGCACCTTGATCGCAACATCCCGTCCGAGCTTCTGGTCCTTCGCGCGATACACCTCCCCCATCCCGCCCTTTCCGAGCGGGGAGGTGATGTCGTAATGCACGAGCGTCTTGCGGATCATGGCAATTTCCTTTGCTTTTATCGGGGTCGGGGTCGGTATCGGAATCGGTATCGGCTTTTTTCGACCCCGATGCATTATCAGATTTCGTATCTGAGGTTTTATGCATTTCTTCCATTTCCCCTGCATAGAGGGTTGCGAGGGTCATTTCTTCAGCAACTCGGTCCAGTTGAGGACGACGTTAAACGGTGTCGGCGAGCCTTCAACGAGTGGAGTTATCAATAAAAACCGCTTTCCGTCGGCAGTGACATCCCAGGTGGATACATCTATACTGGGTCTCAGCGCTAAAAGGTCAGCAGGAGCCGGGAATAATTCCTCGGGCTTTCCCCAGGCAAACTCAGTACCGGCATTCACCTCAACGGCCACTACCTTTCCTTCCGGAACTCGATAAAACAACTCCTTGCCGTCGTCCCTCCGCCATCGCGGCTCCGTCCCGCCTCCCTGGGATATCTGATGCTTGCCCGCCGTCGCTAAAAACTCCCCCGTGGAACTTTGGGAAAATCCGCAAACATAAACCTCATCTCTGTCGGTCTCATCAGAAACATAAGCAATCCAGCGCATATCGGGAGAGAAGCAGCCGTCCCGCTCATTACTCTTCCCCTGCAAAACAGGCATCTGCTTGCCACCGTTTCTCATTGGGAGAACCCAGATATCACTCCCGGTTTTCGAGCCAATCGCGGTGTACAGCAAAATACGGCCGTCGCGGGACCAGCTGGTAGGAGCTTTATGCTCGTTCGATGTCAACAGCAGTTCTTCATTCCCGATGCCGCTCGTCGGCTTTATATAAATGTCAACCATACCGCCGGCGAAATCCGATGAAAAAGCGATGCGAGTTCCGTCGGGCGACCAGATGGGATGGGTTCGCCATTCTATACTGCCATGGGAAAAGCGCGATTTGGTGTCTCGTGCAAGAACAAGCAGCCAGATGTCTACCGTCGGGAAAAAGGATGCTTGTTGCCTGGATGAGTCCCTGCTGATTGCCGCCCGTGTTCCATCGGGAGAAAGTGCGAGCCCGCCGAAGCGGCCTTTCAGTGCTTCTCTGCCGAGGGTTTTTCCCTGACGGTCAAACCAGGCAGGCTGAGAGACCTGGCTGCTGCTGCTCCTGTATATCAGGATTCCGTTTGCGGAAGCTGAGAAATAGCTATAGTTCCATATGGCGCCGATTTGGTCCGCGATAGGAACAGGATCATCGCCAATCAGTTCCAGCCGCCTATCGTCAAACGGCTGCGCCACCAGCTTCTGCCCTTGTTGAAAAAGCAGCATCCCCGGCGTGGTATTCGAAGGCGGGATGTATTGCGGAGCCAACGAGCTTGCCATCAGCCGCTTAACGGGCTGTTCCTCCGGCCTGGCATCCAATGATCCTATATAAACGCCCGTGTTTTCCGGGTTATCAGAATTAATGCAATATAAAAAGTGCCTGCCATCCGGCAGGAATGTTGGAAGAACATGACTTGTTTCCTGCCGCTCAGGAACCGGCCTGGTGACGGGTAACGCAGTACCGCCCGCGGCAGACACTTGCATTATTCCGCCGCTTGCTTTGTCGGTTCCGAAAATGATCACATCATTCCCATTCCATGAGCCGCCTGGAACTCCACCTGAAAGGTTGCACAATGGTGTCGGTGGGCCTCCGGAAATATCCACTTTCTTGAGTTTCCCGCCGGCATCAAATGCAATAGAACGGTTGTCGGGAGACCAGAAGGGAACTTCGTCATTTGCTGATTCAGTGCCGGCAAGGAATCGAATTTCAAAAGATTGAAGATCTCGGACCCACAGGCGCCGGATACCGTCAGAATCCATTGCGACGAAAGCCAGATGGCGGCCGTCCGGAGAAAGCGCAAAGCCCCCAATTTGGCCAGGAGTCACCTTGTCCGGATAGGCAATCTGCAGGCGCATCGGCTCAGATGCAGGCGGTTTTGAACGCCATGGCGCACAAAGCGATATAGCTAAAGCTAAAGCCAGCGCACCTGCAATACCCCAGGATAGCCGCGATTTCTTCACGGGCGGGGATTCCGGCGCGGTTTCAAGCAGAGCATATGCGTCGCCGATGTCGCGCAGCCGCTTCTTCGGATCTTTCTCCAGGCACCGCCGCAGCAGAGAACGGGCTTTTACCGGAACCTTCTCCCATTCAGGTTCCCTTGTCAGCACTGAAGCCAGCGTATCCGAAATCGTGTCGCCGCCAAAAAGCTGCCGTCCGGTCAGCATCTCGAACAAGACCACGCCGAAAGCCCAGATATCAGCTCGCTTGTCCACTGGTTTGCCGCGCGCCTGTTCCGGCGACATATATGCCGCTGTCCCGAGGATTATGCCCTGCTGCGTGGCGGCGTTGCTCAGTGTAGGGGAATTCGACAGGTTCAGATCAGCTTGCTCTGCCGCAAAGGCTTTCGCCAATCCGAAATCCAGTACCTTTACTTTTCCATCGGGTGTGATTTTGATGTTGGCCGGTTTGAGGTCGCGGTGGATGACGCCTTTTTCATGCGCAGCTTCGAGAGCTTCAGCGATCTGCAGCGCCAGTTTCAGCGATTCCTCAACTGGGATTGCACCCTGCTTCAACTGGTCGGCCAATGTGTTACCTTCGACAAGCTCCATAACAAGGAAGTGAGTTCCGCCGGCTTCTTCGAGTCCGTGAATTGAGGCGATGTTGGGATGATTGAGGGATGCGAGCAGTTTTGCTTCGCGCTCGAAACGTGCGACTCGTTCGGGATCGCGTGCGAACTCCTCGGGCAACACCTTGATTGCCACATCCCGTCCGAGCTTCCGATCCTTCGCCCGGTACACTTCCCCCATGCCGCCCTTTCCGAGCTGGGAGGTGATTTCGTAATGCGCGAGCGTCTTGCCGATCATGAAGCGTATTCCTCCGGCCGGCGTCTATTCGCATTCAATTGCTGTAAGGCGATGCTGATTGAATCGTAGGTTTATTATAGGCAGCCATAGCCAACATCGAAAGCAGAATCGGTGAGGCAGCATTGAATGCCAAGCTTACAGCAAATGAATTGAACTAAAAATGACCAACCGCAAATCTCCACGGATGGTAAATATTGTCATCGGTTTTGGTATGGTACAGCATAAAGCGCCGCTACCTTTCGAGCGCCGATTCGAGGCGCAGGATGAGTGCTATTTCTACAGCAAGGCAGGCCAGTCAGGAATTGGGCGAAAGGCTGTTCAATCCCTTAATTAGTTTCTGTCGCGAAACTCACAAGTTGCTGCATGGACGATAGTTAAAAGATTTTGCTTGACTGTATATGTGATAATGGGTTACATA
>JAFGIY010000141.1 GCA_016929335.1 Acidobacteriota bacterium | reverse complement strand
ATATCACTCCATGTCAACGGGACGCCGGAACGGCTTAGCCTGTCAGGGTCGCACGGCCCGAGGCCGTGGGTTTAGTGGCACTAAGGAAAGGGAAATTGTCTGGGAGTATATTTCACCCTGCTTGTGGGACTCCAGCGTACCGGCGATCCGGAACCTTGTATACAGAGCGTATCGCGTTCCCTACGGCTGGGGGCCGCAGCTGCCAAAACCCAAAGAATCGGCTGTGGATCCAGGCTCTAACTATATGCGGGTGACCCCGGCAAAAGACGGATCCAAGCCTGATTTCGGAGTCGGCAAAACATCGATCTGGAAAAAGTGATCCAACCGGAGATGCTCCGCGACATATTGTGGAGTATGACAATTCAGATACGCGTCAGCCCTCCTATCGCAGCCGATATGGACGAATCGGATTTAAGAATTTGCCAGGATGATTTCGCCGGCTATCACAGCGGCCTTTTGCACCACTTGCAGGCATTTCGCCTCTTTTTTCGATTCTTCCATGAATATTTTAATGTCTTCCGGTTTATTCAGATCTAAATACCTTCCGTATTGATGCTTCACCACTTCCCTGCATCTCGTAGAACCAAATTCCTTTTCGAATCTATCAAAAAACAGGCCGCCCAATCTCATGGAGGTCCCGAATTGTTTTTTTTCATATTGCTTTATGCATTCGAAAAAGAGACCTATGGCAAAGATGGCGCCGGATACGGCCCCGCACGTTTCCCCCTTGCCCGCAATTCCTCCCGTGAACGGCATTATGGCAGGAACTATTGCATCGGCTTTCAACTCAAACTGCTCATTCAGCGATGCAAAAGTGGATCTGGCGCAGCTTCCTTGCGTAGACATGAATCTGGCTGCTTTCGCCTCCAGTTCCTTGAGAATTTCCTCGTCGGACTTCTTTACCTGTGCGGCCGGCATTTCTGTCCTCATTCCCGCAAATGACAGCATGGATAAGCAGGCGGTGCAGCCGGCGCCCCGGGCGACAAAGGATCTCCGGCTGATACCTTTCCGGTTTATGTTTTCAAATAAAAGGCGGATGTTATCGTTAGACTTCATTTCTCTCCTTTAAAAAGAAAAGACTACTCAACAAATGGATACCTTATCCATGATGATATTCGGCTGGAGCTTCTCCCAATGCCTGCGCCTCACATCCATAAAGCAGAAACGTAAATCCGCAATCCTACTGCTTTGACAGAAGGATCTCGCGAAGCCGTCCCCATTTGGGCAGAAACAGCTCAGGCATCATTGTTTTCAGGTTGGGGGAAATGCGCGGCTTAAAATCCATTTGCGCCAGTATATCCTTTTCCAGGTTCACTCCCGGGGCGATCTCAGTGAGCGTCATCTCCCCGTCGATCAGTTCAAAGACAGCCCGCTCCGTGATATAGAGTACGGCCTGCCGGACCTTTGCCGCGTATTTGCCGCTGAAGGTGATCTGCTCCACGCGGTCGCGGAACTTTCGCACCTTACCTTCCTGAAGTATATGCAGCCGGCCGTCTTTCGCGGCTACCTTCAGTCCATGAGCAGTGAAAGTTCCGCAGAACACGACCTTCTTGGAGTTCTGGCTGACGTTGATAAATCCTCCGCATCCAATCGGCCGGCCGTTGAATTTGCTCACATTGATATTGCCGTCCTTGTCGGTTTCACCAAGGCCGAGGAATGCCGCATCCAGTCCTCCGCCGTCGTACCAGTCGAATTGATTCTGGTGTTCAATAAAACACTCGTTGTTGTAAACCATGCCGAAATTCGGCCAGCCTGCGGGAACTCCGCCGATACTCCCCACCTCGGTCGTGAAAATCAGCAGGTCGGAAGCGCCTTCGTGGCCTGCCAGGATGGCAAGCCGGTCGGGCACTCCGATTCCTACATTGATGACTCCGTGGACCGGGAGTTCGAGCGCCGCGCGCCGTATAATGAAAAGCCGTTCATCCAGAGGAAGCTCCGGCAGGGCTCCGAAGGGGACGCGGACTTCGCCGCTGAAAGCGGGCTCATAATAAAGCGCTTCCGTCTGCCAATGGTTTTCATGAGGATTTTCCGCAATCACCACATAATCCACAAGCACTCCGGGTACTTTCACATTTTTCGGATTGAGCGATCCGGCTTCAGCCAGGTATTCCGCCTGAACAATAACAATGCCGCCGGAATTTTTGACGGCCTGCGCAACCGGAAGCGCTTCCAGGGCGGCGCCCTCCTTATCCATTGTCACATTGCCATGCTCATCGGCTTTGGTTCCGCGGATCAGGGCCACGTCAAGTTTGAAAGGCTTGTACCAGAGATATTCCTCGCCCCCCAGGGTGATGACCTCGTTGATATCGGGTTCCGTGCGGGTGCGGTCATTCATTTTGCCGGCTTCTACCCTGGGATCCACGAAGGTTCCGAGCCCCACCTTCGTGATCATCCCCGAGCGTTTGGCCGCAATTTCACGGTACATCTGGACAATGACTCCCTGCGGCAAACAATAGGCGGTGATCTTATTCTCCTGAATCATCGACACGATGCTGGGAGCTGCGTGGGTGCTGGATCCGATGCAGCCCTTGAGCAGCCCTTCGAGACCAAGCACATGCGGCCCTTTATCCTTATGATTGCCCATGGCCGATCCGCAGATGATGGAGAGATCCCGCGGATGACCGGTTTCCAGAAATCTCTTTCGGATTGCCAGTGCAACTTCCTCCGACCATCCGGCTAATCCGAAGATCGGAGAGCAGATAGTCGCTCCATCTTTTATTGCGGCTACTGCCTTGTCAGCGGTGACTACCTTATCACTGTAAAACTTGCCCATCGGAGTCTCGATCATAGTCTCATCCCTCTTGGCAGGTTTAATGCAATGCCCTGTATTGCCGTTTATTATCCTGATGCTGATGATATGATAACTGCCCGCGAAATAAAAGAATTGAGCGCAGGATTGAAAGCTTTAGCCGCGAATTTCACGAATCTGCCGCGTGATATTCGCGGCTATTAACCGGCGGATTAAGGGATGCTCTCATAGAAGGTGAGACTCACACCGCCCTTTCCCATGCCCGGATTGGAACTCAGATACAATCCCTTGTTCAGCCACGCATATTTGCTGTCCACGCGAGCCTCAAATGAAGGCGCCAGCAATCCGAACGTGCCGCCGTTCCGCACAATGATCACTTCGCCGTCGCTCGTTTGCCAGAGATAGCGCGCATCAATCGTTGCCGGATTCGCAAGGTTCTGGTAATCGGCGCCGCCGAATAAAACCTTCCCGGTGATCTTTCCGCCGAGAGTTCCTCCGGTGATCGGAATAATATTCCGGGTGCCTTTCTTGGTAGGTCCCACCATCTGGCTTGCAGCCAGAGTTACATTCTCGCGGATCAACTCGTCGCCTCGCTTTTCCTCCGCCGTTGCCTTGCGGTAGTCCCACGGCTGATCCTGGAACTCGGAAGGCTTGGTTACTTGAACGGAGTTCTTCGCATCCGGCGTAACGGCGACACGGGACACATCATAAACGCTGATCTTCAGGGTTTTTGCCGCCGGATCCACAACTCGCCGCCCCGCATATTTTCCGGTGTTGAGCCAGCTGTAGCCGCTTTCATTCGGCGCTTCAAAATCGGTCACCATTCTTACATCGCTCGGATCCGCTGCCGTGCCTGCGCTCCGCATATAGATGTACTTCCCATCGCTCGTCCGCAGCACGAATATCTCTTCAATTTCCATGCCGCCGTTCGAAAAGCTCAACTGAAAGTCCAGTCCTCCCGGCATCACCGCCCCATGAAGCTTCTGGCCCGATATCGTCCCCTCCTGAAACACAAATGCATCTCGCAGACCATACTGCGTCTTGCCTATTGCATATGCCTGATCCAGCTTCAGGCTCGCTTCAAATACAAGAACGCCGCGTTCCGGCACCGGAATTCCCGCTGCCATCCCGCACGGCCATGACTTGTGCGGAATCAATATCTTCTCTGCTCCTCCGTATGCGGCCTTTGTCCGCCCATCCAGTGGCTGCAATTGGCAGCAGATCAGGATGCCCACACACAGCAGCATCATCCGTGTTGACGACTTCCAGCATTCGTATTTCATATCATCACCTCTACCGTTCCGCACATACATATGACGTTGCAGCATCCACAGGACCGCTTACATACTTCGGGTACGCAGGATAGGAACACATCGGAAGGCTGCGTTTTCCCGCCGTGACGGTCACGGACTTCGGCGGCGCCGCATTCTTCTCAACCCAATCCACCAGCAGGTTCAGCCGGCTGAATGCATTTGGGATTGGTGCAGTAGGAATAGTTATCCCATCGCCGTCCATCGAATAATTCGTTCCGCTTAAACCATGGCCTGCCTGGGGAAGGACGAAAAAGCGCGCAAATGCATCGACCTTCTTCCGGCCCATTTTTTTGAGGACCGACTGATAGTAATCCAGCTGTGCGCCGGGCGATGCAAGCGTATCATTGGTGCCGATGGCAACAATGAGCTTCCCTCCGCGCTTATAAAATGCCTTCAGATCCGGATTCGTGGAATCGAGGACTTTCGAGATCTCTTTCCTTCTTGCATTCAGCGGGCCGCCTTCGACATAGTCCAAAGGATTGGCTTTCAGGTCTTGCATCAGGAAGCCGGTAACTCCCAAAATCCCAAGTTGCGTATGCATCGGTGCATTATCTGCGGCCCCTTCCTGGCCGCGGTAGCGGGCAGGAACAATCAGTCCGCTGCCGGATGGATCGGTGTTCGGCACCCACATTCCGAACGACTTGACTCCGTTCGCCAACGGTGATGCAAACAAGTAGCGGCTGTAGACAAAATTCAGCGTGGCAATCTGGCCGTCCGTCAAACACGCATTTGCGCTGGTATCACCGGGATTCGGATCGACATTGTTCGGGCATCGTTTGGCGCTCCACGGATTGCTCTTGCGAGGCGCCTGGGTGCGATCGAAGATCGCGCGGCATGCCATATAGTTGTTGATGATTCCGTCAGCCAGCCCGTCCAGCTTGTCGCACCGGCGCATGAACTCGCCCCGGATTGCATTCACCTTGGCGGGCGGCACATAATTGGCCAGGGGCTTTTCCTGGATTCGAATCAGTTCGGGCGCAAGCATCAGCGTAGAAAAACTCACAATCGGAACACTGGCGGCAATCCCGTCATAATCTGCAGGATATCTCTGAGCCACCGTGAGCGCTTCCCTTCCGCCCTGTGAAGAGCCGAAGAAATAATTATATTTAGGCTTCTCCCCGTAGATTCTCTCCATCAGGACCATGGCAGCGTCGTGAGTCTTCTTCAGCTGCATGTAGCCGAGGTTCTTCATTGCCTCTTCGTTCAGAGCCCAATCATCTCCGGTGCCGGCAGGCGGCGGTCCGCCGGGGCCTCCGGACCTGCCACGTCCAAATCCAAATGTCATCTGGTGTCCGGAATCGCTGCCATAGGTGGCAAATCCAAGCTGCACAAGCGATGGTCCAGGCCCCATATCCGCTCCGCCCAGAAGCATCGGAATGGTGCCGTTCATTCCGCCACCGCCCAGCTGCGCCGCCCGGCGTCCCCAGGACGCCGGCAATACAACCTGAAAGTTGATGGGTTTCGCATCAGGATCTATGGGCGCCATCGCGCCCTTCACGCTGCAATAAGCCGGATTCGATCCTGCAGGGCCGGTCCATACCGGAGCCTCCAACGTCACACCGGATACCGGTTCTCCAATCGACGAAACGGGGATTGTGGAACCCAGTTTCTCTGCGGTGCAGTCCGTTTCCGTTATGACCCTATTCTCAGCTGTTGCCGCTGAAGTCGCGGTCTGGGCACTGCTCAGGACAGTTGCACCAGGAAAACAGGCCAGAAAGATTGTCAGATGAAATATCCCCGTTATTTTGAAGTTTCCATTCATTGTTCTTACTCCGGTTTTCAATGTTCGCTAACAGTCTTAGATTGAATCAACTCGAAGACTCCAAGCCGCTAAGTCTCCAGGAATGGTCAAAATTCTCTCCTGGAATTGCCAACCTTTTGCCTTTTCCGTCAGCGTGCGAGTTACTTTTTTACGCGCGAGTGGCAGGCTATAGAAGTTGTCATCACATTGTCAAGAAATATGTCACAGATTTGTGACATGCATATGTTACAGTCTTAACTTTATGGTATAAGCAGCCAAAGGGAATCCCATGGATCCAAATAAGTATTACTTTCGTGTTTATATCCGGTTCAAAACCGGAAGCGCCCGGTACGAATGACTTAATCGGACTATGGGAATCGGCGCCGGGCTGCGGCTTCGTAATCCGGTGATTTATAATACCTGCCCGGTCAAGTGAGGGAAAATAGCAGGCAATGAATATCGATCGATTCAAGGCCGGTTCATATTATGAAATCCGCTGATAAAACTACCGGGAAGAGCCTTGTCATCGGCTTGGATTGCAGCACTACAGGGACAAAGGCCGTTGTCTTTGACAAAAAAGGGAGAACAGTCGCAGCTGCTCACGCATCCAACCCGCTGTTTTCTCCCGAGCCCGGCTATTACGAGCAGAACGCACAGGATTGGTGGACCTCCGCCCGAAAGGCACTGAGAACCATAATGGGCCGGGTCAATCCTGAAAGGATTGCGGCACTCGCTATTTCCAATCAGAGGGAAACGTTTGTTCCACTAAACAAAAACGGACATCCCATCAGACCTGCCATTGTATGGCTGGATGAACGGTGCAAGCATGAAGTGGAATCCTTCTCAAAGAAAATCGGGAAAGAAGGAATACATCGAATAACCGGCAAACCCGTGGACTATGCACCTGTTGTATATCGCCTTGCCTGGATGAAAAAACATGAACCGGAATTGTTTAAGAAGATTGACAAAATCTGTGATGTCCACACCTATCTTGTATGGAGATTAACGGGTCGTTTCAGAACCAGTTGGGCCAGCGCAGATCCTCTTGGATTGTTCGACATGAGACGCAGGAAATGGTCCCCCAAAATCATGTGCGCGCTGGAATTGGATGAGAACCGGTTGCCTGAGGTCTATTGTCCCGGTTCAACACTGGGGCAAGTGACGAAATGGGCGTCGGAGCTCACAGGTTTATCCACTGGAACTCCGATCGTGGCAGGTGGCGGAGATGGGCAGGCTGCCGGCCTGGGCGTCAATGCGCTCTCCACCGAGAGCGCTTATCTCAACCTGGGCACGGCCGTTGTTGCCGGCATTTACGGGCTTCAGTACAAAACAGGCAAAGCCTTCCGCACGATGAACAGCTGTTCGGAAAGCGGATACTATTATGAATGCAGCCTGAGAGCGGGCACATTTGCAGTCGACTGGCTTATTAAAAACATTTTGAAAATCGATCCGCTAAGGCAATCCGGCATCTATAAACAGCTGGAACGGGAAGCGCAACTGGTCGCTGCCGGGAGCGACGGACTGCTGTACCTGCCCTATTTGTGCGGGGCGATGAATCCATACTGGGATATGACCGCTCGCGCAGTGTTTGCCGGCCTGTCCGCATCCCATCATCGCGGACATGTGTACCGGTCCATACTCGAAGGAATTGCGTTCGAACAGCTGTTTGCTATTCTTTCGGTTGAAAAAGCAATAGGCATGAGAGTTCGCGACCTCATCGCGATTGGAGGAGGCGCAACCAACGATCTGTGGTGTCATATTCTTGCGGATATAACCGGGAAAAATATCTGCATCCCGAATAATACTGAAGCGTCCGCATTGGGCGCAGCCATTGCGGCCGCTGTGGGAGCATGCTGGTATCCCTCTTTTCAGGAGGCAGCGAATGCAATGACCGGGATCCGCAAAAAGATAAAACCGGATCCGGATAATTACGGAAAGTATCAGGATCTTTTCCCGATATACAGAAGGCTTTATCCATGCCTGAAAAGCGCCACGGATCTCGCGGGGCGAACGCCGGCCGCAACCACATTCATTTCCGTGCGCAAGCGCCCGCGCCGTTAGCGGAAAGCTTTTCAGATTATTCATGCCGGCTGCGAACTCGTTCAATGTCGTGCCGATAGTTATTGGCAAATCTGCGGAGATCGCCATATCGTCCGGCTGCAAGACTTTTACATGGCAGTTGTCACATATTTGTGACATATTTCTTGACAATGCGCAGACGGGTCGGATATGAGATCCCGCTATTTGGATGGACAGGGTTATGGAAAAACACCGGATTGAGCGTTCACAGTTGATATATCATCCGCTTTCAGACGTAATACAAAATGCATGAAAATCTCTACACTAATCCTGTCAGCAGGAAACGAATCATATGAAAGCCATAGTGCTTACCGGAATCAGAAAAATCGAGCTCGTGGAACGGCCTGCCCCTGCGCTGCAGCATCCCACAGACATATTGCTCAAAATCATGCGTGTGGGCATCTGCGGATCCGATCTCCACTATTACACACAGGGACAAATCGGAAATCAGATCGTGAGTTTTCCATACTCCATCGGCCATGAATGCAGTGCCGTCGTGACGGATATTGGAAAGCAGGCAACACGCTTCAAGCCGGGAGATCTGGTTGTCGTGGATCCGTCCGTCTCCTGCGGCGTCTGCGATCAATGCCGGCTCGGTCATTATCACACGTGCCGAAAGGTGCGGTTTTTGGGATGCCCGGGCCAACTGGAGGGATGCCTGGGCGAATTTCTCGTTATGCCCGAAGACTGCTGCTATAGCGCCAGGGGATTAAGTGCGGATCAGGCTGCGCTTGTGGAGCCTCTTACCATAGGCTACTACGCAGTGCAGCTTTCGGGCGACCTGAAAGGCAAAAAGATTGGGATACTGGGGAGCGGCCCTATCGGCCTGAGCGTGCTTCTGACAGCCAAGGCAGCCGGCGCGTCGGCAATCTACATGACCGACCGGCTGGACTACCGCCTGGATGTTGCGAGGCAGCAGGGTGCTGCCTGGACGGGAAATCCCGATCGGACAGACATAGTTGCCGACATTATTCAGCGGGAACCACTGGAATTGGATGTGGTGTTCGAGTGCTGCGGGCAGCAGACTGCTTTTGAGCAGGCAATGAAATTGTGCAAGCCCATGGGCCGGATTGTCATCGTGGGCATTCCGGAAACAGATCAGAGTTGCTTTCCAGTGCATGATGCCAGGCGCAAAGGGCTCACCTTTATCAACGTCCGGCGCCAGAATGAGTGTATCGATCACGTAATCGATCTCATCAACGAAGGCAGAATCCGTCCCGATTTTATGATCACCCACAGATTCGGCATGGACCAGGCGGCCAGGGCTTTCGAACTGCTGGCGGCCTATGGCGACGGCATCATCAAAGCGATTGTGGATGTGAATTAGAGTCGCAGCCGCGGCGCCAATACTTTGATCTGAGATTGAACGAGGTATCCCGCCAATAACAGATCGGACCGGGAATAACGGTGGCTTGATCCCTGTAATCAAAATGCAGGACAGAACACGAATGGAAGAAATGCAAGCCCTGCTGCAATCGGCTAAAGAGCATGGCCGGCATTAAAACATTTTACTGACGGAGGTTTTTCATGAATCGTTTAAACAAGCTGCATTGGAAATTATTGATAGGCTGCATGCTCTGTGCCGCATTGGCGCAGATTGCGATCGGGACTATTCCTGCAGGACAGGCTGCTGTACCGACGGCGGCGGCCTCTACCCTGACATTACCCAATCACGCGCCGGCCGACTTCATCCAGGTCCGGCCGGACATACCGAAGGGCAAGCTGGATACCATTACATACAACTCCAAGAGCATCGGCGTCGATCGGAAAGCCGTTGTCTACACCCCTCCGAATTACGATCCTGATCAGAAATACCCCGTCCTCTATCTGATGCATGGCATCGGCGGCAATGAGACTCATTGGACAACCCTCTGTGCGGCCAACAAGGTCCTCGACAACCTCATCGCCGACAAAAAGGCCGTGCCCATGATCATCGTAATGCCCAACGGCCGCGCTAGTGCAGAACCGCCTTCGAAAAATTTCATGTCGGACTTTAACTACTACGCCTTCTTTGAGAAGGACTTGTTGCAGGATTTGATGCCCTACATTGAATCGCACTACTCGGTAAAAGCGGACCGGGGCTACCGTGCGATTGCCGGTCTGTCCATGGGCGGCGGCCAGGGCCTCAATTTCGGCCTGAACAATATCGACAAATTCGCCTGGGTCGGCGGATTTTCCTCCGCGCCCAATCTCCAGCAGCCCGACGTCCTTCTTCCCAAGATCCAACAGGCCAAAGAAAAGCTGAGCCTGCTGTGGATCGGCTGCGGCGACAAGGACAACCTGATCACGGGAAGCTGGAACCTCCATCAGGGCTTGTCTAAAGCTGAAATCGATCACGTCTGGTATGTCGACACCGGCGGGCACGAGGTCCTCGTGTGGAATAACAATCTGTATCTAATGGCACAGATGTTGTTCAAGCCCGTTGGATCAGTCACGCCTCCGCCCTCCATCGGGAAGTATAACGGCGAACCGGTGAGCTTCGGCATGGGCATGCCCGGCATGGCCGGCGGCCGTGGCGCAATGGGCGGCCGTGGCGCGATGGGCGGTGGTACCAATGCCGAATTTACTGCCCTGAGAGAGAAAAATGGCAATCTGTCAAAAGGGGCTGCCGGGAAGTGGCTTGTTAAAGACGGTGAAAACGAAATGAAGCTGGAGTTGAAGGTCGACGGTTCCAAATTGACGGGAACGCTCGTAAATCCCCAAATGCCTGGAGCGATCGAGTTCAAGGACGGTAAAATAGAAGGAGAAAAAATTTCCTTTTACTATATGCGCCAGATGAATGGTCAGGATTTCAAAATATTATGGACGGGGACTCTTTCCGGCGATGAGATCAAGCTAAAACGTGAAGTTGGGGGTGGAACGCCGGGCGGCGGGCGTTGAGCCGGTCGGCAATAATTGATTCAAGCAGTTTTTAAAGGAGGTAAAGCCTGCTATGCGCAGATTCTTATTGGCGCTTTCCATCGGAATGTTCGCCGTCCTGGCGGTCCGGGATTCATCCGGGGCTCAAGGGGCTGCGAATTCCAAAACCAAAGCGCCGGAAACTCAATACGTAGTTCTCAGCCCCTGGGCAGACGTAGATCCGATCCCGCTCCGGGGAATTTCCCCGAGGCTTCAGAACCTCTCGGGAAAGAAAATCGGATTATTCGTCAATCCCAAGCGGGCGGCAATGCCGATCGCAGAATCCATCATCAGGAGGTTGGGGGCTATGTACCCCGATGTCCAGACCGTCATATTCCATTCCACCCAAGCGAATGTGAATGAGATCGAAACCAAGAACAGAGAGAAATTTACGGCCTGGGCGAAGGGTATTGATGCTGCAATTCTCGTCGTCGGTGATTGAGGGTCCTGCACAAAGTTCCTCGTCTACAACGGAATAGCGATTGAGGACTTTGGCAAGCCGGTCGTGTTACTGGCTAATAATGGTTTTGTTGAAGATGCTCATTCCGCCGCATCGAGCAAAGGAATGCCTGCCGTCAGAGTCGTGGGTGAATCCGTGGCATGTGAATCCACGGTCAAATCTGAAATTGAAGCAGGCATCGCGGCGGCCATGAAAGACGTGGTTGAAGGCTTGACCCGTCCGCTGAGTGCCGAAGAGAAATCTCCGACGCAGTCGACAGGCAAAACGCCAAGAGTCGCCTTCAAAGGAAGTCTTCAGGAAGTAAACCGGTACTACTACAGTAAGGGATGGACCGATGGCCTGCCCATTATTCCGCCGACGCAAGAAGCCGTCGCGGAAATGATGACCGGCACCGATCTGCCTCCCGACCATATTGTGTCGACGATCATTCCGAGAAAAGGAAAGGCCACGATTGAAAAGATTGCGATTAACGCGGTGATGGCCGGTGCGCTTCCCACCTACATGCCGGTCCTGATCGCCACCGTGCAGGCTTTAGCCGATCCGAAAACCAGGTTTGATACGTTTGAGGTGAGCACCGGATCGTGGGCGCCTTTCCTTGCCATCAATGGTCGGATAAGAAATGACATCAACATCAACTGCAGCTCAGGCGCATTGAGTCCGGGAAATATCGCGAATGCCGCAATCGGCCGGGCCGTCGGGCTGATCGTCAAGAACATCGGCGGAGCAAGAAAGGCT
>JAFGIY010000140.1 GCA_016929335.1 Acidobacteriota bacterium | reverse complement strand
ATATCACTCCATGTCAACGGGACGCCGGAACGGCTTAGCCTGTCAGGGTCGCACGGCCCGAGGCCGTGGGTTTAGTGGCACTAAGGAGAATGGAATCCTTCCGAATACCTATCAAGGAAAGTGGATTTGTGAATTACGGCGCTATATTCTATGCCCTCGAATCCCTCACGGATGCCTGAGCTTGGGAATGACAGGAATAATCACCACCGATTACTAAAAAGCGCTATCCGCATCAGACCGTCCTTTGTTTCTGATAATGAAGAGGGATCATTCAGAAGCCGCGCAACAAGCGATGAAGGCATTGTTGTATTGCATGCGCTCTAATCCCACTCCTTCAATTCCGGATCCCGCCGGAATTTGCGAATTTGCTGCTGTTGCGCTCCGGCCGCGGGCTCATTCAGGAAGGACTGCGTGCGGAGCACGTTCTGCAAGTTGCAGAAGTGCCATTCGCGGTCTTCCGGCGTCCAGGTACCGTTGCTGTAACGGAGACAGCTGCCGGGTTTGGGCAGCGGATACTCCTCGAGCGGATCCTCGATCAGATTGTAGAAATTGCAGCTCGCGGTTTGGGTGTCTTCCGCGCAGAGGAGCTTGTAACCTGCATCCCTCGCGGCAGCCTGTCGCGCATCATTCGCCAGCGGATTGACCGACTCCGACATCACGTAGCCGTAGTCCGCATCGCGTATGCGCACCGCGCCGGAGAACAGAATCGGCGTGAGAGAGACCGAGTCCAGTGCGATGACGCCATTCCCGCTTCTGTTCGGGACAGTCGCGGGCACAGCGACACCCGCCAGGTCGAGAAACGTCGCGAACAGGTCGACGCCATGGTTGGGCGCAGCGCTTTCGCGGCCGGCGGCAATGCCGGGTCCGCGTATGGCCATCGAGACGCGGACGCCGCTTTCGTAAGTCGTGCCCTTGGCGCGGCCGACTCGCGTTATGTACATGTTGTCGATGAAGTTGATTGCCGGCAGACCGTACATCGGCGTGCCGTTATCGCCGATGACGATAACATAGGTATATGGATCGAGTGCGTCGACGGCTTCGAGCAGCTTGCCAAGCAGAGTATCGAGGGAGTTCGTCATTGCGCGATTGAGCGCCGGGGCCGAGCACGAGCCGATGTCTGCCGTGCCGAAGGTGCCGCCGCAGGCGAGCATCTCGTTGCGCGTAGGTTCATCCAGCGTGTCGTAATTCGGTACAATCGTTCGATCCTCCGTCACTGCAGCGATGTGAGACAGATTGAATGCGAGCCAGGCGAACCATGGTTTACTCGGATTCGCGGTTTCCTGCGCCGTGATCCAGTCGATCGTGTCGGCGACCTTGACGACCGGGGCATACGTCGTCGGTGCAATGCCGGGCAATGACCGCGTGGGCGCCTCTTCCGTACGCCATTGGTTCGGCGGTGTTGTTTCGTCCTGGATTTGATAATCATAGCTCCAGTATGTGTCGATCGCGCCGGTCAGATTACCGAGGAACAGGTCGAATCCGGCTTGCTTCGGCTTCATGCCCGGATAGAATCCGAGTCCCGCCACATGCCATTTGCCGAAAATCGCCGTACTGTAACCGGCTTCGTCCCTCAGGATGTGAGCAACGGTCCTATGGCTCTGCGACAGCTGATCTGCATAGTCAAAGACCCGCGTCCTTGCAGCATAGAGCCCTGTCAGAATGGACGCGCGCGTCGGCGAGCAATAGGGCTGAACCCAGGTCTGGGTGAAGGCGATGCCTTGCTGCGCCAGCGTGTTCAGTGTCGGCGTGGATGCCGGGCTGCCGGCGATCTGTCTATAGCGAAGATGGTTATGACCCTGCGGCCCATACTGCTCCGTGAGTCCCTCGATCAGGCCCGGATGCATTTGCGTCGTCGTATCCATCCCGACATCGTCCATGATAACGAATAAAATGTTGGGTGCTGTAAGGCCTTCGGGACGAATGATGATCGTGACTTCTGCTGGATCGCTTTCATGCTCGCCATCCGAGACGGTGAACTGGAGACTGTCGGTTCCGCTGAATCCGGAATTTGGCGTATAGGTCAGATTTGGCGGAGTTCCGCTAATATTGCCGCTCGTTGGATTGGCCACAACGCTGAACGTCAGAGGATCGCTATTTGGATCGAAACCCGCAAGCAGGATCAAGCGCGCTGTATCGTAGTTGACGAACAGCGTTTGCGCGTTTGCAACCGGCGGCGCGTTCGGAGGCTCCGCTACAGTCCAGGTGAATTCTACGCGGACCGAAGCCCTGCCGTCGGTGACGGTCACAGCAACCGCAAAATTACCGGCCGCGCCATAGGTGCCGGAAATCCGGCCGGTTCCCGAATTAATCTGCAGCCCGGCGGGAACGCCGGTCGCGGAAAACTGCAGAGTGTCGCCGTCCGGATCGCTGGCCGCAATCTGCAGGCTCGCCGTCTCGCCCGTTATGCCCGTCTGTGATCCCGGATTGACTGCCGTCGGCGCTCTGTTCGCGGGCGGCTTCGGATTCGAGGATGAACTGCTGCAGCCGGTTGACAGCGCCAAAAGAAGCGCGGCCAGCACGGCAAGGACTTTCAGTCTGGGAACCATCATGGTGCATACAAGGCTGCTTTCAAAATAGCGCATTCTATTGCAATGCCCCCTCTCTCCCTGGAAATGGCATCCGTTTCATTTTATAAACTTTTGTCTCGATATTACTACAGTGAGGGGCTCGGATGCATGAAATTCGTAGGCTTCGGACTCATCTCTATTGGATTGGCGCCTGTGCGTCGCCAAAAGTCTATCACGGTGGGAAATGGACTCCTTTGATTGATGGCGCACAATACGCGCCGACATCCCGCTTTACTGGATTGTGGCTGCACGCATGGCGGGAGCACGCTGTCGCTTGATTCCCGTCACGTCCCGCATGGCTATTTCCTTTTCCTCCAGGCTGTCAGGCCAAAAAACCAAACACAGCCGGCTACTGTCTCCGTCAATTCCGCATCCTTATGTGTATCCTATGCGATATTCTATTTCCGATAATGAACAAGCTAAATGTTTTACAGCGATGGGGTCAAGACAAATCCTGGCTACAAAATGATTATGACAGCAGCCTCCACCCATTTGGCGTCAAGGGAGGAGACGAAATCGGAGCATGCATCTGCGCGCCGGGGTTCGTTTCCCGGAGAATAGCTCGCGAGCATTCGTGGCAAAATCTTGATAGAAGGATTCCTGTTTTTATTTGTTCCCAGGTGCCTTCGGAGCTTCTTCGACCGTGATCCATTCATCACGATTCCTGTTATATTGCGGCCAGCGATATGGTTTGAATACGGTCTGGTTCTTGAGTTTCTCCCATTCCATATGGCTGACTTTTCCGTCTCCATCCGCATCGAACAGCTTTATGAAATCCTGTCCGGTTGGGCCTCCATCCACATAGGGGCTGTCAGCGACCATTTGCGTCGCCTGCAGGATGCCGGGAGGGGCATTCTTCGGTTTTGGAAACGGAGCGCCGGGCGATGGAATGACAAAACGCCCTCCGGAATATACAGTGAGGACTCCTTCCTTATTTGGATCCATGGACTCGGGTACTGCACAGGCGGCCATTTCCTGCCGCGTGATTTTATCATCCTTGTTTGCATCGCATAGTGGGAAAGACGCATCCATTAATCCCAATTCCTTCCACTCCGCTCTACTTATGGAACCGCCCTTGTCGATATCCAAAGTAGCGAAAAAAGGATCAATATCGACAACAGGCGGATCTTGCGCAATTCCTGGAATCGCAAACGCCAAGCAAACCATCGCCGCCAATGAAATTTTGTAAGGGCTCATAGGGTTTTCTCCCCTTTCATTCTAGATCAAACGTATAGAAAATTCATTTTTCAAAAAGCTCAGAATGATAGGAAGGACAAGCTGCAGCGTCTGTGAATCCCGCCAAGCCGCGTCCTCGGCAGCTTCGGATAGGCCTTAAATCATGTAGACTTCAGGCATCCGGCCTTGCCATTCTATCGAAATTGTTGGCATTTTATATCTGAAGCGGGGATTGAGATAGTGATTTTGAATACACCTATGGTGCAAAGCAGATTAGCCGCCGACGGCAAGTCTTCGCGGGGATCCAGGAGCTGATTATGTGATTGTAGTATTACTTTTTGCGAAGGATGGGTGTCAGGTGCTCAGGAATATTTTGCAGCCTGATCTGCACACATCCAAACCTATAGGCCTCCTCGACAGAACGCCCTGCTCCCAGTGCTTGATAGAAGCCGACAGAAAACGAAATTGCCGCTCCGTCACCAATCGCGGTGTTCATGCCAATCACATATTTGATGTGATTGGCGATAGCCTTGGCTTGCACCTCGGAATAGCATGCATTCAGCAATACGCACTCTACCTGATCAGATACCAGTTCAAACAGCGCAGCCAGCGCTTCCGGCTGCACTATTTGAGAACTGCCGGCTTCATTTTCAAAACACAACTCCCCGGCTGCTGTCCCGTGCCCAGAGAAATGGACAATGCGGGGCTTTATATCCAAAAGCGCTTGGCTGATATCGGCCGGGCGAACCGACATTCTTTGGTGTAAAACGAATTTATTCCGCAATTTGGCCAATTGAAGCTTCTCCTGGATTTCTCGAATCTCCTGGCCAATTCGTAATCGAGTAGCATCGCTCGGATCTGCTGTGAGAAATAATATCGCCACCATATCGCCGACTTCTGCATCAAGATTTCCCATTTTCTCAGCATACTCCACTGCTTTTCTCCTGATATTGGGCCTTGCCTGAATCATGTCAAGAGCTTCCAGAAATGACTCTCTTTGTCCGGGTTGAATTTCGTCGCTAAAGCTATCAACTACCTCTGCAAGCTCAGGACCGCCAATCGCCTTTGCTTCGCTGTCCCTTTGCGAAATCCGCTTGGTAGTCTTGTTTAAATATGCCTGCAGCAGGTCAGCTTCGTGACTTCGCGGCGATGGTATAATGTTCCTCGCGGTCATGTTTTGAAACACGAGACGGAAGCATTCATATTCCACATGCCCGCGCATAAGATAGATCCGAAGACGCCGAGCCACTTCATGAGAACAGGCTTTTGTTCTGCCGAGAATCCATGCGCGCATCCTCTTTCCGCTGAACATGATCAAATCATGCGCCAATATCAGGCCGTGATTTGAAATCCCGCTCACAAGCTTTGCGTGGGGGGTCAACACAAATTCTTCGCTGGGTTTAAATTCGACAAACAGCATTGGGGGACCTGATCGAACCCACCAGCTTGGCGCCGGAGATTGAAGGAAAGCAGTCCTCGTTGTGGATTCTCTGTATAAGGTTGCCACGTCTCTGCCAATGTCGCCGAGAGAGCGGATCGACGCAGGCCTCTTTGGCAATCGTACCTCTACTTTCAGGCTTAATAATTCCCGGAGCGACTTTGATAGAGCCTGCTCAGACTCGGAAGACGCCCAGGCAGGTCTATTCGAAGCGAATCCGACCTCAAACTTCCCTACAACGAGCCCATCCGAATAGAACCGGCGAAATACCGGATGTAACACCAGGGGTTTTGACAAACCCTGGCCGCTAAACGTGGGCGGAGCCGGAAATTTGACTGCATTATGAGCATCGCAGATCACGCTCTCCGAGACCCAGTTTGCAATGCCGCCACCCCTGCGCACTCGCACTGCACCGAAAGAGCGGATGAATTCTTCGTCTGGTGTAGGTATTGGCCAGCTTGGACGCTGCAGTCGCCCTGTTTCAGTCTCGAGGAAGATACGTGAATCTGCTAAAGGAACTTGGAAAACGGCTAGCATTGACTAGTCCCTCCAAGTATATCCCTCTTCCGCCTAACGGGAGAGGGCGTCGAACGTTGCTCGGGATTCGAACCCGACATTCCGCCTTTTTCCAAAGGCAGATTCCCCCATTGGGCGCCGGTCCCTTTTGTCTATGGAAAGTCCTATGCCCTCCACAGCGTTATATATCATACTCCGTAGCGCATTGTTGCGTCTAATGCATTTATCATATGCAAAGTAGAAAGGTCAGTTTTAGACGGTCCAATGCCAAGTCCAGATCGAGGTCAAGGTCAAAGTATGGTATGAAAAGAAGCCGCATCTTTTGAAATCAGCGTATACAATTTCTTATAGGTGGTCCGCCGTATTTTTCTTCTCTCAAACACAGAAAGGATAATTAAAGCTTTTCCCTTTTTCTTCAGATTGATTTAATGAAAAGGGATGTGCTTATTCCTTTTTCTTCTCCCTCTCTTTGCTGCGCAGTTTATAGTTACAGCCAGGGTAACCGCCAGCACAAATGTTGCGAAAGCGTTGATCTTATGGGATAGCTGATTCAGCGCCTATGAAGGTGGGAGCCAGGAACGGAACTCCGGGCTCCCTTGGAACATCGGCGGTGACTCGAACGATGCACCGCATAAAGCATCGCTCTTCCGCGCGTTCCTGTAAAGGCCCTTGATGGGCGCTTACAGGTGACTCTTCCAGACTGCCGTATTTTTGAATGTGCGCCTTGTCATGCGGTCGTTCGCATCTGCCGTCATTGCAACCGTGGCAACCGGTTCTGCGCACTCTGTGCGCCACTGGCGCGCGCAAAAAATATCAAAAGACGGATAATGGCAGACTCAATCATAAGGTGCGTCAGGAGAAGTATCGAGACAGACTGCAAAAAAATGTGACGCATCACGGTGACCTTGAGATATCAGGCAAGCGAAAATCCACCACGGCAACCAAGAAACGCGCAAGCGAAATCCATTATGAAGGTCCAAAACGCACACACCAGCCGCCATCGAGACCAGGACGCTGCGATTTCTGCGGTCGTCCATGCCGGCGCACTGAGCGCACATGCTTCCTCGCGCGGCGGTCCCATGCATATCGACGCGGGCCGCGGCTTCCTCTCCATGGGAATGGCAGGCGGCGCCGCTGTGCAACAACCGTCAAGACCAGACTTGCGCAAACGGACACGATATGAAACCGGGAATTGGAAATAGTTTTCTTGGAGGTGAACATGCCTGGCAAAAGACCTCAACCGCCGCAACCGGATCGGATTCGATCCATCCAGGGTTCGTTCAGCTGGATTGATCATCGGTTTTTCCCACAAGGTTTCGATCGGGGACTAACCCGTATGGAAAAGCTTCTGTATCTCGTGCTTGTTGCCGTTTCCAACCGGGACGGGGTGAGCTTTTATTCCGACGAACGTTTGGGGGAATTCCTCGACATTCGTCACACGCTCGAACTCACCGGATCCCGTGATGAACTCATGGCGCGGAATCTGATCGCATTCAAAGATGGTGTCTATCAGGTTCTGGACCTTCCCTCCGGGCATTAGAAATAGCGGCCTTGAGATAAGGAGTGAGGATCTCTATAGCTGGGAAGAACGGTTGCAGCCCTTTCATCATCAGGTGCGGCAAAGAACAGGATTAAGCACGCATCGTCTCGCTACGATTTTGGATCCAACCGTTTGACGGTTTCAGAGGGAAGATCGAGCGGCACGATACGCTTTTGGTCCGACACGCATACTCAGATGTCGTCCCGTCAGAGGACTTAACTATAAGGATTGCGGCGGATTAAATCCTCCGTGCTTGCAACCAACGAAGGGAGTAACCATGGAAACCGAAAAAATCGAATATGCAGCCTGGATTGGTCTGGACTGGGGAAGCTACAAACATGCTATTTGCCTGCAACCAGCCGACTCCAAGGCGGTGGAACGCTGCGTCCTGGAACAAAAGCCAGAGGCCTTGCATAGTTGGTTTATGAACCTGCTTGCCCGCTTCGGTGGGCGAAAGGTGGCGATTGCCATCGAGCAAACCCGGGGCGCTGTCATTCATTTTTTGCTTGGCCTTGATTCCGTGCATATTTTCCCGATCCACCCCAAGTCCCTGAAAAACTATCGAGACGCTTTGCACCCGAGCGGCGCTAAAGATGATCCCACCGATGCTGAGCTCCTGCTGCAATTTCTTACGCTTCATAGGAACAGGATTAAACCATGGATGCCAAATGAACCCGACATCCGTTTACTCCTCAGGCTAGTCGAGTGCCGCCGCAAGATTGTCGGCAAGCGCATTCGTCTTACCAACGAGCTCACCCAACTGCTCAAAGAGTATTTTCCCTTGGCACTGGACTGTGCCGGAGATTTGGGGACGCCCATGGCCTGTGACTTCCTGTCAAAATGGACAACGCTGGAAAAATTGCAAAGGAAGTTTTTCAGAAACATACTGATGCGCAGATTTTTAGCAGCTTTCCCGGCGCCGGTTCCGTTCTGGCGCCACGCCTCCTCGCCGCAATGGGATCGGACCGGAGCCGCTTCAGTTCCTCTCTGGAAGTCGCACAGTACTCCGGCATTGCACCCGTTACCGAACGCAGCGGAAAAGCAAAGTGGGTGCATCGCCGCTTCGCCTGTTCCCGGTTTGTGAAACAAAGCTTCCCTGAGTTTGCCGCTCAATCGATCATGTATTGCACCTGGGCTCGTGGCTATTGCGATCGTAAAAAGACAGAGGGTAAGCGCCATCATGTAGCTGTCCGCGCCCTCGCCTATAGGTGGATTCGTATCATCTATCGTTGCTGGAAAAATCGGATCCCCTATGACGAAGACACATATGTGAAATCGTTGAGGCAGAGCAAGCCTGCGTGGCTGCAATCATTGCCCCCCAGAAATTCCTAAACGATTCAGGGCACGCATCGTCTCGCTACGAATAAACTATTTCTACCGGTTCGACGGTTTTTATCAGACGTTCGAGCGAGCCGATGCGCTTGGGTCCTCAAACGCATTCTCAGATGTTTTCCGCTGGAGGATTAGTCTATAAGACTCGCGCTGGACCAAAGCCCGCGTGCTGGTTTCGGCAATCATAATTGGCCCACTTCCGGAACTTTATTTTGGCCCACCCTATTTAGTTGATACGCAACATCATCCCGTCT
>JAFGIY010000002.1 GCA_016929335.1 Acidobacteriota bacterium | reverse complement strand
GCGAGAGATACTCATAGGTATTCGGATTCGCTCCGTGGCAGAAGGTGCCCTTGCGGAACTCCGGTTTGATCTCCATCCAGGGACGCTTGGGGGGAGAATAATCGATTTGGACCAGTTGTTCAGGAGTTGGTTTCGTTTCAGCCATAGCTCGTCTTAGCTCGCGCTCTCCTCGTCCGCACTTCCGGCTTTTTCCACCGGCAGGCCTGCGGCTGTCATCACAGGCTTGAACTCCTCTTCATACTCCTCATAGGTATGAACTTTGACGTCATAGTTCCATGGATTGACATGCCTGCGCATGCGGCTGTTGTTGGCTAGATTCCTGGTCGGGCTCAGGAAAATCCCGCTCATGTGCATAAGCTTGCTGAAAGGGAAGCAGGCAAACAACACGCTTACCAGGGAAATATGAATATAGAAAAGAATCCCCACGCCCTGTGGTATCGACGGCTGCAGTGCGATCAAACCGAGTGTGAGTTCCTTGACGCTTCGCAGATCTACCTTAGAGATGTGGCGCATCAGCATTCCGGTAACGGCGATGGATCCGATGAGCAGGAGCGGAAAATAATCGGCGGCAAGGGAGAGGTACCGAAGCTTCGCGTCGGCGAGCCTGCGGATGAAAAGGAATGCCAATGCCGTTATCAGGATCACGTCGCTTAGAAACAGCACGGGCAAGGCTACCTGAAAAAATCCATCCAGATTTTGAATCAGCGTTATCAACTCCGGTTGAGGTTCGGTGAAGAATCTCAGATGTCGAATGAGAACGACCAGAAGGCTCCAATGAAAACCCATTGCCGCCAGCCAGAGCCATTTTGCCGAGCCATAGACGAGCACTGGGCCGGGCTTCAGTTCCGCTCCGGTGTTTCGGAAAAGCGAGCGGAAAAACAGAATCTCCAGTGCCATGCGCCCGATGACACCGAGGGTCGAGTGGGGATTATCCAGCCGGCTGCTTAAGATCCAGCGTAAAGACCGCTGCTGGCCGCAGGCGGTGGGAATGTGAAACGGAACCGGCGCCGCCGCCCACTGGGCAATTTTGTACAGAAATCCCGCGATAAAGATGATGATTGCCGCATAGGGGATGATGACGCCGAAAACGTAGCTCATATATTTGCCAAGGAATCCCGCAAAATGCCTTCACCAATAGTCATGGGCTTGAACGTGGATTTGGAATTGGAGGCAGATCCGTGTTTTCCTCGTGTGTCCTTGTCCGCGTCCATGTCAAAATCCAGGTCCAAGCTTTAAATCCTGTTGCTTGTCGAAGAAATTTCCGCGATTTTTTTGCGGCTGTTGATGAACATCTCCGAGGCGATTCCGGCGATCCCGTCAATCCTGGAATCAAAATCTGCAAGCTCCTTTTCCGGGACAGAACCTGCAAGCACGTCCCGGATGATCTTCTTTAAGAAATGTATAAAGCCGATTCCTTTAGCCGGATCACTCTCCTGCACGGCTTTGATCTTCATAACGTATTCGAGGGTGGGGCGATCAATATCCCGGTCCTCCATGAGTGCGCCGAAGATCTCCTCCATCGCTTCTCGTAATGCGTACGCGACGGGATTCGCAAACCGGTCCTTCTGCCCTTTCAGAAACGATGCCGTTTTCGCTTCATATTCATCCAGGATGCGGTGGAACCACTGATTTAAGAAAGATTCCTTTTGCTGCCGAAGCAGATCCTGCAACGAAGTCTTCACGCGCGATCCCAAAAAGACCGATCCACGTCGGTGAATTCAAAACCGGAAAGCAACAAACCCTTCATGAATAAAGCGGGCTAGACGCAACCTGTCGGCTTGGCCAGGCCGGCGACCTTACACGCTCCCTTTGCGGGGCCGGAAGGGAACAGATCGTAAATCTCTTTCAACGAAAAGCCCGTTTCCTTGCAGAGTTTGCGTATCATCGGCGCAATGCCGAACTTCTGGTAATAGCTGCGCAGATAGTTGATGACTTTCCAGTGCGCCTCCGTCAGTTCGTTGACCTGCTCAGTGCTTGCAAGCGCCATTGCTATCCGCTCGCTCCAAAGCTCGGGTTTCTCCATGAATCCGTCTTCATCTACCTCGATTGAGACATCCTGATATTGAAATGAAGGCATCGCTTTTTCCTATCATATAGAGTTTAACAATTTTCACAGGCACCTTAGTTTGCTGTGATCCTTCAAGAAGTGTCAAGATTAAAAAACACTAAAGTGCGGGAATGAGGACTCCGGGAAAGAATAAACAATACTATATAGGAGTTAACCTATTTCTTCTAATATATTGAATATATAGTCAATATCCTAAAATGTAAAAAATGCTGAAGACCCTATAAATAAAGGGCGCCCTTACGGAGTAACGCCAGAAAAAAACAGAAGTATAGAACAGCGGTATACAATAAAAAATACAGCGTTATACAAATATAGAAGCCTCATGAATATCTTTATGGTTCAGTCTGGTATAAAATCTCGGATTGCATTATGAGCAGTATATGGGCCTCGAGCATTCAAATATTCGCATCTTGTTCCGACATGGACAGGCTATAGGCTATAGTCTGGGACAATGCCCTGTTTTGGGACCGCTGTCTGTTGGCATGAGATAGGGCCGTTTCCGTTTGAAAGGAGAGCCGCTGCGAGCGTCATTCGGCAACAGAAAACCGCATAAAGGCTTTTACGAAGCGAAACAGATGAAAATTCGCAGATATGTTTCAATTCCCGATATGTATTGCTGTGGCTGGATATGGAGTGTGTATACTGCGCAATATTGTGCAAATTGCCTGTATATCTGCTTGACATCAAATGGTGACTGTGTTATTTGCGCAATATATTTCTGTGTAATAGGAAATTGCAGTAAATGGACGATGATCAGGTCATGAGCATAAATTAGGGCATGGATAAGGATCAGGACTTGGATGATGGTGTTGGCCCTGATCTTTTGAGAGCCGTCTCCCGTCTGCAGGTAAGGTAGAAAGAGTTGGACGGATCCGGGAGTCCGTGATGAAGAGAGTCAGCCGTGTGTAATGAATATTCCCCATAAACAACAGAGGATCAACGATGGCGCAGGATAGAAAAAAGGCAAATGGCAAGCTGAAAGAGCTTTTAAAGGGCCCTTGGCCCAGTTTTGTGAAGGAAATCGAGTCAGCCGCGCAAAAGAGTGTGATGAGCGGCGATCTGCTCGGCCTGCTGGATCGGTCCTATGAGGACCGGATTGGCCATTGGAAGCACGGCGGGATCGTCGGCGTCCGCGGCTATGGCGGCGGAGTGATCGGACGGTACTGTGATCTTCCGGAAGAATTTCCCAACGTTTCACAGTTCCACACATTGCGCGTGAATCATCCCGCGGGCTGGTTCTATACAAGCGAAAAGATGCGAAAGATCTGTGACATATGGGAAAAGCACGGCTCGGGACTGACCAATATGCACGGGTCCACCGGCGATCTTATCCTCCTTGGCACGACGACGGAGGAACTCGAGCCGGTTTTTTCCGAATTGACGCGGGAAGGATTCGACCTTGGCGGATCGGGTTCGGACTTGCGCACGCCTTCCTGCTGCTGCGGCCCTGCGCGCTGCGAATGGTCCATGTTTGATACCCTGCGTGTGACCTATGACCTGACGATGCATTATCAGGATGAATTGCACCGTCCCTATTTTCCATACAAGTTCAAAATCAAAGTGGCCGGTTGCCCGAATGACTGCGTCGCATCCATTGCGCGAGCAGACATGTCCATCATCGGCATCTGGCGCGACGACATACGCATAGACCAAGACAAGGTTCAGGGCTATGCGGGTAAAAAGAGCTTCAATATGGAGAGAAACGTGATCCGCCGCTGCCCGACGGGCTGCATGGATTGGGACGGGAAAGAGCTGACAATCGACAACGCGAACTGCTCGCGCTGCATGCATTGCATCAACGCCATGCCGCTTGCGCTCAAACCGGGCAAGGACCGCGGAGCGACGATTTTGATCGGCGCCAAGGCGCCGATCGTAGGGGGCGCGATACTTTCCAGCGTACTGGTGCCGTTCATGCGCATGGATCCGCCTTACAGCGAAGAGGAGCCCAATTACAACGACCTGATCGAGCTTATTGATTCCATCTGGGAATTCTGGGGAGAAGAGGGAAAGAACCGGGAGCGCGTCGGCGAATTTATCCAGCGTGTCGGCCTGGGGAATTT
>JAFGIY010000139.1 GCA_016929335.1 Acidobacteriota bacterium | reverse complement strand
TACGTCGAGGAATCCGACCGAGCGCAACGCCGTAGACATGCCCGGATCCGCCGCCGCAGTAGAAGCTTCATGAATAATGCGGGTTAAGCTCTCAGCACTCAGCCATAGGCTATCAGCTGAGCACTGACAGCTGACAACTAATTGCCGATTGAAGTATCGTCTTGACGCTCCCAAGGCGCACGCGGGATAATTCCGCGTCTATGGCCGCCAAGAAAATCAATACTTTTGAGGTGATTGGATCTCGGTTCCCGGGATTAATGGACGAAATCCGCAAAACGATCCAGGATTCGGAAAAAGCCTACGACAGAGTCGGCAGCCGGTCTGATAGTTTCCTCTGGGAACATACGATGCATGTGGCATCCATAGCCGATCGGCTGGCGCAATCGGAGCGAGTTGATCCGGTGCTTTCGGTAGCCGCAGCTCTTTTTCACGACGCGGGGAAATTTGTCGGCGGCCAATATCACGAGGAAGGCACGATTGAAGAAGAGGAGTCCGCTCGAATTGCCGAACGCCTCCTGCGGCAACACGGGATGAAGGAGGCGGATATCCGCAAGGTGCTTTCCGGATTGAGAGCCTTATACAACGAGAATATCCGGAAGAATCGCATTGCCGCTATTCTTCACGACGCCGATTTCCTGTCAAAATTCGGCGCAATGGGTGTCGCCAGTTTCTTCGCCAAATCCACGCTGCGCGGCCGGACACTCAGATCGACCGTGCTCGGACACCTCAGCAAGGAGCTGACGTATGCAGCCTGTCTTCCTCTCAGCATGCATACGGCCACAGGAAAGAAAATGGCCGGGCAAAAGGCCAAAGACACCCTGAGATTCTTCCATTCTCTCCTCAGCGAACTGCGCGAGGCACAAGTCGCCGACCTCGAGATTCGCCGACTCAGAATCTCCAATCCCGCCTCCGGCCATCGGCTGCTGGCGATACATCTGGTTGTCTCTCCGGCTTGTCCTGAATGCGGAAAAGGCTGGAGCATGAAATGGGCAACTGAAAAGGGCATTAAGTGCAATAAACTGAATGTTGACTGGAATTGTTCTCATTGCGGCGAACAGATTGAAACATCCTTCTGTCTGCCGGAAATAGCATAACAAAATTACGAATGACGAATGACGAAATACGAATTGAAGGGTACACTGATGCCTGCGGCTGCAAACCGTATGCCCTCGATAACCACTAATTCGTCATTCGTAATTCGTAATTCGTAATTCTCAAGAGGTTGCTTTGACTGAATTCCTGCGCGTGATAGCTCCCGATCAGTTTGTTCAGCTGCTTGGTGGTTTTGACAGGCTTTCTTCCGAACGCGTCTCACTGGATGCATCGCCGGACCGAATTCTGTCTGAAGATATCCTTGCGAACGAAGATCTCCCAGAAGGGTCGCGCTCGACCGTGGATGGGTTTGCGGTCCATGCTGAAGATACATTCGGCGCTTCGGATTCCATCCCCGCATTCCTGGAAGTTGCGGCGACGGTTGCCATGGGAACGATGCCGGATTTTGAGATTCATCCGGGACAGGCTGCTCAGATTCCGACCGGCGGATTTTTGCCTCGAGGAGCGGATGCCGTGGTTATGGTGGAATACACCAATGCGGCCGGCAGCAACAGCATAGAGGTAACACGCCCGGTTACTGTTAAAACGAATGTTCTCGAAAAGGGAGAGGATGCCAGGTCGGGAGAGATCCTGTTGCCGGTTGGGAAGAGATTGCGTTCGCAGGAAGTGGGATTTCTGGCAGCCATGGGCGTGACGGAGGTTTGTGTGTATCGGAAACCGCTCGTTGCGGTCATATCCTCCGGCGATGAAGTGATCCCGATAGACCGGAAACCCTCACCCGGGCAAATACGCGATGCAAACAGTCATGCGCTTGCCGCCCTTGTTCGAGCTGCAGGATGCGAATCTTTCCTTCTGGATATTGTGCCGGACAATTCGGATCTGCTGAAAGAAGCCGTTCGGACCGGTTTGGCACAGGCGGATGTTGTTGCGATTTCCGGCGGCAGCTCGGTGGGGATGAGGGACCTGATGGCAGATGCCGTATCGGCCATACCCGGCGTTGAAATTCTCGCGCACGGCGTTGCAATCCGGCCCGGCAAACCCACGCTTCTCGCGCGCCGGATGCAAAAAGCGATCTTCGGATTACCCGGCCATCCGGTTTCGGCATTGATAGTGGCTCAGGTTTTTCTGGCCCCCTTTTTGCAGTATCTTCAGGGGGGGAAGATGGAGAAGGGCCCCGCAGGGCATCGGGTACAGGCCACGCTTGCCACCTCGCTTAACTCTACAATAGGCCTGGAAGAGTATGTCAGAGTGCGGCTCGAAGAAACAGCCGAAGGCGGCTGGACAGCTTATCCTGTTTTCGGGAAATCGGGTATGCTTTCTACGATGGTTAAAGCAGACGGAATAGTCCTGGTGCCGATGAACGCCGAGGGATTTTCCAGGGGGAAGGCAGTACACGTCATCCAGTCCTAAACTCAATTGTTCAAAGGCCCGAAGATTTAAAATGCAAAAAAGACAGACATATCGGAATTTGAAACCGCTTGCAGAAGCCCAGGAGATTTTCTTTTCCCGTTTCAGGAATTTATTGATGGAACCGGAAACCATCCCCGTGCGGCAGTCTCTGGGCCGCCTGCTGATAAGTCCCGTCAAGGCCGCCCGGTCCGTTCCGGCCTATAACGCTGCGGCCGTAGACGGAATGGCCGTACGAGCCGCAACCACATATACGGCTTTCCCTGAAACACCGGTCTTGCTGGCTGCAGGTACGGAGGCTATCCCGGTCAATACCGGAGATCCAATGCCTGACGGTGCTGACGCGGTGGTCATGATCGAGAAAATCGAGCTGGAAGATGATCGGTGCGAAATCCGCGAGTCCGTATACCCCTGGCAGAATGTAAGGAAAACCGGAGAGGATATCGTCAAAGGCGAAATCCTGCTTCCGGCATACCACCGGATCCGACCCTATGATCAGGGAGCGCTTCTGGCAGCGGGAATTCTTTCAGTCGAGGTATTCAGAAAACCCAGGGTCCTTATCATTCCAACCGGCGATGAGATCGTCCGGCCGGAAGACGTCAAAGATTCTCCACCGGCCGGTGTGATACTCGAGGTTAATGGCCAAGTCCTTTCGTCAATGGCTGCCGAATGCGGAGCAGAATGCACGCTGTCGCAGACCGTGCCTGATGCTCTGGAAAATTTGAAGGAGGCCGTAGCTTCAGGTCTGGACGCCGGATACGATGTGGTTTTGACAATTGCCGGTTCTTCCGCCGGGTCGGAAGATTTTACTCCCTCGGCATTATCCCAATTGGGAGAATTGCTCGTTCATGGAGTCACCGTGATGCCGGGCAAACCTACGCTGCTCGCCGCAGTAAAAGACCGGCCGGTAGTGGGGATTCCCGGCTACCCGGTTTCGGCCGTTGTCTCCTTCCGTGAATTCGTTCGTCCTCTGCTCTTCCAGATTCAGGGGCTTCAAGTCCCGGATCCGGAAAAAATAGATGCCTATATGGGCCGCAAGCTGCCTTCCAAACCCGGCCTCGAGGAGCATGTCCGCGTCATTCTCGGGAGGGTCAAAGGACGCGTCATCGCCATCCCGCTGGCCAGCGGGGCAGGAATGATGACGTCTCTGGTGCGCGCCGACGGGATTTTAAGAATCGCTCCGGAAATCAGCGGTTACTCCGAAGGAGACCAAGCTTCGGTTGAGCTTCTGACATCGGAAAAAGCCCTCAATAACCGGCTGCTTGCCATCGGCTCTCATGACCTCACCATTGATCTCCTCGCCAGTTCCATCAAAGAGAGATCCGAGGGCAAAATCACGATTTCGTCCAGCAATATCGGCAGCATGGGTGGATTGCTTGCCGTTGAGAGAGGGATCGCCCATTTCGCCGGTTCCCATCTTCTCGACACTCAAACCGGGGACTACAACCATTCTTATGTCCGGCGCTATGTCAAAGACACGCCGGTATCACTCTTAACGCTTGTGCACCGCTGGCAGGGACTGATGATCGCCAAGGGGAATCCCAAGGGCATCCAGGGCGTACAGGATTTGACGCGCAAAGATATCGCCTTCATCAACCGGCAGGCAGGCTCCGGCACGCGGATTCTTCTGGATTATGAATTGCAGAGAGCCGGGATCTCCCCCGCAGCTATCCCGGGATACAGAAGCGAAGAGTACACGCACATGAGCGTGGCAATGGCGGTCACCTCCGGCAGAGCGGATGTCGGATTAGGCATTCTCGCAGCCGCTCAAGCGCTCAATCTCGATTTCATTCCGGTAACACGCGAGCGATACGATCTGGTCATTCCAACGGACCTGCTTGAGGACGAACGCATAAAGCTGCTGCTTGAAATTATCCGTTCATCCGGATTCGCCGATCAGGTCTTGCTTCTTGGCGGCTACGAAATAGAAGAGACGGGCAAAATCCAGCCGTAACGAAGATTGGGGAGATTGGGACCCTTGAAGTCTTTGCCTGACATCAAGGGTCCCCGGGATCCAGGGAGGAATTAGCGCACTTTTATGTGGAGATTGTATTCATAACCCGTGGTATCGCCTGCATCTCCGAAATAATCCTGTATTGCGATGTAATATATTCCCGTATTCGGAAGCTGAACCTGAACAAACGAATCGTTTTGGGGATACAGGCCGGGAGCCAATCCATTCTGGTCATTGTAGGCGATTTGATTCTGATCGGCGTCGTATATTATAAGCAGAGAATCGAGAGCCGAATCTAATCCTGTACTGTCGCTTACCACTGTGAGGATTTGCCCGGCATTGCCATAAAATCTATAGAAATCCCAGTCTCCAGCATATTCAATCGAACCGCTTATCTTCACGGGAAGAGTAATTAGCTGCGCTTCTTCTGTGTAATCATTTGGTTCGGAATCGAAACCAAAAGGACTCGTTACCGAAAAGGGAGCGAGGATAGCGCCGCCATCCGTTCCGATGCCGCCGAAGGCATTCTTGTCCTGCCGGAGAGTGAGAACGCCGATTCCAAAGGGGCTTGAAACGCTTGCACTTCCGATAAAGGTTGAATTATTCAAGCCGGGAAACAGCCAGTCCTGATCGAGATACCCTGCGCGGTGTTCTCCCGCCTGCATCGGCACAATGGCAGTGCTTTGTATGCTCCCGTTTGAATTATGAAGATTCACAACCAGCGTTTGTGCTTCAGACAAGGGATTGCTTAAAGCAACAGCCGGGTAAACGTGTTTTGTCGGATCAATTTCAACAGGAAATGAGAAATGATCTCCCAATTCCTGCTGAGGGACACCAACCTCCGTAGTCACAACTCCGCCAGCCTCATAATTAAAAACTTCGGAAGCGCGGATCGGATCATCAAATGATGGGTAATCGATCAGCACGTATCCCTGCACAGATCCACTCCCGGAAGTGATCCGGATGGCTTGCGTAGAACCTGCGGTCAGAGTGAACGTGAACTCATAAGCTGTGCCGAGATTTGTTGTGACCTGCACTCTGGTTCCTGAACTGTTATATGCATAAAACTTGACGACGATGTCCTGAACCGTAGAGATGCCCTGATTAGTGAAGAAGAACTGGCTCGTCCAGCCGTCGCCCGAAACAAATCGGGGGAATATCGCGGTGCGTTGTGCAAACAGCGGAGTCGCAAAACCCAGAAAGGCTAGAAGGATAAATCCCAAAAATTTTTTCATCTAATCTCTCCCTAATTTCGCAGGCGATTCAAATGCAAATTGTTGAATAATAACGGTCTCCAGATAAAAGATACAGACGATCCAGGATAGGTTCAAATAAACCTATGCCCTTATTCCTATCGGCTGTTTTAGGTTCAATCATAAGAAACGTTCCATTTCTGGAAATATCGCCACCGGCTATTTCAAGGTCTCGAATACGGAAATGCTCCGGAGCTGCGCCAAACGCTCAAAAAACGGGATAGCCTTCCATACGGTATGAGCGTTCAGAAGAAAACTGCCGAGAGCGACCGGATACAGCGGCCGTGCAGCCGGGCAGCGAAGGCATGCTTCGTAATCCCGCAGGTCTCCCCGTAGATGGGCTTCCCTCAACCGGATCATTTTTTCAGAATTCCAGATTTCCTTTAAAGTGTTTCTTTTCACATTCCCGATGGCCTCATCAGGCAGTATATAGCAGCAAGGGAAGGTAGTGCCGTCGTAATGGATATACATCGGACCGCGCCAGAGATGGTAGCATGGATGTCTCATTGGCGGCCGATTCAAGGTCGCACCGGGAATTGCACTCCCTTCATTATGAATTTCATCCTTCTTAATCCGGACCTCGACACCCTCGCGGCTCCACATTCGGGTTACCGCCTGAGCCTCCATGTAATTTTCCTTCAGCGCAACCATTTGAACGGCACAAAATATTTTGGAGCGCATGGATCTTTTGACGCGAAGGAAAGTGAAAATATTGTCGCGGACCTTGTCGAAGCTTGCGCCTTTCCGGTAGGTCTCATAGGTTTCACGGGTGGCTCCGTCAAACGCAAAAATGATATAGTCCAATCCGGCTTCGATCAGTCTGCGGCTGCGCTCCTCATCCAGAACAGTCGCGTTCGTCGAGATCCCCGTAGGAATGCCCTTCTTTTTACAATAGGCAATCATGTCGAAGATTTCCGGATTCAGAAGAGGCTCGCCCAGTCCATAGGGCACTGCAAACTCGAGAAATTCCGCCGCCTCATCAATGATCTTCCGGAAAAGCGGCAATTCCATGTCTTTGGGCGGGAGGTAGAGGCGTTCGCGCAGACACATCGGGCAGAAGAGATTGCACTTCGCGGTGCTTTCGATGGTCAGCGTCAAGGGACCGCCATCAATCACCGCCTGCTTTCTGAGATACGCATTCAGCAGCGTAAACCTGTTGCGCGTTTTTGCGGATAGCACTTTTCTCACCAAACGGACATTAATGGCACTCAGACGTCTTGTCAAGAATCGATCCGCGACATGCCCTGGAAATGCGATATTCTACAGTGAGCCGGTTCCGCGGGTAACGCCTGACTCTGGCTGCAGGACACACTTGACACTATGGGTGTCTTATCTCATATGGGTGTGGTCTTCATAGACTGTCTCACAACTCGCCGGACAAATTGAATCGAGGTCCCGATTCAAACAGCCATGATGTGAATCATATGGGTCGCGGCTTCAGCCGCGACCTACATAGGAGAAAGGCCCCCACAGCGAGCGCCTGACTGCCTGTATAATTTCCAATGCATCGGCCAATATTGCGAATCACGAAGAGCTACCCTGAATCACTGAACCGGGCATCGGCGCAGCTTGATCTCAGCCGGTCATCGAAGTACTATGGGAAGGCGTTGGATCGGCCTGAACAGCCAGTGGAGGAAACAATGCCGCAGCATCATGCGGGAACCAGGGTTCTTCTTACCCGAGCTCATTATGAAAACAACTACCGGGCTCCCGGCTTTCCGGTAGGCATTGCTCTGGTCGCATCTTACCTCCAATCTCAAGGCGTCCTCGTCCGGATCCTTGATCTTGCGATACAAAAGAACTGGCAGGCAGCGCTAAAGGCGGAAATGGACAATCACGCCTGCGGGATCGTGGGCATCAGCTTGCAGATAACGCAGTACGAAGAAGCCTCGCGGATAGCAGAATTCATCAAGCAAAACTACCCGGGAACCAAGGTGGTTTTCGGAGGATCTTTCCCTTCATCAGCTCCCAGGGAATGCGCCGGCAATCCCTATGTCGACGTAGTCAGCTATGGCGAGGGCGAATTTACGATGCATCATTTAATCCAGGCATGGGAAAACGGCCGGAGTCTGGATAGCATCGAGGGCATCGCCTTCCGGCGCCCGGATGGATCGATAGCGCAGAATCCCCCTCGAGTTCTGATCGACGATCTGGACAAAATGCCCCTGGCAGCCTATGAAATGTTTGACCTCGAACCCTATGTCAGCGCCGATCACACTTCGGATTTTACAAAAAAGAAGTATCGTTGCATGGAGCTGATCACAAGCCGCGGATGCCCCTATAGCTGCATTTACTGCCATTCGGTCTTCGGCAAAAAATTCCGCGGACGATCTCCGCAGCATGTGATTGACGAAATCCTGTATCTGCATCGCACGCACGGAGTGGTTGAGTTTGTCATCTGGGACGACACTTTTACGATGGATATTCAGCGCGCAAAGGATATCTGCGACCTGATTATCCGCTCGGGCATCAAGATAGCAATTCAACTCCGGGGAGGCGTCCGGGTAGAACAGATGGACGAAGAACTGTTCGCCAAGCTGAAACAGGCCGGAGTCGAAACCATGTGCGTCGGCATCGAATCGGCCGTGTGGCGGATTCAGAAGATGATCAAGAAGAATTTAAAAATCGAAAAAGTGGAGGCCTTGCTGAATCTTGCCAAAAAATACCGGATCACGACGGTTGGGCTGATGATGCTGGGATTCCCCGGCGAAAGTCTTAGAGAGATGAAGGAAAGCATCCGCTGGGCCTGTAAATCAAAGCTGGACTACACTTTCTTCTCCATTGTCACTCCGTTCCCGGGCACGGAACTATACGACATAGCCGTCCGCGAGGGATATTTCACCGGGGACGGCGATTTCAATAAATTAAGTGTAAGGATACCCAATATGGAGCTTCCGGAGGCGAAACCCCGCCGTCTCAAGTGGCTTCAAATTCAAGGCTATCTGAGGTTTTATTGCAGACCTCGCCGTCTGCTTAAAACGCTTCACTCCCCATATTCCGTTAAAACCTTTGTCAGCAGCCTGCTTGATTACTTCTCTGTTGCCGCCTCCTATTACACGAAAAAAGCCGGCAACCAGCCGCATTAACTCACCTATATTCCACGGCCTGTCTGCGCATGATGGCAGGATCCGGTTGCCCTTCTTACTTCGGGCAGGCCAATGCTCCTTATGGTTGTTGTTTTCGTAATCCTGTTATAATGTTTTCCTCTAAAACAGGCAGGAGGTTTATGCCTTCATCGAAGTCGAAGCCTCGCAATTCAAAAGCAGGATCCGGATCGAGACGAGGATTGCTTATCAAGGTTCTATTGCTGGTCCTGCTCATTCCATCGATCGCTGTCGCCGCATATTTGATTCGTTATTACTATGTTTTCGATGGGATTATCGAAACAAAACTGGGACAGCGCAACCAGCTGGCCGAAACAAGGATCTACGCCGCTCCCATGGTTCTTTATCCCGGGAAGCAGATTGATTTTTCGGCTCTTGTGGACAGAGTCCGGCGCCTCGGCTATAAGGAGAATAATGACAGCCCTGACGTATCGTATTACCGGATTCTCACGCCAAGCCGGATCTTGATCCATAACGATAGGTCCGTTCCGAACGATCCGGGGCGGGATGTGGAAATCAAATGCGCAGGAAAAGCGATTGAGTCCATCAAGGACGCAACCAGCCACATTCCGGCGCCGCATTTCTATTTGAAGCCGGATATGCTGAGTAATGCGATCGACAAGAATCGCGAGAAACGCCGGTTCATAACCTTCCAGGATATGCCTGAAGTTCTGGTAAACGCCGTGCTCGCCGCCGAGGACCGGCGTTTTTTCAGTCACAGCGGAATCGATCTCATTCGAATTGTCAAAGCCCTGATTGTCGATATTCGCGAGCGGGAGTTCACTCAGGGCGCCAGCACGCTGACACAGCAGTTCGTAAAGAATTATTTCCTTACTCCGGAACGTACCTGGCGCCGCAAGCTATCCGACGCCTACATGTCCATTCTGCTGGAAAGAAGATTATCGAAAACCCAGATTTTCGAGTTATACAGCAATGAGGTCTATCTCGGACAGGCGGGATCCTTCAGTATCGTCGGTTTCGGCAAAGCAGCGGACGCTTTTTTCGACAAAAGCATCAAAGACCTGACTCTTGAAGAAGCCGCCACCATCGCCGGAATCATCACAGCGCCCAACCGGTTTACGCCGTTCCGCTATAGGGAGAGGGCAATGGCCCGGCGCAACATGGTGCTGGATCAGATGGCCGAATACGGAATGATATCTCCCGGGGAATGCGATAAGGCAAAAGCCAGGCCGCTGTCGGTCAAACCGACATCCATGTTGAATTATTCAGATGCTCCCTATTTTGTCGATTATGTCCAGAATCTGCTGACGGAGGAATATGGGAATGAGGCGTTGGCACTTGCCAAGTATAAAGTATTTACGACACTCGATCCGGATCTGCAACAGGCAGCCTTTGAATCGATCGAATCCGGGATGCGGGAATTGGACGTAACATTCGCCAAGCGGAAACAGCCGATTCCCCCGGGGACTGTTCAGGCAAGCCTGATTGCCGTTGATCCGAAAAACGGGCATATCCTTGCCATGGTCGGGGGAAGAAATTACGGAGCAAGCCAGTTCAACCGCATCACTCAATCCAAACGGCAACCCGGCAGCATCTTCAAGCCTTTTGTTTATGCCGCAGCATTGGAGACAGCCTACTACAGTCCTACGCCGTTGACGGCTGCCTATCTAATCCTGGATGCGCCTACTCAATTTACATTCGAAGATCTGGAATATGAGCCCAAAAATTTCAAAGGGGAGTATCTGGGACAGGTCACCATGCGACAGGCGATCACCAAATCGCTTAATATTGCGACCATCAAGCTGGCCGAAAAGGTCGGTTACGGCAAGATAACAGAACTGGCCCACAGATTAGGATTAAACGAGCAGATCAAACCGTACCCCGCGATGGCAATCGGCAGTTTCGAAATAACACCGCTCGAAATGGTGCGGGCATATACTGCCTTCGCCAACGGAGGATTGTTGTCGGAATTGACCGCTGTGCTCAAGATATATGACAGCGAATCAAATCAGATTTTTATCGCTCAGGAAAAACCCGAGCAGGTCATTACCCCCCAGCTTGCGTTCCTCGTTACCTCCCTCCTTAAATCAGTCATTGACCATGGGACCGGATATGGCGCCCGGCAGCGTGGCTTTGCTCTTCCTGCCGCCGGGAAGACCGGCACATCCCATGACGGTTGGTTCGCCGGCTATACGCCCGAGCTGCTTTGTATCGTCTGGGTGGGTTTTGACGATAATCGCGAACTGAATCTTTCCGGATCGCAAGCCGCCCTCCCTATCTGGACCGATTTTATGAAGAAAGCCATTCCACTCAGGCCTTTAAAAGGGGAGGAATTTGTTATACCCGATGATGTTCCGGAAGTGGAGATCGACCCGAGCACCGGACTTCTGGCAACCGAACGCTGCCTCCAGCGGGAAATGGAATATTTTATCAAGGGGACAGAACCCACAATTCGATGTTACGGGAACAACTACCTGCATTCAGGAAGCCAGGGAGGGCTCGTAAGCATTTATTCAACGCATTCTAAAGAAGATCCGCCAAAAGCCGATAACAAAAGAGAGCCCCCGACTGAGTCAAATGCAAGGTAGATAAATTATTATGAAAATCAGCGATCAGTGGACCTATTCTGTTACCGAAACATCAGGACAGGGCCGGGCTCTGGAATGGGCAGCCCTTATCCTAAACCGGCCGGAAATTAGAAACGAGAGCGCCAATTACGTCCAGAATGCCCTGATTGACTGGTGGAATTGCTCGGCGGAATGGATCTCCGCAAAATTGGCTGAATTCCCGGAACCGTTCAGGACAACAGGTTTCCGGAAAGAAATTCACCATATTGAAAACCCGCTTGCCGCCCTTAAGCCTGCCTTCGATAGTCTGCGTGCCGGGGAATCCTCCCTTTTCGAAGCTATGGATCATCTTGGGCGCAATTTCGCATGGGACGCGGAACGGCTTATGCGATGGAAGGAAGGACTGGAGCATCTTTCGGCACTGGCTTTATGGTTGCCGGTATTTACTCCCGCTCTCGATTATCTGAACATAGCATTCCCGCTTGGCCGCGAAGAGATCGATCGCTGCAGAGAATCCTTGCTCCAGTCTGTCCATGAACCTCACCGTTTTCTGGAAGCCGGGGCGCGTGATGAATTTAGCCAAAAGTTTCTTGAATTCAAGAAGAACTACATGGAAGCGTACTGTCTCCTCCATGAAGATGCCTTAAATATTGTAGGCGGCATGAAGAAAGACGAATTAAAAATCGATCCCGTACTCCTGCGAAATCTGGATTTGCTTTCTGATCTCCAATATGTGGACAAAAGCTATTTAAACAAGGTTAAGCTTTTGGCAAAATGGGTGCAGCGCAATCAATGCAATCTGCCGCTGCAGCAAATACTGGAACGTTATCCGCGCTGCTACTGCAATTTCAATCCCTCCAGCCAACAGCATCCGTCTGATTCAGTTGCCCAGATCAACGGAATCATTCGGGAAGGGATCGACTACTTTCGCACGCTCCTCCGCCGATGCGGGCACCTCATTACATCCGAGCTAAAGGCTCAAGAAACGGATGAAAGAATGCTGCAGCCTATCGTCGCGCTGCTGGGCGACGGCCCCCCTGTGCCTCTAAAACCGCAAAGCATCAAAATACTCAATCGGATTATCCGGAAATATCCCAACGAGTTTCTTGCAGAAATCCGCAGGATCAAATAGCAGTCACAGGTGTTCGGATACATCCCCAACAAAAAGCGCAATTAAAGAGCTAAATCAGGATTCCGAAGCAGGCCGCGACAGAAGATTATTTTCCCCTGTAGAATTCCGCAATCGAGTTCACGACGTATTGTCTTTGAGCGTCGGTTAGTTCCGGGTATATCGGCAGCGCCAGCACTTCCTTTGATGCAGTATGGGATTGCGGCAGATCCGAGGCGCCATAGTTGAGAAAGCGGAAACACTCCTGTTCATGCAGTGATACGGGGTAATAGATCGCAGTGCCTATATCCGCTGCTTTGAGAAATTCGTGCAATTCGTCGCGCATTTTGCAGCGAATGACATACTGATGAAAAATGTGGGAGCGGTTCGGAAGTATTGCCGGAGGAGTTGCATGAGATAGAAGCCCTGCTTCCTGAAAATCCTTTCCATATCTCGATGCATTTTCACTGCGAGCTTCGGACCAGGCTTGAAGATGCGGAAGCTTCGCGCGCAATACGGCAGCCTGAAGCTCATCCAAACGGCTATTGAAACCGACGATGGAATGAAAATACGTAGCCTGAGCTCCATGAGTCCGAAGCAGCCGGACACGTTCGGCCAGCTGAGCGTCAGAGGTCACAACCATCCCGCCGTCTCCGGCGCCTCCAAGATTTTTTGAGGGGAAAAAGCTGAAGCATCCCAGGTCTCCGATTGCACCGGCTTTTTTATTCCCATAGGCGGCGCCGATGGCCTGACAGGCATCCTCCACGACCGGGAGATTGTAGCGCCTGGCAACTGCCAATATTTCATCCATATCCGCGCATTGGCCGTACAGATGCACCGGCAATATGGCCTTCACCGTAGTTTTTGAAGACTTGTGCACGATTTTGTGCGTGGACAGGCTGAATGTGCATTCCCCTAAGAAGAAGTCCGACAGCTTTTCCGGATCCATTTCAAATCCGGCAGGTTCGATATCCACGAATAACGGCAGCGCGCCGAGATTTACAATAGCGCCCGCCGTAGCGAAAAAGGTGAAGGGAACAGTCACGACGGAGTCGCCCTGCCCTACGCCGAGAGCTTTAAGCGAAAGCAGCAGCGCATCGGTACCTGAAGCAACGCCCACGGCGTAGGGGACGCCGCAGAATTCTGCAATCTCCTTTTCCAGAGCTGAAACCTGAGACCCGAGGATGAAACGCTGGCTCTCAAAAACATCGTCAACGGCTTTCCTCACTTTTTCCCGAATAGTCGCATATTGAGCCTGTAAATCCAGCAAAGGTACCTTCATTTATTGCCTCCGGCAGAGGATCATATCACAGAATTCGGCCGGCCCGAGATGAGCAGGCTAATAAGAGGCAGGTGTCTGAAGGCGTCAGAGCAAACCGCCACACTCGACAATGGATTAAGGATTAATGGACCTGCAGTTTGGAACGGAAATAGTCAATGGTCCGGCTTAAACCCTCTTCAAGTTTAATATTTGGAGTCCAATTCAATAGCTGCATGGCTCGCGAAATATCGGGGCGTCGGACTTTCGGGTCATCCTCCGGCAAGGGCTCGAATGTGATCCGGCTTGTCGAGCCGCTGAGCTCGATGACCTTCTCCGCAATTTCCAGCACCGTCAGCTCATGCGGATTGCCAATATTCACGGGGAGGTGAATCTCTTCCGATTCCGGCGCCATCAATAGCTTAACCAAACCCTCGATCTCATCTTCTACATAGCAGAAGCTGCGGGTTTGATCTCCCGCTCCGTAAATGGTTAACGGCTCGCCCCGCAGCGCCTGAACGATGAAGTTCGAGACAACTCGGCCATCATGCGGACGCATCCTCGGACCGTAGGTATTGAATATGCGGGCAATGCGCGTGTCGACGCCATGATACCGGTGATAAGCCATTATCAGCGCCTCCGCAAACCTCTTTGCTTCATCGTAAACGCCGCGCAGTCCTATGGGATTGACGTTGCCCCAGTAGGTCTCCGGCTGCGGATTCACCAGGGGATCTCCATAGGTTTCCGAAGTGCTGGCCATCAGGAATCGGGCTTTAGCGTGTTTTGCCAGGCCGATGGTCTTGTGCGTTCCCAGTGCGCCCACTTTTAATGTCTGAATAGGTAGTTCCAGATAGTCTCGGGGACTTGCGGGAGAGGCGAAATGCATTACGGCATCGATGGACTGGCCGATGTAAATATATTCCGTAACATCATGTTTGTAGAAACGAAAGTCTTCACGACCTAACAGGTGAGCAATATTATCCACACTCCCCGTCGAGAGGTTATCGAGGCAGATCACTTCGTTACCCAAGCTCAAAAGGCGGTCACATAAATGGCTTCCCAGAAACCCAGCTCCACCGGTGATCACAATGCGCATCTTTTCCTCCTATCTGATCGGGATTGAGAAGTACGCAAGAGATAGTCGGATAGTTATGGGAAAAAGGCAATTTAAAACGCGCCACGAATTCCACGAATATTTTCGGGGGAATTCGTGCAATTCGTGGCCGTTTGTCTTGCTGTCACCTGGTCTTTGCAATAGAACGGAAGTACTCATCAACGAGCTTCTGAAAGGCTCTGGGGGCTTCGTTGTCTTCGGTGGAGAAATATTTATCGTCCTGGCTAAGGCGATCCAGATTCCTGGCCAGATCGAATTCAACCTTGCGCATATAATCGATGGCTCTCTTTAAGCGCGCGATCTGTTCGGGATCATTGTAGTCGGTATAATCGCCGGCTCTGCGAAGGGATTCGATCACTTTATCGAGATTCTCCATCTGCGTTGAATTGCGGTCAAGCAGGCGCCGCAATTCCTGAGCATCCATCAGCCGCTGTTCCATTTCCCGGCTCAGCTGATGCTCCTCATCATTTCTATATCCGCCGATTCCTACAGGTGGCCGAACCGAGTCTCCGGAAGGACCGCGGACATCGGCTTCAGAATTCGGAGAATTGTCCTGCTGATTCTGGCTGCCCGGCGCCCGAAATCCCTGTGGATCCTGAGAACCCCGGCTGCGCTGCATTTCGCTCAGGCGCTGTTGCATGGATTCCAGGCCTTCGGCCAGTTGCCTTGCCCGATCCGCAGCCTCTTCAGCCTTACCCTCCGTCCCTTGCCCAATGCTTCTTTGGGCGGACTCAAGCCGCCGATTCACTTCCTCCAATCCATCCCGAATAAAGTCTTCGCGCTGTCTCTGGTTCTCATAGAATCCTTGCCTTATCATTGCACTCCCGTTCAGGATGCGTTCGGGAAGTCTTTTGTCATCAATGGTGCCCGCAGCTTCGTCAAGCTTGTTGCCCGCTTCTTTTTCACTCCGGCGCGATTGCCTGGAAAGGTCCCGTATTTGATTCTTCAGGCTCCTGAGCCTTTCAGCCAGCATCGTTTTGCGGGACACAAGCTCCTCCCGGTCTTTCAGAACTTCATCTGAAGGATCTTCGGACTGATCGCTTTTTGCCAGCTTGTCCGCTTCCGACCGGATGCGATTCTGTTCTTCAATCAGCCTTCTGGATTCGTTTACCGCCTGATCCACGCCCCGGCTGAGCCCGGCGTTCTGATTGCGGGCAAGCCTGCGCGCGGCATCATTCAGCTGTTGCAGAGCACGCATCCCCTGCGCGCCGGTTTCCGCATTATTGCGATTCTGAGAATCCTTGAGGGCTTTTTTCATCTCCTCGATGGCCTTTTGGAGCTGGTTGCCCGCCTCATTCAATTGAGGTGAGCTTCGCTCACGTGACAAGCGCTGCAATTGCCGTCGCAGTTGTTCAGCCTGTTCCATGAGCTGCTGCTGCTCTTGATTGCTGTTTCCGCTGCCGGCGGCGGAAGAAGGCATTCCCTGCTGTGCCAGCATGCGGTTCCGTTCATTGAGCTGTTGTTGTCGCCTAGCCAGTTCTTTTAACCTCTGCAAGGCTTCGTCGACCTTTTCATCCCGCGTCTGCTTTTCCCCACGCTGAATGGTTTCATACTGGTTCTTCAGCTTGTTGAGCTCCAGTTCAAACAGATCGGCGAGGTCATCGGCATCCGCCTGTGAACCGGCGCCTCCCGCCGCATTCTGCATCCCGAAGGACACCTGGATTTCCCGGAAGAGACTCTCAGCCCGCATGAGCTGTTGAAGCGACTTCTGCTCCTGCGGCAGTGCACTGTCGGGTTTCTGCGCGCCCAGATCGACGGCGGCATTTCCCATTTCGCGAATGGCATTCCTGAGATATTCCGAAAGCTCGCGGAAATTCTCGTCCAATTCCACTGCGCCGCGCCGCTGCAGACGATCCACGAGTCCCTGCGCCTGCAACTGAAGCCGGCTCTGCACCAGAGCCAAAGACTTCAGACCATCGAGGTACTCTTTAGACGGCATGCGGTCTTTTTCACGGATCAACTTGAATGTTGCACTGATAATGTCTTTCTGTTGCTTGCTGAGGGCCTCCTGGGCCTCTTCGCCCTCGCCGCCACCCGGTGGAGCCCCTGCTTGATTCTGAATGTACTTCTGCTCAAAGGGGCGGATCTGTATGAAATAAATATCCGAGCTCGAAATGCCCGGGCCCGTGACGTTATTGTTATCGGTTGCCTTCCCGTAGTAGGAAATCAGATCCCCCGCCCGCAGTCCGAGCTCTTCGAGAAAAAAGGTGTGAGAACCCGTTGCGACTGTTTGGGGAGCGTTTCGTCTGGACAGGTTCACTGCCTTTTCAGGAGCGCCGTTTACCGAATAATGCAGATCCAGCTTCGCAATCCCGATGTCATCCTCCGCTCTTATCTCCGCAAAGACCTCTTCCACATTTGTAGCGCGCACATCTTTCATAGGTCTCGTAATCACGACTTCCGGAACGGAATCCTCCATAGCCTCCATTGCATATTCGGGAGATGCGGCATGATAATTCCCGCGAAATTCCGCAGCCTGGATTACATACGATCCCGAACGCTGGAGAGCGATATCTCCGGAAAGCTCGTGAGGACCGGATTGCACGAGATCAACGGCGGATCTATTGTCGAAAAACAGACGTGCCGCCTGTACCGGTTTGTTGAGGCGGATTTTAAAACTGATCCTTGTTCCTTTCAGCGCAGAGATATCGCCCTCGTCCTCGACAACTTGAGGAGACATGCCTGTATAGGGCGGGAACCGGTATGTAAGTATCAGCTTTTCAACTCCGGCCAGATCCTTGACGTCAATGGAATGCGTCTGAGAGCGAATTCCCGTCGATTCGACATAGTATCGAAACGAATCGGATATATCGATGAGCAGGTATCTGAAATTGCTTCCGTTGAGGTCCGGAGTCATCGCGACGGAATTCCACTGATTCGAGCTTTTGTTCTGCGTATATAAACGGACGTCGGGAGAATCAAATCCGATGAGCTGCGCCTGAATCTCCTGATCCATCCCTTTTGGAATTTCGATATCGCCCGGCATGATATTGATAGTCATAAAAGAGCCGCGAGCGGCTTCGGTCCAGGGGAAATAGAGCTGATTGAATCCATAAGGGAAAAAGGAAGGTCCCCAGGTAAAAAGAGCAAAAAGCGCCAGGCTTGCCGCAATACCGATAGCTCCAAAAGACATCAATCGCCGACGGTTCAGAAAAACGGAGAAATCAACGCGCCTGCTTTTATCCAGAGCATCCGCGATCAGGAGATCGATCATTCCAAAGGATTCTGTTCGTTGATTTCCGAATTCAACAGCGGTTACAAGACGGTCCTCGAGCTGCGGATAGCGCTCTTCGATAAATTGCGCTATTTGCACATCACTTGCCGGTGAGCGCAACGGAACATAGAGAAAATACCAGGCGACGAAAAGCACGGCGCCGCCTGTCAATAACCGCAGGCTCCAGACCGCTGCCGGAGAGAAACCGAAAAGGTCGGCGCCCCATACACCGAATATAAGAAGCGCGATGGCGGAAACAAGAAACAGGGAGAGGCCTTTAACTAAAACCTGGGCACGCCTTCTGGCGCGTACCTGCCGAATCCTTGCCAACAAATGGTCATACGCGTTCATAAGGCCCCCATGATCTAATTACGAATTACGAGTTACGAATTACGAATGACGAACTAAAACAGATGGGGATAATTATTGAGACCTAAGGCTAAATTCGTAATTCGTAATTCGTAATTCGACAGGATGGATTCCGAAATCAGGAACAACAAAGCTCCGGCCAGCAAAAAGACCCAGAAGTGCCGGTTTCGGTCCTGTTCTTCAGGCGTCAGCCGCTCCTCCTGAGCAAAAGTTACCTGTTTTGTAGAAAGCCATCCAGCCGTCATCTCCTCAGCATTGCCATGAGTCAGATCCGATTCTCTCGAAGCTATGTTGGCGGCAAGAGAGGCATTCAGATTCATAGTCCGGACTTCATAAAATCCTGCCATCTCCATTACAGCGAGATTGGGATCCGGTGACAAGGCCATGCGCTTTTTCGCCGGATCGAGGATGACAACCGACTCATCAGGACCCGGATTCTTTTTCGACTGACGCAACGCCGCTTCCATCAGCAGCTCTCTGGCATTAATGATATCACCCACTTCATGCCAATGCCGCGGTTCCCGGAAATTTTCCAGATAGCGCAGTGTTTGCTGCCAGAAGGGAGCATAAACGGCCTTGAGGGGAAAATCGTTTGAAGCGTCATCCGCGGAGGATGCAAACAGCAGCACGCGGCCCTTTTCAAAATTCATTGTAATCAATGCAGGGTCGCCGCTATCAAACTTTGCAACGACTTCAGCGCCGGAACCGGCTGAAACCACGGCATGGTAAAAAAACCTTGTACTGGAAAACGTGCCCGAATGCGGCCTGTTGAAAGGCTGAAAAACCGGATGATCCATACGGATATCCGTCATCAGGCTGTACTGCTCGGCCGGACGGTCTCCCGCCCTGCGCCTTGCGACAGATGATTCCAGCATACGGACAGGAAGCCAGGAGCCAAAGCTGCGGTTAAATTCTGCTGCCTGGACAAAATCACCCAGCACCACCGCAAGCCCCCCGCCGGAAGCTACAAAATCCTGCAACCTCTTCTGGACCGCTGCGCTGCCTCCGGGAACGTTGTTCCATATCACAAGGCTTCCGGAAATGAGCGGATTCTGAGGCGAAACGACGTTCAATCTATAGGGAGACAAAGAACCGGCGTTCAACGCCTTTGACAGGAAAAAGCTGGCTTCACGCCCTCCGCGCGAAGGCGGATTTTCCACCACAATTACGGGAATCTTTCCTCGCGCATCAAAGGTCATGTAAAACCGGTTATCGCGTACAAGATAAGGATCGTCGACTTCGAGCACAATAGAATGCGAACCGGCAAGGAGGCTCGGCAATGAATACTCCAGTGTCTGCGAGGCTCCTTTGGCTGTATCAAACCGCTTTTCCGCAAAATGACGGCCATTGACGAAGAGAGTACCCCGCACATTTCTGCGGTCCCGGCTTCCGAAATTTGCCACGGAAGCCTTAAGAATCACGCCGCCTTCTGCGGAGGCTTCCGGTTCAGCGATCCGGACGTCTCGAATGGTTAAATTGCTGAAGTCCTCCGCCCCGACATCGACAGGCCGGAGATCCATCCCTGCCTCGAGTTGAAATTCCCGTTCCTCGGCCTCATAGCCGCTCTTCTGAAAGTCTGAAATCAAATAGATGATTCGCCGTCCCGTTCCTGCTTCCGAAGCCAGCTTCGCCGCCGCCCGGAGAGCAGGCTCGTATCGGGTCGCCCGATCCGATAATGGTATGCCACTCTCAACTTGGGATAATGCATCCGACGGATCGGTCGACAGCTGAGACCGCGCGATAGCCTTGTCGGAGAATTCAAGCACGGCGCATTTATCCCCCAGATTCATTTTCCCCAGGATATCGACAGCAGCCTTTTTGGCTTGCTCCCACCGGCCCTGAAATCCCATGCTCATCGAATTATCAAGAAGGATGATATGAGTGCTGGAGGTATGCCCCTCCGCCACGGCAGCCGGCATTTGCTCATGGTAAGGTCGCATAAAGGCCAGAACGATGAGCAGGAGTGCCAGGATACGCAAAAGCAACAGCAGCAGATGGCGCAGCTTCTGATACCGGATTGTTCTCTTGCTGATCCGGCGCAAAAACATCAGCGACGGAAATTCAATCTTCCTTGCATGCTCCCGCCTGATCAAATGCAGCAGGATCGGGATCGCTGCAGTCAGTCCGCCAATAATGAATAAAGGATTTACAAAACCCATATAAACCTAGGTAACAATTTACGATTGACGATTTACGATTGACGATTGAAATACGGCGATGTTGGTTATCAATCGTCAATCGTCAATCAGTACATCTGTTGTCGGCGTAACAGGTAACTGAACAACGCGCTGTCGAGCGGTTGAGACGTATCGATCAGAGCGAAATCCATCCGATCCCTGCGGCACTCCTTTTCGTATTGCGCGATCTGGTTTCTGAGGAGCTTGCGATACTCCCCGCGAATATAGTCCGGGATAACGTGCATTTCCGACTTCGTTTCCATATCCACAAACTGAGCAGCATCCGGAAAATCGAAATGCAGTTCTGCCGGATCCAGAATCTGGAACACGATCACGTCATTTCCGCGAAAAGCCAGATGTCTCAGTCCGCTCAATACGTTTTCGGGTTCTTCATACAGATCGGAAATCACCGCCACAATGCCCCGCCTGCGAAGCCTCTCCGATATCTTTACCAGTGATCTGATGAAATCGGTTTTTGTACCGGCCTGTGCCCGCTCGATGGCATGAAGCACAGTATCCAGATGTCCGATGCTGCCGCGGGCGGGGACAAAATCAACGATGTCGCTGTCATAGGATGTGTATCCGACGGCGTCTCTTTGTTTGAAGGCAAAATACCCCAGCGAGGCTGCCAGGAACTGCCCGTACTCCAGCTTGGTGATTCCCCGGCTTGCATACGCCATCGACCGGCTGCAATCCAGGATCAGATGGAGGCTGGTGTTTGTTTCTCCTTCATATTCCTTAATGAAAAACCTGTCCGTACGGCCATATACCTTCCAATCAATCTTCCGAATATCGTCCCCGGGCCGATAGGGATGATACTCTGCGAAATTCACGCTGAACCCAAGATGCGGCGACCGGTGCAATCCCGAAATAAATCCTTCAACGACGGTCCTCGCAATCAGCTCCAGCGACGCAATCCGCGTCAGCGTCTGAGGATCAATAAACCGCATTGTTTGCGGCACGTTTGAAGTAAATCCATTCATAGCGATATGCGATTGACGATTGACGATTTTCGATTGACGATTGAAATCGGACAAAGTTGGTTTTCAATCGTCAATCGAAAATCGTCAATCGTCAATCAGTTCAGGCCTGATTTCGGCGCCTCGACCGCTTCCAGAAGCCTGCGGATGATGTCCTCTGTTGAAATACGCTGTGATTCAGCATGAAAGTTGGTTAGGATTCTATGGCGCATCACCGGATAAGCCAAAGCCTGGACATCTTCAATGGACACGTTGAAGCGGCCGTGAAGCAAAGCGCGCGCTTTGCCGGCAAGCATGAGATATTGCGCAGCCCGCGGGCTGGCGCCCCAATTTACATACTCTCTGGTGAAATCCAGCCCTCCATTACGGCCGGGGCGGCTGGCCCGCACCAATGCAACAGCATAACGGGAAACAGATTCAGGAGCCGGCACCCGTCGAACCAGATTCTGGAACTCGACAATATCAGCGCCCGTAATTGTTCGTTCGAGTCGAATATCCTGTTGTACCGTCGTTGTCGTAACCACCTGATGCTCGTCTTCTTCGCCGAGATAGTCGATGACGATATTAAACATGAACCGGTCCAGTTGAGCCTCCGGCAGCGGGTAGGTTCCCTCCAACTCGATGGGATTCTGCGTGGCCAATACGAAAAACGGCCGCTCCATCGGATAGGTCACGCCTTGCACAGTCACCTGAAGTTCTTCCATCGCTTCCAGCAGGGCTGCCTGCGTTTTGGGAGGAGTGCGGTTGATCTCGTCGGCAAGCAGGATATTGGCAAAAACCGGCCCCTTCACGAACACCAGCTCGCGCTTTCCTGTAGCCATATCTTCCTGAATGATGTCCGTTCCGGTAATATCCGCCGGCATCAGATCCGGCGTGAACTGGATGCGTTTGAAGCTCAGGTCAAGAATTTGCGCAAGAGTTTTGATAAGCAACGTTTTTGCGAGGCCCGGGACACCCGTAATCATGGAATGTGCACCAACCATCAGAGAAATCATGACTTGGTCTACGACTTCATCCTGAGCGATGATCACCTTCCTGAGTTCCCTTAATACACTGCTGTGCCCCTTGCGGAGTTTTTCAACCAGTTGTGAATCATTGGCAACAGCCTGTTGTTCGGTCATGTGCATTCCTTCCGGCTAGTGCGTCAAAGCATACATTATGTAATTGACGCCATACTTATACGCTTCGTTCGTGCTTTCGATCGGCATGATGGGATCATCCGACCATTCCCAGTAATCGCTTATATCGTTATTGTAATCGACCACCATCATTAACCTCCCGTTGTCGTCGCTCATGCCGAAATACTGAGGAGTAAGAAACCGGGAATACGGAGGCTCAATGGAGAGGTCCGAGATATCATAAAAGCAGGTCCAGATCGGGTGCGTATGGGGCAGCTCTTCCAGAGAGCGGTTCGGAAATACCTGCCTGAGCTGGCGCTTGAAATTGTTGAATTCGCGCTCGCCGCGGAAGTCGTCCACAATCAGGAATCCTCCCCGCAAGAGATACTGCGCCATTCTATGAGCTTCTTCTTCCGAAAGCTGCATGAATCCAACCTCGCACAGATATGCAATGGGATACTTATAACAATCATCGTTCTGGAAAGAAATGATGTGGCCGCCGGGATTCACGTCAAGCCTGGTCACTTCGGCCAGAATTTTCATTAGATGCTCTTCGGATCGGGGCCAGTCATGAGCCCAGGGAGGACCGTTCCAGTCTCCCATTCCCATCCCACCTCCAAAGAATCCCATCATGCCGGAATTAAATCTGATCCGCGCAAACGTAAACTTGCTTTCATTCCGCGGCAGTTCCACGACATCCTGGGCGCTTAATATGCCCAAAAGGGAGATGATCAGACAAACCCGAAACAGAAATTTGCGATTGACGATCAACGATTGACGACTAAAATGCCGTCTGCCCTTATTTCGAAAATCGTCAATCGTCCATTGCATATTGTTCCTCATTCCGCAGCGCTTTCCGTCAGTTTCAGGAGAAGTTTCTGGGCTTCCATAAAAGTCGGCGCGATCTCGAGAGCACGCAACGTTTCACGTTTTGCTTCCCGCTTGTTTCCTGATGCCAAAAGAGCCCTTGCGAGGTCAAAATGTGAGCCTGCGGCATCGCTTGTGTTCAATCCCGACAGAGCCCGGAATGCAGATATTGCTTCATTCCATTTTGATGATTTCATGGCGGCATCACCCAGTTTCTTGAGCACATCCGGGTTGTAGGGATGGATATAAATCGACAGTGCCAGGTTTCTCGCGACCGGAGCCCACTCACTTCGGGCGCCGTATATCTCCGCCGCCTTTATCAACGGTTCGGTGGAGTTGCCGTCCAGTCTGCTCCATGCAAGATACTCAGCTAATGAATCCTCATGCCGGTTCATATCCAGATACATCTGGCCGAGAAGTTGATAAGGATTGCCCGGCTCGACATAATGAGGGAACAACTGTTGTGCTTTTTTCAGATATACTTCCGCCTCGGCACGAGCTCCTTCACTGAACAGCAGTCTTCCCATATTCAGATTGGCAAAAAAATCTCCGGGATTGTTCTGAAGCTGCTTTTCCAGTCCGGCCCTGGTGTTTCCGCCGCCCGGCTCTTCTTCACGGTTTGCGGCCGGCTGATCGAAGTTGAAATGCGCTGCCAGTTGCCGGACCTGTGAATTGAGGAAATCCGCGAACGCAGCATCCATCCGGGCGGTATCCATACCGAGCGTTTCGCGGAAAACCTCTTCGGCAGGCCTATTCTCCGCAAAAAGCAGAAGGGATTTTCGGATCTTGTCAAAGCCGAACTTTTCTTCGATCCATTTACATACCAGGCCGGCCTGATAATACGAAAGCATTATCTGTTCCGCAGTCTTCGGGCGAGTTATGCCGGCATTCAGTTCACTGGCTTTCAGCAGCCTTCCCTCCTTATGCGCTTTCATGAAGGAGACCGTAAGCTTATCGCCCCATCCCGGCCTGGCACGATTCTCCTCATATACCGACAGCCCTTCGGTGTACCAGCGAGGGATATTGTGATTGCTCATCTGGAGCGTCATAACGTGGACAAGCTCATGCCAGAGTGTGGATCCCCAGTTGAAATCTCCCGCCTTGCGCTCTCGGGGAGAGTCCATGGCCACGACTCGACCGAAACAGACGCCCAGGGCGCCGCCCAATCCCGGCAGGCCAAGAATTCGAACAGCAAATCCGCCATGATCCGGAAATATCTCCACTTGGATCGGCCCGGCCGGCTTGAAACCGTAGCGCTGGGTCAGCTTGGAGTAAGCCTCTTCTGCCAACTCCGAAACGTAGGACGACAAGACAGGGGCATCCTCTTTAGACATCAGAAAATTGAAATGCGCACTGCGACTCCGCACAAAGGTATCCATCTGATCCAGCAGCTTAAGTGAATTGAAAGCCCAGACGTTGTAGGGATCTCCTTCAAAAGCCGTCTGAATGGCCCTGCGCCCCTCCTGCAAATTTCCGATTCTTGTCAGATTCATGCCGAGGCTCGCATGAGCCGCCCAGAGCTCCGGATCCAGGGCGACTGCTTTCCTGTTGAAATCCACGGCCTCCTGATACCTCCTGTGTGAGACGAAAGCCTCGGCCATTGTGTAATAAAAGTGTCCATAGGAAGGATTGATCGCCAGAACCTTCTTCTCCGTTTCGGCAAAACCGGCCGCATCCCCGCGGAAGTAGCGGCAAACCGCCTGCATACTTAAAGCTTCCAGATTTGCCGGATTGGTGTCCAGGGCAGCTCGGATGTATTTTAGCGCCTCCTCATGATCTTCAGATTCGATCGCGAGCTCAGCCAGTATGTTCAGAGCAGGCCCAAAATTCGGATTCACTTTCAAAGCCGATCCGGCGTAGGTTTCGGCCTCGAAATCATTATCGTATCGTTTGGCAAGCGCGATTCCGATCAGCGCTTCGGGATAAAAGCGATTGATATCGAGACAATCACGAAAGACACCAAGGGCTTCCTGGGCATTGTATTTCTCAAGGAAGAGATATCCAAAACCGGCCAGCATCTCGAGCGATACTTCGCCCCGGTCCGGATCGGTTGCATCGAGGAAAATATCTTTGGCATCTTCTATATAGCCGCGTCGCCATGCCGCTGCCGCGAAGTTCCCGAGGTTTTGACTCCCGCTGATTCTCTTATTCCGGAATTCCTCAATCAGTCCATCCCAGAGGATCCGGGCTTCGTCCCGGCGGCCGGTTTCTTCCAGCAGATCGGCGAGGACGCGCGTTGCGTCCAGATAAGCCGTTGATCCGGCGGAAGCAAGTGATCTTGCCTGGCGTAAATGCTTTTCAGCTCCGGGATAGTCACCCATGGCTTCTGCAATGCGTCCCCGTTCCAGGTGTAACAGAGGCGATCTGTTTTGTGAGGCCAAAAAATCTTCCGAACGCTCGACAGCCTCTCGATAAGCACCCGTTTGGCGAAGCGTCTGAAGCAGTCCAGCCCGGCTTTCCTCCAGATTTGTTTTGTCTTTCAATGCGGATTCAAAGCTTTTAGCTGCGACGGCATAATCTCCCGATCGCAGAGCGGCATTTGCCTGTGTGAAATGGTCCGGATTTTTTGACTTCATGACAGGAACGCTGCCCAGAGCCGTGAAAAGACTCACGGCACCCACAATCAGCCCGATCAATTTTCCACGGTCTTTGGAGGCCGTGGGAATGCTATTTGGATAGTGTCGCATTGATCCGCGCCAGCTTGAGAAGTAATTCTTCAAGCTTTCTTTCATATTCTGCCTCGGGAATCTTCCCTTTGGTATATTTCAAGGCTTCAATCTGTTTCTCAATTTCCTGTGCGGCGAGCGCCATCTCTTTCTGTTCCGCCGTCAGGTCTTCGCGTTTCCCCGATTCAATCCCGGAATCCAGGAAGGTCATTCTGGCAATCAAGCCGTCTCCATTTTCCGGAGAGGGTTTACTCTGCCCCTGCGCGTCTCCGTTGTCATCAAGAACAGGATGCTCCGTCTGAAGATTTCCTTCGTTGTTGTAGTAGTCTTCAACCTTCCGGCTCGCAAAGAGAAATGCCTCGATAATCGATATGCGGCTGTTCTTGTCGGAATCGGCGGCGTTGTTTTGGAAGGCCTCGACAAAGAACCGCCCGAAATGAGTCTGGTTTTTCTCCATCCCGCTCCTGGTCGCCGTAATGACAATCCGTCCTTCTCGAGAAAGGGCTTGAAGGCTGCCGCCGCTGCAGTTGGTTGCATTGACCATAATGAAATGTCGGGCTGGAAGGATGGAGAAAATTTCAGAAAGGTCTTCTGCAGTCGGATCCGGACCTACCAGATTCAATTTGTAGATTTTCCCATCATAATTGCCGTGCCCCTCAATAAACACAAAGACCCTGTCATCCTTCTTTACCCGGTCGGCAAGATTGCGGACTGCTGTTCGGAGATTATCCATCGTTGACTTGTACTGTATCAAATCCGGTTCTTTTGAAGGATCGTCGAACAAAACTACAATCCGCTCTTTTGGCAGCGCAAGGGGACCGGCGAGCGTCGCATGCAGATCCACAATTTCCTGCAGGTATCTCTTCTGCAGATCCGCATCGCCGGTGACTCCCACTATGAGAATTGCCCATCTATCCTCCCGCTCCACCCCCTCTGCCGCAAAACTGCCTGGCGACAGCGCCAGCATAATGCAGAGCATTATGGTAGGCAGTCGGCAGTCGACAGTCGGCAGCAGACGAAATACACAAGCCCCCAGCAAATCATGCGCCAGGCTACTGCCGACTGCTGACTGCCGACTGCCTTTCATGCCAACCCCTTGCGTTTTCGCAGAATCCACTCTGCGGCAACCACGCTGATGAGAAGCAGAAAAATAAACGGCATATCCCACAGATCCCTGTCTTCAACGCGGAATACCCCTTTATCGATATACGATATGTCCTCCGGAAGAGAACGCAGGTTATCCCATGTGTAATAGCGCCCGCCTGTGGCGGAGGATAGTTTTTTCAGGAGATCCGAGTTCATGGCGGCGTTTCGGAATTCTTCTGCAGATTCGGCGATCTGAAAATTCGCTTTTGCGGCACCCAGGCTTTTGCTGCCCTGGAATGCTTCAGAAGAGATTTCATAAATGCCTTCCTCTGTCGGCTTGAAGGATGCTGAATACGAACCATCCTTTTCGATATCCCAGTTGAGTTGCAGAGAGCTGATCAGGCCGGAAGGCGCCTTTACTTCGGTTATCAGCCGCGCGTCATTCAATGGCATAAAGGCAGCGTCTTTTGGTTCGGCGCGAATGATGACCGTATCATCCGGGGAATAGGATGGCTTCTCCGCCATCACACTGACCGGGTCCGGAGCATCGCTGACAAGCCAGCGAAACATTTGCTTCCAAAAAAGCGCGTGGAAATTATCCGAATGCTCCTGCCCCATCCTCCAGCGCCAACTGGAAGCCGTTGTGAAAGCCACAGACTTGCCTCTCCCAAAGCGCTGGAAAGCAAGAATGACAGGATTCCGGTCGCGAGCTTCGGGGAGTTTTCCCTGCAGAAGAAGGGTTGCGCCCGGCTTTACACCCGAAACCGGATTAAATCCCACCAGGGACGGCGCCGCATCCCATCTCTTCCGGTTTTGATCTTCAGAAAGCGAAAGCCGCGTGACCGGATGCTGAAATCCATAGGGTGTAAGGTGAACGGAATATTCAAGATCCTGGAATCCCGGACTGCTGCCGTCGTTCCGGTCCAAAGCAACCGGAAGAACATCTTCCAACGGCGTGTTTACATATCCACCCTGGCTGAAGGAGCTCCTCCCACCCAGCATTAGAAGGCCGCCGCCGCGCTGGCTCACAAAATCGGAGATCATGCGCAACTGGTCGAAAGTGAAGAAACTGGCCTCCACACTGCCCAGTACTATCGCTTTATATTGAAAAAGCTCTGATTTATCGTTAGGAAAACCCTTTTCAAGAACCGATGGGGACTCAACACCCTGGCGCAAAAATTTGCCGTCAGCCTGACGCAGAAACGTGACGAGGCGAAGATTCTTATCCGGTTGCAGAGCGCGGCGGAGGAAAGCATACTCCCAGCGAGGTTCCCCTTCTGCATAAAGTATTTGCGGCTGAGAATCCTCAATCCGCACAAGCGCCGTTAAGTCATTGTTCTCGGGGATGATTTCGTCAGGAAAAGGTGCTGCATGGAATCTGAAAACCCTCGGACCTGCTGATGGGCTGTCGAAATTGAACTTATATGTTTTTACTTCGCCGTCGCGGCCGAGGATGATTTCACGGCTTTGCAGTTGCCTGTCCCGGTCATATATGGCGAGTCGTGTGCGACGCCCCGGATATCCGGTTGCGCGCACCGACACCTCAGCCTCGACAATCGTATCGCGGAGTATCTTCTGCGGCGCCGAAACCCTCAGTATCTCGATGTCGCGGGCGATTTCCGGAGAACCGATACCGACTGTGTAAACAGGCAGGCTTCGGGCACGGAACTGCGCCGCAACCGCATCCAGATTTGCCGAGCGATTATCCGCACCGTCGGTAAACAGAACGATGCCTGCAAGCGGTGTTGCCGCAAGCTCGTTGGCAATCTGATTTAAAGTCTTTTCAAGGTCAGTGCCGCTGCCGCGTTGCGTTACAGCTTCAAACCCATTTACGCGCTCCGCTGATTTTGAAAAAGAAAAATAGCGAAGCTTGAATTTCGCGGCCAGTTCCGTAAGAAGGGGATTGTCGTCCGGCCGGAGGATTTGCTGTTCTATATCCCGGCGCATTTGGCCCCTGGGGCTATCCCTGATTTCCATGCTTCGGCTGGCATCGCAGGCAACGGCGACAAAATTCATCTGGGGTATCGCGGAATGAAGGCGAAGAGTGGGCCGCAGGAAGAGAAAAAGAGCAATAAGAAAGGCTGTCCCCCGCAATGCAGACAGTCCAAGCCGCCAGGTATGAGGCAGGACACGGGCAGAACGCCGGTAAAGCATGTAGGAACCTGCCATAGCTGCCGCGGCAATACATCCCAAGACGTAAGAAGGCACAAGAGGGTAAAGGACAATGGTTCCTCTTTGATACAACAGCGGTGGATATTTAAAAAGGAATTCGAATAATTCCGCCATTGAAACCTGCAACGAAGAGTCTTGCTGTTATCTCGACTAAAGAATACTAAGGAGCAAGATTCTGCACTCTGCCCAATGGATTGAGCCGGGATTTCAGGATGGAAGCCGGGCCGCGCACCAGAAGCACTTCCCCGTCCGGCATCAGAAAGTTTTTGGCAGCCTGCTTGATCGCGTCGGCATCACATCTGCGAATCCGATCGGAGAAAGCCGCCGCGTAATTGCTCCCAAGGCGGTAGAGTTCCGCATCAAGCAGTATATGACACAAACCGAGCGGAGAACGCAATTCGCGATTAAAGTCGTCGATCACTTCATTCCGGGCCGCCTCCAGCTCTTCTTTCGAAACGGCCGAAATTTTCAGATCCTCAGCCGCTCCCTCGATCTTCTGAATTTGTTCGACAGCCTGATCGGCTGCAGCCTGCCCCTGGACATAGAAGGGGCTGGCTATACGCCGGCCTTCATAGCCAACCGTTAAAAGCGAGGTCGGCAGCAGTTTTGTAAGGCGGTCCTGCAGGATGCGCGCGGCCAGAACGGCGTTGACATAGGCGGGATCTTCGCGCCGCGGGAACAGGTTTCCAATGATGAATTGCGCGGCCGGAGAAGACGGATCATCCTCAATATAGATCTGCCGTCCTGCAGGTTTGCTGGGAGCTATGAAGGTGAATGGAATATCCTCGTTGCGAACCCATACGCCCCAGATGCGCGATGCACGTTGCAGGACTTGGGATGCCCGAACATCTCCGACGATGATTAAAGAGGACTGGCCCGGAGAAAAAAACCTGCGATAAAAATATCGGACATCCCCGACAGTAATAGAAGAAAGACTCCTCGCAGTGCCCTTTATGGATCTTCCGTAGGTTGTCCCGCCGAATAAAACGCTCTCAAACTGAGAATGTATCTGTTGACGGGGATCGGGAGGCTTTTGAAGATCCTCCAGAAGAGACTGTCGGACGGCGATAAAGTCCGCTTCTGTGAATTGAGCTTCGCAGACGACCTGGTAAAGCAGAAGCAGCGACCATTCAACCTGCGAGCTTTGCCCTTTCAGAATGATTCGAAAACCGTCCCAGTCGCACTGGACATCGATCGCAGCGCCAAGTTGAGCGAGTTCGCCCTGGATTTCCTTGGCGCTTTTCTCAAGAGTAGCTTTCAAGAGCATTCGGGAAAGGAGATTCGCCACGCCCTCTTTATCCTTCAAATCAAAGGCGGCTCCGTAGCGAACAACCAATCCGACGGCCAGATCGCTTCCGAGATAACGAGTCTGAGCTGCTGTGACCTGCAGGTCATTCAATAAACGCCTGGATCTCAACTCCGGAAGCGGCGCATTCTCCTGAGCAAACGCAGAGACGACGCAGATGGAAAGCAACAGTGTGCAAATCAGCAGATTGTGCAGGCTTTTTTTTCTCATGATTCATCCCTGAAAATCGAAGGCTATCATATTAACCTTGAAGGCTCCAAGACTCAACGTATCCGGGGAAAAATCAGCCGGGTATTGGAGGATGCATCCCGCAACTTCCCGGATCTGCTATAATCAAGATTGAATCGATCGTACCATCAGGCGCCCATGACGACTAAAGGTCATTATTATGATTGAGTTTACTTCCGAACCTCAGAAAACGTTCCCTTCAATTAAACTATTCATCGTAATCGCGGTATTGATTGTGCTTGTGGGGGGAGTCCTGTTGTTAACTCACTATCAGGGTGGATCGCAACCTCCATCCGGGACATCATCCGTTGCAGTCCCCGGCCTGTTGCGTGCGGGAAATACCGATTTTGAATATTATAAAAACAAGATTCGCATTGAGAACGTCAAGGCGACTTTGGGAATCAGCTATAGCAACGCCCGCACCGCCATGATACAGGGAATTATCGTCAATGACGGGAGCCGCAAGCTGGAAGCGCTTGAGCTGCACGTTATCCTTTATGATATGTGGGGGAAGGTCTCAAAAGAGCGGACCGCCTTCGCAGTCCGTCCGGGGACGGGATTTAACGCAAAGCCGATGGAACCTCTGGAGAAGAGAACTTTCACCATCGGCATCGAATCTGTCGAGTATTATTGGAATCCGAAACAGATCGCCTACGAGATTAAAGGGCTGAAATATCAGTAATTTACGATTGACGATTTAAAACCTCCCAATGAAAAAGAGACAAAGCACCCCGGAGCCGACGATTACATCACGACTATTCAATCCTCGGTCGTTAATAGTCCCTGCCATAGCCGTCATCCTTATCCTCCTTTCGCTTTTGTCGACCGCCTGCGGGCGATATAAAGCCCGAAGAGAGCTGGCGCGAACCCGGTTTTTCGCCGAAATTCTGAAGCGGGAGGATAGTCGCTGGTTGGGCTACGATGAGTTTTTCGAGAACAATCTTCTGGATGGCGATTCGCCCGAATACTCCAAATGGTGCGCAATCGCTCTGGGTCGAATCGCAAATCCCAGGGCTCTTCCGCTGCTCTATAGGGCTCTGAATTCAAACGATGCCGATGTTCGTGCTGCCTCTGCTTTTGCAATAGGGGAGATAGAAGATCGCGAACAGCTGTCAAAGCGATATCTGGAATCGGATCCGGAAGCTATCGTCCAATTGCTTCTCCTTCTCGGCGATCCATCCCTTTCAGTGCAGATGCGCGCGGTTGAAGCTCTTGGCAAAGTCGGATCTCAAAGAGAAGCAGCCGAGATTGTCCGCCGGCTGGAACGTTTCTCCTATCGGAGATCCCCATACGAGCATGCCTATTTAAGCACTTCCATTGCGGCTTTGGCACGGTTGAAGGATTCGGTCGCGGTACCCCTCCTGGAAAGGCTGGTACATTTCGATGATTCCGGCATCCGATGGCGCGCTTTGGATGCTCTTATGCACATTCAATCCAAAACGTCCGAATCCCTGTTTATAAAGAACCTGCAGCATTCAAATCCCGATGTGCAATCAATCGCCGCATGTGGCATGGGAATTGTCGGGGACGTTAAAAAAGCGGGAACGCTCTTTCCCTTGTTGCTGCCGCAGAAAAGCAACACAGGAGAGCGGATCCCCCTGCCCGTGCGGATTTGTGCGCTGCGATCCCTTGGAATGATGAAAAATCGGGCGGCTGCAAGCGCTGTTGCAGCGGCCGTTTTGGCGGAGCCCTCTGATGCTCTGCATCCCGATCAACTGATTTTCGTATCCCATGCCGCAGTGGCGCTTGGAGACATCGGATCCGGCGAAAGCGAAGCCTTGCTCTTGTCACTGCTTAAATTGCCGGGCGCCATTGCTGATAATGCGGCCATATCTCTGGCAAAAATCTTAAGAGGAAAGGCGGAGCGCTTTTTTCAGCTGGTGGAGAAATACAGGCTTAACGGTCAGATTTCGGAATCGGCTTGGGTTCGGGCGATGGCGGAAATAGGAGGGCCTGAGGCGGCGGAAGAGCTCAACCAAATGCTGGAACGCGCTGTGAAGAGCACTTCAGCATCGGATCGACAGATCCTTCCCGATATACTTGCCGCGCTGGCAAAAACGGGCGCAACCGGGTCGCAGGAAATCTGGGCTCTGTTGCTTCGAATACGGGATTGCGCCGCCCTGCCTGCCGCCGTAGCCGCATATCCGCCTCAACCTGGAACAACTCCTCCATGGACGCCCGCTATCGATGCTTTTGCCGCCTGCAGCTCAAGCAGCAACGTCCGGGCCAGGCTGGAAATCCTCTCCCATCTGCAACCCTGGGTGCAGGAAAAGGAAGCTCAGCAGCTGCTTTGGACCGGACTGAAAGATCCGGAGCGCAAAGTACGTTCTCTTTCCGCAGACCTGCTGCGAAAAGCCGGCATTACTGAAATTCCGAGGGAGCCGGATCCTTCAACCGGCGCCATAACAGACGCCATTTCCATGGCGATTGCGGAAACCCGGAGAAACTCCACTATCGCACAGATAGAAACAACCCGCGGAATTATCGAAATCGAGCTGTTTCGGGAAGATGCTCCTCTCACTGTACATAGCTTCGTCATGCTGGCAAAGCAGGGGATCTATGACGGAATGGAACTGGCGCGTGGATTTCCTTTCAGGATTGAGGGGAAGATTCCGCGGTCACGCTTCATCCTGGGCCGGACGATTAACAGCGAAATCAACATGCGCCCCTTTGAACGGGGGAGCATCGGGATGGCTGCTTCAGGCGAGAACTCCGATGCAGGGGAGATATTTATTGCGCTGGCGCCGCAGCCGCACCTGGATGGCACACACACCTGCTTCGGACGTATCGTCAGCGGATTACAGCTGGCAGATAAAATGGGCCCCGGGGATCGCATCCTGCGAATCCATATCAAAGAGACCATCAGCTTTCAGAATTACCGGCGATACGTCAAATGACGACGGCCAACAGCTGTCAGCCGGCAGTTGTCAGCCTCTTCGTCTGCTACCATCGGCTTCAGCCGTTTTTATAGGAAAGACTCCTTTGCAAAACGCAAAGAAGTCCCACATAAGGATTCCAGCGCTGCCCCAGGTCGCCACTAAGGGCCCGCGCAACAATGAGTTTACATTTTGACGCGAGCGCCGGGCGGGCAGATGCAAGGCGCCGCGACGCAGGCAATGCGGGACATTGTCGAGGAGCGGCAACG
>JAFGIY010000138.1 GCA_016929335.1 Acidobacteriota bacterium | reverse complement strand
TCCGTCGGGAAACGCTTGAATGAGCTGCTCGCCGGCCCAGCGTGGGGTCGGGTGGCCTGTCACGTTGAAATGCACGACATGGCGGCGATCATGGGCAAGAACGACGAGTGACAAACAGGATTCGAAAGGTGGCGGTGGGAACCACGAAAAAGTCGATGGAGACCAAGTCCTTGAAATGATTGTCCAGGAAAGTGCGCCATGTCTGGGAAGGAGGGTTTCGCCTTTTTGGTATCAGCCGTGCCACGGTCCGTTCCGAGATCTTGATCCCGAGTTTCAGCAGTTCCCCGTGGATTCTCGGAATTCCCCAAGTCGGATTGGCATTGGCCACTTTACGGACCAACTCGCGGATTTTTTGCCTGTTCCTGGCCGACCGGCTCCGCAATGCCTTGAGAGGCGGGTCCAATATAATGCAAATCCTTTTCGATGCCACCGGACGACCGTTTCGGGCTTGACCACGATCAGGGATTCTCGCCATCTCTGCCAGACCGATGAAAAGCAAGCCCAGAAAAGCCGGTCTCTCCGTCGCAACCGAACATGTGGGCGCTCGCGTTTCAGGATTGCCAGCTGTTGCCGAAGCGCCAGATTTTCGAAGGCCAACTCAGTTTGATTTTTAAGCCCCGATTTTAGAAATGAAACCAACAAAAACAGTGCTTCGATTATGATTCAGAAGCCTGCTTGCTGTTGACTCTAATGTCAATATTTTAAATGCGGACGGGATTCTGGCAAAGGACGGGTCTTCAGTTCGTCCTTCTAACTCGAACGACATTAGATCTCCATTGGGACTGGGGCCATGAGTTTAATTGGTCTCCTTCGGCCAGCTCTCTCTTTGGATTCCCAACGGCTACAATCTCGAACATTTTACCTGCGTCGATTGCTCCGGGCCTTCCAATATAAGCTGTTGATTGCCATCGCCTGTCTCCCGTTTTGCGCACACTTGGCTGGACCCAATACCGATCGGTGCCCAGAGGGTGAACGACAACCCAAACATTCACATTCCTATCCTGGATTTCAACAGTCACTACAGGTCTTTCGGATACTTCGCTTCCATCCTTTGGTGATGCTATTCGGATCATTTCCTGTACCTGAGCACAGACAGAAAACACCATCCATGGGATCACGACCAAGAGCAAGATCCTTCGTTTCATCGTTTCCCTCCTGATTGAATTTACGCGCATAGGAAGCAAATCGCCACGGCTATTATTGACTTCGTCTTGTGACCTGAACTATTTGAGAATATTTACTGGCTGCCGGCCAACTCCCGCGAACGTCGCCTTCCAGTAAGATTTCCTCGGCATTGCAGAGAGCTCGCAATCTGTAAGCTTTCTTTAACCCTTCGGAACGAGAATCCCCGATATACGCTCGTCCCTCCCATGTATTGCCCCTTACAATTTCTACCTTTGGCTGCACCCAAAATTCGTCACTGCCAACTGGATTTACAACGATCCAAATATCTCTGACACCTCGAGGCGCCTTTCCCCGTACGATGCATTCGGGACCCACTACCGATCCGTTTATTGGTTCTGAAATCGATAGCGTTTTTGATCCCAACCACAAAGAGGATAAGTAAATCGCAATGATGGCCGCAAAAACCGCCAATGCAAAAACCGACATACTTCGTTTCTTTTTGCCTTCCGGCCATTGTTTTATTACTTCTGCTGTTCGTTTTTTAGGTGGCTTGGTCTGTGACTCCTCACGATTATTCTGAAACCTTGTATCAACGGTAACCTTTATGGGCTGTTTCCCAATCTCGCGAATGCGGCTTCTAATCGCATCGAGAATTTCAACCTGAACCTGCCTCCACTTCGCAAGCTCAGATGTGTATTCAAGGAGAGGAGTAGGCTTGCCAGGAATTATCTGCAAATCAGTCAGCCACCTAAATTCACTCTCTCCCTCCCAACTTACCGGTCCCACAAGGATTGGGATGACGGCAACCTGGTCATTGTCGAATCTCTTCTTGATCCTGGGTAGTTCAACGTCCCGGATAAAGTCGGAAATGATAAAATCCTGGCTGATAAGGAGTACAACAAGGTCAGCTGAATCGATTTGTTTTTCGATCTCTTCCCTGTATCTGACTCCAGGCAGGTTCTTTAATTCTGGATCATACCAGAACTCAATTCCATCTCTCCTCAGAGCATTAGCAAGCCAGGGAATAAGGCTGTGTGGCCCCCTACGAATCCAAAGATCATTATTGTGGCTATAACTAACAAACACTCGGATGGGTTGCATAGCCTGAACCCCTCATTCCCTTGTTTTTCATAAGCTGCTTTCCATCGATGAAACTTGAACCTCGGTATGCCAAAATCTCCGCATTCTGCTGCAATTTCCGCAACAGCAATAAAATAAGGCTCTTCCGGCTTTCAGGTGAGTAATGGCATCATGACCTGATCGCCGCAGTTGCGCCTTGTTCGGCATTCGTCCACGATTTGGCTTCCGATTCATTCCTCTCGCAAAGGGCTTCCGACTCTGCGTTGTCCGAGTTGAGCTACCATTGCGGCGATAGCGTCGGCTGCCTGCTCATAGCCAACCACCCGTAGGTCCCGACGTTGCACTCCTGGCATCGGCAGAAGACGGTCGAGAACCGGTGCGGACGCATCTGGTGGAGTTAGATACAAGCACTTGCGCCACAAGTCTGCGCCCAATATATGGCGACCCTCACGAAGGACGCCCGTTGTCTCCGCTGCTGCGTCGATGACGAGGACCGGCGCAATATCCATCAATCTGGTGATCACCAGCCACCAGTCGTCTTCGTTGGTTGTCCGGAAGCAGTCGAGGGTCATCTCGTTGGCCAGACTCGGGTCCCATGGCACATCAACATCGAGAAGGCTCACAACGCGAAGGGGACTCAATCTGTATTTGATAGCGCGTTGTCGCCTAATACTGGAGTGAGTCGACGTTCCCAGCATCAAGACAATCGGTGCCGTGGTTGTGCGGACATTCATCCACGCTATTAGTACAAAGGGAGCTGCGCTCACTATTACGGCGAGCCATTCTCTGGCCGCGATTGCGACAAGAAGTGCACCGATACCACTATACAACAGAGTAATGCGTGTCAACTTCAAGCTATCTCCCTGCCGTGAAACATCAAGCAGTCGGCGAAGCGTCTCGTGTGCCTCAGAAGGCAGCGGACCAAGTACCAGCCGCGACCGCAACCACATGTGCGTTGTGATCACGCCGTACCAGCAAGCGACCACTGAAGTTACCGCTGCGGTCGCGGTCCACAGCATTTCAGACAACACCATCGACTCCCTCGGACATCATTAAACGTCCTGACCGTATGAGATGCGCTTGATCTCCACGTCAAGTGCGTTGATCAGCTCACGCTTTTCTTCTACCGATGTGGCCGCTTCGATGCGCTCGCGTGTTTCGTCCCACGCCTTTGCGATCGCCACGCACTGTACTCGTGTGAACGACCGCTGGCGGACTCTCTCGATCAGGACCTCAAGGATGCCGCGGCGTGCGCCGTTTGCCCGTTCTTTCATTCTAATGAAGAAGCCATCGTTTGGGTTCGAGCTTCGGAGTCCCATACTGTGTCGCATCCAGACGCGCGCAAACCAGCCAACGACAAGACCTATGGCCGCTCCGAGCCAACCATCCAGCACACCTCCCAAGACTGGACACAGTAAGAGAATTACGGACGATATAACTTGGAGATGAAGAAAGAGTCGGTCTCCCCTGCGCTCGGCGTCCGTCAGCCGGCATGGCATCCGCTTGATACCGTCGGACAGCTGTGTTCTATGCTCCGCTCCTGTTAGCGCTGTAGTGCTCGCCACAGAGGACGCGGGTCGCGTGGGCGAAGTCACGACCTCGCCAGAAGAAATGTACTCCGCTAGTTCTGCGTCATGAGTAGTCAGTTCTGCCCGAACCAGAGAGCGCATTGCGGGGGATTTGATGACGCCGAAGGCGAGTTGAGCGGTCTCAACACGGGGGAAATTGCGGAGAGCGCATGCAATCCAGCGTGCGGCTGCCTCGCCTCCTTGATTCTCCATCGCTACCATGATTTGTCCTATGGGCGGATAGCCAAGTCTTGGTTCAAGCTGCTCAGTGAGTTCGACCGCGACCAAATACGCCACCTCGGGCGCGTGGTTGCTCAAGAGATAGCTGGCTACATCCGCGTATTCCGAAGCATAGCGTTTCTTTCGCGCGACGTCGAAACGCTGTGCCAGCGAAACGGCCTCGCGAGTGGAGTCCATGCCCCTCGCAGCTACGGCTTTGGTGGCCCGCTCCAAGAGCCGAGTCTGTGATGCCGCGTACCGTGACTGAAGTCTATGCATAGGCGAACAACCCTTCCAAATCAGGCGCTCATCATCGCACCAGGTAGGTTCGTTCCGACCACTGCCGCTCACCACAATCGCAAGGTTCGCGGTTGTCGCTGCAATCATAGCAAGTAAGCCTGCCACAAGCCCGACACTGGTAGCAACCCTGAGTCCGCATCATGAAATCTGACGTCCTCATCATGCCCTGGACCAGTGTCATCGGCCTGCCACATCGGGAGCAGCGGTTGCCATGGTTGCCAAATAACTTTTTGAGTAGTCCCATCGCGATTACCTTTTCATGTATGTAGCCATTGCTGCCGAACGCTCGCGGTGAGCGGCAGGTCGGAGCAGGGCTCAGCGTGTGCTAAAATGAGCGAAGCGAATGAATGCACTGTGTACTGCGGAGGTCTGTCCGGCTCTACCGCGTTTGTTAGGTGGCATTTATTTGAAATCAACATGCCCAATTTTAGAAAGTTGCCCAACTGCTAATTCAGATAGCCTCCAGCTATTAGGAAGTTGCTTATGCTCGTACCTTACTTTGGGTATTTGCATTCCGCGCACCACCATAGTGACAGCCAATGAAACAGGAACAACATGCGATAAATCATCAGAGTTATCGCCAAAATCCCATCCTCTGCAATTTTCGCAAATTGCTTTTCCTTTGTAAAAAACGGGCCCACCACTAGCGCCGCTTTTTATTTTTAGATTAATTTCAAAATGAGGGTAAGGAATAAATGGGTGAGTTGATTCAGCTACGTATTTAAGTAACTTACCATCGTAATTATGCCTTGTGACATTTGGCACATTGTCAGGCATGGTGGAGTCTAATGCTTCATTCTCTGGATATGCATGAGTAACTAAAATATCATTTTCTTCGGGTATCTCTGTGCTTAATTGTGCCCTCATATTACTGAGTGGATTATCCGGATACCTTTTTACATAGTTATCCGCTTGGGCAATATCAAATTGGTTGTTCATATTTATGGTAGTTATTCTCCTGAGATGAAGCCCATCATTATCCGCTCTATAACATATATAACTTGTGATTAGGCGGATAAATTCCTTATCTATGACTTCTTTGCATTTTGCAAAGAAGCTTTTCTTCCCTTTTATAATCAAGTACTTTTGCGCTTATATTTGGTGGCTAAGCGCTTAAAGCAGACAGCTGATAGCGCGCGGCCATCGCCAATGTCGGATATTTGCGGCCTTGGGCCGCGATAGGAGGAATAAAAGCCCTTTTTCCGGGAAGCCTCTCTATCCGCTCATTCTCCGGACTTCCGATAAGGTCCCCTGAGGTATACTTTCAGGAATTCCTATCGATTTTCAGAGGTATTCTACCGCGGGTCAGGAAGAAAAATGCGAGGAATTTGCACAAATTGACTTTTTCAGCCGGCTTACGCCTGTCGCAGGATCTGACTTTGGATTAGAAATCGAAAGGATCGGCCGATACTGCGATCGCGCGCAGGATTTTCATCCGGCCGCCGCAGGAAGGGCCAATTTCAACATCCTCAACGGGGGCCGGATCGACATTAATCCGATCCGCGAGCGTAACTCCTTCGACAAGCTCAAGGATAAGGAAGTTGGTTCTGGTAGATTCCTCCATCCCATAGATGGCGGCAATGTTCGTCCGATTCGGCGAGGCCAGCAAGTCGGCTTCACGCTGGAACCGGGCAATGCGGTCCTCTTCATTTGCGAACCCTTCCAGCAGCACATTGATCCCAACGTCGCGCATGAGTTTCTGGCCTCTCGCGCGGCACACGGCGCCCATGCTCCGGGCGCCGAGTTTCCCGAACATCCGGAAATGATTCCGAGTCCTGCCGACCATCGGGAATGCCTCCACCACGTCGACGCCGGCGTGACGCGCTGAGCCGATTCTCCGGAAGATGGGCTTATTTTGAGAAACTCCGTCCTGTTTTGTAGCGAAACCGCCTCCGCCCCGATCGCCCGGAAGCGCCTCAAACCATGGGATCCGCGAGACATATAAAAAAGAAATTATGGATCCTTGACATCGCAGGTACCGTGCAGCTACGTTTTTGCGTCCGCGCATCGATGAAGCAGGCAGGCTGGAGTTCCGAAAAAACCGGCTCAGATAGGCAGGCTCCATCTGACGATTTTAATGGTGCGGCCCAACATCCATAAGGCGTCGAGATCGATTCCCCGGTCCGTACCATCTCGCGGAAGAAAGGCCGGAAAACAACGGAGGCCGGATGTTCAGGTTTCTCATCGACGGGAACGGCGTTTCAACCTACGCCGGCGACATCCGGAAATTGGCTCGAGCATGCCATTTGGATTACTCCGACGAGAAGGGGACGAGCATATACAAGCGGCGGCAGCCGGCATCTCCGGAAAGCAGCAACGTCCCGCTGACCGCACGCCAGCGCCAGAAGGCGGAGCGGCTTAGCGGCCCGGAGAGGCTCGGCTGGCGGCCATTGAGAGCGGAGAGGACCACGGCGGTCTGATTTTATTCCAGACGAGGGGCGGATGACCGAGATCCCATTCAATCTCTACTACCGCTGGGACGAGCTCGCGAGGGCGGCCGACCTGTCGATCTGGACCGTCTACAGGATGATTGGAAAGGACATGATCAGGCATTCGCACATCGGCCACAGCATACCGATCCCGAAGGTCACCGCGATCTGATTTCATTCCAGACGAGGGGCAGATGACCGAGATCCCGTTCAAGCTCTACTACCGCCCGGACGAGCTCGCCAAGGCGGCCGACCTGTCGATCTGGACGGTCTACAGGATGATTAGAAAGGACATGATCAGGCATTCGCATATCGGCCACAGCATACGGATCCCGAGGGACGAATTCGTCCGGATCCTTAACGGAGAACCGCAAAAGCTGCCTCCGTCTGCCTAGTTCTGCCAGTCTTTTTGGTCCCGCCTATTGACGCGCCTATCGCGATCGTATTATCAACGCATCGAATCATCTGCAGCCTCCTTTTGTCGGGGCCGGAGAGCCCACGCCCGGCATCCTCCGGCCTCCGGGGAAAAGGGACTGCATCGGGACGCTGACCCGGGAACAGCGCACGCTTGGCGGGAAGGCATCGAGACCTTCATTCAATCCCCAACCATGTCCGGAAGAAAATTTGATCGACGGCCTGTCGAGGTCGCCAATCCGCGTCCGGGTGCGCCGTGCCGCATATCGCGAGGGCGAGCCCTCGAGCACTGCGCCCCGGGGATAGCGTACTGGCTGAAAGACGGGCGATTGAGATTCCGCGGCCTCGACTCCTCCGAGCGCCGGTGCAGCGACGTCTACGTCGACAGGCGCGCCGACGAGGAGCGCGCGATCTAGTGGAACGGCTCCGACGTGCGCAAAAGCGCGATGCACAGGCCGGGCGAGAACGTGCAGTTCGCGAGCCCGTACGTCGCGGCGATGAGGGTGGGCTGCTGAGATGCCCTGCGCCCGTGTGGTGAAAAAACTCAACCGAACTACAATTGGCTGAAATAGCTGCTTTTGCCAAAGCTCGCGCGAGTCGTTTTTCGGACGCTTGACAGGATCCTGCTGATCCCCGATGCTGCGTCTTTGATAACCGCGCATTCGGAGAAATATGAAATCTCTTCTGCAGCCATGGCAATTCTTGCTACTGATCCTCGCCGG
>JAFGIY010000137.1 GCA_016929335.1 Acidobacteriota bacterium | reverse complement strand
CCGCGAAGCGGCTGCGAAACGAAGCCCAGGGTTGGCTGCGTTTTTTGCAGCCAACCCTGGGGATGATGTGCCATTGGAGTCAACCCTTTCAGGGTTTGCTTCTTGCACGGATTCTCCCAGGGTTGACCGCAAAAAACGCAGCCAACCCTGGGCTTTGGGTTTATTGCCGCTATCGGACATACATTCTTGATATTTGCCGACCCTCCCGGCAACTCGACAGCCTTGGGACAGCGGCTGAAGCCGCGACCCATATGAAAAGCGCCTGCGGGAATCCGTTGCTCTCCAACCTTTACTTCTTGGCCATGGCGTTTTTAATAAGGCCGATAATGGCCATCAGAACACCGCCACCTACGCCTCCGCCGAGGATGCTGCTTATGATGCCTGATAAATCCATACCTCCTCCGCCTGCTGCAACACCCAACATATTCAGCAGCTGGCCTCCGAGACCGCCGCCCAAAATGCCGGCGATGGAATTACCGAGAGTGCCTAAAGAGGATTTTTTCATTAAGGATCCGGCAATGTTGCCGCCGGCGGCGCCGCAAATCAACTGAATGATCAAAGGCAGAAGATTTTCCATTTTTCCCCTCGTTCTGTTTTAGGTTGTTAATTTATGGACATAATACCCGGTAAAACTGAATTCTTTGCTTCTTTTAAAATAAACCGGATATTTATCAATGAAAGGCAGATGCGTACGGCTGATTGTCTCCATATGGTTTGCAGAATTCAATAAAAAATCGCCGGTTCAAGAACCTGGGCCTGGGCTATCCATTTTGCCACCAGCGCCTGGCTTGGCGTGACGCGGCAAAGCCTCTTACTGGCATTGATTGCGGCCAGTTTTGCAGCCAGATTTTCCGGCAGGCGGTTCTTAAGCTCCTTGACCGTATCAACCCCGGCCGCTTCAAGTAACTCGGCAAAGTGCCGGCCAATCCCGGGAATTCTCATTAAGTCTGCGCTATTGGCCCATTTTAACAGCAGATGAGTGCTGATGGATGTCCTCCAGCTGAGTGCTTCCCGGCCCTTCGGGTTCGCGCAGGATTTCAGTAAGGAGCTTGTTGTCGTTATTCCTGCCTCCTTCAGGACTGACGCATGTGCAGGTCCGATTCCATCAATCGCCTGTATCCGATATTTCATCCAATCGCCCTCCAGATGAATCGACTGATTCCAAATTCAATCCGATTTCCAGTCCCAATGGATTAGGCTTGGAAACCGCCGTCGACGCTTCCTGATACCTTAGACCAGGCGATTTGTAATTAGTCACATAGAAATAGGAAAGATCGGACGCTCGATCCTGCCTGGCGGGATCCAAAAGACCGCAAGATGATGCATGAAAAGAGGACCCTTGCATGCCGGAATCCCCTGCGATCCGTACTCGGCTGGTTGAAGTCTTTACTGGCGGCCGACCTGATCCAGGAAAGTGGCGTTGGAGATACTGATGCTATGCTCCTCAGAATCCAGGATAGTGTGGGTGGCTGTAATGGCCTGCAGTGTTCCATGCTGACCGATGATGGCGATCGGTTTGCCTGTCTGCAGGAATTTGCGCACATAAAAACCGGCCAGGATGTTGCGAACGATATCTCGCGCCCCAAATCCAAAAGATATTCCGAAGGCAAGTGCTCCGGCCGCAAGAACGATGGCCGTAACAAGGCGAAGCATCTCGGTATCAACTTTAAGTTGGGAAATGGCCATCACCGCGACAATGAAAAAGACCAGGCCGGAAATGAGGCGGCCCAGGCCGGCGGCAAAGTCGAGCCCCGCGTTCTCCGCGGCCTGGCGCACCGTCGTTCCGATGAATTGCGAAAGAGCGCTTCCGAGCATCACCAGCAGGAAGGCTGCGATTAAATTCGGCAAATAGGAGAAAAAGGCGCCGAGCGCATTGGAAATTGCCACCAGTTCCAGGGAATCCGCAAGTGTTTTTGCCAGAAGGCAGAGGATGAGGTAATAAATCAGCCGTGGGATAAAGAAATCGAGCTTCTGGCGTATGCCGATGCTTCGAAGCATCCTGTCTAATCCCGCCTGTTGCACCAGATTGTCGAGGCGAAGACGCACCAGGAAGAGGCTCAGCACCTTCTCAACCACTTTTGCAACCACAATTGCGATGAGCAGGAGAAGGATGCCCAAAACAACTTTTGGAGCCGCGCCTGCCACCATGTCCACCAATCCTTGAAACGACTCGTAGAGTTTCTCTTTCACTTAGGTTCTCCTTTTCGGTCCTTCGCCGGGGGAAAGATGCTGAAAGCAATTTCCAGAAATTCCAAAAAGATCAGTTTCGGCAAATTCCACGTAAAGGACATTACCTGAGCGGTTGCGACACGGCGCTCGATCTTGTTGCGCACGCGCATCCAGAATCCCGCGGATGCCTCCAGATCGAGCTGTGCCAGCTCCGTGAGGGGTTCTTCTGTGTCATCCAAAGCCGAATCATCGGGATGAGACTTCTCGTCCATAAACTTCTGCTGCCTGGTTAGTGATGGCCATGCGGTGATGCGGGGTCCGCGACATGGTTGAGTTCACGGTATCTGCGCCGGAATTCTTCGCGCCCTCGTTTAATACGCATCTTGACTGCGGGGAGGCTGATCCCCAATGTTTCCGCAACCTCTTCATAGGGAAGATGATCCATATCGCGCAGAAGGAGCGCAATCCTCAGATTGTCGGGCATCCCATCAAGAATATTCGTAATCTGCTCCCGTTCACTTGCGGCCATCAGCGCCTTCTCCGCTTTGGGCTGAAGCATAAGTTCGTCAGCGGCCTTCATCTGTTCGTCCTCGATGTTGACAAAAGCCCTTGCCCGTTTTTTCTTCAGATAGCTTAAACAGTGGTTGATCTTGATGCGTTGCAGCCAGGTGCGGAAACTCGACCTCCCTTCATAGCGGGCAAGCCCGAAATAGGCTTTCACAAACACTTCCTGCGCCAGGTCTTCCGCATAATCAGCATCACGCGTCAAATATCTGCAGTTTGCCACTACTTTTTTATTGTAGCGATGCACCAGCTGCTCGAAGGCGGCATAATCCCCTTCAGCCGCAGCACGTGCGCCGTCCAATAACTCCCTGTCCTGCTCTGGTATGTTGGTAGACATTCGTTCACTCTAAAAGACTCAGGATACTGGTGCAGTCCGTCATCCGTCAACCTATTTGCCTGCATTGCTCATTAAAGATGCAGGCGGGATCGTTCCTGCAAAATATGATATATCCTGCTGCATCGGAGGTTGACAGAGTGAGTGGAGTCGCAGATATAGGATATTGATAAATCCATGGCGGTGATAGACATCATTTGGGTTTGTTAACTCCATGACTGAAAACTTCCAATCCAAGCAGGCATGCAGCGAATCATGTGGATCGCGGCTTCAGCCGCGATCTACAGGGAAAATTTTGCTTGTGGGGATTGCGTCAGCGCAGCTACCGTATCTAAACCTGTTGTCGGGGTTTGAGACAGTGCCGGAATCCAGAGACAATATGAGTAAAGACATGCATAGCGTAAAGTGATGGCAGCAGTCAGGGCTCTGAAGGAGTGATATTTATTATGCCTAAGAAAATAAGGGTATCCTGCTATGGCCCCATAGCTGTGAGTCGCCGATATCGGTCTCCGTGGGAAGACGTTTTTCTTTCCTGGACCGGTAAGCCCGGTCGCAGGAAATATCATCTTATGCTTTCTTTAATTTCAAGGAAGGTTGCCGAGCGGGACCATCAAGAAGACACGATGTCCCCGGTACAGAGCCATGATGCAAAATCAAGCGATCTTATGCGGCAATCCGGACCGGATATCGAGGCGATAGCACTCGGTAAAATTCATGTAATTATGAATGGGAGCGATAATCTTCCCGACGTATATACGCCGAAAGAGTACATTGATCGCGCGGAAGCTGAGCGGATGATTGCCGTGGTAATGAGATTGCACGGATTTGATAGTATCCGCTGCAAATGGAAGAGACCGAAGTTCATTATCACACCTGTATAATTGAGCCTCAGTCAGGTAGTCTGCCGCCTTTTTATATTTCTGAAATGAACGATGAGATCATAGGACACTGCACGGTTTATCAATGCAAATAAATGGGTTTTAACACAACCAGGAGGTTGAAATATCTGCGAGGCAGTGTCTTGACAACAATCCCCCGGTAGGAACAATAATTGCCTAACAACATCTTCGATCAGACCACGGGGGGAAGCAATGAAAGCTAAAGGGATATTCTTGAGCACTGCACTGCCGGCAGTCTTTTTCATGGCCGCTGTCGCCGCAAATGCCGAGATCTATATCAAGCAGACCCGGCACACGGATCCGTTTACTGTCATGGGTCAGACTCAGCCGGAGAAGAACGAGACCATCGTAACATGGCTTGCGAAGGACAGAGCCCGCATAGACACAGGCGAGGAAACTTCCGTCATCGTTATCCCGGCGGAAAATATCATGCGCACATTGAAGCATGAGGACATGACATACATGGAAACGCCGCTCGATAGCCAGAATGTGTTCGGTGCCATACCGGAGGGGAAGCAGAGCGAAGAAGCGAAGAAAGCGCTTGAAATGGCAGGCGAGATCGCCAAGGGCTTCATGCAGAGTATTGAGGTGAAAGTCACCGAAACCGGCGAAACAAAAAGAATCAAGAACTGGAACTGCCGCAAGTATCTTGTCGAAATGTCCATGCCCCTCGGAAAATCCAGGTCTACAACATGGGCTACCGAAGACATCCACGTTAATCAGCAGCTCTACCGGATGGCCTCGAATGCCGGGATGGCCGCCCAACAGGGCTTCCAGAAGATAATCAAGGAAATGCAGAAGATTAAGGGTGTAATCGTCTATCAGGAGACCAAAGGCGAGGCTATGGGCTCAGAGGTGAGGACGGTTGAGGAAGTGGTCGAGTTGTCGGAAAAGCCGGCCCCGGCCGGCGCCTTTGGTGTTCCGCGCGGATATAAGAATATCCGCTGAATGGATGCCGGGACCTGCAGCTGTATCGACGGTAATTAATCAAAAAACGGAGAGATTATTGAGAGTCAGGCTCGAACAGGAAGATTCACCCATCTTTTGAGGCGACAGAAATGAAAAGGCATTTCTTGCACATAATGTTTATCATGGCCGCAGGTTGGGCCCTCCTGTCACTCTTTCCGGCCGCGGACTCCCTGTTTGCAGGGGACAGAATTCGTGCCGGAACCATTGAAATTCATTCCAGGGCCGGCGCGAAAGCGGATGGCGTTCTGACCGGCGGATTCAACCTGACGAACATGGAAATCGACGAATCTCTGAAACTGAACGTGGTTTTTAAAAAGGACAGAGAAAATGAGCGCACCCGGGTGTACGAACTTGAGCGGGCCGCTGTAGATTTCCAGGGCGGATTGAAACCGGCGCGGACGGGCCTTGAGACCGAAGTCGCGTTCATGGACATCAATGCACCGGAAATGGGCCGCCTGAAAAAACCCCTCGATTCATCGGAGTGTGAACTGACTCTTATCATCAACCTCGTTAAAAAAACCTATCGGATATCGGGCCGGGTCCATATTCAGGGAATACCATTTTCGCAGAAGGGAGTATTGACCAGCCAGGTTGCCGGATCGAAGCCTGTCCGCGAAGATGTAAGCGATGAATGGACTGAGGACAGGAACGAGGAAATTGAGATCAATGGCTCCCTGGATCCGAATCAGAAGGACGCTATGAAAGGAAGCAAAGACCTTGCGGCAGATGCCCCCGAAGAGTTCCGAAAATGGACCGATTCTTTCTGGCAAGCGCTCTTTGGAGGAGAGATGAAGAACACCGTCTCCTGGGATATCCGAATCCCCACTCTGATCATTGAGAGGAAAGGCGAGGACATTACGGACCCCGATATGCCGGTAGAGGAGACGGTCGGCAAAAGAATCAAACTGGTGGGGAGGGCGGAACCGTCGCATCTCAAGGTCGAGGATCCGCAATGGCGGATATCCGGAAAGCATATGAAGGAGTTCAAGGCTGATATTTCCCGTTCCGAGGTCGTTCCGCTGGATCCGGAACAGGATCTGAAAAGGGAGGAGGTGGAATTCTATTGGCATGACAAGGGAGACGATCTGACTGTGGAATTCTGCGGCCGCGTCGAAGGTGATGATCTTACGGCCGAAACCCGTTTCAAGATCGATAAACCCGATATTTCTCTCAGGACCACTCCCCGGGGAGCCAATGAATTTAAAACTCTCTACAGCGGAGAATCCCTGACTGGAGGGAACTGCTGTTACCGCGAGGAGCCGGAGGAGGAGGATTGCCGGAAGCTGAAGGAGGAGATTGCCCGGCTTGATGACAATGATCCCTCCGACAGATGGATGAAGCAGCGCCTGGAAAAGCAATACAGAGACGAATGCCAGGCGCAGGGCGTGCAGTACCAGGGAATTGTTTTTGACGCTAATCCTCCCGAAAATATGAAGGGAGAGCTTGAATACATCCAGCTCGTTCACAGAAGAATCGTCGAAATCGAGTACGAAGACCGGGGAGGAACTTTAGTCCCGGCGAAAAGAACAACCTGGACTACGGAGGAGGCTCTGGACGGCTGCTATTTTTATCCCAAGAATCATCCTCCATATGATACCGAGGACAGGCCCGGATTCGGTATCGCGGGAGGGTCGAAATATAGATCCCTTGAATTGAAATACAAGATGTATCTTATGTTCAGACCTGAATCCGACGAGAATGACAGCCAGTGGGTCCCCATAAAGATGGTGTCCTGGACCTGGAAGGGAGCTGCCGAGTGCGTGGAAGGAAAGTGCCGTGAAGTGACGGAGGATGCCGTTTTCCCCGCAGCCGACACCGCGAGCGACACATCGGATTATCCGCTATGGTCATGCTGCTCGGGGAATGCGGGAACGGCCAACACCAGCACAACGGTGCAATAAGTCAATGATTGCAAAAAAGCAACAAGGGGATTGCCCGCATTGTTCATGAAAACTCGTCGCCTCAGTAGAAGCTTCATGAACAATGCAGGTTAAGCTCGGCCTGTTACCTCACTTCAATGGATGATGTTTCATCGTTGAAGTTGCCCAGGCTTGGAACGCTGTTGTGATAGGTTCTTGAGGAACCGTCGAAGTCATCGTGTTCATAGATGGATACGCCGGCTCTGCCGAAGATCCGGATGGATGAGATTTTGTCATTGTTATTTTGTCCGACGTATCTCAGGCGCTCGCCCCTGTTCAGGCAAATGCTTTTTCCCCTGTAATTGGAATCCATATAGAAACACGCTCCGTCGCGAATGTCACGACTGCCGGCAAAAAGGTTGTCCACATTTTCATACCGGATGTTTCGATCGCGAATGTAGTCATAGAAATCATCAAGCTCCTGGCGGTTCGCCCTGGAGTAGTCCTTGTGAATCCTGTTCCTTTTTCTCAGATATTCCCGCCATTCCTTCTCTCGTTCGCGCTCGTCTTTCCATAGTTCTCGCTCTGCCTCACGGCGGTCCTTTTCGCGTTCCCGCATATCTTCGCGCATATCTTTTCGGCGTTCGCGGAGATGCTTTTCGAATTCCTTCTGCTCTTCGCGATTCGCTTTGGTCCACGCCTTATAGGCCTTTTTGCGTTCCTGCAAATATTCCCGCCATTCTTTTTCCCGTTCGCGCTCGTTTTCCCATACATTGTCCGGAGAACGATCAAAGTCTGCCCGGGTGCCCCTGTTCCCGCTATAGCCTGGCTCACGGTTTTCCCTTGAGCGCTCGCCTTGCCGTTGATCACGCTCGTATGAAAAGCCGAGCATTGATATCACCAGAATTACAGAAGCAGAAATCCAAAGCCGGGATTTTAAGCGCATCGGCATTCCCTCCATAAGATCATTTGATGACTACCGGCGTTCTGTCTGCCGTCGTTAATGCAGATGTAGATGGATTGGAGATGTTTCATAAAAAGATATATTTCGATTTCTCCTTGAATGGTTTTGTTACATATATCAAATTGACTCTCTTCGGTTTTAAGAAAGGCTGTTTGTGGGCATTTAAAGGAAAGCGATGGAGCAGGAACGAGCTCGACTCGATTTCAATAATATCTTTTATGGCTGGTGGATAGTGATCGCCGGTTTCTGCATCAGCTTCTACGTAGGATCCATCATCTTCTACGGATTCACTGCCTTTTTCGAACCGCTCGTGAGGGAATTCGGCTGGAGTTACGCACAGGTTTCCTTTGCCGCGAGCTTCCGCGGAATCGAAATGAGCATCCTGGCTCCTGTGGCCGGTTTCCTGGTCGACCGTTTCGGTTCTCGTTTGATGATCCTCTGTGGCGTCATTATCGTCGGGATGGGATTGATCTTTCTCAGCTGGACGCAATCGCTCTGGATGTTTTATCTGGGTTATATACTGGTCGGTTTTGGCGGCGGCGGTTGTTCAAGCGTCGTTCTGGTGAAATGCATCGCAAGCTGGTTCCACAGGGATATCGGCAAGGCAACCGGGATCATGACTTCGGGCTTCGGTGCAAGCGGCCTGATGCTGCCGATGATCGTCTGGCTCATCGATGCTTATGGATGGAGGGCCGCAATGGTTGTCATGGGAGTGGGCATGTTTATCATCGGCATTCCGCTGTCGATGCTGGTCCGCAATACGCCCGAATCCTGCGGCCTGCATCCGGACGGGCGTGAGCCGGAGCATGTCCGGAATCCGGTCCAGGCGTTCTCTTCCCAGGGCGAAAAGTGGCGCGTTCTTCTTCGCAGCACTTTAAAGCACCCGGTCTTTATCGGTCTGGCTGTTTCGGAAATGATCCGCATGACGGCTGCTGCCGCCGTTTTCACCCACATTATGCCTTACCTGAGCTCTCTGGATTATTCTCGTGCCACCGCCGGCCTGATCGCCGGTTCCATCTCCGTATTGAGCATTGCGGGGAGGTTCGGTTTGGGTTGGTTGGCCGACCTTTTCAATAAACGGCTGATCCTTGCCGCAACCTACGGTTTGACCAGCCTCGGCTTGCTTGCTCTTTGTTACGTCGACACGCGCTGGTTTCTGTTCCTCTTTCTCGGTTTGTTTTCGATCGGCTATGGAGGATCGATGGTCTTGCGCGCGGCGCTTCTTCGGGAGAGTTTCGGACGGGATTCCTTCGGACGCCTTTTCGGCCTGATCCTGGGAGCTGCGGCAATCGGCGGATTGATCGGGCCTGCCCTCGCGGGCATGGTCTTTGATGCCTCGAAAAATTATCTCTTCGCCTGGCTGGGGCTTTCAATCAGCACCGCCTTTGCTGCTATCCTGATGTGGCTCGTCCCATCGAAGAATCTGTCCTCCTCTCATCCGTGAGGACTCCTGATAATTCGTGTTGGCGTGAATCTTCGACTCTGCAGAAAGCGGCTTACTTCATCCCCGGAGCAATGATCCGGTAGTTGCCGCTCAGGTGCATCAGGCTGAAAAGGTACAGCAACCCGTCATAGTACGGATCGAAATAGCCGTCCGGATAGGGTTCCAGTTTTGCGTTCCAGACGGCATCCACGAACTTCCAGCTTTTTGCCTGGGTCCCCATGATGGATGCCGCAGCGGAAGTAGCTACTAGCCCGAGCGAGTGACGCAGTTTCCGGTAGCCTCCGGCCTGCAATATGAATTCCGGCAATGTGCCGTCCACATTGAACTGATCTTCAAAGGTATCGATGCCTCTGCAGAACAGGAAATTCTGAATACGCCGGGCATAATCCTTCTGCCATTCTCTGTCCTTCGCATACCAGGAATAATCCATGGCAATGTTCATGGGAACCCGCCACGAATCGTAGCGAAACGCATTGGGGAACCAGCTCTTTTTCCTCGGATCTCCGCTGAATTCGGTCGCGTCCGCATTCAGGCCCGTTACAGGATGGCAAGCCCGATGCAGAAAGGCGCGGGATGTTTCGGCACATTCCCTGTAAAACTGCTCTTTGCCGTCTTTTGCATACTCGGCCCATACTTCATAAAATGCCGGCAAGTGGTACGATGGATCGGTCCAGTCATAGCCGGATTTGTCGGGCACAAACGTAATCAGCTTATGTTCCGTATTGATCAGATTGGTTATGCCTTCGGTCCCATCCTTGCTCCACATCGCATCGAGAATTCTTCGGGCCTCGGTATAGTAGTTGATGCCCGTATCGTTTCCCCATCGATTGGAGGCAAACAGCAGGTCGGTAATGAAGTAGAGTTCTCCATCGGAGGCTGATCCTTCTGCGTTATGCTTGCCGGTCTTTGGGTTCACGCTCCAGGCGAAATAGGCATCGCGGGCGCCGCCCTGATGCTGCAT
>JAFGIY010000136.1 GCA_016929335.1 Acidobacteriota bacterium | reverse complement strand
TGGGCTCTGATACGAAGCCCTTCAGGGCTTCTGCAGAGCAGACGCCAGATTTGCCATTAGAAAGATCATGCAAAGCGCGGCATGAATACAAGATCCCTCTGAATTCAGCTTTCACGGTTTAAGGAAAATGTATAAACTCCAGGGTCGCGGCTTCAGCCGCGATCTACATGAATTTTATGTTTTGGATTGCGTCATCGCTGACGCAGTTTTTAAGCTTGTTGCAGAGTGTGGAGACGGTCTCCAAAGCTCGCATGCATAAAAGAGGCCTCCCCACAGTGAGCCTCAAGCCGGGCAAATGAGATTTATTATTCTTTGTCGGATGAATGTGAAATACAGAACAGGGTGAAAATCCGGCGCTGCTATCGGACCAGCAGTCGCGCATCCACCTCGATCCACGGATCCGAATCGAGCGCAGTTGAACTGCGAATCCCAATGAAGTGGTATAGACCCTTTGGAGTCGCAGCGCTGATCGGGAAAGCCGCGGCGCGCTGCTCGTCCAGAAAAAATCCTTTCTGAGGCGGCTGCCGTTCTCCGTTAATCGAATAAAGCAAATCGATTGCTTTCAAACCGGATCCGGACACCCGAAATGGGACCCGGTCGTTTTGGTGCGCTACCTGCGGATTCATTTCCAGGCGCACATCGGGCAGAATCATGAACTTCGGTTCGGCGGAAGTCAGCTGATTGAGAATCTCAGAAGGCTGCGAGTCCTTTTTCTTTGCACTGCAAATGTACCCGATATTTCCTGCCCGGCGCAGTATCTGTCTGCAGGATTTGTCGTCCACTTCCACTCCGTAATGCCTCAGGTCGCGCCGCATCTGGATCCTGTCATCACCCTCGGCAACAAATACATAGGTGTGCCTTGCATCATACTTTGCCAGAATTCCGTGGATTTTGTTGTCGAGGTTGACACACTGCCCGGGCTCATGAAAATTGGAGTAAACCCGCACGAATCGCGTCCGGGCGGGAAAGTAGGGAATGATGAAAGCGGTGGCTTCGCCGCCGCTCATCAGCACCACGCTTTTGTCCATATCCTCGATTGCGGGGACTGCCACTTTCAGGAAATCATCGTCAAACTTCTGTCGCCCGAAATCAGCCGGGACCATAAGCCTGCATATAATCAGAAACAGAAAAAGCGATGTCATTAAAACCACAATCCGCTTTTTTATGAACCTGGACAAAACAAGCGCAATAAAGGCAGGTGCGAGCAGTTCCAGCACGATCAGGTAGCGATAAATGGAAAACTGATTCAGCCATAGGATATAGCTAGCCGGGAAAAAGATCGAAAGGAACCAGAGAAGGGCGGGCGAGCGATGATCCGTCGTTCCGTTTCCTTTCCGGAGCAGACTTTTCAGAAGACGAAACAATCCCATGGCTGCAATGAACACGACAGCGATATAGCAGATGGCGAGGCGTACGTCGCGGAAGATTACCTCACTGGCGAGGGTATTGCGCCGGACAAAGAAAAATGGATAAAAATACTTCTGTTGCCAGGTCGTCGGGAAGAAGCGGCTATCGACCAGATCAGTCTGAGTAAAATAGGGAGAACGGAATATGCTGTTCATGAACGGATAAATGGGGCTCTGGTACTCACGGTAGAGGCTATATCCCCAGACGCCATAGGTTGCCACAAAACCGATGCCGATAAATGCGAAAAACAAGAGCAGTGGACGGAATCGGCACTTCAATACAATCAGGATTGCCGGCAAGGCAAGGGCTATGGAGGCGACGTATATGGCGACCGTGAGCTTAAGCCCAAACGCTGCTCCAAGAAGTGCTCCGGCAATCGCGAGGAAAGAAACGCGGGCCGGTGTCCCGTCGATCTCCGAGGCTATGTAGCGAAATATCAAAAGCAGGCTGGACAGGATCAGCAGGCTGATCAGGTTATCTCCAAAAGTCGCTCCGAGTCCCAGAATAAAGCCCGAGCTGTAACATCCGACGGCGGCGCTGCAGACGCTCAGCAGGAAGCGAAACGGGTCCGGCCAGTTTCGAAAGAGGATTTGCGCGATCCGGAATACGAGATAGAAATTCAATCCCTGGATCGCTGCCAACAGCACGGCCACTGCAACGCTTGGCAGATTCGCCAGCATGAGATAGCTGATGACATGCAGCATGGGATTAAAAAAACTCTGTCTCTGCGCGGGCGCGAGATCATACTGCAGAGGCTTGAAGAGGAAGGCATAGCCGCTGTAGAAATGGTAATTCAATACGTCCCAGGTACAATCCTGGCCGAGCAACAGAGCTCCGCAGGCTGCCGCTGCCATTGCAAAAACAAGAATAAACCAACGCCACCTGTCTCCCCAGTTTTCATTCTGCGGATTTTCCTCGGCGCGTGCGCAGAAGCTTTTAGCGGCATTATAAAACCGATGCATCCTTTTTCTCTGATCCTCAGTTCTGAACAAATAATTCATATATCGCATGAATCGTTATCCCGAAAAACGAAAACCGGCGATAGCCGTCTCGATGCAATAGCGGCGTTGCAGTGAAGCATCCCGCTGAGTACAGCGGGATGCGATATGATCTGCAATTCGCTTCACAGTTACGGAAAAAGCCGATCGTCCCGTGAATGGATTCACGGCAAGGGCGGAGCGGAACAGTCCTCTTTCGGCGGTTCGAGGAATTCCGGTCGAATTGCTACCACGACATCCGTTTGCCTGCCATGGTACACTACCTTCAGATTCTGCTTTTCGATGAACTCCCCCTCGAATGCTGAGCTCAGGACGTAGAGTTGCTTATTCAGGTGATATTCCGGATCCGGTACCGAGAATTCGGCCAGGCTTTCACGTCCGGACATACTTCTGTAAAACATCATAGCTCCATGGTATCGCCAACCAACTTCAACGTCCTTGATACACCGGTTGTGGTTGTACCACGCAACCACCTCATAGACCTTATCAATATCCTGCTGGTACTGCCATTCTTTGAAATAGCTGAGTCGCAGGCAAGCAAGGTAGTACCCGGATAATACGAAAAGCACGGTTATCAACGCGCCGCGGCTGATCCTGGAGATTCTGGACGGCATGGAAATGGATGCCGGCAGGAATGCAAGAATTGTGCAGATCGGAGCCATCCATAGGACGAGCCGATGCCGGGGCATGAGCAGTCCAAACCAATGAAATGCTATCAAGTGAACACAAAGGGTCAGGACGATGATGCCCAACAATGTAGCCGAAAGCAGGGCCCGCCGCCTGTCCGCCGGATCGTGTAACCGGGCTCTGTTCTTCCAGACCATGAACAATTGGAACACAACCGCAAGGCAGAATGCCCAAACCACGTTATGTCTGATCCAGGTAAATAAAGGGAAAAGTATCGGATTTACGATGTCCGGATTGACCTGGAACAGAGATGCCTTGACCACACTGCCGAGTGTTTCGCCCAGGGAGGTCCCTCCATCGTGAAGCTCTCCACTGGAAAAATGAAGCACAGTATACAGCGGCAATATTACGAAAACAGCCATACCGGGGAGAATACATGCCGCCAGAAGCTTCAAGCGTGTGTTCCATTTTTCAGCCGGCTCGATCGCATGAACAGAACCGAGTGCCCAGGAAAGGATGGCGATCAGCGTGAAAAAAATGACGAAGGCAAAAGGGAAGCTCGCACTGAAGGCCAGCACCAGGGAAACAGAGCTGAGAGCACACAACAGAAGGATGGAATGAAGATTTGCCCCTTTCGGATTTAAGATCCAGGGCAGCGAAAAGGCGAAAGCGGATATCAGGAATGCAGTTGCGAGCCCATATCCCCTGGCTGCAACGAAAAAATCGAACATGAAGGGATTATAGGTCAGGCAGATAAACAACGGCACCTGGATAGTCCATTTGTTGCCGACAAGCTTGCAGATCCATAAGGAAACCGCAATGAAAATAGCCGCTCCGATCAAAGCCCCGCCACGAACGGTAAGATGAGATAATCCGAATACCGATGTGAACAGCCGGATCAACATCGAGTTCAGCAAGTGGTTGTTGGCTTCTGACGACCAGTGGGCCGAGTTGATTCGTTCGACATAGAATGTGTACGTAACTCCTTCGTCTCCCGTAACGGCCTGGACATGCGCGCGGGCAATGACCCATAGCAGCGCAAATACGGCCAGGCAGATCAGGGCGATGTTTGCCGCTTTCGGAGCCGGCTCCATTGCGCGCCATGGCGTAAGGAAATTTGTTGAGAAAAAAGTCCGATACGATCGAGCTTCTGCCTGATCCAAGTGACGCTCTCCCGGCTGGGTATTGATATTCGCCTAAAATCCTGACCTGCTTATCAGTTTAAAGTATCAGTCCCAACAAGATGGAAATAGAATATACAGCAAGCCGCGATTCCCGGGCGCCTCTATTTGCGAGAAGGCACAGGAATATCCGAAGGAATTTGAAACGGCTCTCCGGGACGCTTTAAAATCCTCAGTTTTCTCTGATAAAAATCGAGGACGTAATCCATTTTACTCAGCTCTTCCTGGCTTAGATGTTCATAGGGCTGCAATCTGACCTTTGTGGAACGGTCCTGATAAAACAATTCCGTTACAAACTTTGCATCCCAGGTGTCGGTGCCATCGTTATAAAAGGCAATTTGAGTCCCCGGTTCCACCTTTGGCAGAAGCGACTCCAGCTGCGTTTTAAGTGAAAAGAAATATTCATCCGATTGATGCTGATACCGGTAGATTTCGCTGCTGTTTATCCGGTCTGTCTCGTGCCAGGCGAGAAAAACGAATCCCAGGAGCAGTACGGACCGGACCAGATTGCGCGGCAGAAATCTCAGCGCCCGATCTCCCGCAACATAGTCGGCAATAGCGCATCCCAGAGCCGACAACCAGAGGGCCCATCCCATCCATGGTATGTAAAGGCAGATCCCTCCACGGCCCGGAATGAATGCAATGGGCAGAGGCCCGACCAGGGTCAAAAGTGTGGCCCATTTGAGATAGTTCTCACGCCGACGATAGGCGATATATGCCAGGATGAGCCAGATCCCAATCAGCCAGGGCAGGGTAAACCAGTCTCGCGTTTGCAGGAAGAAAAGCTCTTTGAAGAATTTGAGCTGAGATTCGAAATAGATCTGAAATGTGATGGTCATGCGATAGCCCGCATTTTGGGCAAGGGCTTCATCCCCAAGTGTTCTGCTTGCGATAAAAGCGGCCGTTATCAGGCTCACGCCGAGAAACGGAACGGCAGGCTTGCGAATCCATGCCCAGAGACTCTTCAGAGACATTGAAGGCGGATGCCACAAAATCTCGTACGCCAGTACCATCAAAGGAAGCGTTACGGCCATTTCTTTCGATTCCAGAGCCGCGATATATAAGAGAAAAAAAATAAGCAATTCTCCAATGCGAAGAGTTCTTCCCTTTGTTCTTATTCGAAGGTAATAAACCAATGCCGCGAAAAAGAACGTAAAGCTGAGCACATCGTAGATGAAGGCGGGAAGATAAACACCCTGGGACATATTCGCGTGATAGGATATGAGAATTGCGCATAGAAAGCCGACGATTTTGGAATTCGACAGCAACACCGCGAAGCGATAGGTCAGTGCAACATTAATCAACAGAAAAACGGTTATAGCGATGTGGTACGCGAGGGGATTCAATCCGAAAAATGAATAGAGGGAAAAAAAATACAAACTTCCCATCGGTCGAAAATACGGTGTGAAGAACAGTAAAAGTCCTTTGAGCAGCGACTCGCCGCCTCCCGTCCATGCACGATGAATATTATGAGGGTCATCGATATTGAATCGAGAGTTCAGGCCGGGCAGTGCGAAATAGCCGAAATAGATCAATACGACAATCGCGCCCAGAAGAAACCATCCCTTTTGATCCATGAAAGAACGGGTGTTCTGAATGTCTGTCTGATTTTCCATGAGAAATCAATCTATTACAGAGTCGAAAAAAAATAAAGGCGCCTGGTCCGGAAGATGCGTTTCGTCGTGAGTATTCATATATAGATATGGATCAGGGAACCGAAGCGGTCTTCGGCTTAAAGCGTCCTTCGGTCAAGTACCAGTAATCCATGTTTACAGTTTGCCCATTCCTGGCGGGCTTAATCGTGATTTCATGGGGACCCTGGCTGAAATCCCCCAAACGGATTTCAGACGTATTCCACTGTTCTGTCGTATATCCGTAGCCTTTAGTGGACGGCAACGTGAAGGCGGCGGCAAAATTGCCGTCCAGGAGCAGGAAATAGCTCTGCGGGTTGGGATCCTCGAAAGCATATCTCAGGTACAGATACACGTCGCCGATATCCCGGGACAGTTGGAATTTATAGGATGCAAAATCATCCTGCTGTTGTCCCCAGAAGTTGCCCAGCGCCATCTTATTGGACGCGGTGTCTTTGCTGTCGAGGCTGCCGCCGGATTTGGAATCGAAATTTTCCGCTTCGCGCAGATAATAAAATTCGCCTTTCTTTGCTTGAGCTTGAAACAGAGGATTCACAATCTCATACACGACATAAACCGGGCGGCCGTCGCGCTGAAAGAAGGTTCTGATAATGCGGCCCTGAAGATTGCGTCCGGCGAGAGTCCGCTTGAACGTATCCATCAGAGGCTTATTCTCGAATGGCGGAACGTGAAATACAAAATAGCTGTTGGATTGTGCCAGCGCAGATTCCACGCAGGATTCAGTATCCGCCTGATCGCAGGAAAGATCTTCATATCGAATGCGGCCGTTTGTAAGCAACACGAGTTGCGTGCTGAATCCCCATTCCATAAACAGGAAATGTTTGTCCTGATTTTCCCGGGCGAACGATGCGAGCCCGTAAATGGCATCGGACCAGAACCGGACGCCCCCTTTCGCCTGAAACGATTTCAGGTAGCGTGCGTCGATCACCAGTTGGGGCGCCAGGAGGGGGATCAGGCAGATGCCGACCAGAATGCGGTCGATGACCGGTGACTTGCCCACTAACTGCCCCAGTTCACCTATGGCATAGGCAATCACAATAAAGACGAAAGGATACAGCGCGATGGCATGATGGGCGCCCGACGCTCCCGCACTGAGGCAGATCATCAGGGCCATGGCGACAAGCAGGCATCCCATGAAGAGAATCTCGCGCTTTTTTCTGAGGCGGCCCGGAATCCACAGAAGTAATATCAATGCCAGAGATACAAGCAGTGCAAAGGGAAGCGTCGATCGCCGAACCCACGAAATCCCTGCAAGAGCGCTGATCGCGCGGTCTCTCAAGGTCGGTTCAGGCGGCGCTTTAAGGATGTCCGACGGATCGCCGACCTCACTGCCATTAATGAAGTAATAGACTCCGGAGCCATCCAGAGTCGTGCGAAACAGATGATAGCGCGAGATCAGGATGTCCCTGCCGGGTGAGTCGGCTGCCTTCTGGAACTGAAATGTTCCCATGGGTACGCAGATGTTGAACGCGATGAGTGGACTGCAGCCCAACAGGAAGGCCGGCAAAAAGCGGGTCAGCTGACGCCAGCGGAGCAGCTTGAAAAAACTCTCACGAAAGCACAAAAAAACGGCTATAGCAAAAGCAACAAGGAACCATGCGAAAATTATCTTGTTATATAGTCCGAGACCGAGCAGAAAGCCGCCGATCATAAGATGGCGCCTCCTGCCCTCCGTCATCCAGCGCCACATGAAGTAAAGAGAACTCATCTCCAGTAGCAGCATGAGAGAGACGGGTCCCCAGTCGAGTTTATTGGCGAAAATGAAGGTTGGATCGCTGGCGAAAAGTATGAGCGCGATCGTGGAAATCCTGAGATCAAATACGCGCCGGAATAGCGCCCAGGCCGTAAGCAGCGTAATCAGGCCAAAGCAGATTACGGGCAACCGCGCGGTGACCGCGCTCCCTCCAAAGAATTTAAATATTGGGGCGTATAGGGCTGATTTCAGCGCACCGATGTACTCCATGATCATCATCGGCACTTTCTTCCCGAAAATATCGGCACTCCAGGCTATAAAGGGAGCCCTCTCAAAACCCATGGCTGCGTTGACAAAAATAGTCTCGTCAAAGTACAAGCCTGGAAGCTGGAGGAATGTCAGAGAAAAAAACAGGTATACTGCGACAGCGAGAGCAATGCATAAACTGTACGATTTGACTCCGGGCATTTCTGTCCCTCTTGCCGTTCGCTTCAGACCTTCAAGTTTCAAGCGTCAGGTTCGAACATACTAAAGCCTGCAATCCAAAATCTGCAACCTGAAACAGGAACAGCGGAGTCCGGATCTTGCCGGATGCTTGACAGTTCATTTATATGCGGTTTTATGAAGGGTAGAGGCTTCCTTACAGTCCATCTGATCAATATGGGATTGAATGCGCTAAGCGGAACGAAGTGTTTTCTCCCGGCCCAGTGTGGTCACTCAAGAGCCATGTTTTGAGTATCAGGCTTTTGGCGTTCATCGAATGATGTCCCGATAACGACCCATTGCGTTCAAATGATCGTTCTTTGGCTCGCAATCCCGTCACTGCGGACTGCCAACTGACGACTGTCTTATCTCCTTGTGCCCCGGAAAATGACCAGCAATCCGACAAGAATCAAGACCGATGGCCAGAAGAACTTCCAGCCCATATCCCAGAACCACCAGTAATAGGGATGAAAGAACGGAATATTGCGCAACAGAAAATGAGCGCCAAAGATGATCAGGATGACTCCGATGATGAGGGATCCGGCGCGCCCGTAGCTTTCGGTTTGCACATTTGCTGCCAGATCTGAAGCCTGCCCTTGAGTTGATTCAATCGCTCCGGTTGGCTCCGGTGGCCGGTTAGGGATGATAATCATTCCCACGATGTAGGCGATAAGCGTGGCTCCCCCCGTGAAGAAGAATAGTACCGCTATCAGGCGGATCAGCACCGGATCAACACCGAGATATTCCGCAATCCCGCCGCAGACACCGGCGAGTATCTTGTTTTTCTGGCTTTTATAAAGTCTCTTCATTTCTCTCCTCCGCTTAATCCGTCCCTTTTTACTCCTAATAACGAAATGATCCGGAAACAAGTTCTGTTTTACTTGTAATCGACCACGTCTTGAAGGCATGACTTTGGCTTGCCCCGCACGGCGTTCGCTGTGGGACACACTTGACACTGTGGGTGTCCTTTCTCATGCGGGTCGCGGCTTCAGCCGCTACATGTTGGTGCAAACAGAAGATCAGGCATAAATACCTCTTACACATGGGATTCATTGCGGGTCGCGGCTGAAGCCGCGATCCACATGGAAATCTTTGCTTATGCAGATTGCGTCATCGCTGACGCAGGCGAAGCCGGATAGAGGTTAGCGGATAAACCGGCTGGGCCGGGGCTATCAGCTATCAGCCTTCAGCTTAAGAAGAGGTTTTGCTGTAAAACACCAGATTGCGGCGCGGTACTACGAATACCCGCAAAAAATAATGCAACCTCGTCCGTCAGGCTGGATCCATTTCAGGAAGTGGGTTAGATTTACATGAGGGAGGTGCGCACATGAGCCGAGATTCAAGATCTGCAAATACTTTCGCTTTAATCACGATTGCATGGATTCTGACGCTGGTTTTTGTTATGACTCCTTTCACCTATGCACAACGTACGCAATTTAAGGAGGGCAGGAATATTTTTACGCCTCAGCAGGATGTCGAGCTCGGCCAGCAGGTTGCTCAGGATGCTGAGGCAAAACTGGCGATGTTGAACGATCAGAGAGTGGATGATTATCTGAATCGGCTGGGCAGAAAACTGGCGGCATTCGCCCCGGGTGAGAAGTTTCCCTATCAATTCAAAGCGGTGAATGATGCGAATATCAACGCCTTCGCGCTGCCCGGAGGTTTCCTCTATATCAACCGCGGTACAATCGAGGCTGCGGATAATGAAGCCCAGCTTGCAGGAGTCCTGGCGCATGAAATCGGCCATGTGGCTCTCCGTCATGGAACCAGTCAAGCCACCAAGGCGCAATTAGCGCAAGCGCCCCTCGCAATATTGGGCACACTTTTGGGAGGAAGATCCACCGGTTCCATTCTCGCCCGTGTCGGAGCCGAGTTTCTGGCCGATTCCGTTTTGCTGAAATACTCGCGGGATGCCGAGCGCCAGGCAGATCTGGTAGGCACTCAGATTCTATATGATGCCAACTATGATCCGCGCGCCATGGCGACCTTCTTTGATAAGCTGGAAGGCGGAGGACGGGGAACGGATTTTTTCAGCAGCCATCCCAATCCGGATAATCGCCAGCAGGGCATAAATGCCGAGATCGGCAAGCTGGGATCGGTCTCAAGAGACGCCATCTCCGACTCCCGGGATTTCCGCAGAATCCAGCAATATGTCCGATCGCTCCCGGCGGCTCCCAAGGCGGGAGAAAGCCAAAGCCAGACCTCCAGTTCAGGCAAAATTTACCGCCCGGCTCGTCCTTCCAGCCGGTATGTGTATTATGATGGCGAAAATATCAGCCTGAGCTACCCCGATAATTGGAAAGAATATGAAACCGATCAGGGGCTTACGCTTGCTCCTGAAGGTGGCGGCAATGAGACCGGGCTCGCCTATGGAGTCACAATGTCCATATTTGTTCCCAATACCGGCGGCAGATCCAGTGTCGGATTGAGGGAGGCGACAGATCAACTGATTCAAGATCTGCAGCGCTCCAATTCGGGGATGCAGGTTACAAGAGACCAGGGTACAACGAGGGTTGGAGGCAAAACTGCTTTATCAACAATTCTTACCGGCAACTCTCCGGCGGGAGGACGCGAAAGGGATTGGCTGGTTACGTTGATGCTTCCCGAGGGCCTGATGTACATTGTTTTTGTGGCTCCGGAACAGGAATTCCCGGACTATCAACGGGCTTTTCAGCAGGTTCTCAACTCGATCAAGTTTTACAATTAATGACCGGATCGGCGTCGGAACCATAGCAAATCTGCAGTATGCTGACGTATTCTGATTGTGATTCCTGGAGCCTTCGCGTCTTTGAGTCTTAGAGTCTTTTTAGCGAAGATTTTATCGAAGGCTCCAGGAATCAAAAAGTCGGGAGAATATTTGTCCCTGCAATCTCTAAACAGAACTCCAGCCTGTTTCTTTCCCGGTTAGGGCCTGAACTTCCCGTCTGCAATCCACAGGTATATGGTTCGATTAAAGCCGCTTTCGTGGGGGATCCATTCAGTTTTATGCGGCTTCCAATCCCCCATGTCGAAAGCGTGAGACACGATGCGCGCACCCGGCTTCAGTTGCCTGGTGAGAAGCGGCCGCAACGCCTCATTCGAAGAGGAAAGCAGATAGAGAGTTACCACTGTAGCCGGCGAGACATCGGCTTTCATGGCGTCTTCCAGCCGGAAACTCACGAGTCCTTCAACTCCTGCCGCTTTGGCATTCGCTTCCGATTCCCGGATGCGCTCAGGATCGATATCGATTCCCACGCCGTGCGCGCCATACTTTTTGGCCGCAGTAATTACGATACGCCCGTCGCCACATCCAAGATCGTAGACCACATCCTTAGAAGTCACCCCCGCCAGTTCCAGCATTTTTTCGACCACATGCGGGGGTGTCGGAACATAAGGCGCGAGGCTCTGCTGCGCTGCAGAAAAGCCGGTCGCCGACGCGAATAGGGCAAGTATGGAATACATGCCCAGCCATAAGGCGGATCGTCGCATAAACATCCATCCTTTCTTTCGAACCTGTCGCATAGACGGCAGTGGTTATCCGTTAATCAATAGCTGTCAGCAATGGCCGCCTTCCTGAAATGACAATTCCATTTTAGCCTTACCCCCGCTTTTGAGACGACCTTTTTTTCGCAACCTCTTCTCATCCGTTCAGAAGGCATAGCCTTGGCCTGCCCCGTCCAGCGGGACAAATTTTTGATATCTCGGGGTCGGGGTCGGAATCGGAATCGGGGTCGGCTTTTAATCAGGGAACATATCTATTGTGTGCGCACCTAATATCTTCCCAACTCGACCCCGATACCGATAGCGACCCCGACCCCGAAATAGCTTCTTACATTCGCCACATATCTTCCCATATCAACGGCGAGCCGGAACGGCTTAACCTGTCAATATCGCACGGCCCAAGGCCGGCACTAATGACTATATCCCTCCTGTCTGATCCACTATAGGACGCAGTATCAAATATGAGATAGAGTCTCAAATGTGGTACTATCGGGCCTCCTGATAGCAGTGGATCTAATGGAGAAAAATTTTGGCGGCTCATAATCTGATCAATGTTGCAGATGTTCCATCCGACAAACCGGTCTACCTGGTGCCGGCCGTAGACAGGGCCTTTCGCATCATTGAGCTGCTGAAGGCGAATAAGCTCGACATGTCGCTCGCAGAAATAACCAGGGCAACCGGCTGGCATAAGAGCAGCATTCAGAAGCTTCTGGTGACTTTAAGCCATCATGGAATTCTGGAAAGAAATGAAGATACAAAACGCTACTCACTGGGCATCAAGCTTGCCGAATATGGACGAATAGCGCTGAATAAGCTCGACATTCGAGTTGCCGCCAAATCTTATTTGAAGGAACTGGTTGAATACAGTGAGGAGACGGCGGTGCTGGCAATTCTGAACGGGACCAAGATGGTCATGATTGATAAGAAAGAACCCGTCCTGCAGATTCGCGCCTCTCCATTCATCGGCACACGATTTCCTGCTACCGCGACCTCGAATGGCAAAGCTTTTCTTGCCTGGCTTCCCGATAGCCGAACAGAAGAGATTCTGAATTCTGAGGGCTTAAGTCCGTTTACCGGCAAATCCATTCTGGATCCGGCTGCCTACCGGGCGAACCTGGAAGAGACTCGCAAGCGCGGTTATGCGATTGATCGAGGGGAATTTCAGGAAGGAGTCAGCGGCGTATCGGCGCCGGTCTTCAGTCCGAGCCACCAGTTGATAGCTACCATTTCCATCGTTGGACCGGAGTTCCGGATGACTGAAGAGAAAATCCGGGATTGCGGCGAAAAATGCATGGAGGTGGCTGAAAGGCTGAGCGCGAGATTAGCGGGAAGCTCGGATACTTAGCCAACACTTGCATTTTCTATATGTGGCAGCGTTTAGCTGCGTCAAGCCTATGGCAGGAGAAATTCACCTTCGCCTCTATGAAGAGCTCAATGACTTCCTCCCAGCCTGCAAAAAGAAAGTGAGGTTTAGCTGTCCGCTCGACAGCATCCGCACGGTGAAGGAACTGCTGAAAAGCCTGGGCGCGCCGGAAAAGGATGTCGAGTTGGTCCTTGTGAACGGCGTCTCAGTGGATTTATCGTGCCTGCTTCAGGATGGCGACTACGTCAGCATCTATCCGGTCTTTGAATCACTGGATATCCGCCCACTCCTGCGTGTGCGCAGATGGCCGTTGCGGAGAATCCGCTTTATCACAGGAGCCGGATTATTGAGACTGACAGGCTACCTGCGCCTACTTGGCTTTGAAACATGTCATGCCCGTTCTCTGAGTCTGGATACCGCCGTCCGTTTGACGGACGAGAAGCGAAGGATTCTGTTGACCAGGGATTCCTCTTTGTTGAAATATCCGGAATTATCCCGTATTTATCTTGTGCAGGCAGCCAGGCCGAAAGACCAACTGCTCGAGGTTTTGTCTCGATTCGATCTTTTTGACGCAGTGTATTTTTCCGGATCACAGCCAATGCTCAATCGAATTCTCAAGCCGAGAGCGGTTTCTAAATGACGGCCGGATTATTTTTGAATGTCTTAATCGTCAATCTTCAACCGTTAATTCTGGCTGCTTCCTTCCTGACTTTCGGAACTCAGCATCTGGTTGTCCTGGGGATCATTGCTGCCGTCTGCACCTTGCTGTTGCGGACGGCGAAGGATTGCGATCCCGTAAAACGCAGATGGCTGGGCCGAATTTTGGGAATGTTGCTGCTGGGCTATGTAACGTGTATCTATGTTCAGCAGGGATTTGCGCGCATGCTGAGCTGGGAATATTCGCTGCCTCTGGATTTGTGCAATCTGGTCCTGGCCGCCTGCATCATAGCGCTGTTCAGGCCAAGCCGCTTTATATATGAAATTGCCTATTTCTGGGGACTGGGGGGTGGGTTGCAGGCACTCCTTACTCCCGATCTGGCTCGAGGCTTTCCATCCTGGGATTTCGTACTGTTTTTCTGGGGGCATGGGGCGACGTTGCTGGCGATCGCCTTCTTCATTTCCGATCCCAATTTCATGCCGCGCAAAAATAACATCCTGCGCATGATGATAGCCCTGAATGTATACGCGGTTGTGGTTGGAGCAATAAATGCAATCGCCGGGTGGAACTATGGGTATTTGTGCCGAAAGCCTGCCATGCCGTCATTGCTCGATTTCCTGGGGCCCTGGCCGTTGTACCTGCTGTCGCTCGAGGCGGTTGCATTCCTGACATTTCTGATCCTCGACCTGGTATGGCGTCTGTTAGTATGGTCCCGGCGATCCGGCAATGGGATAGCGGTCGAATCCCGCAAATGATGGAGATTCCATGAAGAATCAACTCGAGTTCACCTTTCGTGCGGTCTTGACCGGCCTGATATTGAGTCTGGCGATGGCTGCCGCAAATATGTATCTCGGCCTTAAAGTGGGAATCACAATCAGCGCAAATATTCCGTGCAGCGTCATTGCTCTCATTCTCTTTCATTCGCTGATGCGCTCTCGCTCCATCGCGGAGGTCAACCTCACTCAGGCTACCGGTTCCGTCGGCGAAGGGCTGGCTGCGGGAGTAGTTTTCGTTTTCCCGGCACTGGTGCTCTCCGGCGCTGTTGAGCCTTTTGCCGACTGGGGCGTTCCCGAATACATATCGGTGACTCTGGCTGTCCTGGCCGGCAGCATACTGGGAATCGTCCTTACCGGATTTCTCCGCCGTCCAATGGTAGTGGAATCCAGAGAGCTGAAATACCCTGAAGGCGTAGCTACTGCGGAAATCCTGAAGACGGGCATGGCTGCTTTTGGAGAGGGCAGGAGAGAAGGAATCGGCAGCGTCATCGCCGCGTTTTTCGGAGGCTTTGCCGTCAAGGCGTGCTCGTCGGGAATTGCGGTATTGCAGGAAACCATTTCAGGGGCATTCCGATTGGGCAATTCGGTTTTCCGGCTGGGTTCCGATGTTTCGGCGGCCCTTGTCGGCGTCGGATTCATCATCGAATTTAACGGCGCCGTCCTGGTGGCTGCCGGTGGAGCTCTGGCCTGGCTGTTTTTTATTCCGTTGTTTACCGCATTACATCCGTCTCCGGATCTCCCGGAAGCTGCCGCGTCGGCTATGTGGGCAAACCAGGTCCGCTATATCGGTGTCGGAGGAATGGCAGTCGGCGGCCTGTGGTCCATCATTCAGATAAGGCAGCAGCTCATCGCCGGAATCCGGTCTGTATTTGCCGGACTGAGCGGATCCGAGGCTGCGCCCGGCATGCATGAGCGGACTCAGGATAGGGATTTGAAACAAGGGACAATATGGCTTTATATTGCCGCAGGCATCCTGATCGCTGCGGGGGTTTATTACTTCAATGTCGGTTTTCTCGGCGCAAGCATTGCCACGCTGTATACGGTTCTGGCCGTTTTCTTTTTTGTGGCCATTTCGGTTTATATCGTGGGATTGATCGGGAGTACCAATCAGCCTGTTTCCGGAATCACGATCTGCACCTTCCTGCTCGCGGCATTGTTCCTCTTTGCCGGGGGGATCGGCGGAACGGAAGCCGTTCGCTCCATCCTGCTTATTTCGGGCGTTGTCTGCCTGGCAGCCTGCCTTTCCGGCACGGCATCACAAAATTTTAAAACTGCTTTGATCGTCGGCGGCACGCCGCGCGCTCTTCAGACCGGCCTGATCGTTGCCGTGATTTTCACGTCGCTTTTGGCGGCGCCGCTGATGGTTTTTCTTGATAAAGCATTTGGAATCGGATCCGGCGGACTTCTTGCCCCTCAAGCCAGCATGTTTGCCGCGATGGCGAACGGTTTGTTTATGGAAGGATCCAGCCTGCCCTGGAACATGATTGCCCTGGGAGCGTTGCTGGCGATCGCGCTGATAGGGATCGGCGCATATCTGAGAAAACGCGGATCAGACTTCGGCATCAGCCCGATGGCTGTCGCCGTGGGAATTTATCTTCCGTTTACCACCACACTGCCCATATTGCTGGGAGGAATCATCCACCTCCTGGTCAGCAGGAAATATAAGGCTCAGAAGAGGCTGGACATTGCCATCCAGGCAGGGACGGTATTTTGCGCAGGCCTGGTAGCGGGCGAAGCTCTGACGGGCATTTTCCTGGCTGTCCCGATTGGATTGGATGTGCGTCTGCCATTGCCGTTCATCGGTTCGGAGCCCGTTCGCGATATCCTTTCCATTCTGGTTCTACTTGGTCTGCCCTGGATGATTTATCGATCGATCGTCAGACAGACGGGCGCGCGAGAAGAACTCTAAGACTCAAAAGCCGGGCTGATTGACGGTGGTTTGTTGCAGCCGTAGAATAAATCATTTAGGCTATCCATGCTGAACAACATAGTAGTACGGGGCGCTCGCCAACATAACCTGAAAAACATCAGTCTCGAAATCCCGCGGCATAGGCTGACCGTAATTACGGGGCTGTCCGGATCCGGCAAATCGAGCCTTGCTTTCGATACAATTTATGCCGAAGGGCAGCGGCGTTATGTGGAGTCCCTGTCCGCGTATGCGCGGCAGTTTCTGGAGAGGATGGAAAAACCCGATATCGATGGCGCCGATGGTCTTTCGCCTGCCATCAGCATCGAGCAGAAAACTACCAGCCGAAGTCCCCGGTCCACTGTCGGGACAGTCACGGAAATTTATGACTACATGCGTCTCCTGTTCGCATCGGTTGGCAAACCTCATTGCCATATCTGCGGCAAACCGATTTCGCATCAGACTCTCGATCAGATCGTGGATCTGATTGCCGGATACCCTGCCGACACGCGAGTCGTCATCATGGCGCCGGTGGTGCGCGACCGGAAAGGAGAGTTTAAAAAGCTGTTTGAGAAGTATCTTAAAAAAGGATACGTGCGGGCGAGAATCGACGGCAGGGTTCACGATCTCGATGAAGATATACGTCTCAGCAAAACCCGCAATCACAGCATCGAAGTCATTATAGACCGGCTTCTTATCAAACCGGGAGTACGGCGAAGACTTGAAATGTCGGTAAAAGCCGCCATGGAACTGGCGGAAGGTCTTGTGACCATAGAAGCTTTGGACGTTGAAGAAAGGCTTTTTTCAGAACGTCAGGCATGCATTGACTGTGGAATCAGCATCCCGACACTCGAGCCGCGCTCGTTTTCATTCAACTCCAGGCATGGAGCCTGTCCCGACTGTGGAGGAATGGGAACGCACCTCGTTATCAATCCGGACAATCTGATCCTCGATCCCGGGCAACCGATCGCGTCCATCCAGTTCCCGGTCGAGAACAATAGAATTGCCCAATACCTGCGGGAAACCCTTGTCAGTGTGGCAAGGCATTTTAAGCTGGACAGCAATTCACCTTTCGAAAAGCTTCCGGCAAAGGCCCGGGAAATATATTTCTTCGGCAGTCCCGATCCGTTGGCGGGGAGCAGGAATTCGCGCAATGCTCTTGCGGATTTTCGGGGCGTAGGCAAATGGCTCGAATCCCTGCTCGATGGCGATGAAAACTCCCGTGCCGGAGAGGAACTTGGAAAGCTGTTTTCCGAGCAGGAATGTCCTGTATGCAAGGGATCGCGTCTTCGGCCTGAGAGCCGGGCTGTAAAGATTAACGCGCTCTCCATTTCAGACTATGCACGCCTGCCGCTGGAAGAGGCGGAGAAAGCTTTTGGCAGAATTGAACTGACTTCCCGAGAGAATCGGATTGCGGGTCAAGTGCTTCGGGAAATCAAAGATCGAATGGAATTCTTGCTGAATGTAGGAGTCGGATACCTCAGTCTCGACCGGCCTGCTGCCTCACTATCCGGCGGCGAAGGGCAGCGCATAAGGCTGGCAACGCAGATCGGGTCCAGGCTCCGCGGAGTCCTGTATGTTCTGGACGAGCCTTCGATCGGTCTCCATCCCCGGGATAACCGCCGGCTTCTGGATACGCTGGCGGAGTTGAGGGACATGGGCAATACAATCCTGGTCGTCGAGCATGATGAGGAGACGATGCGCAGCGCGGACCATATCATTGATCTTGGACCCGGCGGAGGGCGTCTGGGTGGAGAAATTGTGGCGGCTGGCACGATACAGGACGTGATGAGCGCACCCGACTCCATTACGGGCAAATATCTGACCGGCGAATTGCGTATCGACTGTCCGAAGACGCGGCGGCAAGGAAACGGAAAGAAACTGATCGTTAAAGGAGCGAAACATAATAACCTCCAGAACCTGAACGTGGAATTCCCGCTTGGTTTGTTTATCTGTGTCACGGGAGTATCCGGCGCCGGCAAGTCTTCGCTCGTAGACGATATTGTTTATAAAGTACTCTCACGCAAATTGCACAGGGCTTTGACTAATCCGGGGTTGCACAGCGAGATTCTGGGAATAGAGCACCTGGACAAAGTAATTGAAATCGATCAGTCCCCGATCGGCAGAACTCCGCGTTCCAATCCGGCAACATACACGGGCCTGTTCAGTCCGCTCAGAGATCTCTTCGCGATGCTTCCCGAGTCCAGAATCCGCGGCTACAAAGCCGGAAGATTCAGCTTCAATGTCAAAGGCGGGCGCTGCGAAACATGCCAGGGAGACGGATTGCGGCGAATCGAAATGAGTTTTCTGCCGGACGTTCACGTTCTGTGCGAAACATGCCAGGGTAAGCGCTATAACAGGGAGACCCTCGCCGTAAAATACAAAGGCTATTCCATCGCCGACCTGCTTGGAATGAACATCAGCGATGCGGCTGTGCTGCTGGAAAATATTCCGTCGATCGCACAGAAGCTGCAAACCTTGAATGATGTAGGGCTCGGATATGTTCAGCTCGGCCAGTCGTCGACTACACTATCGGGCGGCGAAGCACAGAGAGTCAAACTCGCCAAAGAGCTGAGCCGACGCGCCACAGGGCGTACTTTGTACATACTGGATGAGCCTACTACCGGGTTGCACTTCCATGACGTCAAGAGGCTGCTGGATATCCTGAATAGTCTGGTCGATTTGGGGAATACAGTCATTGTAATTGAGCACAACCTGGATGTAATAAAAATGGCAGATCGAATTATCGACCTTGGGCCGGAAGGCGGAGAACGGGGCGGAAGAATAGTCGCGCAGGGCACGCCTGAGCAGGTAGCCCGGGTCGCCGCGTCTGCGACAGGCCGCGCCCTGCATCATGTATTGCAGTCGGCAGTCGGCAGTGGGCAGTAAAAATGTCATGGATGGTTCACTTTGGAGTAAAGCTCCGGCTCGGCCGGATCGATATTTGATGTTTCCGACCGCCGACTGCTGACTGCCGACTGCCGACTGCCAAAGGTGGCTATGAAAGTTAACGAAATCTTCTACAGCATCCAGGGAGAATCGTCCTACGCAGGCCGGCCGTGTGCCTTTATCCGCATGTCAGGCTGCAATCTGCGATGCACCTACTGCGATACCGCGTATGCCTTCAATGAAGGCACCGAGATGACCATTCCTGAGATCTTGCAGAAGATTGAGGCGTTTCCGACACGGCTCGTGCTGGTGACCGGCGGGGAGCCGATGCTCCAGGGATCCATTCACGAATTGTTTAAGGAGCTGTTAAACCGCAATTATACGGTGCTGCTCGAAACGGGCGGGCATGTCTCCCTGGCGGAGGTGGATGCGCGCGTTCACAAGATTATGGATATCAAATGTCCGTCCAGCGGAATGGACCGCCACAACGATTACGGCAATATCGAATGTCTGACTCAAAGAGACGAGGTGAAATTTGTCGTTGGAGGAAAGCCTGATTTTGACTGGGCCTGCAATCTGATTCGGCGATACGATATTGTTTCGCGGGCAGGAGAGATCCTCTTTTCGCCGATTCATATGAAACTGCCATACGCCGACCTGGCAAGCTGGGTGCTGAGCTGCGGTCTCCGTGTTCGGATCCAGTTGCAGCTGCATAAGATTATCTGGCCCGATAAACAGAGAGGCGTTTAATCGCGGATGGAGATTTGATGAACAGCTGGAATATTGTGACTCAAATCCGGCGCCGGATAAGCGAGGAGGAAGGAGTGGTGCGGAAGCAGGCCGCTCTTCGCATTGCACTCTGCCACCCTTCTCCCTATTCGGCAGCGATGAGTTCGCTGGGTTATCAGGCCATCTATCGGGAAATCCATCATCATCCCGGTGCGAGCGCCGAACGCGCCTTCCTTCCCGAGGATTCCAGGGAGTATCGAAAAAACCGGGTGCCGATTTTAACCTATGAGAGCGAAACGCCTCTAGCCGAATTTCCTGTTGTGGCTTTCTCGATCGCGTATGAGCTGGAATTAACAGGAATGCTGGAAATGCTGGATTTGAGCGGCATCCCGCTTCTCCGGCAGAACCGTACCGGCAGACATCCGCTGATTCTGGCGGGCGGCCCTCTTACGCAATCGAATGCGGAGATTCTTGCTCCATTCGTTGATCTGATTATTCTCGGTGAAGGTGAGGATCTGATTCATGATTTTTTGCATGCCGCAGCCTCCACCCGGCGGGATGAATTGCTATCCGTGTTTTCCAGAACTCCGGGATGCTACGTTCCGGGGATGACGGCTGATTTTCCCGAACCGGCGAGAGTCCCGGATGGGCGGTTGCCTGCCATTTCGCAGATTCTCACAAAAAATATGGTTCTATCTTCCATGTTTCTTGTCGAGGCTGAGCGCGGATGTTCGCGTAGCTGTGCCTTCTGCGTCATGCGATGCGCTGCGAGCGGCGGGATGAGGCTGGTGCCGACCGAGAAAGTTTTTGGTTTGATACCCGAAGGCGCCCGGCGGGTTGGGCTGGTGGGCGCTGCCGTCACCGATCATCCCCGGATTGAGGAACTGGTACGGAAAATTGTGGAAAGCGGCCGCGAAATAGGTTTGTCGAGTCTGAGAGCCGATCGTCTGAACAAAGAGCTGGTGCAGCTATTGGCTCAGGGAGGCTACAAAACCCTGACAACGGCTTCGGACGGAGCATCACAGAGGCTGCGCGATCTTGTTGACAGGCGGATCACCGAACGGCACCTTATCAACGCTGCAAAACTGGTGCGAGACACAGGGCTGCAGCGCTTGAAGCTTTATATGATGATCGGGCTTCCCGGAGAAACGATGGAAGATATCGATGAACTCATCCGTTTTTCCATTGATTTGTCAGGGATTGCTCCGCTTGTTTTGAGTATTTCGCCCTTCGTGGCGAAGCGAAACACTCCCATGAATGGGGAGCCGTTTGAGGCAATTCCTTTGCTGAACCTGAAATTGTCTGCCATCAGGGATGGGCTTAAAGGGAAGGTCGAAATCAAACCCGCTTCCACCCGTTGGGCGTGGGTAGAATACAAGCTCGCGCAGGGAGGAGAATCCGCAGGACTGGCCGCCATGGATGCATGGAAATCAGGCGGAAATTTCTCGTCATGGAAACATGCGTTTGCTCAGCGTGAGGCATAGGGTTCTTTATGTTCATGAGAAAGAAAATACAAGGTTTACAGGGAAATTCGAATTTCCGAATATCCCGCGGCTTTTTCAAGATGACGGCATTGCTTTCATTTTTGGTTTTGACGCTCTCCGCGTCGCTTCCAATCCCTTCTTATGCGCAAAATCAAACGCCTCAACGCGAAGAAGCCCGGTTCGATATTTTCGTCGATGGTAAAAAAATAGGACAGGAGAATTACTCCATCGTTGTTTCCGCCAGTGGCATTGCCGCTCATTCCATCATCAAATTCCGTGACCCGGGAAATCGCCGTCAGAAAGTGCAGATGGAAACACAGACAACCATGGACAGCAGCTATCTGCCGAAGACGTATCAGCTTCGCACCAATGTTGATGGTCAGAAGGGGACCATAAACGGGAGCTTTATCCCCGGCGAGGCGACTTTTGAATATCGTGGGAGCGGAAATCCCCGGACGAGGGGATTGCTGGTCGGAGACCGCTGCATCGTCCTGGACACGAATGTCTTCCACCATTTCATCTTTGTCGCGCGCCTATTCGATTTAAGTACAAATAAGCTGCAGTCTATTGAGGTGGTTATTCCCCAGGAACTGGATGCCGGAATCCTGAAGGTCCGTGAAATAGGCCTTGAAAGAATTTCGGCAGGAAGCAAAAAGAGGGATCTCCATCATTTGAAAGTTGATTCCGGGTTGCTGCAGATTGACCTGTGGGTGGATGATCGGCAGACTCTCTATAAAATCGCTCTGCCCGCAAAAAAAATCGACGTAGTCCGGAATTGAGGAGGCGATTTTAAATTTGACATCCGGAGTGCAGGGTGATTCTCTTTTGATTAGATTCATATTTTGAAACCGGAGATTGCAAATTGCGTAAAAGTGATGGCAAGTGCATTTTTAGTATACGGAGGGTTTTAGCATGAGCGAAGAGTCGAAAGCAACCGCTCGGACCGGTAAGAGGCTTTTAACATTTGTTATGGTGCTGTTTGTCCTGGCTTTGGGGATAGGCATTGGAACCATAATCTCCAAGCGTGTCGATGCTACCGGCCCGGCGGACAGTCAACTGCAGATGCAGTCGGATGGCAAGCCGGTTGCCGGCGGGGCCATTCTTTCTCTCTCGCAGGCTTTCGAAGAAGCTGCAAGCCGTGTTGAGCAGAGTGTTGTCAATATCAATACGGAAGAAGTGGTTACGAACCAGCGACGAGGCATGTTACAGCAGGATCCCGATGATCCGATGAATGATCTATTCCGCCGCTTCTTCGGCGGGCCCATGATGCAGCTGCCCGAGCAGGAATTAAGGCGCAGCCTCGGTTCCGGGATAATCGTCGATCCGAAAGGCTATATCATTACCAATCACCATGTAGTGGATGGGGCGACAAAGATTAAGGTCAGCCTGAAGGACGGAAGTGAGCACACCGCAAAGCTCATAGGCTCCGATGAGATTTCCGATATCGCCGTAATAAAGATCAACGGGAATAAGGATTTTCCCTATGCCAAAATCGGCAATTCTCAAAAAATGAAGGTCGGCGATTGGGTCATTGCTATCGGGAGCCCGTTTGGACTTGAACAATCGGTAACCGCCGGAATTATCTCGGCAACCGGCCGTACTTTTGAAGATGGATCCGGCCCCGGGAGAGGTGCTTACCTCAATGATTACCTCCAAACCGATGCATCAATAAATCGCGGGAACAGCGGCGGCCCTCTGGTTAATATGAATGCGGAAGTTGTCGGGATCAACAGCTTTATATCCACTCCATCGGGTGCGAGCGCAGGCGTGGGATTTGCCGTGCCATCTCATCTGTTCGTAAGGGTTTACAATCAAATACTTGAAACCGGAAAAGTCTCCCGTGGCTGGATCGGCGTCAGCATGAACCGCCTTCCTTTTACGTCGGAAATGGCCAAATTTTTCGGGGTTAAGCAGGGTTCCGGTGTATTGATCACTCAACTAAGCGACGAGAAGGGCCGGAATGCGGAGACCGGCCCCGCAGCTAAGGCCGGCATCAGGCCGGAAGATGTCGTTATTGAATATGATGGAAAAAAAATAACCAATAACCAGGATTTCCGATTGGCAGTTGCCAATACTCCCCCGGGCAAGAAAGCCAAAATCAAGGTTGTGCGCCAAGGCAAGGAAATGGAGTTTGAGGTTGCCATCGCCGAGCGAACCCTGGAAAATCAGGAAAGCGGACGGTACACATTCGAAGAGAACGAAGAGAAGCCAAAAGCTGAAATTGGGCTCAGTTTCGATAATATTCCCGCCGAAGATGCCAAGGAATTGGGGATTTCCGGTGGCGCATATGTGCTTTCCGTTAAACCTGGAAGTCTCGCCGACGAGGCCGGACTTCAGGGGGCGGGACAAGGACCGGGAGATGTGATCGTAGCCGCCGCAGGCAAACCGATCAATAATGCACAGGACTTACTGGCCATGGTCAAAAACCTGAAGAGTGGTGAGTCCATAGTGCTCAAATTCATCCGAGCTTTAGGCCGGGAAAATAACCGGGTTGTCACCGAAACCTATTACACAAGCATCGTCAAACCGTAATCATGTCTTTCGGTATCGGGATCGCTATAGGCCGTTTATTCAGTCTCTGCCTGTAGCGATCCCGTTGCTTTTTATACCGCCACGCAAAATTATTATCCAGTCATTCATGGGCAATTGATTGTTTTTAATAGACGGCCGCGTGTCTCAAACCTCCGCTTAGGAAGGCAATCGTAAATCGTCAAACGTCGATTATTTTCAGCCGTTTGACATTAATCGGTACAATACTATATTCTCTCCCGGTGGCTCTTGCCCTCGAGCTGCTGCAAAAATATACAGGCGACTATTAGAGGGGTAATCAACGGCTATGGCTAACGGCATCGATTTTCTGCAAAATGAGCGGAATCGAGAAATCCTGCATTGGGTGATCGCCACATTTATCATGACCGGCAAGCCCGTGGGATCGCGGCGCATCGCTCGCCAAAGCCGGGAGCAATTAAGCGCGGCTACCGTCCGGAATATCATGGCAGACCTTGAGGAGATGGGTTATCTCCACCAGCCACATGCCTCTGCAGGCCGGGTCCCTACCGATAAAGCCTACCGCTTTTATGTTGATTACTTGTTAAAAAGACGGGATATATCGCCTAGAGACCGGGGCATAATTGATCGTGACCTGCGCCTCGATGACGGCGCCGAGCATTTAATGGCTCGTGCAAGCCAGGTCTTGTCCCGCGTATCCAAGAATGTCGGAATTGTTGTATCGCCTCCGATAAGCCGCGTTGCCCTTAAGCATCTGCAGTTTGTCAGGCTGGCTGATGATCGAATCCTGGTTATTCTCGTATCCCGTGCCGGCATTGTTCAAAATCGAGTCATCCATTATAGAGATGGAATATCACAGACAGAACTGGACCGCGCGGCACGCTATATCGCGGAAAATTTTAAGGATAAGACCTTGCTCGAGATCAGAACTCAAATTCTCAAAATGATCCAGCAAGAGCAGGCTCTTTATGACAAGTTCATGCAACAGATTATAGCCCTGAGCACTCAGGCTTTTTCCGTTACTGAAAAACAGCTGGATGCCGAAGTATATTTGGACGGGGCCTCTAACCTAATAAAAACCCCTGAGTTTTCCGATATTAACAAGATGAAGCTCCTGTTCGAGACCATCGAAGAGAAGAGCAGATTGGCAGCTTTGATATCTCGCTGCATTGAAGGTGATACTCAGGAGGTACGAATAACCATTGGAGCCGAGAATGCCCTTCAGGGAATCGAGGACTGTGCGCTCATTACCTCTCCCTATGTCGTGGACGAAAAAACCCATGGATCTCTTGGAATCCTGGGCCCCACGCGAATGGAATATGCTCGCGCTATCTCTCTGGTGGATTATGTAGCCAGGCTGTTTGGCCGGGTGCTCGAGACAGGAAATTAAAAGATGACGTGGAGAATTTATCAGCATCCTTCCGAATCTGAACCTGATGACGCCGATCCCGTTTATGATTTGGATATGGAAGAAACAGTGTCCACTCCCAGCGATCCCCTGGTGCAGCTGCAGGCGGATCTCAATGAGGCCAAATCGGAAGTCGCGGAATGGCAGGACCGATTTCTGCGAAAAGCCGCGGAATTTGAAAACTATCGGAAGAGAATGGAGAAGGAAAAGGCGGATGCCATGATGCTGGCCAAGAGCTCCGTTTTGATCGAATTCCTGCCTATCCTTGATGCCTGCGAACGAGGACTGAAAAGCTTCGAAGGCATCCAGAATCCGCCGGCCGGCATACAGCAGTACCAGGAGGGAATCGAGCTGCTTTACAAGCATGTTCTCGATACCTTGAGCCGGATTGGCGTAGTCCCGATGGAGACGGAAGGGAAGCAATTCGATCCTCATCTGCACGAGGCTTTGTCCAGGGAGGAAACATTTGAGTCAGAGGAGAATACGGTCGTCAAAGAATTGCGCCGCGGATACCTGTTCAAAGATAAGCTCCTTCGGCCCGCACAAGTGATCGTTGCAGTTCACCCCAAGGGGAAAGAATAGACTAACCCGATGAGCAAAATCATTGGCATTGACCTGGGAACCACCAATTCATGTGTCGCTGTCCTTGAGGGCCCCTCCGTACAGATCATCCCCAACAACATCGGCGGCCGAACCACGCCGTCGATTGTTGCCTTCACCGAAAAAGGGGACCGGCTTCTGGGGCAGATCGCCAAACGACAGGCCGTGGCGAATGCAACAAACACAATCTATGCCGTAAAGCGACTGATGGGGCGCCGCTACGATTCTCCGGAGATACAGAAGCTTCAAGGCTATCTGACCTACACCATTGCTCCCTCGGCAAATGGAGATGTGCGTATTTCCGTTCGGGGGCGGGATTACAGCCCGCCGGAAATTTCCGCCATGATACTGCAATATCTTAAGAATATGGCGGAAGAGTTCCTGAATGAACCGGTTATGCAGGCGATCGTCACGGTCCCTGCTTACTTCGATGATTCGCAGAGGCAGGCGACCAAGGATGCGGGACGCATCGCCGGACTCGAGATTCTCAGGATAATTAATGAACCGACTGCAGCAGCGCTCGCTTACGGCCTTAACAAAAAAGAACGGGAACGAGTGGCAATCTACGATTTGGGCGGAGGTACCTTCGACGTATCGATTCTTGAGCTGAATAACGGCGTTTTTGAGGTGATCTCTACCTGCGGGGATAGTCTGTTGGGAGGGGAGGATTTCGATCGCTGCATCATCGACTGGATGATATCCGAGTTCAAAGCCGAAACCGGCGTTAACCTCGGGGAAGACATCCTGGCGCGCCAGCGCCTCAAGGAGACGGCGGAAAAAGCCAAATGCGAACTCTCCATGGCCCAGGAAGCCCACATCAGCCTGCCCTTCATCGCAACAGTGGATAAGAGCCCAAGGCATTTTGACAGGAAACTCACGCGCGATCGTTTCGAGGACCTGGTAAAAAATCTGGTTGAACGGACATCCATCTTTTGCGAAAAAGCTTTGGCGGATGCCAAGCTTGCTCCGGCCGATATCAGCAAAGTGATTCTCGTCGGCGGCCAGACCCGTATGCCGGCCGTACAGCGACATGTCGAGAAAATTTTCGGCAGGAAACCTTCCCTGGAAGTCAATCCCGACGAAGTTGTTGCTGTCGGAGCCGCTCTTCAGGGCGGCGTCATGCACGGCGATCTCAAGGAGATCGTTCTGCTGGATGTGCTCCCGCTCTCACTCGGAGTAGAGACACAGGGCGGTTTATTTACCAAAATTATCGAGCACAATTCAACGATCCCCTTGAAGAAGACTATGGTCTTCACCACGGTTGCGGATAACCAGACGGTGGTGGAGATACATGTTTTGCAGGGTGAGAGAGATCTTGCAAAATTCAACCGCTCTCTGGCCAAGTTTGACCTGGTCGGCATTGCCGCCGGACCGCGCGGCGCGCCTCAGATTGAGGTCTCCTTCGATATGGATGCCAATGGCATTTTGAGCGTTTCTGCCAAAGATAAGCTTTCGGGGAAAGAGCAGGCAATCCGAATAACGCCTTCAACGGGATTAAGCAAGGACGAGATTGACCGGATGATTCTGGAAGCCAAGCAATTTGCGGAAAACGACCGCAAAGACAGGGAATTGGCCGAGCTGTTCAACCGCATCAAAGGCCAGATGTCGGCGCTCTCCAGGAGCTATTCTGAGTTCGGCTGGCTTCTGGATAATGTTGAACAGGAGATGATAAAAGACTCGGTTCAAAAGGCTAAAGATCTTTCTCCTGAAGAAGAGGATATCGCATTATTGAGAAATTTGCTGATGCAGCTCGAAAACGGAGCCCAGAAGCTTTCTGCCGCCATTTTCAGCGCCCCTGAAAGCCAGACGCTGCATGCCGATGGGTGGCCTCACGAACAAGAGATCGATACGGATGCCCAGGCTCAGAAGCTCATGAAATCTGCGCTGAAGGATTTCAAATCGAAGAATTAATGCAGAGATTACGGGGATTTTTGATTGAATAATAAACGAGATTGTTACGAAGTCCTGGGAATTTCACATGATGCATCGGATCAGGAGATCAAGAGCGCCTATCGGAAACTGGCCCTCAAGTACCACCCTGATAAAAATCCGAATGACAGGAACGCTGAGGAAAAATTCAAGGAAGCCGCCGAAGCTTACAGTATCCTGAGCGATCCTGATAAGCGGGCCCGCTATGACCGGTATGGCCACAGCGGATTGCAGGGAGGATTCAGCGGTTTCGATCCTGCCACATTCGGTGATTTCGGCGACATACTCGGCGAATTCTTCGGCTTTGGAGATATTTTCGGGAGCCGGCGCCGGGGCGGTCCGGAACGGGGCGCGGATCTTCGCTATGATTTGAAGATCTCTTTCCGCGAGGCAGCCTTCGGCCTGAAGACAAAAATAAAAATCCCGCGTCAGGATACCTGTGGCGCGTGCGAAGGCCGCGGAACTCCTAAAGGGAAAAATCCCGTCACATGTCCTACGTGCCGCGGATCAGGCCAGGTGCGATATCAGCAGGGCTTTTTCTCGATCAGCAGAACCTGCAGCCAATGCAACGGAGCCGGGAGGATCATCAGCGAGCCGTGTGAAACCTGCCAGGGCCGGGGGCGCGTGCGAAGGGAGAAAGTGCTGGAGGTCCGGATCCCCGCCGGAGTCGATAACGGCGCCCGATTACGCATCCAGGGCGAAGGGGAAGCCGGCATTCATAACGGTCCCTCGGGAGACCTTTATGTCGTGATTTATGTGGAAGAGCATCCGTTTTTCCAGCGGCAAGGGAACAATATCTACTGCCAGGTGCCTGTCGGCATCGCTCAGGCGGTGTTGGGCGCTGAGATTACCGTGCCGACGCTGGAGGGCGAAGAGAAGCTCAGGATCCCCGAAGGTACACAGAGCGGTTCTGTATTCCGTCTGCGCAATAAGGGAATCGTCAGTCTGGGAGAAAGAGGCCGCGGCGATCAATTTGTCACCGTCAACGTAGTGGTGCCGACGAAGCTCACGAAAGAACAGCGCCAGATCTTCGAAGCATTGGCCAAAGTCAGCAAAGATGATGATCTTACCCAGGAAAGAAATATCTTCGACAAAGTAAAAGATATTTTCGGATAACCTGCCTATGAGCCGAAGACGATTCTATGTGCCCCGGGAATCCGTTCGAAATGGTGTCGCCAGCCTTCCATCGGACCAGGCCCATCATCTGCGGGATGTGTTGAGGATGGGGAGCGGAGAGATTGTGGAGATCTTCGACGGAACAGGCAATGGTTATGTCGGTGAAGTCGAGCTGCAGGATTCCGGTGTCTATGTCCGCGGCCTGCAGAACATGCCTTCCGAAGAATCACCGGTTTGCCTGATCCTCGCCGCCGCCATGATCAAGTTCTCCAAATTTGAATGGATTCTGCAGAAGGCCACAGAGTTGGGTGTCCACGAAATCATTCCCCTGAAAACCCGACTGAGTGAAGCGGATGTTCCCGGCGGCAGGATTACTCTGCGCCTGGAGCGCTGGGATCGGATTGTGAGAGAAGCTGCCAAACAATGCCATCGATTTTCCGCGCCGCGCATCCATGCGCCCCGGACCTTTCAGGATTTTCTTTCGAATGAAGAGCTTTCTGCTTACCCAAGACTCCTGTTTTATGAAAAGGCCGCGGAACCATGGATCCCCGATCCGGGCACAATTTCTAATCGGATTGTGCTCTGCATCGGCCCAGAGGGCGGTTGGGATGCTGCCGAGGTTGAACAGGCCAAAAAGGCCGGATATAAAATATTCAGTATGGGCCCATGGATTCTAAGGGCCGAGACCGCCGCTATAGCCGCCGTAGCCATACTCCAACATCATATCAATCTCCTGAGCAAAAAATCTTAGAGGCTTAACCCGGATTATTCATGAAGCTTCTACTGCGGCGGCGTATCCGGGCGTGTCTACTGCGTTGCGCTCGGTCGGATTCCTCGACGTACCGTCGAGTACGCCTTCGGAATCCTCCCGTCGCGCGCCTTGTATCCACGCCCGTCTGCGCCGCCTCGCGACGAACCTTCATGAATAATCCGGGTTAGAGTCTTCGCGCCTTTGAGTTTATAATGCGTGTTCCCGGACACAATGCCGGGACATTGGCCGGAAGGAGTGTACATGTACATCAAAAATTGGATACCACTGATATTCTGCCTCCTTTGGCCGTGGGCAGTTCAGGGTCAACAGCGGCCGCTTAAAACCGACGACGCCGAAATCCTCGAAACCGGCAGGGTGCGAGCCGGGGCAGGTGTGGAATTCTTGCAGGGACAGCGTTTTTCTCTTTCCGGCCTCGAAGGAAACCTGACACGGCTCGGCGTGGCAAGCATTCATGTCGGTGTGGGTGAATATGCCGAGTTTCAGATATCCGGAGTTGCGCAAGACCTTCTGTCGGTTACCAGCCGGACCGAACCGGTCATACCACCGACCTTTTCCGGAGATGCAACGGGTGATTTTGGCGACCTGATACTCGGAACAAAAATAAAACTTGCAGGTGAAAAAGGGAAGCGGCCGGCCATAGCATTCAAGTTTGCGGTTGAGCTTCCCAACGCCAAGCATGATAGCGGTCTGGGAACCAATGAAACAGAGTTTTATTCAAGCCTGCTTTTCAAGAAGCACTTTGGCCGCACGCAGATATTGGCGGATCTGGGGTTTGCCATATTGGGATCTCCCGTGCTCCAAGGCAGGCAGGCCGATCCTTTTACCTACGGAGTCGCCGCTATCGTTCCGCTCCATCGCAGCATCAATCTGTTCGCCGAGATCAGCGGACGACAGGGCCCGTCCGGACGGATCGGCAATGAAAATAAATCGCAGACACGCGCGGGGATTCAGTTTCAGACCGGACGCATCCGATGGGACGTGGGCGGCGTCGCCGGCCTGCAGCATTATGACGCAAAGTCGGGCATCATCATCGGCATGACTTACGAGTTCCAGGCTTTTAAAAGAAATACCGCACCGGTTAAGATAAAATAGTGCCGGAGACAATAACGCCGTTAATTCGCAACCGGCATCAGAAGTCAGGAACCTGAATTCTTCATTCTGATTCCCATTCTCCGAGTCCTGGCTTCCGGCAAAACAGGTGATTGAAATGGGCATCCTTTCTTCCGAACCATGTGTTTGCCATAAATGCGGCACTCCCTATGAGGTAAAGGACCGAGTGGGACGAAGGGCCGTCTGCTCCAAATGCAGCGCGGATCTGCATTGCTGCCTGAATTGCAGGCATCATAATCCGCGTGCTCACAACGAGTGCAATGAAACCCAGGCCGAATGGGTCCGGGATAAAGATCGATCGAACTATTGCGATTATTTTGATCCCCGGAGGGGCCGGGGACCCGGAATCGGGAATACGGCTGAAGATGATGCCAGGGCTAAATTTGACAGCCTTTTCAAAAAGTAGAGGATCGCATGGATAAAGCTGAGCCGGTTGTCGTTGCAAGAGCCTATACGGACAGCGAAGCTTCGGTCATTAAAAGCCTGCTTGGCAGCTACAACATACCCTGTCACTATGCTTCAGAATTGCCGAGCCGGCTCTATCCGGTTGCTGCGGAAGGCTCAGGCCGGATAAAAATACTGGTGCCTGCATCTCTTGCACAAGAAGCCAAACTGATACTGGAAGAGCACCGCCGTCATCAAACCCCAATCAAGCTGGTGGAAGACTGACAAATTACGAATAACGAATGACGAATGACGAATTAAAGTTGCTGGCGCGCGTTGGGAATATTCCTGAGGCAGGTTTAATATCGTGGAGAATCAGGTTCGAGAGAAACGGATTGTTGCCGCCACTTCGGTGATTGCCGCTGTCTTTCTCACAGCCGGAAAGCTCATCGTCGGATTCCTGACGGGAAGTCTGGGCATTCTTGCAGAAGCGGCTCATTCGGCGCTCGACCTGGCGGCTGCGGTTATTACATTCTTCGCAGTCCGAATGAGCGATCGCCCTGCCGATGAATGTCATCTGTACGGTCATGGCAAGGTCGAGAATCTCAGTGCACTGGCGGAGACGCTGCTTCTGCTTCTGACCTGTGTGTGGGTTATCTACGAAGCTGTCAATAGGCTCCTCTTCAAGTCCGTCGATGTGGATCCCAGCTTCTGGGCGTTCCTGATTATGGGAATTTCGATCGTGGTTGATATTTCGCGTTCCAGAGCCTTGTCGCGCGTTGCAAAGAAATACAATAGCCAGGCACTGGAGGCGGATGCACTGCATTTCAGCACCGATATCTGGAGCTCGGCGGTTGTGATCATCGGACTTGCCCTGGTCCGGTTCGGCGAGTCCCGGGGCGGCGACGCATCGCTGTTTGCGCGAGCCGATGCGGTGGCGGCTCTCATTGTGGCGGGTATTGTCATTTTTGTCAGCCTCAGGCTGGGGAAGCGTACTGTCGATGCGCTATTGGACCGGGCGCCCAGTGGATTGGCGGAGCAAGTTGCGCGGTCTGTCGGCAAGATTAACGGGATTCAACGGGTTTCTCAAACACGTGTGCGAAATGCGGGAAATCGGATGTTCGTCGATTTGACGGTGGATGTCCCGCGCCACCTTTCGTTTGAGGAGAGCCACCGTCTTGCGGAGCAGGCTCAAGAAACGGTGCGCAGCATTTCGCCCAATGCCGATGTCGTCGTCCACGCGGAACCCGTAGCCGAAACGGAGGGCATTCTTGAAACGATACAGACAGTCGCAGCCCGCGAGCACCTCTCGGTTCACAACATCACAACACATTCGACCGATCGGGGCATGTGGATTGATCTCGATCTGGAAGTGGATCCGAATCTCAGCTTCGAGCGTGCACATGAACAGGCCACAAATCTGGAGATCAGCCTGCGCTCGGAGATTATGGCCTCGAATACCCCAACGGCCATCGCCGATATCAACGTGCATATTGAACCGCGCGGCGAGGAGTCGGCTAAGGGAATTCCGTTAAGTCTGCCCGAGGCGGATCGGTATGTGCAAAAAATCAAGGCAATTGGACTGGAATTAAAGGGGAGCGGCGGAGCTCATCAGGTGGAACTGCACGAAATGGGCGGCCGTATTTATCTCTCTCTTCATCTTCTGATTAATGCGGGCATTCCCATAGCAGAGGCCCATATCCTGGCAGAGGAAATGGAAAACCGCCTCCGGCACGAATTTCCCGAGCTGGGCCGCGTTGTTATTCACACGGAACCTTCCTAGCACCTGTTTGTCATAGTAAATATCACTCCGGCAGAGCAGGAGGCTTGCCAAAAGCGGAATCAGGCCCTGTGAGGATGGCAAGTTAGCGGCGGATCGGCACGGATCGCACTATCGGCCGAATTCGATTCCCTTCTTTTCGCGGCCGAGAGCGACAACAAAAATGCATAGAACGAATACGGTCAGTGCGGTAACGGCCATGGCATTGGCATAATTCAAATGCTCGGCAAAAAGGGCTTCCAGAAATGCGACGCTGCCGGCAATAAGAACGCCGCATTGGTACGCAAAACCGGGAAAGAAACCGCGAACGCTGTCGGGCGACAGTTCGGTAATGTGCGCCGGGACGACTCCCCATGCTCCCTGAACCATAAACTGCATCATGAAAGCTCCCAGAGCCAGCAGGGCCATAGTCGGGGCATATGCCCAAAGAGGAATGATCAGAATCGCCAGGAACAGAGCCATTGCAATGCTCCGTCTTCGCCCAATCCGATCGGATAAAAGGCCGCCGCAGATGCCTCCGAAAATTGCGCCGAAGTTCGAGATGATGGTGACAATTGCAGTGAGCTGCGGTGAGAAACCGCGATGTTTCTTCAGGAACGTCGGAAACATATCCTGCGTGCCGTGCGCCACAAAATTCATCATCGTCATCAATGCGACCAAATAAAAGAATAGTTTTCGATGGCCTTCCGCCACGTGCCAGGTGACATCCGCCATAAAGGCCAACAGCATGGCGCCGACAAAGACCATGCCGGCACGAAGGAAGACGGAGCCGGCACCGACCGGTGAAACGGAAAGCATAATGCCGATCAACGATGCGATAGGAGCGCGGGCAAGATCGATCAAAGCGGCGCCGACGGCAATCAGTGAATAAAGCGGCAAATGCGAGCGGACCCTTGCCCACAACGCACTCCAATCCGTTCGCCGCGTCTTTTCCCATACTTCGGATTCCTTGACTTTCCGGCGGATAAACCAGGCAAGGATGGCCGGGGCGCCTCCAATAAAAAACATCGCCCTCCATCCCAGAACAGGGAAAATAAACAGATAGGCCAGAGACGCCATGAGATAGCCGATCGCATAACCTTCCTGAAGCACGCCCGACAAAATGCCACGCCAGCGTGAAGGTACGGCTTCCATCGCCAGAGAAGCGCCGACTCCCCATTCCCCACCCATCCCGATTCCAAACAGCGCCCGCAGTATCAGGAAGGTCGTATAGTTCGGAGCCAGGCCAGATGCGATTTCAATAAATGAATAGAAGGTTACGTCGATCATCAGCGGGATTCGCCTTCCATAGCGATCGGCAAGCAGACCGAAGATAAACGCTCCCACTGGACGAAATGCCAGGGTTACACTCAGCGTGAAAGCCATCTCGGCATAGCTGCGGTTGAAATCTTTGGAGATTTCCGTCAATACCATTACGACGATGAAGAAATCGAAGGCATCGAGAGTCCAGCCGAGAAAAGAGGCGACCAGGGCGTTGCGCTGATCTTTTCGCTTTTCAATTAAAGCAGCGTCGGAAGATGCAATAGTGCCGGGCATTGGATAATACCTCGACATTCAGATGCTAATAAGGTTGATGGGCTTATTGTAGTACGGCCTGTATCCGCTCGAAAACAAAAAGCTGACCACGAATTGCACGAACGCTATTCCGGGCTTTCGTGGAAAATGCAATATCGCCGGCCATTCAATGAGATGGAATAGGTGTCATCTGCCGGATCGTACTGCAGGCGTTCGGCGAGTTGATAGTATCCGGGCCTGGAAAAGCGGGCTTCAAAGCGACGGTTTTTTACTCTGCAATACGGGATATGATCCTTACCGATTCGGAGTGTTCCCGGATCCAGGACTTCAACGGTGTTGTCGGATAGAAGTATGCTTCCGTATTCCTTTCTCTTATCTCTTCCGATGCACCACCGGATCTTCCACACCACATACGCAGTATCCTCGACCGCTACGGGGTACCGCTGCTTTCCTATTTCGATAAAGTATCGGCCGGATTCATCCTGATGCAGATTCCGATAAAACAGATCGACAATTTCGCGCCGGATCATCTCCGTGCCGCGGTAGAACCATAATCCGTCCGCATCAATGCGAATATCGCCCTCAGGAACCACGGCATCCTTTATCCTTATCCAGCTGAGTAAACAAATCTGTTGCCTATGTCTTCCGGTTACCTGAATATAATACACTCCAAACCGCCGGGGAAAGGGAAGAGGCAAATATGGGACACAGGTTTATCCTTATCGTTGCCAACGAGCCAAGCGTTGAGAGAGAAGAAGAATATAACGAATGGTATTCAGCGAAACACATTCCGATGATGTTCAAATTCAAAGGCATGAAAAAAGCCAGCCGGTATCGGCTGTCAGGTGAAGGCAGGGAGAATTCGAGATATCTGGCTGTCTACGAGTTCGACAGCAGGCAAGATCTGGAGGCATTTCCCAAGAGCCCCGAATTCGCCGAGGCGGTCAAGGATTTCGACGAAAAGTGGAAGGATGGGGGGTTCGAGCGGAAGTGGGGTGCTTCCTATGAACTCATCAAGTCTTGGGAGAAGATAGAGTCAATAGTCTAGGTTGAGAACTGATCCCGGAGTTTAACCGGTGTTCATTAAGGGATTTCTGAGGGAGAGGCATATGAGCAGTATCAAATATATCGTGCTGATCATGGGTGTCGCACTCTGTTTGCTTTCCGTAATCCAATGTGGAGGACGGCGAGTTGCCAGACTGGGCAAGGACCCAGTCAAGAAGGTGATTGCCGCGATGACGCTTGAGGAAAAGGCGTATTTCGTGACCGGCACGGGAATGGACCTGCCGGGCATGCCGTCCGCACAGGATTCCGAGCAGACACCCGGGGCTCCTGTGATAGGAGAGACAAAAAGCCTCGTGGAAGGCGCTGCTGGAACTACCTATGAAATTCCCAGATTGGGAATTACGGCGATGGTTCTGGCGGATGGGCCCGCAGGATTGCGCATCAGCCCTACCCGCAAGAACAGCCAAGATACCTACTATTGTACGGCTTTTCCCGTTGCTACACTGCTGGCCTCAACGTGGGATACCGACCTGGTAACCAGGATCGGCCAGGCGATGGGGAATGAAGTGCTGGAATATGGCGTTGATGTTCTCCTGGGGCCCGGCATGAATCTGCACCGAAATCCGCTTTGCGGCAGGAACTTTGAATACTATTCGGAAGATCCCCTGGTGACAGGCAGGATGGCGGCGGCAATGGTCAAGGGCGTCGAATCGCAGGGTGTAGGAACTTCCACAAAGCATTTCGCTGCCAACAATGCCGAAACGAATCGGAATGCCCTGAATACGATAGTAAGTGAAAGGGCTTTAAGGGAGCTTTACCTCGAAGGATTTCGAATTGCCGTAGAGGAAGCTCAACCCTGGACGGTCATGTCTTCCTATAACCTGATCAATGACGTTCACGCCTCCGAGAATCCCGACCTGCTGACAAAGGCTCTTCGTGACGACTGGGGTTTCGCAGGATATGTAATGAGCGACTGGTTCGGCGGCGTCGATGCCGTCGCGCAGATGAAGGCGGGCAATGACCTCCTGATGCCGGGGAAAGCGGAACAGGCAAAAGCCATTATCAAAGCTGTTCGCGAGAAAAAACTCGATGAAGCTGAACTGGACCGGAATATTGAGAGAATACTGGCTATTCTGGTTCAGACTCCGCGATTCAAAGGTTATAAATATTCCAACAAGCCGGATTTAAAAGCCCATGCAGCCGTGGCGCGCCAGGCTGCGGCTGAAGGGATGGTGCTGCTGAAAAACAACAATGCGGCACTCCCCTTATCTGAAAAGGCAGGGAATCTGGCCGCATTCGGCAATGCTTCCTACGATATCATCACCGGAGGCACGGGCAGCGGCGATGTCAACGAAGCCTATAGCGTATCGCTTGTGGATGGGCTGAAGAGCGCCGGCTTCGCTCTTAATGAGGAATTGCACAACGCCTATGGCTCTTATCTCAAGGAAGCAAAAGCCAAACTCCCTCCGACTCGGGCTTTTTCCCCTCGCTCCATAATTGCCGAGATGCCGGTCGATTCCGCGCTTATGAGAAAGATGGCGTCTGCAGCCGATGTGGCCCTGATCACCATCGGAAGGAATTCGGGCGAAGGATTTGATCGCAAGGAAGACAATGATTTCAACCTCAGCCGGGCGGAGAAGAATCTGATCAGAGATGTCACCGGAGCTTTCCATGAAAAGGGGAAGAAGGCGATTGTCGCTCTCAATGTGGGAGGCGTCATCGAAACAGCCGGCTGGCGGGATATGCCGGACGCAATTCTGCTCACCTGGCAGGGAGGCCAGGAAGCCGGCAATTCCATCGCCGATGTGCTCAGCGGCAAAGTCAATCCTTCGGGCAAGCTTGCTTCAACGTTCCCTGTCCGATATCAGGATGTGCCGTCAGCCAAAAACTTTCCCGGCGTTGTCCTTCAGGCAGAAAATCCGGAGGAGGGCTCGGATAAACAGGATCTGCTGGTATCTTTCCGGAAACCGAAGCCGTCGAAGATCGTGTACGAAGAAGGCATTTATGTAGGCTATCGGTATTATGAGACGTTCAAGATTGCGCCCGCCTACGAATTCGGATATGGCCTTTCTTACACCACATTCGAGTACGGCAATCTGTCGCTCAGCCCGCGGGAATTTTCAGATAAGATCACGGCATCGGTTGATGTGAAAAACTCGGGAAGGGTTGCCGGAAGGGAAGTGGTGCAGCTGTACCTTAGCGCTCCGGCCCGGAAACTGGACAAGCCGGCCGCCGAACTGAAAGGATTTGCCAAGACGCGTCTGCTGCAACCGGGAGAATCCGAGACACTGAAATTTGAAATCGCCGCCCGCAATCTGGCCTCTTTCGATCCGGCCACCTCGAGCTGGATAGCCGAAGCAGGCACGTACATTATCAAAATCGGCGCCTCCTCCCGGGACATCCGCCGGACCGCGTCCTTTGATCTTGACAGCGAGCTTGCGGTGAAGAAGGAGAGCAAGGCGCTGGCGCCAAAGGGCGGTATCAACGAAATGAAGCCCTGATGATTCGAAATTCGAGATTCTGAAATTTCGAATTTCGAATCAGCCCGCTTTAATCCAATGTCTTGTGGAATCGAAATACGCTTAAAGCCAGGATCGCTGCGCCGTAGACGGCGAGTATAAGCATCTGCGGCCAGAGGACGGATATGCCTGCTCCTTTCAGGAATATGCCGCGCACTATCTCCATAAAATACCGGATGGGATTCAGGTAGGTGAGGTATTGCACCGCAACGGGCATGTTGCTGATGGGGAAAGCAAAACCGCTGAGCATAAATGCCGGGGTTGTGATGAAGAATGATCCCAAGTTGGCCTGTTGCTGCGTGTTGGAGATGGTGGACAGATAGAGACCGGCTCCCAGGCTGGGCATCAGATACAACAGAGAGCAAAATAGGAGCAGAAGGAAACTGCCGCGAAACGAAATATTGAAGAGCAGAAGCGCGGCGCCTGTCACGATCATCATATCGATGAGGCCGATCAGCGCGAACGGAAGTGTCTTTCCCAGGATAAGCTCCACCGGGCGCATAGGCGTGACCATGAGCTGTTCGAGAGTTCCGATCTCCTTTTCCCGGATGATGGCCTGTGCGGTCAGCATCATCGTCAGCATAAGAAGAAGATTAGCCGCCACTCCGGGAATGAAGAAATTTCGGCTGCGCAGTTCCGGATTAAACCAGACACGCGTGTTGGGAACGATTCCCCCCTGTATCGGATTTCTTCCGGTTCCCGAATTGCGAAGCGTCACCTGGATCATCTGATGGTTCTTCGAAGGATTCAGTGAGACATCTTCTGAAAATCCGGCGATAACACCGGCCGCATAGGCGGAAACGAGAGACGCCGTGTTTGAATCGGTGCCATCGAGCAGAACCTGTACCTGCGCTGACCCGCCGCGCGCCAGCTCACGCGCGAAGGTAGGCAGCACGGAAACCACCGCATGGACATCGCTGTGGTCGAGCAGGGATTGAACTTCATGATCACTGGTCGCCAGCGCCACGATCTCAAAGCGTCCGGATCCCTCGAATCGCGCACGCAATGCGCGGCTCGCCGGCGTCCGGCTCATATCCCTCCAGGCTATCCGCGCATGATCCACGTCGAGGCTCAGGGCATAGCCGTATAGAAGAAGCATCATGAAAGGCATGGCGAGCGCAAGCGCAAGACTGCGGCTGTCCCGCGTAATGTGGTGCAGTTCTTTGATGAAAATTGCCCGCGTGCGACGGTAGGTCATGCGGTCTTTTTCTCTTCGGCTTCTATCAGGGCGACGAAAACGTCCTCAAGCGAGGGAAGAATTTTTTCCAGGCGAAGGATCTCGATTCCTTCAGCCGCAAGCCGGGCACGAATGCTTTTCATGCCGTTTTCCCGGTCATCCACTGCGACATGCAATCCGCATCCGAAAACGGCCACATCGCCGATGCCGGGCATATTCTCCAGCGCGCGCATGGTGTCGAGCGGAGCGGACGTATCCAGTTGAAGCAGCGTATGGGTGCTCAGCCCCGCCCGCAATTCCGCCGGTGCTCCCAGGGCGATCACCCTGCCCTGGTGCATTAGCGCCACACGGTGGCAGTTCTCGGCCTCATCCATATAGTGGGTGCTGACGAAGATGGTGTGGTCCGTGCGGGCCATTTCACGAATCAGATCCCAGAAGGCGCCGCGCGCAATGGGATCGACTCCGGAAGTCGGTTCATCCAGAAACAGGATCGGCGGATCATGGAGGATGGCGCAGCCGAGAGCCAGCCGCTGTTTCCATCCGCCGGAAAGCGTCGCGGTGATTGCGCTGCGGCGCTCGGTCAAATTGGCCATTTCCAGCACATATTGTTTGCGGGCGGGGCGCGACTCGCGAGGAACGCCGTACATACCCGCAAAAAAATCGATGTTCTGTTCCACTGTGAGATCGTCGTAGAGCGAGAACTTCTGGGACATATAGCCGATATTCCTGCGGACTGCTTCAGGTTCAACCGCCACATCCAGCCCTTTCACCAAAGCCTGGCCCGACGTGGGCGTAAGCAGCCCGCAAAGCATACGGATGGTAGTCGATTTGCCTGCTCCATTCGGTCCGAGAAAGCCGAATATCTCCCCTTTGCGGATCTGCAGCGAAACGTGGTCCACAGCCACAAAGGGGCCGAAAGCCTTCACCAGAGCTTTCGTTTCCACTGCCCAGCCGTTCATGGAGCCTCCGGAGCGTCGGCCGCACGCACTGTTTTAACGAAAACACCCTCCATGCTATTTGCCCCCGCCGCCTGCTTCAGGATTTCAGGGGCATCACAGCGTATCAACCTTCCGCGATGCATTAAGCCGACCCTGTTGCATCGTTCCGCTTCATCCAGATAGGCCGTTGTCATCAGGATGGTGATTCCCTCTTTGAGCAATTGATAGAGGATGGCCCAGAAATCGCGCCGCGAAACAGGATCCACTCCGTTGGTGGGCTCATCGAGAAACAGGATCTGCGGCCGGTGCAATAGCGTGCACATGAGGGCCAGCTTCTGCCGCATGCCGCCTGAAAGGCGGCCCGCCAGACGTTCCCGGAACGGCTCCATGCGCGTCATGCGCAGCAGCTGCGCTGCAAGCGTTGTCCGTTTCTTACCCACGATTCCGAACAGATCGGCATAAAAATCCATGTTTTCCTGAACGGAGAGATCCATGTAAAGCCCGAATTTTTGCGCCATGTATCCGATACGGTCCTTCACGGCCTGCGGTTCGCGCACTACATCATGCCCGGCGACGCGGGCGCTGCCTTCGCTGGGATCCAGCAGGCTGCAAAGCATGCGCAAGGTTGTCGTTTTACCTGCTCCGTCCGGTCCGACGAGACCGAAAATTTCTCCGGGGGCGATGGATAAATTGACATGATCCACCGCCGTAATCTCCCCGAAACGACGCGTAAGGTCATGCGTCTCGATGATCGGTTCCATACTCTACTCCAGCTCGAGCACAGCATCCGCCGGCATGTTCGATTTCAATTCGTGCCGCGGATTATCCAGATCGATCTTGATCCGGTACACGAGCTTGACGCGCTCTTCCTTCGTTTGAATCTGTTTGGGGGTGAATTCCGCTTCCGAAGCTATGAAGCTCACGCGGCCCTCGTACTCTTTGCCGGGATAAGAATCGGTTGAGATTTTCGCCCTGGTTCCCGGGTTTATGCGGCCCAGATCCGTTTCATTGATATACGCACGCAGCCATGGATGGTCAATGTCCCCGATGGTGACCACGGTTGTTCCGGCTGCCAGCACTTCACCAACATCGGCCGCTTTCACCAGAACGACTCCATCGACCGGCGAAACGGCGACAGTATCGGCTATCTGCGTATCGATGAGCGCCAGGTTTGCCCGGGCGCGCGCAATCTCGGCCTGGCGCAGGGGCAGTTCCTGCTCGCGCCTCCTGATTTCGAGTGCATTGGATTCGGCCATTTTAAGAGCAGCCCTGGCGCGTTCCACCTGAGCGTAGGCAGCATCGATTTGTTCCACGCGGGGGCCGGCCAGCACGAGGGCCTGGCGCTCTTTGACTTGCTTCAGCATCGCTTCGGCATTTTCCCAGCGGCTGCGATACTGGTCATACTGAGCGGTCGAGATGTCATCATTTTTATACAGTGGCTGCGCGCGTTCCCAATCCCGCCTGGCGCGATCATACTCGGCCTGCGCGGAGTCGACGGCGGCTTTTGCTTCCTGTTTTTCCTCGGGGCGCGCGCCGTTCTTCAATTCCTGCAGCCGCGCTTCATAGGATGCCAGTTCCGCTTTGCGCTGTTCGAGTTCGGCTGCATGATTGGCCCTCTGCCAGGCCAGAGCCGTCTCGGCCTGTGCCAGCAGTGATTGTGCGGATTGCAGGCCGGCAGTTTCCCGGGCACGCTGTGCCTGAAGCTGATCCCGGTCGAGACGGGCGATCAACTGGCCCTTTTTAACGGTATCGCCCTCGTCTACGAGGCGTTCGATCAGACGCCCTGCGGTTTTGAAGGCAATATTCACCTCGGTTAGCTCAATGTTTCCGGAGACGATTATCCGGTTCCCGGAATCTTTTCCATTTCGCTTCAAGAAGAATAGGGCTCCGGCAACAACAAGCAGGACGAGGACTGCTGCAATGATTCTTTTTCGCATCAGATTGCTCTCCACCTCTGCGGTGAGTTTTGGAGTGCGCAAGCTTGCTTGCGCACTGAATCGTGTCCGAAGGCGGCGGCGAGCCGCCGCACTCCAAAGAGTTCTACTGCACGCTGCTTCGTACGCGGCCCATTGCCTCTTCCAGGTTAATGCGGGCCAGATTGTAATTGTATAGCGCTTCGGTTTGGTTGTCTCGCGCTCGCTCCAGGCGAGTCTGCGCGTCGGTGACTTCGAGGCCGTAGGCCACTCCTGCATCGTAGCGGCGCCGCGCCTGTGCAAGCTCGTTATCTGCCAGTTGCAGTCCGTCGCGCGCAACTCTGATCTGCTGCTCGGCGGAATTTAAAGCGTCCAATGCCAGGCGGACATCCAGCTCGATCTGTTCGCGGAGTTCTCTCGTTCGCAACCGTTCGGCACGGTACTGCGAGGCTGCTTCCACGCGGCGTGCATCACGGCGCCCGCCGTCAAAAATCGGGATCCGGAGCGTCAGGCCTATGGTCCGGGTCGGCAGGCTGTTGTCGAAGCCGGAGCCGATTGTCCCATAATCTCCGAAAAGCGAAAGCGAAGGGATCCGTTCCAGCTTTGTGGCGCTGGCGGAAAGACGGCTGCTTGCTTCCCGCTCCTGCTGGGCTTTAAGGTCCGGCCTTTCGGCCAGTGCCCGATCCCTGGCGCGCTCGAGCGTAATAGCATCGACAGGAATGTATCCCAGCTTGTCAGTGAGATCCAGATCCAGATCCAGCGGCTGGTTCATGACGCGCAGCAGCTGCAAATGGGCGCTGCGGCGCGCATTCTCGGCCACAAGCAGACGCTGCTGATCGTTTGCCAGCTGAACCCGTGCTCGGGTGATCTCAATCCCGGTGCCCGTGCCGGCGCCTTTCTGGTTCTCAGCCTGGCTCAGGACCGCCTGCGAAAGCGTCACGTTTGCTTGAGCTGTTTCCACATCGGCGTCTGCCCGGATGGCGGCAAGGTAGGCGCGCGCAACCAGGGCGGCCACCTTCTCCTCCATGTTTTCTCTCTCCGATCTGGCGGCCGAGATGCCTGCATGCGCCGACTGGAGACGGCGTATGGAACTGATGTCGAAAATGCTTTGAGAGCCGCTCAGACGGGCATCCAGAACTTCGAAGGGGCCGACCAGTGAGGGAAACTCGAACGAGAATCCGGGAACTGTCGGAATGTTGAAGCGCAATCCGTTGGCTCGCAGATTCAGCGTCTGGTTCCGATAGCCCAGAGAGGAGGAGACATCGGGGAGCAGCGCCGCTCGCGCCTGGTCGGAGCGCGCCTGCGCCTGCTTCAGCGCTTCGCCTGAAATCTGGATCTGCTCATTTCCCTCGGGAGATATGGCGAGCTGCACAGCGCGTTTCAGGCTTAGGGCAAGCACCCCGTGCCCGGTCTGTTGATCGGCTGCAAAGACGGTGGATGCCAGGACAATAACCAGAAGAATACATGAGTACCTCATTGGCTCACCTCGATCTCTTAATCCAAAGTTGCCGGCGCCCTGAATCCGCTGCTGATGAAGGCAACCAGGCGGTTGGCCAGGTTCGTCGGTGATTCGGCTGCGGTTTCCGGATCTACGTCCGGGCTTGCAGTCAGGGCGATGGACATCGCGCCCAGCGCAAAATGAGCCTTCCAGATCAGCTCTTTCTGCGATGAATCCGGCAAAGCACGATGCAGGGCTGACAGAAACCGGGCGATCATCGGCTGAAAGTTCCGCCTGGCGATTTCCGGCATAAGCCCTTCTGCATGCACTCTTCCCATCAATTTAACGAATCCGGGACTCTTTTCCACCAGGATTGCCGGCAGTACAAAAGCTACCACAATTTTCTCGAGAGCGGCGGATTCAGGCGCTGATTCGGCTTCAAACCGGTCAAGGAGTTTCAGCCGGCGCTCATTCATTGGTCCGGCTTTTCGAATAATCACCTGATCCAGCAGTTCTTGTTTTGATCCGAAATGGTAATGGATAGCTGCCAGGTTCACTTTCGCTTCGGAGATGATCTGTCGCAGAGAAGTGGAGTCATAACCCTTTTCTCCAAAGAGCTTTTCGGCTGCATCCAGAATCCGCTGCTTCGTGTCAATCATGCGACCGATTAAATCATACGTATGACTAAAATCAAGCAAAAATATTTGGACACCCATCAAATATTCAAAATGGCTTAAAGAAAGATACCTCGATGGTCGATGTAAAAGGTCAGTCAGCGATGGAGGAGATATGAAGTTTCGCAAGGAATTGGTTGGTGGAACGACGACTACGCTTATTTTGTCGGTATTAAACACCGGTTCAGCTCATGGCTATGAAATTGTCCGGCGGATAAACGAATTATCCGACGGCATTTTCGAATGGCAGGAAGGAACCATATACCCCGCGCTTCACAAGCTCGAAGCGAAAGAGCTTATCCGGGGAGAATGGGTGGAAGCCTCAAGCGGCAAAAAGCGACGCGTCTATGTCATTACAGACGATGGAAAGCGTGCACTGATGTCCGACACCAGGGAATGGTCCGTATACTCCAAGGCGGTCGAGAGCATTCTGGAGGCGTCCTATGCGTGATATCGGGGAGTCAATAAAGGAATACTGCGAACGACACCTTCCGCCCGAACCAATATGGATTTCGATGCTGAACCGGCGATTTCCCAAAATCGGCGCCCGCATGGACGGCGCTGAATCCGTGCAACGGGAATTTGAATGCCATCTGCGGGATTCATACGAAGCCCATCTTGCAGAAGGACAAAATCCCGAAGATGCCTGGAAACTTGCGCAGGAGCGCTTTGGCGATGTCTCGGTGATCTCGCAGGAGATTCAAAGGGCGCGCGCGCAATCCCGCAGATGCATGCTGATCCGGTTCCTGGCGATCGCGGCTCTTTTTGCTTTACCCCTGGGACAAATTGCCCGGATTCGAATCCATGCGTTTTTCCACCCTTCGCTTTTGCTCTTTATGGCTGTCTGCGCGGCTGTTGGTTTTATGATCACTCGCAAGCGCGATATTGATTCGCTGCGCAGGTATGCGTTTTATGGCTCCTGGCTGGGCTTAACCTGGGGCATTTTTTACTCACTTGTCTGTGCAAAAGACCCTTCCAAACTTGGTCCAGGTATTGCCATGATTATTATGTCCACATTCTATGGCTTATTCCTTGCCGCTCCGAAATCTCGCGGCCCTGCATCAATATTAATGATGCTGCTCTGCCATGTGGGTGTGCTGATCCCCACGGCACGATTCGGGCTCCTATCCTTCTATCCTGATGGCATTGATGCCGGTGTGCTCTGGATGACGGCTGCGTTCTCTCTGGTATCAGTGCTCGTCGGACTCACAGTTTTTGATATCAGAAAACTGCACCGGCGTCTTGCAGGAGTGGCGGCTTTCAGCATGGTTTTCGCCTATATTCAAATTTTAAGCAACCTCACTCGCCCCGATGCTTCGCTTCTGAATTTGATATTTGCCACATCTCTTCCGCCTCTGATCACTGTATTGATTGTCCTGCAAATCCAAAAGCTTCAGAACTGCCTGCTCCGCAATATCATGCCCATCGGCGTCGTGAACAAATACAAGAGCGGCAGCGGCCGGGATTAGAGAGCCACGCATTTCACAAATTTAAATTGGTGCAATTCGTGGCTGCAGAGCCTCCGCCGTCATTTCCACGTTGCCAATCGTCATCTTAGGTTTTCGCATCGTATACGCCTTCGTAGTCCTTGTTATGCGCTTCATAATTTTCCTTGAGATTACCCCAGTAATCCAGAGGCAGCTCTCCAGCCCGCACCTTGCCGTCCGCCAGTTTCACCGTAATAAATTTACGCCACTCCGGCGGATCCGATTGAGGATAATCCATTCTGTGGAATCCAAGAAAGGGGCTGCTGGCTTTGCGGGCCAAAGAGGCGTACAAATGGATCCGGGCATGCGTCAGCATGCTCAAGTCCTCGAGACTTCGTATGAGTTTATGCGGATCCAGGGCATGGAGCGTTGGCGCCCATTTCTCCTCGATCTCCTGAAGCGAATCCAATGCAATTTTAAAAAGAGACTCGGTTTTGTATTCGCTGCAGTAGTATTGCATCACGCGGGCGATACCGGCGTGCAATTCCTTCCAATCCATTCCTTCGTTTCTCCTTACAGGGGCATAGACTCTGGCCTTTTCTATGGAAATTTGATCCCTGGATACCGCTCCGCCGCCTGCCTGCCGCGCGAAAGCCGCCGCTTTCCTTCCGGCATATCTTCCGGTCGAGGCTGCGAAGCTGTGATCGCCCGGAGAAAACAACTGCGTGCCTGCGGCATAGAGTCCGTCGAGAGTCGTCTTCAAATCCCAGTCAATCACCAGGCCGCCGCCATTGGTTTCGCGCCATTGAGGCAGACTGGATCCCTCGATCAGCGCGTAATTCTGAAGCTGATCCTTCGCCGGATCAAATCCGGCTTCCGAATAGGTATCCACGATAATTTTCCCGGTACTCTCTTCTTCCAGCAGCATGTTCCAGACGACTTTGCGCTCGATCTCCGGCATGGAAGGGAAGTCGCCGTAGAACGGCAGGGCATATTCGCCGCTGAGAACCTTTTCGCGAATTGCCGCAAATCCCATTCCCATGCGATCGACATTTTTCTGACGCCAGCCCGGTTCGGTAACGATTGGAAGGGATTTGCCGTTGGCATCGACCAGCATGACGTTCTCGTAGCTCGCATCGCCTGCGCCGGTATACCATCGGTGTTTGAATCCGGGCGTAATGCCCATGATTCCGGATCTTTCCATAAGCGCAAACTCTGCGCCGGCTCGCCATGCCATCGCGATGCCGTCGCCGGACACGGCGCGCGGCGACATGGTGTTGTAACCGGATAGTTCTGTGCTGAGAAGCCAGAGGGATCCGCCGGATGACGAGCAGAGAATGACTGATTTGGCCTTGAAGATCATGAATTCGCCCGTCCGGGCGTTCACGCCGGTTGCGCCGACCACTCCGGCGCCTTGAATCCCTTTTTCCGTCAGCAGGCTGGTAACCATGACCCGGTCAATAACTTTGACGCCCAGGCGTTCGCATTCTTTCTTCAATGCCGGTTTGAAGGTTGTTCCCCACACACGGATGACGACATTTGTGTCATGGAATGGATTCATGCGGGGAGAGATCAGGAATTTGGTTTTATCGTCGCGGCCTTCGACGCCCTTGAATTTGTCCTCGGCGTCCCTAATCTTGCCGCCCATTTTCTCGAGTTCCAGCAGCGTATCGTAATTTTCGCGGCATTGAATTTCGCGGCCGATTCCGTTTCCATATCCACCGAATCCGTCGGTCAGCATTTGAGCCCATTCGTCCGGGTTGACCTTGGAGAGAGGATTTGCCGCCGTGTCGCACCAGTGATCGCATCCCGGCCCGCCTGCGCCGCTGCGGATAGTGGCCGATTTTTCAACCAACGCAACCCGCACGCCGTTCCGGGCGGCGCTGATGGCGGCCCAGCACCCGGCAATCCCCCCGCCGATAACCAGCACATCGGTCTCAACTACCTGTTCCTGGTCATAGCGAATCGGATACGGCCATTCAGGTGCGTGACCTTTGTTTCCGACAAATTCATGAAATGTAGCCATTGTCTGACTCCTACAATTTAAAAAAGGCCACGGATTGCACGGATTTATAAAAATTATTGATCCGTGCAATCCGTGGCGTTTTTCTTAAGCGCGGAAAACCTGTCCGGTTGATTTTCGTTTCCAGTAGCCTCTCTGGTTGAGCGGCCAGCTGAATTTGACGGCGCCGGGACGCGGGCAATCGTTGACACACGTGCCGCAGTACCAGCATTCCTCGGGATGCAGGATAACCGGACACTTGCCCTCTTCGGGATTCGGAATGAACACATCCATCGGGCAACGCTCCACACACGTGTTGCACCCGTCGCATATTTCCGGATTAAAGATCGCCGGCCTGCCCGGCGTCGTGATATTAGGCATGGCATATACCGTCATATCTCACTCGGCTCCTGGGACTAAATCTGTTTGATTGATTCGATTAGAAACAAACGGATTATAGCGCAACGGCCATCATGACTTCTATTGTGCTCAACAGATGCGGATTTTGCCAGATTCCCGGGATTGAATTGGCGCAATCCCATCAAGTCTAAAAAACGCTAAACGGATTCCCTTTACCAATTGTTGAAGTGGAATGAACCGATGCGCGATCGGCCGGCGGTTGAAGCTCGGAGAGCATAAATAAAGGCCGCTGCAAATACAGGATATGTGATTTCACCGGCAGCGGGTTCTGCGAAGTGGATCGCCGGCGACAATATGCGATCCTTCTGAAGCGAGCAAGCAGAACCTGGCGCATTCTACCGTAAAATTTTCTCTTGAGTCGCTCCATCACAGGTTGGATACTTTATAAGTTTCTATGGCAGGGAAATATCTCAACAGGGCCGCGGACCAAGGAAAGACCGGGAGGGCAGCGAATGCGCTGAATTAGGAAGACGCACAGGGTGCCGTGGATACGCAATTGCCCGAGTGTTCAAAAGCCGCCCCGATTCATCGCGCCTCTAATTGCATGTCCAGTAATGCCGTAGCAGGTGGTGCATATTGAAAGGAGAGCGGAGCATGTCTCCCGAAGAAATTGCGGCTTTTTTTGCCAGGAGGGATAAATTCTGGAATCGCCATGATATAGACGATCTTACGGCCGACCATACGGAGGATTGTGAAGTAGAAAGCCCTGTCGGTGGAAATGTCAAAGGATGCATCGCAATAGAAAATATCTATAGAGGATGGTTTTCTTCCTTCCCCGATGTAGAATACACGGTAGAGCATCTGTTGATAGACGGGAATCGGGCAGTACAGTTTGTAAGAATGACGGGGATCCAGAAGGGTGAATTTTGCGGCCTTGCACCGACAGGAAAGCAATTTGAAATTCGATGTGCATTCCTGTTTGTCTTTGAAGGCGATAAAATAGCGCGTGAGATCCGGATTTACGATTTCACAGGACTTCTGCTTCAACTTGGGGTCCTCAAGGCCAAACCGTCATTCTGAAATGGCCATATCGGATCAGATCTTAATTTTCAGGACCGTTTCCGCCGGAACAGGGTCTAATTATTTTATTTAAGTGTTCTTCAACCAAAGGAGGTTGGCCATGAAGATTGAGGTGCGCACCATTGGAGATGTTCATATACTGGATTGCAGCGGCAAGATCACGTTGGGTGAGGGAACAATGTCTATTCGCAACACGGTGCGTGATGTTCTGCAGAACGGTGCGAAGAAAATCATCCTGAACCTTGCCGATGTTGCCTATATCGACAGCGCGGGAGTCGGCGAGCTGGTCAGCACATATACCACCACGGTCAATAAGGGCGGTAAGCTGAAGCTTTTGAAACTCACCAACAAGCTCCGTGAGCTGCTCACCATCACCAAGCTGTTAACGGTTTTTGATATATATGACGACGAGAAGGCGGCACTCGACAGTTTCAGATAAAGGATGAAGTATCTGCGGATGAGATTATCCGGTTCATAAGATGAAACGGGATGCCTCTGTAAATATCCGCGGCTGATGAGTCTCAATTTTGTTGAAAGCGGGCATCCGGCTATGGCTCAAACATATTCTATTTTGCTTGCGGGGCTTGAACCTTCGGAAGAAGCCCTGGTCTCGACCCATTTTGGCGGATTGGGCCATAAGATAATCAGAGCCGTGGATTTACCGGATGCCTGCGCAAAGCTTGCCTCTCAGGCAGCCGATGTCCTCTATTTTCGGGCAACGCCGGATGATAAGACTGTGCGTGAAATTGAGGATATGACCGCACGCTTCGCTTCGATTCCTGTCGTACTCATCTGCGAAAGCCCGGCCGATGGATTTGTCCTCAAAGCCTGGCATGCGGGCGCTGCGGATATTCTTTTTCCCCCACTGGCAGCCGGAGTTTTGAATACCAGTCTGCAGCACTGTTCAAGCCGGATTTCTACACGCAAACAGGAACCGCTTTCGCATACTCAAGCCCGGCTGTTTTACCTCGATGAAGCGGGGAAAGAATGCTGGGCAAAAATTTCCCCGCCCAGATTTACCGTAGGCCGCAGTTCCGGCAATGACCTCATTTTAGGCCAAAGGGAGATCTCACGATCTCATGCCGAAATACTTGTGCGCCAGGGCGAATACTTGCTGCGCGATCTCGGAAGCAAGCAGGGAACATATCTGAACGACGTTCGCGTTGAGGAATCCGGGCTTTCCGACGGCGACCGGATTCAGCTTGGCGGTCCTCACGGAATCACCCTTGTGTTTCATTCGGGCGATCTTCTGCACTCGCTGCTGGGAATTTCGGGTCCCAGGACCGAAATCAGTCTGTCGGTCCGTGGATTCAAGGAAGTGGGGATGTTATTTGCCGTTTTCCGGGCGCTCAGTTCAACCCCGGTTCTGGATGATCTTCTGGCTTTAGTCCTCGATGCCGCAATTGAGCTGACGGGAGCCGAAAGAGGTTTCATCATGCTTAAGGAAGAAGATGAGAGCCTGAGCTTCCGCTGCGCGCGCAACAGTCAAAAACGCACATTGGATGGATCCTGTTTTCAGACCAGTAATCGGGTTCCCTACGAAGTTCTAAAGACCGGACGTCCTGTTGTCATAAAGGATTTGGACTTTGACGACCAGTGTGAGGATCATACCGCTACGCGCCGCCTGGGTTTGCGCAGCATTTCCTGTGTTCCTCTCCGCTATTCCACTGTTCACGATCCCGGTGATATGTCCAACAACCAGAACGCTTTCATTATCGGCGCGCTCTATGTAGACAGCTCAAATGTCGGCGCCGGATTTTCCAATATGCGGCTGGATGCGCTGGAGTCCCTTGCATCGGAAGCGACGATGGCTATTTACAATGCCCGGTTGTACAAGGAATCCCAGGATAAGCGAAGGATGGAGGAACAGCTGGCTATTGCCCGAGAGATTCAGCAGTCATTATATCCTCAGCCTGAAAGAAAGTTGGATTTCGTCAATGCTGTCAGTCAGAACCTTCCCTGTAATGAAGTCGGCGGCGATTATTTTGACTATTTCGAATTGGACAGGGGCCGCTTTGGCTTTGCCCTTGGAGACGTAGCCGGGAAAGGCATGTCGGCGGCTTTGCTGGCTTCCTTATTCCAGGGCGTCCTTTCCTCACAAGCGCGATTTGAAGCTCCGTTGCCCACCATGATTTCCGGCGTAAATCAAATTCTGACTCAACGGGGCACCGGCAATCGGTTCATAACGTTTTTCTTCGGAATCCTTGAGCCCGACGGCAACTGCACCTACGTCAATGCAGGACATAATCCGCCGCTTGTTGTAGGAAGAGATGGCTCGATGAAGGAATTGACGGACGGAGGGATGGTGCTCGGCCTTTTTGCCGGTGCAAAGTACGAAGCCGGCAGCGTCAAGCTTCAGCCGGATGACCATCTGGTCTTATTCACCGATGGAGTGGTCGAAGCGCTTAACAGCGAAGACGAAGAATTCGGGATGGATCGTCTTACCGCATTGCTGCGCGCCAATGCCAAGGCAAGCACCCCGGAAATTCTGAACCGCCTGCGGGATGCCGTTATTGCTTTCTCCGCGAATACTCCGCAGCACGACGACATCACGGTGATGGTTATCGGCTACCGGGAATCATAAATCGCGCTGAATCATGCGTGTCCATTCCCGGCTTGCCGGGCAATCTTTTCCGGAAGAATAACTCCTTGTTGAAGCAGGCGTTTCTGCAGCGTCCTATAGGGGACCTTCCTGGGATCGATTTTTGCCTTCACCGCGAGTGCCGCGGCCGTGCCGGCTGCCTGTCCCATGGCGATGCAATGCGGGATCAGGTTGAAATATTCGTTAAATCCATATTCCGACGAGAATGCCCGGCACGCAACCAGCAGCCCGTCTATTTTTTTCGGCACGAGAGCCCGATAGGGGATACATACGTTGGGATGCCTGGCTGAAATTTCTCCATTATCGTTATCGGGGAACACCGCAATGGTATCTTCGAATATCTCATCGGAGACCATGTCCCTTTCGGTGCAGACATATTCTCCAACCACCCTCTGGCCGCCCTGAAGGCCCAGCTGTGGAGAACTGAGTGCGATATAGCTATTCTCAAAACCGGGCACATTTTTGCGGTAGAAGTCATAGGAAAGATGCATTTTCCTGCGGCCTTCGAGCTCAACCCGGTTTATTTCATTAATGTCATTTTGATTCAGGCTGGGGAAAAAAGGATGAAACCAGACGATCCCGTCGTGGTATTTGACCAGGTCCTTCAGATAAAAGGCGGCGCCACCCCGGCGTCCGAGTTCCTGCATTAACTCCGCATATTTCTCCGGTTGCGCAACTCGGAATTCCTCAACCTTTTTCATGTTGATATTGCCGATCCAGAACGGGAATGCAAAGGCCGAAATTCTCATGCCGGGTTTCATTCTTGTGTCGCATTCCGCGCCGGCCGGCTGCAGGAGGTCGCCGTCGCCGGTACAATCGATTACCACCTTCGCCAGTATTGCCTGCCTTCCCGATTTGTTTTCGACGAAGATGCCCTTCACTGAATTCCCTTCAACGATCGGGCGGACCCCCCAGGAATGCAGATACAGATTTACTCCCGCCTCTTCCATCATGCTGTTCAGTTCACACTTCATTATCTCGGGATCCGTCAATACGGTATAGAGCACTCTCTTGCGTCCGATATTCAGATCATCGCGCACATAGAAAAAAGCGAGATTTGAATTGATATAATGGTTGACCAGCTTTTCGTCTGTCGAACCCCAGTCTTTCTTCTTCGGATAATCCGCGGCTTCCATGGCATCCAGCCTGTCGATAATCTCCTGGCAGATGCCGGCGATCTGCTGCTTCCCGCTTATGTCACTCAGGTTCGGGATGATGGTAACCAGCCCGCCGGTAGACATGCCTCCCAGGTGCCCATACCGTTCAACGAGCATGGTGTCCGCACCGCTTCGGGCTGCGGCAAGTGCCGAACCGATTCCTCCCGGACCTCCGCCCACAACAACGACATCCACTTCCCGGCAGACCTCGATCTCTCTGGCCGGCTCCATGATTGTTCTCTTCGCTGAACTGGCGCTCATAATGCGGCCCTCCCATGATTATGCGATATGCGGCATATTACGAAAAATCACCGACACAGGCTATGTTTTTGCTGAGATTTTTGGATTCACATGTCACATGTGGAGGCGGGCTTCAGAGGCTGTCTCTCCACTAAACGTGGTTTAGTGGCTTAAGCTATCGCGCCGATACGCTGAACGCTCAAAACTCGACAACAGGCTTAAAAAGCCGTAGCGGCGATGTATGGTTTCACATCTATCGACCGCCGATACCGACTCCGACCCCGACCCCGATTCCCATATCTGTGGGGAAATGTTTAAAAACATGGCCTCTCCGCTGTTTGTGGTTAATAATTAATTGCCATGAAAATGCCGGTTGCATTGACTATTGCAGGATCGGATCCGTCGGGAGGAGCCGGCATTCAAGCCGACCTGAAAACATTCCATCAAAGAGGCGTTTACGGAGCCAGCGTCATTACCCTGGTGACGGTTCAGAACACGCAGAAAGTAAGTGCGGTGGAAGTGCTTTCAGGGATCCTTGTCGGAGATCAACTGGATGCGGTGCTGGAGGATATACCTCCTCAGGCCGCAAAAACCGGTGCGCTCGGCAATATCGAAATCGTCAGCCTGATAGCAGAAAGGGCGCGGAGCTTTGCATTCCCCCTCGTGGTGGATCCCGTAATGATCAGCAAACATGGCCGGCCGCTGATGACGGAACAAGCGCGCACAGGCATATCGGAGCTTTTGCTGCCAAACGCTTTCCTGGTCACTCCCAATCTGCATGAGGCGGGAGAACTGGCCGGAATGGCTGTTCACGATCCGGCTTCGATGAGAGAGGCGGCTGCCAGGATTGCGTTGCGGGGACCGCAAGCGGTTTTGGTCAAAGGAGGTCACCTCGAAGGAGATGCCATTGATGTGCTCTATTGGAAAGGGGAGATTGTGGAGTACCGTTCTCCTCGCATATCGACGATACATACGCACGGAACAGGATGCACCTATTCCGCCTGTATCACCGCCGAGCTTGCGAAGGGTCGCACTCTTATTGACGCCATAGGGATTGCCAAAAGATATATCACTAAGGCCATCGAGACGAATCCCGGCCTGGGCAAAGGCTGCGGTCCGGTTAATCATCATGCCCGGACTCGATAATGCCGATGCAGGGCAGTATAGTGTGCGTTGTTTTTTGCCGTTCAGGCTTCTATTCTTAGAACGGCATACTTGTAATTATGCAGGTCCCGGAGATAAGTGGAATGAAGAGCAATCCCCAGCAACCGATCAAAGCATATGAAAATTTGGCATTCCTGCATGGGAACGATGCCCGCCTCGTCCGGATTCTGAGCGAGTATCTGGAGCCCGCGAGCCGTCTTAACTTGCATCGCGTAAAGGATACGATCGTATTTTTCGGCTCCGCCAGGATTCATCCGCTTGCGGAAAGCGAGAGGCATCTCGAGAACCTGAGAAAGCAATCAGGGGCGGAGGGACCTGAAACAAAGCCTGCGGCGGAGGAGATTGCGCGCGCGGAATGTGCCGTTCAGCTCTCACGCTATTATGAAGAAGCCTCCATCCTGGCGCAGTTGATCGTCCGCTGGGCCAAGACGCTGGATGGCGGATTGAAGCGGCTGATGATCTGCTCCGGCGGCGGGCCGGGAATAATGGAGGCGGCCAATCGCGGAGCAAGAGAAGCCGGCGGCCAATCGATCGGCTTCTCAATCAGTCTTCCGATGGAGCAGGAAGTCAATCCATATGTGACCGAAGAATTGGCTTTCGAATTCCACTACTTCTTCATGAGAAAGTTCTGGTTTGTATATCTTGCGAAGGCGTTGGTCATATTTCCCGGCGGATTTGGGACTCTGGACGAAGCGTTTGAAGTCCTGACGCTGGTGCAGACCAGGAAGGCTCATAAGAGGGTGCCGGTCATTGTTTATGGTACCGATTACTGGAAGGATATTCTTGACCTGGATGCGATGGTTCGATGGGGAACCATCTCGCCCGAGGATAGGGATCTGATTCACCGTTCGGATGATCCCTATGAAGCATTCGAATATTTAAAGGCTGAACTCACAAAAATACACGATCTGTAGGAGCATCCGGCTGTTGCTCCCTCGATGTGCGGGTAATCATGGATGATTTTCTTTTGCAGCGCAGGTACGAGGAAGCCCCGACCTCGTCCAAAGATCATCGCCATGCTACGGAAAGAGACCGGGACCGGATTTTGCACAGCGCGGCCTTCCGCCGGCTCCAGGGAAAGACCCAGGTTTTCGGAATCGGGCAGGCGGATTTTTATCGCACGCGTCTGACGCATAGTGTCGAATGTGCTCAGATCGCCCGGGCAATCGCTTACAACCTGCTTGTGGAGCAGCCTCTGCTGAATCATTGTCTCTCCCCGGAACTGGCCGAGGCGACCGCCCTCGCGCATGATTTGGGACATCCGCCGTTCGGGCACGCGGGAGAGCAGACCCTGGATGCCTGTATGCGCGAGGTAAGCCGCAAAGCCAGGCTGACCGGGAAAAACATTCTCCGGTTCGAAGGCAATGCGCAAACCTTTCATATCCTGGTGGCTGCAGAGCCGAAATCCACCTCCTATCCCGGGCTGAACCTGACCCGGGCGACACTGGCCGGAGTACTGAAATATCCCTTCGCACAGGAAATCGGGAACGATAAATTCATCTTCGCTTCAGATCTCGCAATGGCCAGGTGGGCACTGCAGCAGGGAGGCGCCATCCTGAAAGCTCGGGACCGGTCAAAACGGCGGCAGCCCAGGACCTCCATAGCTTGCCAGGTTTTGGATTGGGCAGACGACTGCGCCTACTCCGTTCACGATGTGGAAGACGCATTGCAGGCGCAATTCCTTCATCCGGGGGATCTGGAGGATGCTCGCTTCGCGCGACGTGTTTTTGCCCATTACGAGGAAACGCGCAGTGGAGAGGCGGTGCCAAAATTGACACTGCCGGAGTTTCGGGAACGCATGCTTGATTTGGAGCACAGAATACAGCCTTCGGGGCAGGGTGATGAGCGGGCGCTTCGGAAATCGGCTATGCGCAATATACTCAACGATCTGATTACTTCGGTATCCGTTGAATCCTGCCCCGGCACCCGGCGCGCGGATTTCTCCTGGCGCCTCATTGTTCCGGACGAAGCCAGGATTCTTTCCGTGCTCTGCAAATCCGTCATTTGGGAAGCCGTAATCACGGATCCTCGAGTCGCCGCCATGAGCGCAAAAGGGCGTGAAATCCTTCGGGACCTCTTCCAACTGCTCATGGAAGAAGTCATCAATAAAAAGAGCGTCGTGCTGTTCCCGCGGTATTATCGGCCTATTATTGAGGAGTGTCTCGAAGGAGGGCAGATGGAAGCAGCACGCGCAGTCTGCAATTTCCTGGCTTTGCTGACCGATATGGACGCCCTAAGGTTCCACGCTCTCCTGCGTGGTTCCAAAGCTTCTTCCATCTTTGACTTTATCTGAGGCAACAGACTGTTTCGCAATAACGGTTAACCAGAATGCGGTGGCAAACCATGTTGCGGCTTCGAGCCAGGAGAGAGGCGAGATCTCGATTTTTATCAGCCCTTGTTTAATCGCGGTCAATATGGATTGCACGTTTGGTTCAGCATAAATCCAGCTATAAGTTCGGTTTAGCTGCCAAAGAAAATGAATGTCGCTGTTGCCCACAAGCGGTTTCCCGGCCTGAGCGGCGAGTTTGGCGCTGCGCCGGTTAAAGTTCAGTCCCTTGACTTGAAAGCCCGACCACTCGATCGCATCAAAGACATCCAGATTCTCGGCCAGAAGATTCCTCAAACAGGTGCGTTCCGGAAAATATGCGTGGGGAGCAATAACAAGCGTTTCTTCGCTCGACCGCTCACGGATTTTCTTTAAAGTATTGAGCTTCTCGGGACCTGTCCGAAAATTGTAAACGAGCACGTGGTGCTTCTGCTCGGCGGTTACTTCCATAGCCGGGATCAGAGTGATGCCCAAATCCCGTGCATAATCCGAAAGATTATCGGACCACGCGTCATAATCGTGGCAGGTGATGGCGAGAATCTCATAGCCGGACTTTGCCGCCGCGGATATCAGTTCTTCGGCTGAATATCGACATATTCGATAATCGGACGGATCCAGACTGCAGTGCGCATGCAGCTCCGCTTTCAACCAGCGCTTTTCGGTATATGTATTGCCGCTCAATCCCAGACTCCTCCCTCAAAAGTGTTCCGGTATTCCCTATCTTATCGGCAGGAATCCGCTAATCAAGGATAGTCCAAGACCAAAAAAACAGCCACGAACTACACGAATCAAATCCGCATCCGTGCAATTCGCGGCTACCCGTCAAAACAGTGCTGTTGACAGAGAGCGGGGGGTTCTATAGGCTTTCACACTTAAAATTTCCTGTGAGAGGCAAACAAAATCATGTCTGATCTCAAACTCCCTTCTCGTTCGGATGACTTTTCCGAGTGGTATAACGAGCTCGTGCTGCGGGCGGAACTGGCGGATTATGCCCCGGTTCGCGGTTGCATGATTGTGCGTCCATACGGTTGGGCTCTATGGGAGAACATCCAGCAATCGCTTGACCGGAGCTTCAAGGCCACCGGGCATGTCAATGCGGCTTTCCCGCTGCTGATTCCGCGCAGCTTCATAGAGAAAGAGAAGTCCCATGTGGAAGGCTTTTCGCCGGAGCTGGCCGTTGTCACTCATGGTGGAGGGGAAGAACTGGAGGAGCCGCTGGTGGTTCGTCCGACTTCGGAGACTATCATCGGGCATTCCTTCGCGAAATGGATTCAATCTTACAGAGATCTGCCTCTTCTGATCAATCAATGGAACAGCGTTGTTCGCTGGGAAATGCGCACAAAGCTTTTCTTGCGGACAACGGAGTTCTTCTGGCAGGAAGGTCATACGGCTCATGCCACTCTTGAGGAGGCCGAGGCCGAGACACGGCAGATGCTCGAGATTTATCGGGATTTTGCCGTTAAAGACGCCGCGATACCGGTCATACCTGGAAGGAAATCCGAATCCGAGCGCTTCGCAGGAGCCGATCAGACTTACTCCATTGAAGCAATGATGGGAGACGGAAAAGCCCTGCAATCCGGCACGTCGCACAACCTGGGACAGAATTTTTCCAGAGCCTTTGAGATCCGCTACCTGGATAAAAACGGCGAGCTTCAGCACTGCTGGACGACTTCGTGGGGCTTATCCACGCGGTTCATTGGCGCCATTATTATGGTCCACGGCGACGATCAGGGATTGATTCTGCCGCCTCGGCTCGCGCCCTATCAGGCTGTTATAGTCCCAATATATAAAAGCGACGAGGAGAAGGCACAGGTCATTCAGGCGGCTCAGAAGATCAAAGCGGAGCTTGTATCTTCGCAGATCCGCGTTATTTTGGATGACCGCGAAGGCGCCAGCCCCGGATTCAAATTCAATGACTGGGAAATGCGGGGTGTGCCGCTTCGGGTGGAAATCGGTCCCAAGGATGTGCAGAAAAACACGGTCGTGCTCGCCCGCCGTGACAAGCCGGGAAGGGAAGGCAAATCCTTTATTCCGCAGGCAGGCGTGATCGATGCCGTGAAGCAGGCGCTGGACACAATCCAGAAAGCGCTGTATGAAAGAGCCCTGAATTTCCGGGAATCCAATACGGCTGATCCAAAAGACTACAAGGAATTTCAATCGGCAGTTGAGAAGGGATTTGCCTGTTCTTTCTGGTGTGGAAGCTCGGAATGCGAGAAAAGCATCAAGGAAGAAACAAAGGCGACCTTGCGCTGCATCCCCATCGATCAGCCCGGAGATTCCGGGGTCTGCATCTACTGCGGAAAACCGGCCGGAGAGAAAGCCTATTTTGCTAAGGCCTATTAGGAAAACAAGCCACGAATTGCACGAAAAAATGCGGGCTTTATTCGCGTAATTCGTGGTTAGCCCATATCTTGCATAAACTGCTGGACCGAGTCGTAGTTCATGTAGGGATTTGTTCGCTTTTGCGCGCCGATTGTTGAGGTGGGGCTGCCTCCATAATCGTGCCCGGGATAGACGATCGTTTGGTCATCCAGCGCTCGCAGTGTGTGATTCAGACTCCACCACATTTTTTTAGGATCCCCTCCGGGCATGTCGACGCGTCCGCATGCATCCACGAAAAGGGTATCTCCCGAAAAAAGGCAGTTCTCAACCAGAAAACACATGGATCCCGGAGTGTGACCGGGCGTGTGCAGACATTTTATATGAAGCTTTCCCACAGTGATCTTATCGCCGTCGGAAACCGTTTGTATCTTATTCGCGTGCCTTTTCATGAATTCCGTAGACATTCCGAAGCTTCGGGCCACTTCCCGCATATAATCCACTTCTTCCGCATGGATATAAACTGGGGCTCCCGTAGACTCCATCAGCGGTTCCAATGCATTGACATGATCCGGGTGGCCGTGGGTTAACAGTATATGTCCGATCTTAAGCTCCGATTTGCGGCTCAGATCGAGGATCAGCCGCACATCCCATGCCGGATCCACCACCGCGGCTTCCCTGGTTTCCGTGCATCCGATCAAATAAACATAATTCATCATTGGGCCGATTTCGGCCTGTTTCACAATCATGCTGCGAGATTCCATTCAAACCTCCACGATTTGAAGTATACAAAAAACGGTCCTTCTGACCACCCTTCCCTTAATAAAAACCGGGGAAGCAGCCTATTCCGGGGCGATTTTTATTCAAGAAGCCTGTACAGGCAGTGGGGCGACGAGTACCCTAGAGATAGGAATACACCATGCCTGAACGGAACAGGACGGGAATGATTCGTTTGGTCTTGTCGATTGCCTGGATTATCTGCTTTGCACTCATTGCTACCGGAGGGTTCGACATCGCTGATCGGCCCTTGAGCATACCGAACAAGAGCACACCCCAGAAACTGCGGGAAGCATGGCTGTCTTACCATGAGACCGGTCTCTGCCAGGATATCGATGCCATATTCGTCTTTAATAAGAATGGGATGGAAGTGTGGAGCCGGATTGAGCGGGATAAAGACCTGCGGAAGTTTCTGAAGCTGTTTGAACCCCTGAAGAGTTCGTACCCCGTAGCGTTGTATACGACTCGCCCGCCCGAAGGGGATAAGGAGGATCACCTGGAAGATCCTCCCCCCAGCCTATGGCAGAATTATGAATTGCGCTCCAACATGGGGGATCGCATCAGCCTGCTTACCTACCGCCAGATTTCGGAAACACTCATTTATTTGGATTCTCCTGAGATGGATATATTGTTAAAGCAGCGGCTGCTGATATATGCCGAACAAATTCTCAACTGGAACAAAAGAATAAGGCAATACGCATTGGGTCTTTCAGCCCTTACCCGCGCCACGTATGATCCCAGCCTGTCGCATGAGCTCAAATCGAGGGCCTGTAGCATATGCTCCGATCACGCTCAGGAGCTGGAGAAACATATAGGCAAACTGGCCTCGAACCTGGAACAGGCACTTCCAGTGTCCGAAAAGAAAAAGCGCTCACGCGCGAAATCCGAAGCGACTTTCCGGGCAATCAAGGATCCCGTGGAAAGAGCGAATCGGATTGCCGCTATTGCGAATGCGGTTACCCGACGAGTGTATCGTTTCGTCCATCCTGAAAATTTCACGGTAGAACTGGATGAATTGCGAAATTCCAGCCTTCTGGAATCTTTGCGGGAATTGCGGGGCATGGTTTCAGATTTTGAAAAATCTCTTCCAGTACATGCCGGGAAGTAGCTGCAGACAACCGGCAGTGGACAGCCGATGCTCTATGGCGTAACTTGTATCGATTCGAAACAGACAGAAGCAAATTGTATTGTGATCGTATATATGCATATCTGAAAGAACGGTTTGAATGAGCCGAAGCGATAGATTTCTAAACACATGCCGACTGGAAGAGGCTGATTGCACTCCTGTCTGGTTTATGCGCCAGGCAGGGCGATATATGAAGGCTTATCGTGAAATACGGGCGAAGCACAGCCTCATGGATATGTTCAAAATTCCGGAGATCGCCGCAGAAGTCACTCTCCAACCGGTTAAGGCTTTCTCCCTGGATGCGGCAATCATCTTTGCCGATATCCTGCTGCCGCTGGAAGGCATGGGCGTGAATCTGGAATTCGCGCCCGGCCCGGTCATTCATAATCCGGTGCGCAGCGCGGCCGAAATCCAGATGCTGAGGATGGCCGATCCGGAGCAGGATCTGGATTTTGTGCTTAAAGCCCTTCAATATGTCCGCGCGGATCTGGAGGGGAACATTCCTCTCATAGGATTCGCCGGGGCGCCATTTACGCTGGCGAGCTATGCAATCGAGGGCGGATCTTCTTCCAGTTACACCCTTACGAAGAAATTGATGTACGGAGATCATACGGCATGGGATCTTTTAATGAGCAAATTGAGCGATACTATTCTCGCTTTTCTAAAAGCCCAGGTCCGGGCCGGTGCTCAGGTTGTACAGCTTTTTGATTCCTGGGCCGGATGCCTGAGTCCGTCGGACTATCAGCGCTATGTTTTGCCCTATAGCCAAAAAATACTTCTGGGATTGCAGGCGGACGGTATTGCTTCCATTCATTTTGGGACAGGAACGGCAGGATTGCTGCATTTGATGGCTGAGGCAGGCGGCGACATCATCGGAGTCGATTGGCGCGTTGCGCTTAATCGTTCCTGGCAGTCATTCGATTCGAAAAAAGGCATACAGGGGAATCTGGACCCGGTCGCGCTGATGGCTCCAATTCCTGTTCTGAAGAAGAAGGCCGCCGAGGTTCTGGACGAAGCCGGCGGCAGGCGCGGACACATATTTAACCTGGGACATGGAATCCTTCCGACGACTCCGGAGGATTCCGTAAAAGCTTTAGCGGACTTCGTTCACGAATACTCGGCTGAATTTAATCAAAAACGACCGTCTGAAGAGTCGTAATCTCGATCGTCTTGCCGCAACGCGGATTCTTGCAGCGTAACTTGTCGTCCAAACGGATGCGATAGTTGCGTGCCTTGGCGAATCTCGCGCGATCTTGCTCGTTCGCCCCAGGGGGGATAGAAGCCTTTTTGGTTCGGCGGCGCCATCTGATGGGATATTCCATCGAGGTCCGGCATTTCGGGCAATAGATTATGGCCGGCACTATTTCATCTTTTTCATTGAACAGGTCGCGTTCTTCCATGACAGGTATTATATGATGCAATGACTCGTCTCTACAGCAATAAGTTGATGTAAGATAGGAATACGTCGGTCGGACGGGATACCGGCGTAATTAATAAACAATAATCGCGCAGATTAAAAAGCCGACTTCTATGGGATTCTTTAGCAAATTGTTCTCAGATCAGTCCGATCCATCCGAGCGTCAGATAAAGCGTGCTCTTAAACAAGTCATCCAGATGCACGGGGAAGCGGCAACCCGGGTCGGTGCCATGGAACGCCTGGCTTCCTGGCGTACTCCGGAAGCCGCGAGTGCCCTATTGCGCAGATTCACCGTCCAGACTCCTCAGGCAAGCATGGACCTTGAAGAGAAGCAGTACGCCGTCCGTTTGCTGGCAAATATGGGGAGAATCGCGGTCCAACCCATCCTTAGCTATATAAGCGCGGAGCCCGATGTAACCTATCCGGTTCGAGCTTTGAGGGAGATACTGCCTTCAGACGAATTTCACAAATGCCTTATGGATATTCTGGCCAGTCTGTCTACGGGATATACACGGTGGCCCGAAGCGAAAGCGGTGTTTATTGCTCATCTTTCGGATGAAGCTTTCGCACAGGTCGCTGAAACGGTGCTCCGCTCCCTTGAGGATGAAGATGACGATGTCTGCATTGCCGCGATCGATTACCTGGCCCGCAATGGAGATGAAACAATCCGCGAGAAACTGATCCAGGTTTTTCTGGACGCGGAATCGCGGCCAAGGGTTCGAGGACGCATCCTGGATCACTTCTGTGAGAAGGAATGGCCCGTAAAAGGCTACCGGAAGAAAATGGAGGAGGCGATTTCTCTTCCCTTTTATTTAACCTCCAAAGGGACAGTGAAGCGCAAATCGGAATAAGGGCTGCTCATTAATGCTCTCCTAAAAACGCCTCGAGAATCTGATTGAATGCCTGAGGTTTATCGAGGAAAAGCGCAGATCCTGTTCCCTCGATCACCTCCAGGCTGCAGCGCGCAATCCTGGATTTCATATACTCTCCCACCACCCGGTTTTCAGGAGATGCAATAATCAGGGCGGGTACTTGCACATGCCTCAATGCAGGACGTCTGTCCCCGGTATATTGGTCGAAATAGAGTGAAAATGCCGCTGAAAGCGGAATTTTCCGACTGCCTTCGGAGATTTCCTTATAGAGTATTTCCGGGTGGCTTACTTTGAAGAGGCTACGGACATATTGGTCTATTGCCGTGGTCCGGTTATCCTGGAAAGAGAAGAGCAGTTTTCGAGCCTGTTGCGCGGTTATGGATCCGGGGAAGTCATCCTGCTTTATAAAGGCAGGGCTGCCCTCCACGAAGACGACCTTTTCGGGTCTGAGAGTCTCCGGACTGGAAAGATACTCCAACAGGGTTGTCACACCGGCCGACCAGCCGACGAGATAGGAGTGCTCAATATTCAATCCTCCCAGAAATGCATGCAGATCCGCGGCGTGCTGATGGTAAGTATTCCCCACTTCCGTTTTTGTTGTCTGCCCCTGGCTGCGCGGATCCAATGCAATAACGCGGAATCCTCTGGCTGAAAAATACGGTATCTGTTCTTTCCACACCTCAGCAGGTAAAATCCACCCCGGTATAAAGACCAGAACCCGATCCCCCTCGCCCGCTTCCAGATAGTGGATTTTTATGTCGCCGATCTGCAGATATTTGTCTTCCCATGGACCCTTCGGTCCGGCCGCGACGGTTAAAATCGCGGTCAGCAGGAAAAGAAACAGAAGCAATATGATCGCCCTTATCTTCATAATTACCTCACCTGCCTACTATGCGGTATCGCTTCCGATATGACAAGAGATTCAGAAGCCGTTGGTTCCTGCTAATAGATATGCGACGAACGGAAGAAGCTTTTTTTTCGGAGTCGGGGTCGGGATCGGTATCGAGGTCGAAGAGAAATGATATTAGGCGCGAACACAATGGATATGGTCCGTGGCTAAAAGGCGAGTCCGATACCGACTCCGACCCCGACCCCGAGATCCGGGAATCGCCCCGCTGTGCGGACAGGCTACAGCTACGCCTTCCAGGCGCGGTCGATTACTTTTTAGAGGGACACTGGTGACTGTCCCCCTATTGTAATACAATGAATAGTTGGTCACCGGGCGCCGTACCCAAGTGGCTAAGGGAGAGGTCTGCAAAACCTCGATGCAGCGGTTCGAGTCCGCTCGGCGCCTCCAAGGAAAGTGCGATCCGTTGAAAGGCGCAAATCCGCTGATTCCCCTCCTTCAGCGTGTGTTTGGCAATACCCTTCCGAAGCCGTTTTCGAGTGACTCCCGGAGCCAATGGATGTATCCGCCCGAAGCGGGAATGCCGGATTGATTCGGTACTGGTCGGATGGATGTAACAAGTGATGCGGACGCAACGTAATTAAAGTGCGTACCGGGTTTTAGAGGATTTGGCTTTTGCCGTATAAAAAGGCCTTTTACAAAATGCCAGAAATGGCTAAAGCACGATTTTTATTAGGAGATAGGGTTACCCGCTATGGTTCGACCTATCATTGCAGCTTTTATCATTATTGCGACATTCGGAATCAGCACAATAAGTGCGCAACAGCCCGCCTCGTTTAAAAACTTTGCCGCTTTCAGAAATCTTGCACCGGGGGTGGATTTTTTTGCTTCCAGCAGGCAGATTGTTGCTCCTTATGAAGAGTCGACTTCTCAAACAATTGCCAAGCTCAGAGAGATCTTTGGGCCTGACTTGCCCAAGGGAGCGATTTTCATATGTTCCACGCTGGAGCAAAAGGATTCCGTCTATGAGCCGAAAGTTATAAAAATGGGCTATGGATGGTCCCTGACGGCCGTGACGGCTGCGGTAAGGAGCCAGGAGATGCTGGCCCGCATCAAATCGCAGATGGGAGCAGACGTCCCGGCGGCGCTTCTGGACCGCATGAAGAATATGCCGACCGATATGATGGCTAACGCTGAGAAGCAGATGGTGGCATCGATCACCCAGCAGATCGCCTACGCTGTTATACAGACGCTCCTGGATAAAAACCTGCAATACCGCTCGTCGCGCCTGGATGATATGGGCAAAAGCCCTCTGCCGGATTGGCTTGATATCGGCATTGGCGCCTACGCCAGCGGTTCCAATTCGGCGCTTTCCTTCCTGCAGCAAAATATGGATCAGACATTTCCGATCGAGGATGTACTCTCCATGTCCCGTCCTTTTGTAGCCTCTTCTTCGGGCCAGAGTGGCGCACCGGGCGGCATGGGATCTATGGGCGGCGGCCGGAATGGCGGTGGATTCAGCCGGGGACAGGGAGGCGCTCCTGGTGGATTCGGCGGTATGGGAGGCTTCGGAGGGATGAACGGTGGTGGCTTTCCCGGTGGAGGTAGCGGTGGTGGTTTCCCCGGCGGAAGCACGGGCGGATCGAACGGTATGCGTGGCGGTATGCAGATGACAATGCCGAAAGATGAACAGGATCGAATGCTCTTTGATGGGCAAGCCGGCACATTTTTCCAGTATTTGATAGAAAAGGTCGGGACGACCAAGGTCAGAGAGCTCGTAAAACAGGTTCGGGAAGGCAAAGAAAGCAGAAATTATATTATCCAGCCGGATGTGCTTGGTCCCGATTTTGAGAAGATAGAATCCGACTGGGCTGCATGGGTGAAAACCCAGAAAGCAGAGGAGCCGTTCAGACGCAATTGATTCCTAATCACACTAACACAGATCGAGATCAGTTTATGAGTATGGACAACAAGCGATATTCCCGATTTAAATTTCCGGCAGCTTTCCTGGCGGCTGCTCTTCTACTTGCTGCAGCCGCGTTGTGTCTGCAGCCGGCATCTGCCCAGAATCCCGGATTGGGCGGCGCCAAATCCAAAACGCCCCTGCCGAAGCCTACGGTCAAAATGGATAGTAATAAGCAGGCGGTCTACACTGTAGCAAATGAGCAGATCATCAAGGAATTGGTCTTGACCGGGGAATTGAAGGCTGCGCGCTCGGTCATCATCTTTGCTCCCAATATCCGCAGCAGCTTTTCCAATACCGTTTCCTTTCTTGCGCCCGAGGGCGCCATAGTAAAAAAGGGGGAACGGATTGTCGAATTCGATGATTCTTCTCTTTTGAGCAACAAATCCGAGGCTGAACGGACTCTGGACGAGGCTAAGCTGAACATAGAGAAAAAGAAGGCCGACTTGGAGGCGGAACGTTGCGATCTTCTTAACAGCCTGGCACAGGCTGAATCGACCCTGAAACAGGATGAACTCTACGGCAGAATCAGCAAAGACCTTCTGGCCGGGAATACCTATCAAAAATATCAGTTGAACGTAACCAAATCGAAATTGTCCCTGCAGAAGGCCAGGGAAAACCTTGAAAATTTTGAAAAAAGCTATGCGTCGCAGATGTCACTGGTCGAAATCAAGCGGTCTCAGGCGGAAATTGATCTGAAGAAGATAGAAAGCGATATGCAGCTTTTAAAAATTGACGCTCCCCAGGATGGTATTCTGATTTACGGTGATAACTGGACCAGCAACCGCAAAATCCAGCCTGGAGATAGCCTCTTTCAGGGAATGGAGGTCGCCAGCCTGCCGGATCTGTCCAGTTTGCAGGTAATAGGCAGCGTCTATGATACCGAATATAGTTCGCTTCAGTCTGATATGCGCTGCATAGTGACTCTGGACTCATTGCCCGGTTTCGAGGTCGGCGGGCGGATTTTTTCACGGACCAGTGTCGCCAGCCGAAAGAGCTTCGTTTCGGAGAAAAAGGTCTTCCAGGTCACCGTTCAGCTGGACAAGGTCGATCCTGCAATCATGAAACCCGGGATGACCGCGCGCGTCAGAGTCCCCCGGGTACTTGAAAAGGAAGCAACGGCAATTCTCAGAGAATATCTGGGCGTTGATTCTCTGGGAAGGTATTTCGTCCTGAAGGGGACTGAACCCAAAAAGGCCAGCGTTCAGCCGGTCACAATCGGTGCAGTCGGCGATCGCCTGGTGCAGGCAATTTCCGGCGTATCCGTTGGAGATCCGCTGCTTTCGCCGCAGCGTTTAGCGGAGGTATCAAAATGACATCCCGGAAGTGGATTATCATCATTGCTTCGGTTCTAATTATCATAGCGGGTGTTTACTGGATCTATCACTCTCGGAGTGTCTCCGCCAATATAAGCGACAAAGATCTGATAACCGCCCAGCGGGTCGATTTCCCTCTGATTATCAGCGCTACCGGAACTCTGGAAGCCACTCGCAGTGTCAGCATCACACCCCCGCAGGTCCGCAGGGAAAGACGATTCAAGATAATGCGTATGGTGGATGAAGGGACCGACGTGTCCGAAGGGGACTTTCTCCTGGAATTTGATACGTCGGATATCGCTTCACGCCTGAAGGATGAAACCGCCAATTTCCAGAGAGTCCAGGAAGAAAGACAAAAGAAGCGGTCGGATTCCGACATTCAGCTCAAGAGCCAGAGGCTTTCTCTGGAACAAGCCAAATCCGACCTCGAAAAACTGGAAGTCAAGCTGAGTTCTCAAGTGGATTTAATCAGCGGCATTGAAATTGAGAAGATCCGGCTGCAGCGGGATGCGGCAAGGAAGAATGTGGAATTTCTCGAAAAAAAGGTTAGCTACAAAGCGGAAAGCGGACAATTGGATCTTCAGATCTCCCGCAGCAATGAACGCCACTACCGAAGCCGTATGGACGACCTTATGGACGCAATGGATTCCTATACGGTCCGTGCTCCGGTTTCAGGCGTGGTTATCTACAAACGGGATTGGAATAACGAGGCCAAAGAGGCAGGAAGCAACGTGTTCGTGATGGACACGATTATGGAGATTCCGGATTTATCCAGTATTCGCGCCAAGGTTCAGATTGACGAGCTTGACTCCGGAAAAGTCCAGGTCGGACAGGAAGCCAATATTACTGTCGATGCCGTCCAGGGCAGAACATTCGGCGGCACAGTGTCCAGTATCGGCACCATCTTGAAGCAAGCATCGTTTGATCGGCCGCAGAAGGTAAACGAAATTTATGTGGATATAAAAAATGAGGACAAGAAGCAGTTACGTCCCAGCATGAACATAAAGGTGCAGATCCGCGTAGGCCAATACTCCAAAGCGGTCGTGATCCCGCTGTCAAGTATTCAAGAGAGAGACGGCCGGTCCTTCGTTCAAGTGTGGCAACCGGAAACCCGGAAATTCGATTGGCGGGAAATTCGGTTGCGAACAAACGATGGTCTGACGGCCGTTGTGGAATCCGGATTGAACGAAAAAGAGAAAATCAGGGCAAAGCCCAAAGCATAAATTTTGAGGTGATCATGAAATACACCGGAGAAGAATCCAAACCGCAACAGGGCCGTTCTTTAAAAATAATAGGACGGATTGCCGCTTTGATTGTGCTCATCGCCGCAGCTTTGTTGTTTTTTCAATATCGGAGCAATCTTTCTACCCGGATCTCAAAAGTTCTGGCGGCAACGGAGGAAGATCCGATCCCGGTGACAAAGCTTTCAAGACAGCCGTTTTCGCTTAACGTCCCGGCTAACGGCGAAATTGTCGGTCTTGAAACGACTCCCGTGATGACACCCGGCACTTCTTCCGGAAGCCTGAAAATTGCATGGCTTATAAACGAAGGGAGTTTTGTGGAGGCTGGCGCCCCGGTGGCCCGTTTCGACAGCACCGATGCGAAATTAAGCCTTGAGAAGCAGCAGAACACCCTTGTGGCAAACGAGGAAAACACCAAAATCAAGACACTGCAGCAAAAAACGGACGAAAAGGTGCTTGGCATCGACCGGACCGATGCGGAAGAAGAGTATCAATACGCAATGACGGTGATGCCGCAGGACGAATCGATCTTCTCCAAATGGGATATCATCACGGCGCAGGCGGATGCGCATTACGCCAAAGAACGCATTGATTTCCTGAAGAGCAAGGCGAAAACGCAACAGCGCATCGCCCGGTCGGATCAGCAGATTCTGACGATTGAGAGGAACAGAGCTCAGGCTGAGGTCGCCACCATTCAGCAGACGCTGAACTCTCTTGAATTGAACGCGCCCGTCGGAGGCCTGGTTTTGTATCACAGAGAGCACCGGGAAGATCCTCAAATCGGGGATGAAACATATCCTGGCCAGGTGGTGGTTGAAATAATCAATCTCGAAGTCCTCCAGGCCCGCATCTATGTTCTTGAAAGAGATGGGGGAAACCTGACGAAGGGGCAGCCTGTGGTGATAAAGCTGGATGCGATTCCGGACAAGGAATACCAGGGCACCATCCGCAATATTTCCTCTGTTGCGGCTTCCATAGAGCGGAATTCGGTGCTTCGTTACTTTACCTGCGACGTGTCCATCTCCGACGCAGGCAGGGACCTGAAACGGATCCGTCCGGGCATGAATTTAAGAGGAGAAGTCATTCTGCAGAAGTATGATTCGTGCTTCGTCGTTCCTTCCGGTGCTGTCACTTACAGAGACAAGGAAAAGGACAGCGTTGTATACGTGAAAAAGGGAGACGCATTCGTCAGCAAGACCGTCGAGACCGGACTCAGTTCTCATGGGGAGGCCATAATCATCAGCGGCGTGGATGAAGGCGAAATGATCGCCCTCACCAATCCGTTCGAAACCCGCAAGCTCTACCTCCCGGATTTCAGCAAGGGTGGGGCGGCACAGCAAGGCCCCGGCGGGATGAGAGGAATGCCGCCGCCCGGAGGGATGATGATGATGAGGGGAGGGCGCGGGCGTTAGGCGGATTATCCTTTCGCCGCGGCTGCCGCGAAAATACGACAGTTCCCGGGCGTAACGTGCTGTATCAAATTAGAGGCCTGATTCTATATGATATCGACTGAAACAATGATAGGTGCCCTGGTCAATCTGGGCAGGCACAAATTGCGGTCCTTTTTAACGATGCTTGGTATGATTTTCGGTGTCGGCGCGGTCATCGCGATGCTTTCCATAGGCGCCGGCGCCGAAGAGGAAAGCCTTCGCACCATTGCAAGCCTGGGTATCCGGAACATTATTGTTCAAGCCAAGGAATTCAAGTCGGAAGAACTTCAGCAGATCCGTACTGAATCGCTCGGCGTAAGCATGCGTGACGTTGAGGCCCTCCAGACCATCCTGAAGCCGAGGCCTCTGATATCGGCATCCAGATTGATTAAGACGTACCAGATAAATTCGGAAAAAGCACGGAGCGACAGCCGTGTCCTCGGCGTCAGCAGTGCCTATCCGATCATTCAGAACCTGAAAATGCTGCAGGGATCCTTTTTCCTGCCGGAGGATGAACAATCCAACGCCCAGGTTTGCGTGCTCGGAATCGTCGCCAAACAGAAGCTGTTCGGATTCGGCGACGTTTTGAATCAGCAGATCAAGGTCAATGATATCTGGCTCAAAGTGGTGGGGGTTCTTGCAGACGCCGTTGTTGAGAAGCAGGAATTTGAAGGAGTGAAAGTCCAGAATCCCAACAATGATATTTATATACCGATTACAACAGCGATAAGGAAATTCGATACCGAAACCGTTGAGAATGAACTGAACGAGATTGTGATCAAGATCGCCGACGGTGCCAATATCAAAGAGCAGGCTTCCACAATCAATAACCTGGTATCTGTGATGCATCGATATGTGGATGATTACTCCATCGTGGTCCCCGAAAAGCTCCTCGAACAACGGCAGAAAACCCAGGGCATTTTCAATGTGGTGATGGGCGCCATCGCCAGCATCTCTCTCCTGGTCGGCGGAATCGGAATTATGAATATCATGCTGGCGTCTGTTCTGGAAAGAACCAATGAAATCGGCTTGCGCCGCGCGATTGGCGCTAAGAAGATGGACATCCGGATGCAGTTCATGGCGGAAGCGATCGCCATCAGCCTGGCCGGAGGAATCATCGGCGTGGCTCTGGGCTACGGGATTTCCAGAGCTGTGGCCATCTTTTCAGGTTGGAGCACCATTATCACAGGTGTGTCTATCGTACTCTCCTTCGGAGTGAGCTCGATTATCGGCCTGATTTTTGGTATATATCCTGCAGTTCAAGCGTCGAACCTGGATCCGATCGAATGTCTCCGATACGAGTAATCCCCGATTGCCGGAGATCCTGGACAATCCGCCGGAATGGAGAAGCATTTGAGCAAATCCCGGGCCGGTAAAAAGAGCCTGAAAAGATACGAAATAACAAATCTCCTTTTCATTTTGGTTCTCATGGTAGCGCTCGGCGTTCTGGTTACCTTTGTCTTTCGCTACTACGGGAAGCGGGGAATGGAGCCTTCGGGCGGTTCCGCAGTGGGTGTCGTTTCCGATGCTGTGGGTACTGGATCGGATGTCGGCGTATTTTATCTTGATACCAAACTTTCCGAAATAACGCTCCGATATCGGAGCCGCCTCGAGATAACAGCCACGGACGATGGTTTGGTCAGGGAGCTTTTTGCCCTGCCGGGAGTCGAAGAAATCACGATCGACCAGAAAGTCATCATGATCAAAAAGAACGGCTCGGCCCGTTGGGAACCCATCCAGTCCGGCGTGCGGCAAATCGTAAAAGAGCATCTCCATATTCATTTCTAGCTTCAGAATTCCGGAGACAGGGAATCGCGATTGCCTTGATATCTGTCTTTCCGGAAGCATCATTTCTCTCTGAGTGATTCTCTTTAGCCTTAAGTGCGGATAAAATGGATATTCCTTGAGGGAGGATCTGGAATGAGCAAAGGGAGACTATGGGGTACCGCAATATCAAGTCTGATGCTATTGGCAATCGCATCGCCCGTCTTTGGACAAGGTAAGACTGCCAAATCTCAGCCGAATCCGGTCGTGGCGATTGAAACAACCATGGGTACTATTAAGGTGGAACTGTTCTCCGGCAAATCGCCCGTCACAACAAGGAATTTCCTTGCCTATGTCGATATTGGCTTCTACGCCGGTACCATCGTTCATCGAGTGGACTTCGTCGTCGGTTTTGGCGGCTACACGGAATCTCTGCAGGGAAGGCCCACCATGTCGGGAATTAAGAATGAATCCAGGAATGGTCTGAAGAACCTGCGGGGAACGGTGGCGATGGCACGCTATAACGATCCGGATAGTGCTACATCCCAGTTCTACATCAATCTCAAAAACAACAGCCATCTGGATGCCTCCGGAGGCGATTTCGGGTACGCTGTTTTCGGGAAGGTGATCGAGGGGATGGATGTGGTCGACAAAATCGGCAAGGTAAAAACCGGGACAAGGGGCATGTTTTCAAATATACCGATGCAGAATATCATCGTGAAATCCGTGAAGGCGCTTTCCAAATAGAAACAAGCCGCGACACGGAATTCTTTGCTGCAGTTGGAGCGTTTCATTATGTTGCTGGTGCTCTTTGATGTGGATGGCACTCTTATACTGACCCATGGGGCAATCATGCGAGCTTTGCATCGCGCTATGAATCACCATTTTGGCGTCCCGGCAGATCAGGCGCCGATACAGCCTGATGGGAAAACAGACCCGCTTATCCTGAGAGAGCTGCTGGAGTATTTTCATCTCGAAGACCGGTGGAGTGAAGCAACTCGCGATCTGGTATTATCATCCTATCTCCGCTATCTGGATGAGGAAATGAGCGAGGTAAGAGACCGCGGTCTCATCCGGATACTGCCGGGCGTAAGGACTTTCCTTGATATGCTCAGCGCACAGCCTGATTTCTGCATTGGCCTTGTGACGGGAAATCTGGAAGAGGGAGCCGGCATTAAACTTAAAAACGCCGGATTGGACCGATATTTCCGGTTTGGAAGCTACGGATCCGATTCGGAAGATCGGACAGCTCTAACCCGGATCGGCATACGGCGGGGAGCGCAGATAATTGCTCCTGCTCCGGTCGATGGAGCATTCGTTATCGGAGATACTCCTCTGGACATTCGTCATGGACACGCGGCAGGTGCCCGCGTCGTGGCTGTGGCAAGCGCCAGATACGGGATGGAAGAACTAAGAGCCCATGATCCGGATCTGCTTGTTCCGGATCTCAATGATGCGGTTTCTCTTATTCGTTTCATGCGCGGCCCGCAACCGCGCGAATCTCATCCTGTCTGGGATGTTAGTGAGACGGAATTTGTTTAGAATTAGTAGTTTATGGTGATTTTGCAAAGGCGTATATCTGAAATGGCTGCTCTCACCCATTTGTTAGTTTTTTGTAACATTTAGTTACATTTCCGTAACTGATTTATGAGCATGAAAGATTCGGCAGACGCTACTCTGATCGAAGATACGCTCAATGGGGATCAAAGTTCATTTGCAGAGCTGGTACGCCGATACCAGGCTGCGGTTTGGGGAACGGTACACCGAATACTGGGAAATTCCTCCGAAAACGAAGACGCGGTTCAGGAGGTGTTTTTACGAGCCTTTGCTGCGCTGAAAAAATTCGACCTCAAGTATCCGTTCGGTCCCTGGATCCTTCGAATCGCCACCAACTACTGCATCGACCAGCTTCGACGGAGAAGAGGACGAAGAGTTCAATTATGGTCGGAACTCACGGAGTTCGATCAGCAGCGTTTGCTCAACAATATTTCTCGAGAAAATGAAGTGGAGGCCGGCGGTATGGAGGGCGGTGAGGGATACGCTAGAATCGCACAGGCCTTATTGGATGGTTTAAATCCAAAATACCGGGCAGCCTTCGTGTTGAGGGAAGTGGAGGAGAAGAATTACGACGAAGTGGCAAAACTGCTTGGGACCTCGGAAGTAGCTGCCCGGGTACGGGTTTCGAGAGCCCGGGCTGAATTGGAGAAGAAATTTCGCGCCTATCTTTCGGGCTTAAAGAGAAAGGAGCGAACATAAAGCTTATGCGTACATGTGATCTGTTTGATAAATATCGCGACGGTGAGCTCAAATCCGCCGAGCAGGCGGAATTCAAATCGCATCTGACGGTCTGCGAAGCCTGCCGGACCAGGATGGCTCTGCTCAACAACCTTGTTTCTATCCTGAAACAGGAAGAATCGAGGCCGCTGGACTTGGCGAACCGGATCGCACAGAAAGCGTTTGCGAAGGATGAATCCTTGTCTTCTCTCGTGGTTTCCTGGTTGCACCCGGGAACGGCATGGGCTGCTGCCCTCAGTATGATGCTGTTGCTTTTATCATTCCTGTGGGCGACGTCCGGCAAACAGCAGTTCGATACCTATTCTGAGTATCTAAAGCTGATGGATGACGAAGCAGCGATAAATCTGAGTATAAGTGCAAGCATGTCTCAAGTCCGCACCGACAGCGAAGTCATGCTGTGGCTGGCACAGGGAGGGGAATCGCAGTGACTGACCGTCCGCGCGCATTGGCCGTACTGATCGCAGTGTTCCTTGTAGGAGCTATTGCGGGAGCTTCCGGATCCTACTTTTGGCTGAAACAGAAAACCGAAGCCCCGGGTAACCACCGCAGGCAGGACGGGCCGCCGGATATTCAGGGACGCCAAAAATGGATGAATCTCCTCCGCTCCCTGCAACTGACCCCTGAACAGGATGCCCGATTCAAGGAAATCATGATGGAATCCTGGAAAGAGATGGAACCATTACGGAAACAAGGGGAGCCTCTGCGACGGCAAATGGATGCAATGCGGGCAGAGCAGATGCGCAAAATAGAGGCGATTCGAATTGAAACCAACAATAAAATCTCCGCCATCCTCAGCCCCGAACAAAGGAAGAAATTCGAGGAGTTTTTAAAGGAAGCTGAGGATATGGGGAGGCATATGTCGAGAGGCCGCAAGATGGAGCCTCCGCCGCCGGACGGCCCGCCTCCAGGGCATCCCGGCCGCCCGGACTGAAATATCGGCTTAATCACTTGAATAATTTTCGCAGCCCTATCCCCGCCTTATCGCATTCAATCAATGCCCGGGCAGGGAAGCTTCTGCACTGCCTTTTTAAAGAGCGACGATATCAACAGGCTTCCAAGGCGGCCGATATCCACCCACCGAAGGGCTCCCGCTTTCTGAAGTGTTTTCCCGGAGTCGTCCAATCTGCCGAAGAATCCGTAGCCCTCGATACGATAGCGGGTGATGCTATGGCTGATTTTTGGAGAGGCCGCCAGTGGGATCTTTCTGCCGAGCATTTTTCTGCACATTATGGACGCAACATCTTTTGGAGACTTCCCCTCCTGAATTTGCTGACAGGGGAATCCCCATCTGCCGGGAATGAAATCAGGCATATGGCCGTCGGTCACGAGCAGCCGGCCTTCGTGCTGCAGAACCAGGATTGCAATCCGGATGCGCCGTGTCTCCTGCCTTCTTTGAACGGCCGGTATCTTATTCTCCATACCAAGCCTTCGGGCCTCACAAAACCCCTCAACCGGGCATTGCCTGCACCGCGGATGGAAAGGCATACAAATTGTGGCACCCAGCTCCATCATTGCCTGGTTAAAGAAAGAGGATTTTGCGTCCGGAATCCAGGCAGACATCTGGTCCCAAAACAGGCTCTTGGCGGAATATTTTGTTATTCCTTTCAACCGCGTTATAACGCGCCGGATATTCCCGTCAACAACAGGACGCGGTTGATTGAAAGCAAGAGAACAAATCGCTCCGGCCGTATATGGACCTATTCCGGGCAGTGCCAGAACCTCCTCGTATTTCTCCGGGAATCCTCCGCGCCTTTCGATCATTAGCCTGGCAGCCCGATGAAGGTTGCGCGCTCTGCTGTAATAGCCCAGCCCGGCCCAAAGCGCGAGAACCTCGCCTTCCTCGGCTTCGGCCAGGGATTTTATGTCCGGGAATCTGTTGAGAAAGCGATTGTAGTACGGGATTACCGTCTGTACCTGGGTTTGCTGCAGCATTATTTCCGATATCCAGACCCGATAGGGCGTCGGATTGTCCCGCCAGGGGAGCTTCCTGTGGTGCCTCCTATACCATTTCAGGAGGCTTCGCTGAAATTTATGCGTTTTCGCCGTATCCCAACCATGCCGCCATCCCATATCTGAAACCTTCGGCCTAGGATTCTGGAAAAACCGGTATCCTTACCGCCACGCCGTAAAACTTATTGGATTTTACATAATTCGGCATTGAAATACAGTTCCGAAAAGGCTAGGCTATGAAAAGCTAGTTCCTACTAAAGGATTAGCTGAATTTTCACAAGGAGTTTTTGAATTGCCAAGAAATATGAAAAGCAAAGCAAAAAAGTCGCAAGTTCGGCCTCGATGGACAAAAGCAGAAGTAGCGCTATTGAGGAGGCTGTATCGCACACATAGCAACGCCGAAATAGCCGGTATTCTCGGGCGCAAAGTTTCTTCGGTCGTATTTAAAGGTCATCGCCTGGGCTTAGCTAAAGGGGCCCGAAGATTGAAGGAAATGGGGCGAGAGAACATTCGACGGCGCTGGGAGCCCTTGAAGCGCAGATCGGCCAAAAAGGCCAGGGCGTCCCAAAGTCGTGCGAGATGACCCGAAAGAACACTGATGAGCGTGCGCGACTGAAGATTTCTTCAATGGCTTGGGGAGAAAACCGTGCATGAGCAGAAAGCTTGGGAAACGATCAAGCTTCAGGGAATTGAGCTGCTGGACAAGCTCAAACGGATAATTGATGAGGGGAATGCGCGCCGGATTGTTGTGAAGCAGCAAGATCGGATTGTTGCTGAATTCCCCCTGACGGCCGGAGTAGTCGGAACAATATTGGCTCCAATACTCGCGGCAATAGGCGCACTGGTTGCGCTGCTGAAGGATTGCTCCATTGAGGTTGAACGAGTCGCATCGGATTCCGGACCTGAGCGATCCAAACCAGCCGGACCTACTCGTAATGAATAAGCTGAAGCATCGTTGACCTTTCGCTGCTGCGTTCTCTGCTTTTTGGGGTACATCGCCGGACCAGCCATAGATTGGGCAGGCTTCGGACATACGTTTTTTCTTTGACGAAGCTTGCCAGTAAGAATTTGTGTGTCTTGTTGCTGGAAAATCTTTCGCAAATGCGCACAGCGGTCAGCTGAACCCACAGCCTGTGTCCGTGCGACGCTGATAGGCTAAGCCGTTCCGTCGAGCTGTTGAAATGGGAAGATGCGTTACAAAGGGAAGATTTTTTTCGGGGTCGGGATCGCTATGGGTGTCCGGGTAGAACAGAAATGATAGTAGGTGCGAACACAATTGATATGTTTCATGGCTGAAACCGACGCCGATACCGACTCCGACCCCGAGATATAATAAAGTTGCCCCACAGTGAGCGCTATGCGGGGCAAGCCAAAGCCATGCCTTAAAGACATGGTCGATTACGGGTCAAAGCTGATTCAGGGACAGATATAACCGGCGGTCGGCAGGATGCGGCAGGCGGCCCTAATCGCTTCCGTCTGTCCATTATGTTCGCGTCAATGTGTGCCGTTTCAGCGGAAAGCCCGATGAAAAATGAGGGCTACGCCTGGGATTTAGCTGCGGACTCTGCCGGCGCCGGCTTCTGCAATCGCTTCCTTATCAGGCTTTCGGCCGCAAGGTACAATGCGGGAATGAGGATCAGGCTGTCCCGGACGATCGTTTTCAGCGAAATACGCTCGTCCAGAGAGAAGCACCCGCAGTTTGCTTCTATCCCTCGGCCGACTGTGATGGCCAGGACAACCAGGAAAAACAAAAGCAAAAAAGCGGCGGCCAGAGAATTGAGGCGGATTTTCCATCCGATGAGGAAATTATAGCCCAGGATCATTTCCAGCCACGGCAGGAATGTTGCCAGAGGGAAAATCAGGTTCTCGGGAACAAGTCTGTAGCCCGCGATAGCGGCAGCAAATTGCAGCGGTGCCTCAATCTTGAAATAGCCGCTATATAGAAAAATCCCGGCGAGCATGAGACGGCAAAGCCAATGAAGCACCTTAAGCGTGATTGTCATTTGATTATCGAGTCGAGGAATTGTTTGAGCACCAGATAGGGTATAAGACCTTCAGCCCTTTGCTGTTTGCCCGCGTAAGTGATAATCATGGTTGGAGTGGATCTGATCGTAAGACCGGACGCGTATTTCAATTCTCTTTCGATAGCCTGACTGATGCCCGGATCCTGCATTATTTTCTTTAGCTTCAGCAAATCTTCGCGCGGCAGCCTTTTCGATATGGAAGCTTCCAGCTTGCCATCCTGAGACCATTGCACCTGGTCCATAAAAAGCGAATCCATGACGGAAAGAAGGGTTCGCGTGCCCAGCCGCGCCGCCGCTTCAGTATATCGGGCGGCCTCGAAGGAAAGCCGGTGAGATTGTATCGGGAATTCGTGGTAAATAACGCGGACTTTGTCTTTGCTGGAGAATTCCTGCAGCACCTGTCTGATTGTGCTTAGATAGAATTCGCGGCAGGCGGAACACTGGAAATCCGAAAAAACTTCGATCCGCACCGGAGCGTTCAAAGCGCCTCCAAGAATGTGACCGGGAGCATTTTCGGAGGCTTGCATCGGCGCCGTCCATGTCAGGATGAGCGCCGCGAGAATCAACATCAATCCGGATCTTTCAAACATAATTCATTCTCAATCCTTGATTTTTCACTCCAGATCAAAGCAGCACTGGAAAGTTGCAGTGCCAAGAATAGCAATTTCACGCAGATCGGACAAACCTTTCTTAAGCGGCCGAACCGGCTGTTCCGGGATGAAGTGCTTACTTGCTGTTGCGGACCTGGCGCAGGCGGAATTGAATCAGGTGCTCGGGTTTAAACCTGCGGCGGGACCAGCGATATCCCTGTTCGAACTGGACTCCCAGCAGGTAGTTCGACTTTTCGAATTTGCAGTATTTTATGCGAGCCTGACAGCGTTCGCTTTTAAATTGCAGAGTAACAAGAGTGTCCGGTGAAATGGGTTCCTCAAATTCAAGGCATGCACCGGATGGAGAGATATCTTCGAGAATAGCCCATTCACAGCGGGGAGGTCCGAATTCAGGTTTCCACTGGACCTTGACCAGATCCGCACACAACTCTCTATCTTCGCGTCGTTCAGCTCTCACGACTAAATTATCGGCAAATCGGTGGAATGGTTTAGGTGCAATTGACAGCCGCAGAAAGCAGTGACTACAGGAGAAAAGCCGTCTTTGTGCGGCATTCACGCCGAAGAGTTGATGATTAAAAGCTGCCTGTCCCGGCTGTTTTTCTTGTCGCTCCTGCCGGCAGCCGGAGTGCTATTTCAAGGCTGCAAGCGCTCTATCGTAATCCGGTTCCTGCGCGATTTCAGGCACCTGTTCCGTATAGACGACCTTGCCCTTTTCATCGATAATCACTATGGCTCTCGAATGCAAGCCTTCCAATGGGCCATCCGTGATTTGAACTCCATAGGCATTGCCGAAACTTGAATCTCGAAAATCAGAGCCCGGAATGACATTCTCCAAGCCCTCTGCCACACAGAACCGCTTTTGAGCAAAAGGAAGGTCCTTTGAAATGCATAAAACGACCGTATTGGAAAGCTTGGAGGCCTCCGCATTGAAGCGTCTGACGGAAGCAGCGCAGACTCCCGTGTCGAGGCTGGGGAAGATATTCAGGATTACCCTTTTGCCCTTCAATTCACTCAGGGATAATGGGGTGAGATCCATCCTGATAATTCTGAAATCGGGAGCAGCGGAGCCGACTCCGGGGAGTGAGCCCGCAGTATTAAAAGGACTTCCTTTGAACGTTATCTTAGCCATGATTCTAGCCTCTCCATTCAGTGATTATAGCCGCGCCGGCCGCGCCGGCTGTGAAGCGCCTATACAACAAGAAAAGCTGCCATGATCCGGCGATTCCTGATTCCGCCGCAGGCTGCTCTGGCCTGCGGTCCCAACAGACTGTCTGTCTCGGCGGAGCATTGATTCCCCTCTGCATTGCCTCGCCGGGAAGCAGCTTGAATAATTCGGTCTAGAAGGCGTCCGACTTCTTTGTTGATCTGTCGAATGCATCTTTGCCCGGCTCTCGACCTACGATGAAGTCGCCCGTAATCATCTCTTGATATCCCATGCCCGGACCAACCATCGGATAAACGCACGCCTCCGGATCCACCATCACTTCCAGAAATGCCGGGCCTTGAAATTCCACAAATTTTTTCAGCGTCTCCTTCAGCCTGCTTTTGTCGGTCAATCGAGTGGAAAAAACAAACCCATCCGCTTCGGCGGTTTTAACGAAATCCTTCTGCCGGAGAGATTTATCGGAGCCGGAGAATCGGTTTCCGAAGTACAACCTCTGCCATTGGCGCACCATTCCGTCGCCCTGATTGTTCAGCACGAGTATTTTGACCGGCAAGCCATACGTGGTAGCGGTTTCCAGTTCTCCCAGATTCATGCGCATGCTGCCGTCTCCATCGACATCGATCACCAGGCGGTCGGGAAAAGCCATTTGAGCTCCGATGGCGGCCGGCAATCCGAAGCCCATGGTACCCATGGATCCCGATGTAATAAGGGATCGCGGATTTCTGAAATCAAGGTATTGAGCCGCCCACATCTGGTGCTGACCCACGCCTGTGCAAACGATCGCCTCACCGGATGTGATTTCATTGAGGCATTCAAGGACCTGAGGCGGCTGGATGGTCTGGCTCTCGCGGTCATAGTTGCGGACGTGCTGCTTTTTCAGATTGTCAATATGCTCTATCCATTTTGAAAAATCCTTCTGAAAATCCTTCCTATGCTGCAGGAGATCGCTTAAGGCCTGTCGCGCCGAGCCGATGTGAAACCATGTAACGGATTTGACCTTGCCGATTTCCGCGGCATCGATATCGATGTGCGCAAAGAATCGCGCCTTGGGTGCGAATTCCTGCACTTTCCCGGCTACCCGATCATCGAAGCGTGCCCCGACGGTAATTAAAAAATCGCAATCCATTACCGCATAGTTGGCGTAGGCCATACCGTGCATGCCCAGCATGTGAAGCGAAAGCCTGTCGGTCGTATCAATCGACCCGATGCCCATCAGCGTTGTCACGACGGGTATCTGGAACAGGCGGGAGAACTCGCGCAGTTGCGGCGCCGCGTCTCCGCTTATAATTCCGCCGCCGGCACAAATGAGCGGGCGCTCGCATTGCTGCAGCAGATCGTAAAAGTCTTTGCATTCCTGTTCCGTTAACCGGGATTTTGCCAGTGCGGTCATTCGGCTTTCATAGCCCTGGAAATGAATAACGCCTTCGCCCTTGAAAATGCCTTCCCAATTCTGAACATCCTTCGGCACATCGATTACGACGGGGCCCGGCCGGCCGCTTCGCGCGATCCCAAACGCGGTGCGGACGGTGATTTCAAGATCCTCCGGTTCTTCAATGAGAAAAACATGCTTGGCGCAGGAACTCATAAGATTAAAAACCGGCGCTTCCTGGAAGGCATCCGTGCCTATGGCGCCGCGTGCGACCTGGCCGCAGATCAGCACAACGGGAACTGAATCAGCCATGCTGTCGCGGATAGGCGTTACGCTGTTGGTTGCGCCCGGCCCGGAAGTGACGATAAAAACACCCACCTTCCCGCTCGCCCGCGCATATCCCGCCGCCATGAATCCGGCGCCCTGCTCGTTGGCGGGCACGATCAGCTGAACCTGTTCGCTTGGACTGGATTGGTGTTCAAGGTTATACCGGAAAATAGCATCGTAGGTCGGTAGAATGGCTCCTCCGGTGTAACCAAAAACCGTGTCGACTCCCTCTTGCGCCAGAACCTGAATGATCATCTCGGCCCCGGTCATGCGCTTACCCGCCAACGGATGGCGGCTGCTGCTGGATTTTGATTTCATATTGCATGTCCCCTTCAATTGTCAGTTTGTCCGGCTGCCGGTCAGACTGCTTCGCCCTTTTCGGTTAATTTTGCAGTCGAATTGCGGTGCAAAGCGACCTTGCCGGTCCGCACCATTTCGTCGATACCGTAAGGACGGACCACATCGAGAAACGCTTCGACCTTGCCGCTATCGCCTGTAACCTCGAAGACATAGTTTTCAGGCGTTGCGGTAACGACTCTGGCCCTGAAAATCTCGGCTTCAGTCAGGAGCGTAGTCCTTTTTCCTTCCGGCGCCCGGACGCGAACCAATATCAATTCCCGTTCGACGCAGTTGGTATCCGTTAAATCCACGGCCTCAACCGTATTGGGAAGCTTATCAACCTGCTTCAATATCTGCTGGGCAAGCAGAGGTTCGCAGCGTACGACCATTGTTATTCTTGAAAGGCCGGGATCGGAGCTTCGGGCTACCGTGAGGCTTTCAATATTATAGCCGCGCGCGCTGAAAAGCCCGGCAATTCGGGAAAGCACGCCGAAGCGGTTCTCCACGAGAATTGAAAGCGTTCGCGTGCCCTTCGAGCTTTCGGATTTCGAAAATTGTGAGCTGACATCTGTCATGGTATCTGTCTCCCGCACTTGGCTGAATAAGCGCAAAATAAAAAAGGCCGTCAACCCGGTTCGGGTGACGGCCCTGAGAATCCCAGTTTTGGCGCCATCATCCGAACCGTGGAATTCCGGTAAGGACGGCAATATTTACAATGATTACGATTCCTACGATGACGGGCAGTAAATTATCTCGAAGGGAAATATTTATCATCTGCACTTTTGGTGAGCTCATGCTCGACCCCGTCCTCATTTTTCTATCTCTGCGCTCTGGCGCAACAGCATCGTAAGCCTAGCAGGGCGCATTCTTTTATGTCAACGGAAATTCTTGAAGAATATATACAGTTCCCGATTTCCCAAATGCCCATATAATTCCGATTGACGGGAGGCGAGCATGATTCGTCGTAGAAACGAGATTCCGATAAGAATGGCAAATGCATGGCGACGCCATGAACGGCAATGGAAAGATCATCGCTATGTCTATGCCGTCATTTCGCGAAGAAGCCGTGGGGTTTCCATAGGAGTGAATCTTAATCCCGGCAAGGGCTGCAATTTCGACTGTATTTACTGCCAGGTGAACCGCCGGCTCCCTGCGGTTGTCCGAAGAGTAGACCTGAAAAGGCTCGCCGGAGAGCTCGATACAATCCTTCAGGCGGAGCAGAAGGATTCTTTGTACGAAGACACTCCCTTTGATGTGCTGAAGCCGGACGAAAGGGGAGTGAGGGATATTGCCTTTTCGGGGGACGGAGAACCGACGGCTTTCCGGCGTTTTGAGGAAGCTGTCCGGATCGCGGCCGATGCGCGTTTCCGCTTCGGATTGGATACGACCAAACTGGTCGTGCTTACCAACGCTGCTTATCTGGATAGGCCTTTGGTTCGCGCAGGCCTGGTTTTGCTGGATCAAAACAACGGCGAGATATGGGCTAAATTGGATGCGGGGACTGAAGAATACTTCCGCCAGGTCAACCGGTCCCGCACGCCTTTTGAACGGATTCTCTGCAATATCCTGGATGCGGCGCGCACGCGGCCTCTGGTCATTCAATCCTTATGGCCCAAAATCCATGGCGCCGCTCCGCCGGACAGCGAGATTAGTGCTTATTGCAGCCGCTTGAATGACATCATTTCGGCCGGCGGCCGGCTCAGGAAAATTCAACTCCACACGATTGCCCGCGATCCTGCGGAGAGCTTTGTCTCGCGCCTTCCGGACAAAGCGCTGGACCGTATCGCGTCGATTGTACGATCCCGCGTGGCAGTCCCCGTAGAAGTCTATTATTGAAGCTCTGTTCCTGCTGCCGGATTTCACAGCAGGATTACATTTTTCCTCTTAAGATCGTCGCGCATTCCCATCGGCCAGACACTGCATTGCACTTCGCCGATATGGAGTTTCTGCAGGAACAGCATGCAGAGTCGGGATTGACCGATCCCTCCGCCGATAGTCTGCGGCAGTTCTCCGTTGAGCAGTCGCCTGTGAAACAATAGTTTTGCCCGTTCCGTGAATCCGGCGACTTCCAGCTGCCTTTTCAGCGCTTCCGGATTGACGCGGATGCCCATGGAGGAAAGCTCGAATCCTCTGTTTAGAACCGGATTCCAGACAATGATGTCCCCGTTCAGCCCGTGCCCATTTCCCGTTGCCGTAGACCAGTCATCATAATCCGGTGCGCGTCCGTCGTGTGGTTTGCCGTCAGCCAGGGGCCCGCCGATTCCAATAATGAAGACCGCCTTCGCTTCACGCGCAATTTTGTTCTCGCGCTCGGGAGGCGCAAGATCCGGCCAGCGGCGCTCCAGTTCTTCGCTGTGAATAAATTCAATTTTGGATGGAAGGAAGGGCTTGATCTGCGGGAATTTTTCGGCGACATACTGCTCAGTGCGGTAAACTACGCCGTAAATCCGCTCAACGATTCCGCGCAGAAACGCGAGATTCCTCTCGTTGTCTGCCATCACTCTTTCCCAATCCCATTGATCGACGTAGACGGAGTGGATGCTGTCCAGAATTTCATCGGGTCGGATGGCATTCATATCGGTGTAAAGCCCCTCGCCCGGTTGGAAGCCATAATCCGCCAGCGCCATACGTTTCCATTTGGCCAGCGACTGCACTATTTCCGCCCGGCCCTCGTTGATTGCTTTGACCGCAAAGGAAATGGGTTTTTCAATGCCGTTCAGATCATCGTTGATTCCGGTGCCTCCCATGACGAAAAGCGGAGCGCTGACTCGCAGCAGGTTCAGGCTTTCGGCAAGGTTGATCTGAAAGAACTCCTTGATAGTGCGAATGGCACGCTCCGTCTGGCGGAGATCCAGAACAGGGATATAGGGCGAAGTCTTGTCTGCAACTGGCTTCATAATGCCGCGCTCCTCAAAATTGGGGATGTCCTCGATTTCAGATCACGATGTTGATGAGTTTCTTTGGGACAATGATGACCTTCCGTACGGCGGCTCCTGCAAGAAACTTTTGGATTCGGGGATCTGCCAGTGCCGCCTGCTCCAGCTCGCTGCCTGTTGCCTGGACTGGGGCGATGACTCTTCCGCGAATTTTCCCGTTGATTTGTACGGGAATCTCCATCGTGCTTTCCTGAATGTACCTGGCATCCAGGGCCGGCCAGGATTCATAGAACAAGGATTCTGCGTGCCCGAGAGCCTGCCAGAGCTCTTCGCATATATGAGGCGCCATCGGAGAGAGCAGAAGCACGAAACTTTCCATACAGGAGTGCGGGCGGATTTCCTGTCCCGTGAAGTAATTGACAAATTCCATCAGTCGGCTGATGGCCGTATTGAAACTGAGGTTTTCCATGTCCTGCGTTACAGCCTGAATGGTTTTATGCAGCACTCGCAATTGTCCCTCAGTGGGGGCAGTCTCTTTCGGCGCAACCTTGGGATTCAGCTGCATCGTTTCCGCCGATTCATCGACGATCATGCGCCACGCACGGCCAAGAAAGCGGCTTATTCCTTCTACTCCCTGTATACTCCAGGGTTTGGTTGCTTCAAGGGGGCCCATGAACATCTCATAGAGGCGAGTCGTGTCGGCGCCGTATTTCTGAATGGGCACATCCACAGCGATGACATTGCCGCGCGATTTGGACATTTTTTCCGTTTCGCCTGCAAGCTCTTCTCCGGTTTCGGCATGAAACGCTTTGCCTTCGTCGAACCTGATTTTGCTGTAAGGCACAATCCTTCCTTCAGACGTACGGTAGGTGACCGACAAAATCATGCCCTGGTTGATCAGCCGCCGGAACGGCTCCATTGTAGAGACATAGCCTCGGTCGAAGAGCACTTTATGCCAGAAGCGCGAATACAGCAGATGAAGGACGGCATGCTCCGCTCCGCCGACATATAGATCCACCGGCATCCAGTATTTTTCTTTCGCGGGATCCCAGGCTGCCCGCTCGTTTTTAGGATCGCAGAATCTCAGATAGTACCAGCAGGAGCCGGCCCATTGCGGCATGGTATTTGTTTCTCTCAAATATCTGCGGCCGTCTTTTTCGATTCTGATCCACTGCGTTGCCTTTTCCAGCGGCCCGCCGGGGCGGCCCGTCGGTTTGAAGTCTTCCATTTCCGGCAGAAGAACCGGCAGCTCTTCAGGCTCCACAGCCCGTGTCGCTCCTGTCGGATTTCCTTCGGCATCCAGCTCATGCAGGATAGGTATCGGTTCGCCCCAGTAACGCTGGCGGCTGAAAAGCCAGTCGCGCAATTTGTACTTGATTGCCGGGCACCCGATGCCCCGGTTGGCGAGCCACGCCGTGATTTTTGCTTTGGCCTCCACAGTCGGCAATCCATTGATCGAAATGCCGGGATTGGCCGATTGCATGCCCTTGCCGTCTTCGATAAATGCTTCAGGCAAATCCCCGATGCACTGGGCGTAGTTCTCGATCGTCAGAGGGATCGACAGCGTCTCTTTCATTTTTCCCTGCATTTTGTTCAGCCAGTCCTCGGGCGGTGCAACGACGGCGCGAATGGGGAGCTTGAAGGCCCGCGCAAATTCGAAGTCTCTCTGGTCATGGCCTGGCACGGCCATGATTGCGCCGGTGCCATAGCTGATCAGAACATAGTCGGCGATCCAGATTGGAATCCTTTCGCCGGTTACCGGATTGATCGCATATCCTCCCGTGAAAACGCCGCTCTTTTCGCCGCGGCCCGCAATCCGGTCCTCTTCGCTCGTTTCCGCCACACGCTGCCGGTAGGCATCGACCTCTTTCCGGTATTCCGATGCGGTCAACCTGTCTACCAGCGGGTGTTCGGGAGCGAGCACCATATAGGTGGCGCCGAACAGGGTGTCGGGCCGGGTTGTATAAATTCGGATTGCATCCGAACCCGCGTCGCCGGGAAATCCGGATCCCGACCGTGCCGCCATCCAGTCCTTGAAGCCCGATTCCTTATCGATGAAGAAATCCACCTCCGCTCCTTCGCTCCGGCCAACCCAATTTCTCTGCATTTCCTTGATGGGATCCGGCCATTGAAGAGTATCGAGATCTTCGACAAGCCGGTCTGCGTATTCCGTGATGCGAAGCATCCATTGGCGCAGAGGAATGCGCTGTACAGGATGATTGCCGCGCTCCGAACGTCCGTTGATCACCTCTTCGTCGGCAAGGACGGTGCCGAGCGCTGCGCACCAGTTCACGGGAGATTCCGCCTGATAGGCAAGACGATGCGAGTCCTGGTATAAGCGGACGGCTTTGTCTCCCTGGGAGCGGATTGTCCCGGGAACAGGCAGCTCTGAGATAGGACGCCCTTTCCCGGTACGCTTCCTGCCGGCGGTATCGGTCCATTCGCAGGCGCGGTCAAACCAGGTATCGAACAGCAGCAGAAAGATCCACTGCGTCCATCGCATGTAACCGGTATCCGTTGATGCAAATTCGCGGTCCCAGTCATAGCTGAATCCGAGCCGTTTGATCTGGCGCCGTATATTCGCAATATTTCGCTCGGTGGTGACTCTTGGGTGCGTACCTGTTTCAATCGCGTATTGTTCCGCGGGCAATCCGAATGCATCGTAGCCCATCGGATGCAATACGTTGAATCCCTTCATCCGTTTGAAACGGCAATACATGTCCGTGGCGCTGTATCCTTCCGGGTGCCCTACGTGAAGGCCTTCACCGGATGGATAGGGAAACATGTCGAGAACATACAGCTTGGGTTTTGCGCTGACGTCCGGCGCGCGAAAACTGCTGTTCTCTTCCCAATACTGCTGCCATTTCTCCTCGATGGCATGGGCGTTATAAGCGGGCATCGGCGGTTCTCCTCCCGTAAACGAGAGAGCATAGCGGGCTTTGAGCCGTATTTAAAGAGAGAATAAGAACGTTTGCGATTGACGATTTGCGATGGACGGTCGGAAACAGAGAAGATCGAACGTTCAATCGCAAATCGTCAATCGTCAATCGATACGTCCTGCTGCGCGGTAGGGAGTTGAAGGATTCTGAGATCCGTTATCGGGCTCGAGAGTCACCACCACTGCCGTAGCTCCCGCAGCTTCCTGCGGGACAGGCAGCTTCATGAAGACCCGGCCTCTTGAATCCGTCTGCAGCAAACCAACCGGGATTTTTGCCGCGGCCGAGAAGTACCAGAGCTGATAAACCTTGCCCTGAGGCGCAGGAAGGAACGATCCGATTACAAGGCATTCATTTTCCTGCCTGTCCCAAAGAATCGCTCCCGCAAAATCAGGCGTCTCGGCCTGTCCGATAAGCCGCGCGATCCTTGCCTCCGGTTTATGCGCAATGGCCAATACCTGCCGCAATTCCGCTGATTCCCCTTTCTGTGAGTCGACCTCTTTTTTCAGTTCTTCAAAGTCCATTCTCGCGGCGGTCAGATTTGCCCGCAGCTGATTGTTTGTGTCCTGCAGCGATTTCCATAGAAAATACGATCCGACGGCCAGCAGGATCAGCGCAGCCGCAAGTACCCATGTGAGGATGCGCGATTTTTCCTTTTTCTGACGAGGTAAAGCCGCCGGAACGGCAGATGCGTCACCTTCCTGAGACGGCTCGGCTTCCAGGGCATGGCTTTGTGCAGCATCCGATGCTGCAGGTTGGTGCTCACGTTCAATGCGCGCGAGCAGGAGGTCGCGGATATAATCCGGGGCCGGCACTTCTTCAGAGGCAAATCCCATCTCCGCTATAGTCCGTGCAAATCTTCGGAACTCCTGTTCGCAGACAGTGCAGCCCTCCCTCATGTGAATTTCGAAGCTGCGGGCTTCATGCTGCGTCAAAGATCCCAAGGCATAGAGGGATGCCAGTTCGCGTATTTCTTCAGTCGCTCGTTCGTGTTTCAATGTGTCCCTCCGTTGCGGTTCATGCTTTCATTTCGCGCTCAATCAGCGGGCGAAAGGCGTCACTTAGTCTGTTCAAGCCGAGCCGGGCATGCGTTTTAATTGCACCGACAGGTTTGCCGATGTGGGCCGCAATCTCGCTGCAACTCAATCCCGAATAATAGGCCCAACCGAGGATTTCCTGCTGAGCAGGAACAAGAGCGCCTATGGAAGCGCGGGCGAGTTCCTGCCGCTCCGGCGCCACGGTCATTGCAGGTTCAATATTGCGCGCTTGGAATCCCGCTTTCCTTTTCGCCTGTTTGTTCCAATGCAATCTTGCTATGGCTTGAGCTCGCGCAAGTGAGGTCAGCCATTCCATCGGCAAGAGCATTGGATCTCGGGATTCCGGTTTTCGCCAGATATGGGTATAGACCTCCAGAAGCGCTTCCTCAGCGGAGGTTCTGTCTCCCAAAATTCGCAAAACCAGTCCGAACAGAAGCCGGTTGGTCTTATCGTATAGAGCCATCAAGGCGGCCTGATCTCCACCCTCGATGCCCTGGAGTAACTCGATAACCGTTTCATTGCCTATCGGAAGTTCATGGATGGTCTGGGTTTCTTGCTCCACTTTTGTCCCCAAATTGCAGTTATAGTTGGTTTTTTGGCAGATTGAATTCATTAGCTCGCACCAGCCTTTGCTGCGTTCCTGCACCCCTGCCCGGTGAGAATGCGGGCTGGTGAAATCGACGGATCTCATATTACACCATGTGAGCCCAATTCAATCTTATTGAAGAAAAAAAGTTGAAGTTCCGGTCCCGGTTCGTGCAATTTGTGTTAATTCGTGACTTTTAACAGGCGGTGCGCGCGTGGAGACAATCCGCAAGATGGTCTATATATGAAGCGGCAGGGGCATCAGGGCTGACTTCTGCCAGCAGTTGCCGCTGTCGGATCGCATGGGGTATGGCAGGATCCATAGGAATTGAGCCGATCAGCTCAATTCGCACTGGATTTTTCTTGTCCGAATCAATGAATTTCGAGATCACACTTTGCAGATGGCCGACAACGGCCGTTCCGATCTGTCCGGAATGATCCGGATTCGTCTGATTGACAACCAGAAGAAACCCGCTTCTGCCATGAAGCTGGTTGAGAATCTTTATGGCCGCATAAGTATCCATCAGTGAAGTGGGTTCCGGTGTGGCAACCAGGAGAATTTCGTCGGAAAGCCCGGCAAAAAAGAGAACAACATCCCCCACTCCTGCGCCGGCATCGAACAGAATAAAATCGTAGCGGTCTTCAATCGAGCCGAGAATGGATTCCATTCCCTCGGCCAGAATTTGCGTCAAAGCAGTTCCTTCCGGCAAGCCGGACGCGGCAGGCAGAAAATCAAACCCCTTTTGCGTCTGAAGCAGGACTTTATCGAGCGGCTGATCGCCACGGATGACATCCAGTATCGAGAGGTCAGGCGTCACACCCAGAAGTATGTCAAGATTTGCCAGACCCAAATCGGCATCCACAACCAGAACCCGGCTGCCGTTAAGAGATAAAGTGGCCGCCAGATTGGCGGTGATAAAGGTTTTGCCGACTCCGCCCTTCCCGCTGATTATGGCAACGCGGCGTGCCCTTTCAAATTCAGTGCCCATTGGCGCCTTCTCCGATCTTCAGGCTCATTAAAACGGATCGTTCCTGGCGGGAAACCAATGTCGAATCCGGCTGCTTGTAGCAGAGGCGTCTTCTGCCCTCCCATTTTGCCCGATACATTTCCTGGTCGGCCTCGGATACCAGGACGGCTGAGCTGACCGGCATATTTGGATTTGTCCAGACAAGCCCCGCACTTGTCGTTAATTGCAGGGTGATTTGTCCCAGCGTGACTACAAGCGGATTCAGGCCCGCATGAATGCGCTTTGCCGCACAAACCGCATCCTCAGGCGAGCATTCGGGCAGAATAATCGCAAATTCCTCGCCCCCTATACGCGCGGCCGTGTCCATGCTCCTCAGGCTGTCCTTCATACGCTCAGCTACTGCCTGGAGAACCTTGTCTCCGGTTTGATGGCCGTACGTATCATTAATGCTTTTAAAATGATCGATATCGATCACCATCAATCCGCACATCCTTCCCGTTCGGAGACTGCGGTCGATCTCACGGGATAAAATGGCATGAAAGAATATCGCGTTCACCAAACCCGTCAATCCGTCGTGTGTCGATAATTCACACAGCGTATCGATGATGTATTGGATCTGGGCATCCGGATTATGGCTCTTCTGTGAGGGATCGGGCAGACCGGCATTCTGGATAATGCGCAGAGCTGTCGTCAGATTCAGTTGCCTGTTATCCTCTGGATTCTGTTCGCTCATAGTACTCCGCGTGCACACAAATCCTCTTCATTCTCCTAATCGGCATATACCGGCAATAGGGCAGTGGTTTTTTCCTCATGGTTTTGGAATCCCGATGGCATGGAGCTCAAGTCGGGAGTTGTGCCGCTTGGGATCCTTATTTAATGTTGCATCTTGTATGTCCCATCCTGCATATTCAATCGGATGATTCGGATAAGGTTTGCAGGCGCAGCCGGAACGGTCAGCGGCATGTTTCAGGTGCCTGAAAGACTCTGCCTGCTGAACAAATAGAGGAGAGACGCCGATTTAATCAGGCGTGAGCCGGAATTTGCAGATTGAAGCTATGAAAACAGTGCGTTTTATCCATACGTCCGATCTTCATCTTGATACCAGCTTCTCGGCGTCCGGCTTTCCTTCCCGTATCGGGGATCGCAAGCGGGAGGCAATCCGAAGCGTCCTTCGGCGCATCATCGACGATGCCCGTTCCTATAATGTCGATCTCCTTCTTATTGCCGGAGATCTGTTCGAGCTGGAACGGATAACGCCGGATACTTTTGAGTTTCTCAGGCAGCAGTTCGATAGCATTCGGGATATCCGCATATTTATTTCATCCGGGAACCATGACCCTTGCGTTCAAGGCTCTCCTTATAAAGAAGAGACCTGGCCTGCGAATGTCCACATCTTCGGAGCGGAAGAATTCCAGTTCGTTGAGCTTCCGGACCTGGGAGTCCGGGTGACCGGCTTTGGTTTTGCCCATGCCCGGCTTGATGAACATCATTTTCGGCGGTTGCCGGTGTTATCAAACGATTTCTTCAATATCGTGCTTTCTCACGGTTCTGATGTCGGCAGGGTTCCGGAGGGAAAGTCGAAACATGGTCCATTTTCGATCGACGAGATCGCCGGCAAAAACGTTTACTATTGCGCCCTGGGCCATTACCATCAGCAGCATCGCCTGTCGAATGCGATCGACGACGCTCAAATCTGGTATTCGGGAATTCCCGAAGGGAGAGGGTGGGATGAAGAAGGCGCCTGCGGCTATCTTCTTGGAGAAATGGACGGCGGTTCTGTGCGGGTGGAGAGTCAATTCTGCAGCCAATATGATTTGAACACTATTGTCGTCAACTGCGATGCTTTTTCCACACGCGAGCAGATCCTGGACGCTATCCTGGAGCAGCGAGGGATTCGGTTCAACTCCAAAACCATACTTCGCGTACAACTGGTGGGCGCACTCGATCCGCGACTTGAGCTCTCTTTGCCCGAGATTGAAGAGAGGCTGGCAGGTGAAGCCTTGTATATACGATGGGAAGATCAAACGCATTCCGCACTTGATTTTGATTCCATCTCCCGGGAAAAAACGTTGCGCGGCAGATTTGTCCGTCTTTTAAATGATCGGATTGCCGACACTCCCGAAGAGGAGCGGGCTGTCCTGGAACGCGCACGGCTTTATGGCGTCCAGGCTCTCAGCGGGCGGGAAGTGAGGCTTCGATGATACTTCTGCGCGGCCGGATTCATGGATTCGGAAAACTCTGCGACCTTCCGTTTGATTTTCAGAACGGGCTGAACCTCGTTTTCGCCGAAAATGAGGGAGGGAAAACTACCCTCCAGCGCTTTCTGGTCGGATTGCTTTATGGACAATTACGATCGGATTTGCGGGTTCAGCGCAGGCTGGATTCCTGGGTGGAACAATACAAGCCATGGCGGGGCTCTGAATACGGCGGAATTCTCTGGTGCCGTTTTGCAGACGGGCGCGAAGTGGAAATTCACCGGTCTTTCGGCAAAGAAGAGATTCGGATTGAAATCCGTGCCTCTACCGGTGAAGACATTACCGGCCAATATGAGCAGCAGCGAAACGGCGAAGTGTTGTTCGCTCCCTGCCATCTGGGAATGCCCAAAGATCTTTTTGAGTCCGTTGGAATGATCAGGGAAAACAAGGTTGCGGAGATCTATGGCTATGAGACTATTCGCGACCGGATCGCAAATCTGGCCCAATCGGGAGATGAAGAGCTTTCCATTCGCCGCAGCCTGTCAAGCCTTGAAGGAAAGCTGGATTCCATAGGATCGGATCGGGCGCCGACAAAGCCGTATAAGCAGGCTCAGGATCTTGTTCAGTCTCTTCAATCCGAACGCAAGGATCTCGAGGAACGGCGGGTCCAATTCCAGGGATGGATCGAGGATCGGAACCGCGTTGCCTGTGAAATCACGAAGCTGGAGCAGGATCTCGTAAAAATCCGGGCGGCGCTTCTGTCGGCCCGCCGGATAGAAGCAGCCTCCAGAGTACAGGCTCTGGAGGAAATCAACGGCGACCTGGCCAATTTGAGGGCTGAAATCGAGGCTTTGGGCGCTCGTGCCGATTTTCCGAGCGATGGTCTTGAAGAACTAAACCGATTGGTTGGCGCGCGCGACAGCATTGGCAGACAGCTGAGCGAGGTCCGGGCTGAGAGAGAGGCTTCGTTGGCGCAACTCGATCGCGCCAAATTGCAAAGACAGGAGCTTGCCGCGTACGAGGCATTTGCCGCAAGTTCGGATGCGGAAAAGATTACCGAATGGTTTGTAAGCTACCTCGGCATTTCACTTCAGAAGGACGGTCTGCAGAAGACCATCAGCCGGCTTCAAAGCGAAGCCGGAGTTCTGGAAAAGCGATTGAGCGAACTCAGCCCGGCTTTGATAGATCCGGACACGGACTGGCAGCGCCTGGCTCGCGAGGCGGCAGAAGAAGAACAGGATGCTTCCCAGAGCTGTTCGCTCCTTGCCGAAAAAATCGCGGCTGAAAATTCCAGCCGCTCATCCGCAGCCCGGTCCGCGCTGAACCGGAGACTCCTCGGAGGTATGTTCCTCGTTTTCGCTGCCTTGTCGCTATCCACGCAGCTCATCCCTATACCCGCCTTTCTTTCGCTTGAATTGGGAATTGGAATCGGCGCTGTGTGTGCCGTTGCAGCCGTGATCCTTTTGATATCCGGCAGCAGGCGGGCGCAAGCCGCACAGCAGGCAAAAAAGATGCTGGGCAGCCTTGAAGCAGAACTGGCCGATATCCGCAAGGAAGGCGGGAAAAAGCGAAGGCAACTGAATCTGGTGATGACTGATTCGGGCTTTCACAAGCTGGATGATTTTCTTGCGGCAGCGAAACAGGCCGATCAAGACCGCCGGAAAATGGCTGACCTTCAGGCTCGTCTTGTGGAAGCGGAACAGCAGGAGCACCGCCTGGAGGAACAGTCCCGGGATTTGTATCAGTCATTGAAGGATGGGCTGGCCAAAGTGGGCCTTTCCTGCTCTCCCGGCAATCTGAAGTTCCAGATCGATGCCTTGCGGTCCAATCTCCGGCGGTTCCGTGATCTCGACATCAATTACGGCAATTGCATCGAGAAAGCCGAGGCTATAGGGTCCAGGGATTCGGAACTGACGGAGGAATACAACCTGACTTGCGCGCGCATTCAATCGTTGCTGGATCGGGCGCAGGTCGATTCTCCCGAAAGATTTCGCGAGGAGTGTGCCAGGCGGCAAAAATTGCTGGCGCTTCTTGACAGGGAATCGTCGCGCAAAAGAGAATTCAACAGGCTGGCCGGCGACCTGACTCTGCAGCAATGGGAGGAACAACTGTGTGAATTTACGGCGCGGCAGAATTCTCAGGCCGCGGCGGAATCAGGCGGAGTGACTCCCAGGGTTGAGGTCGAAAGCTCCGCGCCGCTTCTGCCCTATCAGCCGACGATTTCTGAAGCCGAAGAACAGGAAAAACAGATCGTTTCTCAGTTGTCCGGCACCCGCGAAGAGTACGCGCGCACCGTGGAGCGCATCAACCAGGCTTTCCGGAGCTATCGGCTCGACTCCGAAATTGAGGAAGACCTCGCTCTGGCGGAGCGGAGTCTCCGGGAATTGGAAACCAATCGCCTTGCGCTGGAAATCGCGCTGGAAACCATTGAGAGGCTTTCCCGGCAGCAGCAGGAAGTGCTGGCGCCGCAGCTGAATGCCGCGGTCGAGCAGCGTTTCCTTCGTCTGTGCGGGCGCCGCTACGAAGAGGTCAAAATCGATCCCGATTTCCAGGTATGGGTTCGAGAGCCCGGCAGCGGGGAGCTGCGATCTGCGGAACATCTCAGCCGGGGTACTCAGGATCAGATCTATTTTTCCATGCGCTTCGGCATCCTGGATCTGGTTTCCAATGAAGCCGAGTCCTGTCCCTGTCTTCTGGATGAACCGTTTGCCGCCTACGATAGAATCCGGCTGAGGGAAGCGTTCGAGATACTGGCCGGAGAAGCCGTGCGCCGCCAGCTTATCCTGTTCACCTGCCGGGAGGATCTGCTCGAACTCGCTCTCCACCAGAACGCCCACATAGTCCGATTGGATCAAAACGGCTTCGGCCGCGAATTGCACGAATGAAAATGCCTTCGTGCAATTCACGGCTAACTTTTTGTTTCGCGGGGTGAGGCGCGGACAGCTCGATCGTAAGCCCAGGAACGTATGTGGTCTACCTGTTCGCGCATGGTTTTCGAAAGCGGAATCACACTGATCGCGGCATGATGCAAGTCCTCGAATCGAAGCGTCCTGTCCTGCAGACGAACCTGGGTGAGGGCCGAAACCACGCACTGCTCGATCTCTGCCCCGGTCCACCCATGCGTAATCTTTTTGAGCCGGTGCAGCTGCAGTTCCTTTGGATCGATTCCGCGTTTCTGCAAGTGAATCTGAAATACCTCAATCCGTTCTTCTTCCGTAGGGAGGTCGATAAAGAAGACTTCGTCGAATCGGCCTTTTCGGATCATTTCAGCCGGAAGCAGATCGATGCGGTTTGCGGTGGCTGCGACAAAAAGCCCGCGCGTTTTTTCCTGCATCCACGTCAGGAAAAACGCGAAAATGCGCCCGAGACTTGTGCCGCTTTCTCCTGTTTGTCCCGTCAATCCCATCTCGATTTCGTCAAACCAGACGACAGCGGGAGCAACGGACTCGACGGTCCGGCACGCTTCGACGAACGCGGCATCAGGATTCCCGTGACGGCCGGAAAACACTTCGCTCATCTCGATGCGATAGAGCGGAAGGCTGAAGCATGAGGCAATTGCCTTCACAGACAGGCTTTTCCCACAACCCGAAACACCCATGATCAGCAAACCCTTTGGAACGATCTCGACACTTAGACTGTCCCGTTCCATGAACAGCTTGCGCCGTTCGAGAAGCCAGGCTTTCAAGTACTCAAGCCCCCCGACGTGTTCAAGCTGCGTGGAGTCCGCGATGTACTGGATCAGGCCCGTTCTGTTGACAATCAGCTTCTTCTCATCGATGAGCGAGACGATCGCATCTGCATCCAGCGAGCCGCGAACGGCGAGTGCACGGCGAAGCGCATGGCGCGATTCGTCCAGCGTCAATCCCTGCAGGGCGCGAGCCATGGCAAATAACACCGGATCGCTTGTATCCACAGCAAATCCCTGAAGGGATATCCTGTCCGCTTCCATCCGGATAAAATCGGTCAATTCTTCCAGCCCGGGAGCATGCAACTCAACCAGTGCAACCTGCCGGTTGAGTTCCTCCGGAATGAGGCGCAACGGAGAAGTCATGACGATAAACTTGCCCGAATCCAGGCAGAGCTCGTATAAATCGCGCAGTTTCCTGCGAACTCCGGCGTCATCACACATGAACTGATGAAAGTCTTTAAGATGAAAGATGCCGGGCGCCTGGTGCGCGGCAATAAAGTCAAGCACGGCGGCCGGACTCAGCATTTCCGCGGAGCCGCCGTCGGGAGGCTGCAACCCGGAGGTCAGAGACCAGCTCCAGACTGGCGGCCGGTTGGATAATAATCGTCCCGCCATATCCTGGAGAAGCATGCGGACTCTTCCTTCTTCGGGAGTGCAGACAAAAATAAGCGGACGGCCTCCCTGAAACATTTCTTTCAGGGCGCCATACGCACGGCTTTCTTCAATGCCTTTTTCCGGATTCATGATGAAAAGCATTTAACCACGGATTTATCCATATTCACACGGATAAATCTTGCAGCGGGCGCATCGGTCGGTTTAGCCTAAAAGCCATGAATAACAGGATGCTCAGGTATGGCCTTGCGGGATCGATTGCTTTCGCTCTGCTCGGTTTTCTCTGGAGCCAGCAGGACGGATCCATAAAATCGAATTATACAAAACAGGAACTGCTGATACCCATGCGTGATGGGAAGAAGCTGTTTACCGCCGTCTATATTCCCAGGGATACCACTCGAACCTATCCGATCCTTTTGATGCGGACACCGTATAGCGTCGCTCCTTATGGAACGGATAATTATCCTGCTGAACTGGGCCCATCGGATGAAATGAGCGCAGACGGCTTCATTTTCGCCTACCAGGATGTCCGGGGTAGAATGATGTCCGAGGGAGAGTTTGTGAACATGACTCCCCAGCATCCGCAAAGACGCGCGCCGGACGATGTGGACGAATCAACGGATTCTTATGACACCATAGATTACCTGGTGAAAAGCATCCCGAATAACAACGGCAGGGTGGGAATGTGGGGAATTTCCTATCCCGGATTCTATGCGGCTGCCGGCATGATCGATGCGCACCCTGCCCTGAAAGCCGTGTCTCCTCAAGCTCCTATCGCGGATTGGTTCGTCGGAGATGATTTCCATCATAACGGAGCTTTCTATCTGGCCCATGCTTTCGGATTTCTCGCCACCTTCGGTCATCCTCGCCCGGAACCTACGATGACCTTTAATCCTCATTTTGAATTTCCAACACCTGACGGATATGACTTTTTTCTCAAGATGGGACCTCTGCCTAATGCCAATGCAAAGTATCTTAAAAACAAGATTCCTTTCTGGAATCACATCATGCAGCACGGCAATTACGACGAATTCTGGCAGAGCAGAAATCTCAGGCCGCATCTCAAGAATATCAAATCCGCAGTCATGACGGTCGGAGGCTGGTATGACGCCGAAGATCTGTTCGGCGCTCTGAATGTCTATAAGTCAATAGAAGAATTAAACCCCGGCATCCATAACATACTCGTCATGGGCCCCTGGTATCATGGGGGCTGGGCCCGCTCGGACGGCGACTCTTTTGGGAATCTTCAGTTCGGAGGAAAAACTTCGGAGTTCTATCGCAAGGAGATCGAGTACCCGTTTTTCAGGCATTTCCTGAAAGGGATGGAATATCCAAATCTGCCGGAAGCGTACGTTTTCCTGACCGGAAGCAATCAATGGAAAAAGGAGGCTCAATGGCCGCCTCGTCATATCAAACCGGTTAAGCTGTATTTGTGCGCCAACGGAAAACTTGCATGGGACCCGGATCGCCATGATGTCTCTCCTGATTACGACGAATACATCAGCGATCCGGCGAAACCGGTCCCGTACACCAATGAAATAACCACCGGGATGACGCAAGGACATATGATCGATGATCAGCGCTTTGCATCCCGACGGCCGGATGTGCTGGTGTACGTAACCGATGAGCTCCAGCGAGACATAACGATCGCGGGCCCTGTCGCTCCGAGACTGAGCGTCTCGACTTCAGGAACCGATTCCGATTTCATTGTGAAACTAATCGATGTATATCCGGATAAGCCGCCGAAGCCGGGAAAGTCTCGGATGGGAGGGTTCCAGCAGTTGGTGCGGGGAGAGGCATTCCGCGGCAAATATCGGAATAGCTTTTCGGATCCGGAGCCCTTTATCCCCGGAGAGGCCGCCACCATTGAATTTCAGATGCCCGATATCTTCCACACGTTCCAAAAGGGGCATCGGATTATGATCCAGATACAAAGCACCTGGTTCCCCTTGATCGACCGGAATCCGCAGCAGTTCGTCGACATATACAAAGCTAAGGAATCAGATTTTATTAAGGCGACCCAACGAGTCTACCGGTCCCGGCGCAGCCCGTCGTGCATTACGCTGTATCAAATGAAATAGATTCGAAATTCGAGATTTGAGATTAAAAACCATCTGCTGTTTTAATTTTTATTTCGAATCTCGAATTTCGAATCTCGAATTACCCCACGAGTGCGCGGATGGTACTTATCAGGCCGTTGATGGAGCCGAAGGTATCGTTGACGGCGCTGGCTTCGTAGCCGCTATGGACCATGCAATTCGCGCAGCGGGGATTGCCGGACTCCATGCCGTAGCGGTCCCACTCTCCTTTTTCGAGCAGTTCCGCGAAAGTATCGAAATATCCGTCCTGAAGCAGATAGCAGGGTTTTTGCCAGCCGAACAGGCTGTAGCTGGGCATTCCCCACGGTGTGCATGGATAGTTTCTCCGGCCCATCAGAAACTCCAGGAATAGAGGGCTTTGGTTGAATTTCCATTTTCTTCCGCGATTGCTCAGGATGCCGGCAAATAACCTGGTGGTCGCGGCCCTATCGAGAAAATGCTGCTGGTCCGGAGCCTTTTCATAGCAGTAGCCGGGAGAAAGCGTCATCCCCTCGACGCCCAAATCCATCATTTCGTCGAAGAACGCGCGCACGCCGGCGGCGTCGGCATCGTTGAACAGAGTCGTGTTTGTCGTTACCCGAAAGCCCCGCTTCAACGCTTCGCGGATCGCATCGACTGCAATGTCATAGACGCCTTCACGGCCCACCGATCGATCATGAAATTTCCTTTGCCCATCCAGGTGGACATTGATTGTGAAGAACTTGTTGGGGCGGAACGAGTCGAGTTTTTCCTTAAGGATAAGGGCGTTTGTGCAGAGGTAAACGTATTTCCTGCGGTCGATCAGTCCTTCCACGATTTCGGCAATTTGAGGATGCAGCAGAGGTTCGCCGCCCGGAATACTGACCATCGGAGCCCCGCACTCGGCGGCGGCCCTGAAACACTGTTCAGGCGATAAATGCTGTCGGAGAATGTGGGCCGGATATTGGATCTTGCCGCATCCGATGCAGGCCAGATTGCAGCGGAACAGCGGTTCCAGCATGAGCACCAGCGGATAGCGTTTCTTTCCCAATGCCTTTTGCTTGATTATGTAGGATGCAACCGCGTACATCTGCGAAACCGGAATGCCCATAAAGATCCCTTCAGGGACAGAATCGTAACCTATTGGTCTGCATGCGACAATGGGGATACACATCGGAGTCGGGGTCGAACCGCAAATGATATTAAGTGCAAAATCAATGTATATGATCTATGGCTCAAAGCCGACCCCGATACCGATCCCGATATCGATTTGGTTTTAGGATTGAGAGGTCTTTACCGGCCTGAGGTACGCGCCCCAGTAACTCATCCCGACGAATACAGCGCCCCCGATGATATTGCCGATTGTAACCGGAAACAGGTTCCTCCACAGGAAGTTGATCCAGCTGAGAGCGTTTATATCGATTCCTGCCGCAAGAGGAATGGACAGAGTGTGCGAAAACAATATGCCGGTGGGAATGAAATACATGTTGGCGACATTATGCTCAAATCCCATAGCTACGAAGGCCATGATAGGGAAGAAAATGGCAAAAATTTTGCCGATCGTCTGCCGGGCTGCAAGCGCCATCCAGACAGCCAGGCAAACCAGCCAGTTGCAGCCGATGGCGCGGACAAGAGCCTCTGTGAAAGAAAGATTTACTTTTGCGTAGGCGATCTTAACGGCAGCAACTCCCAGCGCTCCATCTCCGGTCCTCCAAAGCCCCGAATAATAAAAAATCAGCGTGATGATTATGGCGCCTATGAAATTGGCCAGCAGGACGAGACCCCATCGTTTCATCATTTTCGCAAAGGTGATCTCTTTGGACATGACGCTTGAAACCATCAAATTATTGCCGGTGAAGAGCTCTCCTCCCGCGATTACCACAAGCATCAGGCCGACGCTGAAAACAGCCCCGCTGATCAGTTTTGTCAGCCCTATGCCGATTATTGCCGCCGCGTCAAAAGTAACGGTCGTGGAAAGAAAGCCTCCAAAACCGATATAGGCACCGGCAAGAATTCCCAGCACGAAGACCGAGAGCCACGGAGAGGTCGCCTTTGCAACCCCGACAGTCTGTGCCACAGTTTCCGCGATGTTTTTAGGAGCTTTGTCCTCAAGGGTTGGCACGGGAAATTGCCAGGATTTCATCATCTTTTCGAACCGACCGACTGCTTTTGTTTCCTCGGTCACCTTCCGTCGAACGGCCCTCTTTACAACCTGTATGATTTCTTCGGATTTGAACGGTTTGGCGACATAATCCATCGCACCGCGCTTCATGGCTTCTGTCGCCCTGCCGACGGAGGGGCTCCCGCTGATCATCACCATGGCTGAATTGGGCGATCGCTTGTCGATTTCTTCAACAACATCCATCCCGTCAAAGCCCGGCATCATCCAATCCACAAGAATCACATCAAAGGCTCTTTCGAGCACCATGTGCAGACCCTCCTGCGGATTCGCCGTAACGGTGACCTCAAATCCTTCCTTTTCAAAAATGCTTCGACAAGCTTTTAGTACTATTTCGTCATCATCGATGATCAACATTTTTTCTGCCATTGCAGTTCCTCTCGACGCGTCTCCGCTCCGGAATCAGAGACAAACAGGTGCACCGGAGTTGAGCCCGGGACCGAATGGACGGAGCAAAGGTCCGACTTCCATGCTGCCCCAACCAGGACACTCCCGAAATCCAGTCATACAGCCGACGTATTATAGCGTATGTTTGAGCGGCTGATGAGTCCCAGGCAGTAGAAAGAATTCGAGATTGAACAAAGGATTATTGCCATATGCACAAATCTCGAAACTTGAATTTCGGATTTCTGAGGGCATTCGGAATTTTGAATGCTAAATTTGGGGAAGGGAGGAAAAGCGAATGGAGAACGCAATCAGTATGGAAAGTATTTTGAAAATGTCTCAAAGCTTCATGGAATGCAGAATATTTCACACTGCAGCGGAGCTTAATCTTTTCACCATTCTGGCTGAAGCGCCCTTGTCTGCCGGCCAGGTCGCATCCAAAATCCAGGGTGAGGCTCGTGCTGTGGCTTTTCTGATGGATGCCCTTGCGGCCATGAGTCTTTTGTCGAAACGTGAGGATAAGTATCTTTGTGAACCGTCCGTGGCTCAAATGCTCTCCGAACGCTCTCCCCGGACAATCCTTCCGATTGTCCTCCATATGGCTTCGCTCTGGAAACGGTGGTCTTATCTTACGGACATCGTAAAAGGTCTCGGCGGCGCTAAAGAGGAATATGACTTTTCGAAGAACGCCGGGGAGCTGCGTTCCTTTATTGGCGCCATGCATGCGATCGGAGCCCCAATGGCGAAAAGGATTGTCGAAGGCGTGGATCCCGGCGCTTCGCGGGCTTTGCTCGATGTGGGAGGCGGGTCCGGAACCTATACAATCGCATTCCTGCGCGCCGTCCCCGAGATGAAGGCTACGCTATTCGATCTGCCGGAGGTTGTTGAAATGGCTCGCGAGCGCCTGAGAGAGGAGGGATTGCTCGACCGCACAACACTTGTGGAAGGGGACTATTCCCTTCAGGAATTGCCAAATGGCCATGACCTGGCAATGCTATCTGCCATCATCCACTCCAACAGTCCTGAAGAAAATCTTGATCTTTTCAATAAAGTCTTCCGCGCACTAAAACCGGGAGGCCGGATTCTGGTTCGAGACCATGTCATGAGTCCCGATAGGACTTTTCCCAAAGACGGAGCGATCTTCGCGATCAATATGCTCGTCGGCACTACGGGCGGCGGTACGTACACTTATGAAGAAATTAAGGACGGCCTTTTACACGCCGGATTTCATAAAATCAGGCTTCTCAAACAAGGCGATCACATGGATGCCGTCGTCGAGGCATTCAAACCCTAACCGCATCCCTTCTTTGGACATTTTCAATGCCACGAATTATCACGAAAGAACGGCGGCATTCGTGACGATTTGCGGCTGCTTTTTGTTCTTGGGGTAATTTAATTTCTTTGGCGTGGCCTTGTGATATATTGGCAGCCACGCTCCAAATGATTATTCACTGCACCGTCCTACGAAGGAGAGAATGTTATGGCGACTAAGAAATCAAAATATGGGAAATACTTTATGACGGAGCCGATAGAAATCGGGCCAATGCTTCATGTCTGCGGAGAAAAGGGATGCGTCGGATCCCGGTTCAGCGGCTTTCCCATTGAAATGCAGCTGCTTTGCCTCAGCAAGCCGGGCGTCATGATTCATGCGCCTCATGCGCACGAAGTGGATGAGCTCTTTTTCATTTTTGGCGGGAATCCTCATAACTATTTCGAATTCGGCGCTGAGATTGAAATCATGATGGGTGCGGAACAGGAACGGCATATCGTCGATAAAACCACAATCATATATATTCCGGCCGGCGTTATTCATTGTCCGATCACCACACTAAAAGTGGATAAACCGGTTCAGTGGATGCATGTACTATTTCAGGGCAAATATAAGATGGCAAAAGGTGCGGATCCGTCGACACACCCGAAACACAGCGACCGGCATCCCTATGCCAAGGCGGATATTCTAAAGCTCCGCAAGGGAATCACAAAAGGCATCATCGGCAAAGGCAAAGTAGCCCAGCGCACTTAAAAGCAGTTATTAGTCGGCAGTCGGCAGATTCCGCCGGATATTTACTGCCGGCTGCCGACCAACGACTGCCGACTACTGGGAGAGACTGAGCAGTTCAAGAAAGTCGAGAGACTTGCCCCGAATCTCCGCAGGGGGAGGCATCTGCTTCAGGCGCATGAGTTCCATTATTGCCGCCATCTGTTTGTCGCGCTTGCATCCGGCGATGGCGTGAACTTCGTTCTTCCTGATGTAGAATGCCAGGAAATTTCCGGCTGAAACGTCGCCGTCAAAAATAATCTCGTCCCACTCCGGAGCATGCCCCACATAGCGGATGCCTAAATTGCCTTGCCTGGTCCAGAAGAACGGCACATTCATGTTCGGGGTTGATTGCCCTGCCATATTTAATGCGGCATCGCGGCCCTGTTGTTCCGCCGTGCGCCAGTGTTCAATCCGTATGTTTTCACCAAAGCTCCAGTCGCGAAAACGAGCGATGTCACCTGCGGCGTAAATATCTTCAGCTGCACGGAAGTACGCGTCTATTTTAATGCTGCCGTCGCTTTCCCTGGGCACTCCCTGCAGATAGTCGGTATTTGGTTTAACACCGATTCCGATCAGAACAACATCCGTTTCTATCCGGTCTCCGTTTTTCAGCAACACGGCATTTACGGCATCGGCCCCTTCGAATTTTTCAACGGTGGTTCCAAGCCGGAATGCCACGCCATTCTCTTCGTGAAATTTGCGGAACATGGCGCCGATCTCTGCGCCGAAAATCTTCTCAAAAGGCACTGCCTCCGGCGCCACTACGGTTACATGAAGCCCGCGCTTTCTGAGGCTGAAGGCCGCCTCCAGGCCGATGAAGCTTGATCCCACTATTACGGCCCGTGCCGCCTTCTCGCATGCTTTGACAAGCGCTCTTGAATCCTCGTAGCTTCGGAGGGTATAAACATTCCGGAGTGTTTCACCGGATACTCCCAGCTTCCTGGGGATACTTCCCGTCGCCAGCAGCAGTTTGTCGTAGGCGAGTGTTTCGCCTTTCTCAAAGGATAGGGTCTTTGTGGCGGCGTCCACTTTCGTTGCCTTTTTCCCAAGCATCAATTCAATGCCGCGGTTCTGAAAGAATTTTTCCGATCGCAGCGGCATCCATTCATCTTTGGCTTCGCCCTGGAGATAATCCTTGTCCAGATTCGGCCGGTCGTAGGGAAGATCCGTTTCTTCGGAAACCATCAGGATTCTGCCCATATAGCCGCCTTGACGAAGACTTTGAGCCGCGGCGTTTCCCGCCGCGCCGGCTCCCAGAATCACAAATGTCCGAGGGTCGCGAGATAAATCGAGCGACGCCATTTCAGGGATCCGGCTTTTTGCGATCTTTTCGGGGAGCTTAACAACCACATCGTCTCCCCTGAGCAGGACTTCAAATTTAGGAAGCGCATTCAATGCGGGAGGCTGTTTCAGGTCGCCTGATTTTGCACAAAAGCAAGCCTGATGATACGGACAGACAATCGTGTCGCCGCTCAGGAGCCCGCTTTCAAGGCGGGCGCTATAATGAGTGCAAAAGGCGCCCACTGCGGAAATTTCGCCTTCAACATTAGTGAGAAGGATCTCTCCGCCTTCGACCGCCACCTGTTTCATGGTTCCATCCGGCAATTCACCGACCTTTGCCACCATGACCTCTCTGAATTCCATAGCCTTATACTCCTGTCATAGTTCTCATTGGTTTTTCAAGAAATCCTCAACTTCACGCCACCATTGCGCCGCCGGAGAAAGATCCAGCGTATTGTGCCGGGCCTCCGGTTGAATCCATATCCGCTTAAGCCCTGAATATTCTTCAAAAAGCTTCTGTCCCAAGCTGCCTGACATGATTTCATCACGTCCCGCCACGAGAAAAGCCACCGGGCCCGGGAAGGTTTTCAAATGCGCTTGCACATCATGGCGTTCACGCAGCATCAGGCGCACAGGAAGAAACCAGTAGTGATTGGAGGCCACATCCGCAAGACTGGTCATTGGAGTGACCAGGAACAAACCTGAAACGGATTGCGGATTTTCGGCAGCGAGGCGCGCGGCAAAACTGCTTCCCAGAGATTCGCCCAGCAGAAATAGTGGTCTGGAGTCGTTTTGAAAGAGATCCCTGACAGATTGCCGTGCCGCCGCCATAATGCTTTCTTCGCCCGGCGAGCCGGCTCGGGCACCATAGCCCGGATATTCAAATAAATACAGCTCCCATGTCATCGGTCCTTCCGGAAGGGCATGGAAACCATTTACATAATAACTCCGGTGCAAGGCGTAGCCGGCATTCCCGTGAAAAACGACCAGCCGGTTTCGCGGGCGTGAAACTGCGTCCGGCAGTGAAGTGCGCCAGCCAATAAGCTTCATGCCGTGATCCCGCCATGGATAAAGCTTTTCGCTTTCCGCCTGTCTGATCAAGGCCTCTTCTTTTGCTCTGCTGGGGAGGTAAATCAGGCGCCGTTGCAGCAGCGCTCCCAGAAGCATTACCCCAAGATAGATCAGAGCTGCCCGTGTTGTTAAAAACAAGAGCCAGGATTGCCACGTGCGCTGCTTGCTCATGCCGATTCCTCATTCAGCGGCTTTTATTAAACACGTGCTGCAGCAGATAGAACTATCTCAATCTCTATCAGGTTTTATAAGCATTTCTGTCCTGCTGTACAAGATCAAAATAGGGAGCCTGTCGCAACTTCCACGCAAATCCTTTAAAGAACAATATCTTGCAATATTGCCTGCTCGATCGGGGCAATTCGCAGTACTGCGTTAATACATGGTGTTTTTTTGGCAATAAAACCTATTCTTGACCTGATAGCTGATGACGGACAGCTCCAGCGCGGCCGGTTCATGAGGCTGCCTCAATTTGGTTGTGGCCGCAGGCCGCGCCGGGAAAATTCGTGGCTAACGGCGAATGCTTTGCGCTTTATGAGTATAGTTTGCTGATCAGGGCCAACAGCCCGATTGGAGCATCGGGAAAACGTATCCCGAACCTGCCGCGCCTGCCATGTTCGGAATGGCCCCAGTTGCCGCGGATTACGGTGCCGTTGAATATGAGGTCCTTTTTTGCTCCGGGCTGTTGGATTTCGACGATGATATGGGAACCGTTTGGAGGCATGAAAGCGGAAGATAGAAAAGCGCCCTTCATCGAAAGATCAAGAATCATGGCCTTGTGTTGCTTCCCCTCAAACGTAAAATTGCATTCCAGGCGGGACATGATTCTCGAAGCATTCCGGCGGTCTTGAGATACACGGGTCTGAATAGTCATGCCTTTATCCTCATCTTTATCTGTTTGATCGGAGGAAAATCGGAAAACATTAGTTCTGGTGCCGTGTGTATTGTCTTTTCCGTCATACTGATTACGCGGGATCTATGGAATAATCAGGGCGAACTGCCCATATCGAGAAGGTTTATATGCACGATCAAATGCGGGCCATAACTCGTGTTGATGCTGATGTCCCGGCAACTGTCATTGTGCTGGTCTATAACACTCCCGATTTGTTGTTCCAATGCCTGAAGAGCTTTTATGACGGCGTTCACGGTCTGGGATGGCAGGTTATTGTAGTAGACAACGGCTCCGATGAAGATGTGTGCTCAACCGTCAAGGCGCAATTCGACGGGATTGAGGTGATCCGCAGCAAACGGAACCTGGGTTTCGCTGCGGGGAATAACCTTGGCTTGCGCGCTGCAAAGGGCGAATTCGTAATTTTAATGAATTCCGACGTGCTTGCTCTTGCGGAAGTCCTTGAATCACTGGCGAATTCGCTGGGCAGACAATCTCAGGCAGCGGCCATGAGCCCTGGGCTCCTGACCGCTCAGGGCAATCCTCAGATGTTCGCTTTCGGAGCCGAACCTTCTCCCGTGTACCTTATCCGTCGGGGAATTCGCTCCATCTTGGGTTCCGGTTCGCTGCATGACTGGTTCGCCGACGAACCGCTCGAAGTTGAATGGGTTTCAGCTGCCTGCCTGTGCGTTCGCCGCAGCGTGATTCTGGAAATCGGCGAATTGGACGAGCGGTTCTCTCTTTACTTTGAAGACACTGATTGGTGTATGCGCATGAGGGCCGCAGGCTGGAAAGTCATTTATAATCCTCGCCTTCATGTGACTCACCTGGGCGGCGCCAGCCAGGCGGACGGATCGGCTCAGAGGCAGGATCTGTATTATCGCAGCCTGTTGCTTTTTTGCGGGAAGCATTATGGCCGCTGCTGGAAATTATTGGTCCGGCTGCTGCTTATTGTCTACCGGGCGTTAAAAGCAATCCGATCCAGGATTCCCGGCAACTATCGCAAAATGCCGCCGAACTAAGGGCCCGCGCAACAATAAGTTTACATTTTGACGTGAGCGCCGGGCGGGCAGATGCAAGGCGCCGCGACGCAGGCAATGCGGGACATTGTCGAGGAGCGGCAACGCCGCAGATGCCCGCCCG
>JAFGIY010000135.1 GCA_016929335.1 Acidobacteriota bacterium | reverse complement strand
GATGCGGGTGATGGCGGGCTGCGAACGCCATCCGAAGGCGTGCCGCCTGAAGCGGGCACTGAATGTCCAGCGGTGCGAGTTTTTCATATTTTCGATCCTTATGCGCTTCCATTATTTGGGTTTTTGCGCAGGATCACAAGGAGGATAGCGCAAGTTTTTGGGCATTTTCCAACTCTTAGTCTATGGATGGCGCGGTCGGGAATCACCTGAGTGGACTCTGATGACCAACTCTTTCCGTTGAAGTGAATACCCACTTCCGGCGCACCATGCGCGATCCATCTTGAATTGGCTTTGAGCTGTTCCACTGCATATCGCCACTGAACCAGTCCGGCCTCTTCGCCCACATGAATCTCCCGCCCGCTGCCGATCAGGCCAATGACAACACACCATTCGGGTATGCGTTCAGCGAACTCCACAAAGTGTTCGGGTTCCGATAGGCCGGAAGTGAATCCCGGTGTTTTGGCATGCTTCTCCACAACCTACAAGCGTCTATTGAATATGCCTTTTATGGTTCCCAGCGCAGGCAGCCGCGCTGAAGAGCCGTCACCTCCACAGATTCCAGCATTATGTCAAATGTCTTCCGCAGGTCCAGCCCGCTGCTCGCAGTGAAGCGACAGGTTTCAAGTTCAAACCTCCCGGGAATGGCTCGATGAAGTGCTTCCCTACACCGCCCTTTAAAGACGAGTACACTGCGAACACGCTGTCAGCGTTGTCCTCGTAGTACTTTATGGTTATTGCATCCATTATTTGGATGGCATTCTATAGCTTCTAATCGTCCTGCTGCAATGCAGAAGCGGTAGAAACCCAGCCTGAGGACCTATTTGCGCGATTTTCTGAGGTCGTCCTCAAAAGGTACGTTGTTCTCTTTAGCCCATTTAATCACAAACTCCCTCTGGGCTTCTTCAAGATAGTCGTGCCATGATTGCTGTATTTCAAGCCGGTGCAACGTATCTTTGAAATAGCGGAATGCGCCCCGACCCCTGATGGCGCGCCACAGCTGATCCGCAGCTTCATCGTCATCGATGGATCGTATAAATTCTTCCATCACATGGTATTCATGAAACTCGAATTTTTCGGGCGGCGGGATGAAGCGGCTGCCGTCATCGCTGACAATTTCCTTGGCGACTTCATATTCTTTTCTTTGCCAATCTGCGAGATCGTCCAGATCTTCCCCTTCCCCGTCTTCGAGGCTCGAAAGCATTGTGTTTTCAACGGAAACCAACGCACCCGTTTTCCGATCAAAATAGATGCGATATTCCTCTGACGGCATTTCCAGGGCTAGAATCAGCTCGCTTAACTTGACAGGTGGATTCATATCAGACCTCATCCATCAATACTACCGGCTCCTTGCTATAATGGGATTACGATTAAACCATGGCACCGGGCTGCCAGGGCAGCATGAGGCACTATGGCACCAAATGCAATGGTGACAGCAAAATGAAATGATATTATGATGAATTGGCGAAAGAATTTGGATACTATTTTTAGCGAGCATAGTAGATCAGTTATTCGAAGCTGCAGCATTTGGTGGATGAATGAACTATAAGGAGAAAGCCATGGTGAATGCCAAAAAAGAATGCACCACGCGAAGGAAGTTCTGTACGAGACTGGCCGGAGCCGCCTTAACCGGAGCTCTTGTTGATTTGAAAGCCATGGCGATCCCAAATCCGAAATCGAAAGGCGAGGCTGCGGGAAATGGAGAGCATCTGGCAGCCGCATGCGGAACATACTGCGGAGCCTGCGAGGCTTACCTCGCAAAACACGGCGAAGAGGAGCAAATTAAAAAGAGACGGCAAAAGAAATCTTCATCCGGACCGGCGAAGCCAATGAAGGGGATTCCGCCCTCGAATTGGATGGACGGGCTTCTTTGCGACGGCTGTCTCAGCGGCGGCAAGCTTGCTGCCCATTGCCAAAACTGCAATATAAGGCTGTGCGCCTTGAACAAACAGGATAATGACCGTTGTTCCGAATGCGAAGAGCTGCCCTGCTATCGTATTACGAATTTGATTAATATGGGCCGCTATCTGCACCGCAAAGAATACCTGCCAAACCTTAAAAAAATGCGTGAGATGGGCGTTCAGAAATGGGTTAAATACGAAGAAGAGCGCTGGCGTTGTCCCCAGTGCGGCATGCCCATGAGCTGGTATGACGCTGAATGCGCCGGATGTGGCGCGAAGCGATCTGAGCGAGTGTTCTCCTTGGAACAGAGCTGATAAATCACCGTAGTCAAGTTCTTCGTGTTTTCCCCGGCACCAGGATTTCTTCCGAACTTCCTGAATCCTATCCGCCGGCAACCGGACGCTCTACTGCGACCGGTATCCGGTGAAGCAAGATTTCGCGGATTGCGGGTATAGTCCTTTCCCAGATCTCCAAATTTCCAGGACGCAGAGTCTTTGCGGAAGCGTTCAGCCCATGGAGTTCTTATCGTCTTGCATTTGGGTCATTTAATATTGCCCGCCTTCCATCCTCGCAGAAAGATCACGCGCCGCATTGCACAGCGGGACAAATTCCTGTTCTTTGATGTTGGCGTTCGAAACGCGATTCTCGGAATCCATCGCCGACCCATCACCCTCGAACAGAAAGGCTCCACATTTGAACAGTGGCTGACGCTGCAGATTATCTATATAAACCATGTTTTGCGCAAAGACTGGCGGCTGTCATGCTATCGCACGGAAGGAGGCGCGGAAGTGGATCTGGAGATAGAGCGCGTTGACGATATTCTCGGCATTGAAATAAAGTCAGGGCGTAATGTATCCCCCGTCGATTGTCGCGGGCTTTTTTCCCTGGCTGAAACCGTTGGCCGGTACAAACCCGTCAACAAGTGGGTCATTTATACAGGAAGTCGAATGCAGTTGATGGAAAACGGCGTGCACGTGTTCCCCTATACGGAAGCAATGGAAGCTCTCGAAGCTTCTTAGAAATTTGCCTGGCTGTTTTTTCCCATATCAGTCTCCGATCAGAGTGCGCAACGCGATGGTTGCCGGAACGGCGGCAGCAGAAGGATCGGATGCATAGTTGCGGATGACCGAAAGATGGCCCCCCCAGCAAAGAGCATGTGGAGTACGCATTGCGTCTTCCAGAGAAGCCGGTTCCGCAAGCTTGTTTTCCACGCTCAGCGCCTTCGCCAGCCATAATCCTGCTTGAAGCAGAGCTTCCCGTTCTTCCTCCAGCAATCCTCCTCCGCCCAGCAGGGCCGCCATTTTTAGCTTGCGGCTCGCCTGTCGGCGATGATCCTGAACAATCCGGCGTTCTGCTTCTGTAAGTTTTGGCAGGGATTCTTCACTTGATGCGCCGAGCTCACGGATGGCGCGGGTGCTTGGAGAAATCAATCCTGACGCGACCAGACGCGTCATCGCTTCATCCGTTGATCGATCCATCACCTCCAGCGTCACCGGCGCCAGCGGATCCGAGACATCCTTGCCGAAAAATTCCTCGAACGGTGCGGACAATTTTTCGCGATACAGAGGCGCATCCCGATCCACCACAACAACAATGACAGAATGAGAACCTTCTGCAGGATACCGCTCCTCGCATCGAATGCAGGCCAATCCCAGAAGCTTTCGGGCAATCTCGCTGAATCCCAGTCCTCGATCGACGGGCAATGCCTTCCCGCGGGAAACAGGCGCTGCAGGCGCCTGCGGCTGTGAGACCAATTGCTCCAGGCGGGAGAGGAAAGCCTGCTTCCCACCGCGGAACCGGATAGAGCTCAGGTCACCGCGCAGATCCAGGATCCCGTCAGCAAGCGCCTGCTTGCTCGAAAGGGTCTCAAGCATCCGCTGCTCGATCGTGCCTTCGGAAACCAGGTGAATCACCGTGACGGGCTTCGTCTGATGCTTGCGCCAGGCGCGCGCAATCCGCTGTTCGAGGCGAGCGGGATTCCAAGGCAGATCGCAGTTCACCACCACGCTCGCATTCTGCAGGTTCAGGCCTGTGCTGCCGGAATCGGTGCTCAGAAAAACCCGGCAATTGGGATCGTTTTTAAACAATTGGATTTCCGCCCGTCTTCGCCGCTGCGGAACCGAACCGGTGTGCAGCGCATATCCGATCTTCATTCGTTCGCAGAGATCCCTGACCAGTTCCAGCATTCTCGCCCACTCCGAAAACACGATCACTTTCACATCCCCGTTGCCCCGGCACTCTTCCAAAATCTTTTCCAGCTCCGCAAGTTTGGGGCATGTCCTGTCTTCAGGGTCCAGGATGTAATTGGTGTCGCAAATCATGCGCATCATGGCCAATTCCCGTTGAAGCTTCTCAGATTCCTGCTGTGTCAGCGGGCGTGATTTTGCTATAGCCACAAGCCGCGCCACCTGGCCTTCGTGCGCGGCATAGTTATCCTCCTGTTTTGGGCTGAGCCGCACAGAGTATCTTTGATCCGTCCGATCCGGCAATTCTGTTTCAACATCCGCTTTTCGTCGACGCAATAGGAAAGGCTTGATGCGCTGGTGAAGCTGCCCCAGATTCCTATAGCCGGACGGGCGTCCGCGCTCATCCAATTCATAAAATTCCCGGTTAAAGCGAAACAACGGTCCGAGGACCGACGGATCGAGAAAAGACATCAGAGAATGAATATCGTCGATGCGGTTCTCAATCGGTGTGCCGGTGAGAACGAAAGCATAGCGGCCCTGCAGGCGTTTGACCGCTTGAGCCGTTTTGGTGCTCCAGTTTTTTATGCGCTGCGCTTCGTCCAGGATGACAATGTCCGGCTGAAGATGCCTGTTGACGTCAAGCGCATCCGCCAGCATCTGTTCATAATTGACGATCGTGAAGAAGGGAGCGGAAGCGTAGAGGCGCAGCCGTTTCCCGCGCGGTCCGTATATCAGCTGATAGGGCAGTTCGGTGAAACGCTGGATCTGTTCCTCCCATTCGGTTTTTAATGAAGCAGGCGTGACAACCAGCGCACGTCCCGCTTTGCCCAGCCGGTAAAGGAGGGCGCACGCGGCTATGGCCTGAATCGTCTTGCCCAATCCCATCTCATCAGCCAGCAGTGCCCGCTCGCAAAAAGCCAGGTGCCGCATGCCTTCGCGTTGATAAGGATATAGGGGCACCAGCGTTTCCTGGGCCGGCCATTCCCCGGACTGCACTTTCCGTTCATATTCCCGAAGCGCGGATTTCCGTTCCTGTTCGCGCCGCCGCGCCTCCAGCCATGGCTCCACATCCTGGGAAATGCGCAGCGAAGGAATGCCGGCGCGCTGCAGCTTTGCGACAGCTTCTTCAGGATCATCCATTCTCAGGACCCCGTCACCATCAACGAAGCGGATAAGCGCCGGCGGCAGCCTGCCGTTATCACCTTCGATGCGCAGCGCCCCGGACGCTATATCCGGCACCACGTCCAGACGTTCGGCTTCGATTGTCAGAGCCCGGCTGTAAAGCCGCCTGAAGCGGGCTTCGAGATAAAACAGCGTTGCCTCAACATGCTTGCAGGTTCCGAGAGCATTAATGCGAAAGTCGACGCAATTACAGGAAAAACGCCGCTGTGATATACTGCGGATTTCAACCGAATAGGTCAGGCCGCTTTTCGATTTCACGGCAAAATTCGAAAAAATCGGGAAGCGCGGATCGAGGTTCCGCACGCTCAATGATTCCGTTTGCGCACGATATCGACGTCGTTTTATTTCGTCTTCGTCGCTGGTTCTCCAATTGTGTATTGACGGCGGCTTCGCCCCTGGATCATGTGTCGTTCCCATAATGCATCCTCTTTAAATAGCGCTGCGGCTTTGGTCCGAGGCGATCCTAGCATCCGTCCCCGACAGGGAGCAAATCATAATTCTCAGCGAAATCCAGCGGATGGAGCGCTCAGCAGAATGCCGGTATGCCCGGTTGATGGCCAGAAAGGGTCCCATCAGCCGCAGCCGGCGGCCTGACAGTGGACGGAGGTATGCCGAAGGAAATCAGCCGCCGGAAATTCAGCTCGTCCCGGTCTCATTTTAAGCGAAGGAATTCGAACCGGGATTGATCCGTAATCCCGATATTTGCCTGCGATGGATTTACGGCACATTCGGGCATCCAATTTTTGTGACTTTGCAGTTGTAGAACCGGTCTATTTGACTGAGAGCTGGCAAGATATGAGCGACCGGCTTCCAGGAATGCTGGATGCGATACAGAGCCGGGTCAATATTCTTTCAAGATCCAGAAAACTGCCCGCCGGGCTCGATAAAGAAAAATTCGAATCTGCCAAGGCTTCGCTGGCTAGCATTAATCAAATTATGACCGATGCCTCGGCGGCATTTAATAGCGGCAATCTGATGGAAGCCGTCCATAATGCAGAAACCGTCAAGGCAAAGGCGGTGGAGATCATGAACACAATCGGGATGAAGCTTCCGCCAGCGGCGATGAAGTAGTTGTCATTCCTAAATCGCGCGTGAACGAACGCACAAACCTATAAATCAATACAGGAGGGCGTATGCTGCATCTGCTCTGGATTGTCATTATCGGACTCGTCGCGGGCGCATTGGCAAAGTTCATTATGCCCTGCAAGGATCCTGGTGGATTGCTCATTACAATTATCCAATAAGGAATGCCGGTGTGGGCGTCTCTTCATCGGCGTCAATGACGACAATTACCGCGACAATAAGGGATCGTATCGCGTGACAATCCGCTGGCGATAGAAAAATGAAGCCCGGGAGCCGAAGCGATTATTCAGTAAAATGAGGATTTCAGACCAGGATCATCTTTCCAGGTGATCGCGGAAGGGTTATCGAAATTATGCGGGTCGCGGCTTCAGCCGCGACCCACATGGAAATCTTTGCTTATGCAGATTGCGTCATCGCCACCACGGCTTTCAACCCAATTGTTGAGTTTTGATACAGTCTCTCGCGCCCTTATGATTGTGCAATATCGCGTGTTGATATAAAAGAACATGGAAATCCTAGTGAAGAGATATGGAATTGGCAGTCTGGAAG
>JAFGIY010000134.1 GCA_016929335.1 Acidobacteriota bacterium | reverse complement strand
CAGCGGATTCAGCCGCCATCTCGAGCATCAGGCAGACCAATATGGAATCGAGGTCATTCACGGCATCGTGCCGAATGCGAACCAGGCAGCGGCACAGGCATTCCAGGCGCTTGGGCAAAGGAGTTTATCCTACCGCAATCCAAGCCGCTGGTTGATCTTCTGGACGTATGATCATCCGGCCATAACCGATCGCGTACAGTTTGTCCTGCACTATAATCCCTGGGCTGAAGGGAAAGAGCCGGATTTTGTAAAGCCTCGTTGATTTAAGTAATCAGTCAGCAGTGTGATCTGCAATGAGGCAGAAGTGTGCCCAAAGACCATAGCCAGCAAAAGGGTGCCAATATAAAATGAGCCCGCAATTGAGGCATAGGTATCGAAGTCGACGTAATGCCCATTGAACGAAACCGCTCTGCCAAGGCGGAATTTACCCTGGATTACCAGGCCTGGGTCCCGAAATGATGTGAAATTGCGAATTTTAGCGAATTCTGTAAACCTTTTATCCATAAAAGATGGCTCAGATGTCTGAAAAGTCGCGTAACCGGACTGATGATTTGCTGTCAATCTGCAATCCCGGCCATCGTATGCTTCCTTTTTTCGCTTGCGGCCAATATATGCTTCCAATGCGAATGCAATGCCATTCAGCCCGCTGTTGCGGCTAAAGGAGTTACAGATATAGCGTGGCCAACTCATGCTTCCAGCCGCGGCCAAATTATGGTTCAAGCTACAATTCGCTTCACCTCAATAACAATATTATTCATCGCTTCATGGTCATCTTTGCCCAGAAAACCCAAGTCGCAGGCCAAAAGCAGGTCATATTGGACCTCGCATGCAGGTTAAGCGGTCAGCTTTCAGCTGTCAGGTGTCAGCTGATGCCTGATCGCTGAAACCTGACGGCTGAAACAATCAATGAACAGATTCCTTCTTCATAATGCCGTCCAGGAATTGCCGCATTTTGGACTGCGCCGCCTTGCGGGAAACATCAATTAGAGTCACGGCGTTCGGATTGCGCTTGCGGACATAACACCCTTCCCAGAGCGTCTGCTCCCAGAGCAGCCGGTAGAGCTTGCGGCCGCTCATTTCTTCGATTCCAATCAGGAAAATGCGCAGATCTGAAAGTGAATTCAGTATTTCCAGGACTTTCTTGCGACTCTGCATTTCATTCAGCTTATCCGGATGAGGAAGATCAATGCCGTGTTGCTGTAATCCTTCAAAAAGGCTGATCCCCTTCCCGACCGCCTCAAATGCACGAATATCCTCCAAGTCGGTTTCCTGAGTGTCGGCAGGGAGATCGGGAGAAGCGCCGAATATCGCCTGATCGCCGCAAAGGTTGTTTATATCTTCCTGCAATTTCTTGATACGATCAGCTTGCTCCGGATTATTCCTCTTGCCTGTCACAGTTCCAGCCATAGTTCTCCTCCTTGATCATTGCAAATAGTTGCGAAATGGACATGCCCACATATACCTAATGAACAAGGACGAAAATGAGCGAAAATTTCTTTGCCGGAATTGCATTTTTGCCGGATCAACCCGGTGTGGAATAAAATATGGAGGTTTTTCTGCAACATCTACGAAAGCGATCGTATTGTTAAGAAAATGTTAATGAATGGAGAAAGCGCAACTGTGTGCTTTTGGGGATCAATGGTTTACGGATGGAGCAGGCATGAGTTACAGGTTGTTGTCGCCGGTTATGAGGTTGGCAGGAATTATCAGTTTGATGGCAATTATCCATTTTCTTCATGCGCAGCACGCGCTTGCGCAGACTCCCAGGGCCAGGGCTTTCCAGATCAGCGAACGCATCCGGATCGACGGTAAGCTGGACGAACCGGCCTGGGAATCAGCCGCTCCTATTGGAGATCTCATTCAAGTCGTGCCCAGAGAAGGGGGAACTCCAAGCGAAAAAACCGATGTTCGCATTCTCGTCGACGGAGAAGCGCTTTATTTCGGTGTTGTCTGCCACGACCGCACGTCTTCCGCCATCATCGCGACTCAGCTTACACGTGACGCGGAACTGGATGTAGACGACAATATTTCGATTGTGATCGATCCGTTCCTGGATCACCGCAACGGCTTCTTCTTCGATGTAAATCCCACGGGCGCGCGTGCGGACGGTCAAATTTCCAACAGTTCCGAATTTACCGATCTTACATGGGACGGGATCTGGAATGCTCATGCCCGCATCACCCCTGACGGCTGGGTTGCGGAGATCGTCATCCCGTTCAAGACACTGCGCTTCCAGCCCGGCCAGTCCGTGTGGGGACTGAATTTCGAGCGAGCCATAAAAAGGCACAACGAAACGAACCGCTGGTCAGGCGCCCGTCAGAATATCTGGCTGACCAATCTCGCGGAAGCCGGCCGACTGGAAGGTTTGCCGGACATTCACCAGGGGATGGGAATTGATATACGTCCTTATGGCCTCGTCGTTCGCAAGGAAGGAAACGACTGGGAAGTCGACGGCGGCCTGGATATATCAAAAAATCTGGCGCCCAATCTTAATGCTTCTCTCACCGTTAACACCGACTTTGCGGAAACCGAGGTCGACGCCCGGCAGGTCAACCTGACACGCTTTGATCTTTTTTATCCTGAGAAGCGGGCCTTCTTTCTGGAAGGCGCCGGCGTTTTTGAAATGGCAACCGGAAATACTTTTTTCCCTGATCTTATACCCTTCTTCAGCCGTCGAATCGGATTAATGGAGCAGGATGGAATCTCAAGAGAAGTGCCCATCCTCGCCGGAGGAAAGATAACGGGCAGGCAGTCCCGCTTCAACATCGGCGTGATGGATGTCCAGACGGGTGAAGTCGGCGAAATAGGGCTCAAGGGCCAGAATCTTTTTGTTACGCGCATCAGTCGGGATTTCTGGAAGCAATCCTACGTGGGAGGAATTTTTACGAATGGCAATCCTTCGGGCACGGGTGGCAATACGTTGATAGGCGCCGATGCACGTTTTGCCACCTCCAATTTCAGAGGGAATAAAAATCTCATCCTCAGCCTGTTTCTTTTCGGCACGGATGACGAATCCAGCGACGCAACCGATTATGCGGGGGGATTTGCCATCGACTACCCTAATGACCGTTGGTATCTGGGTATCGGCTGGAAACAAATCGGCGAAAGCTTCCGTCCCGCACTCGGATTCGTTCCCAGAACCGGCATGCGAAAAACGAACGGAACCCTTATGTTCAGACCGCGCCCGGAAAATGGAATTGTAAGGCAATTCACTTTCCACGCGTTTCCGGAGGTGGTTACCGACCTGAATAATCAAGTGGAAAGCTGGAATGTCGCCATTTCCCCATTCGAGGTTGAATTCAATTCAGGGGATTTGTTCGAGATTGAAGTCTTGCCCCAATTCGAGCGCCTGTCCCATCCCTTTCCCATCAGCCGAGAGGTTACACTTCCACCAGGATCTTATCAATTCACCCGCTATGGCGTAAGACTTGAGACGGCTACGAAGCGGTTCTGGGTCGTTGATTTCGAATCCGAATTTGGAGATTTCTATAACGGAACACAAAGAAGTTTTGAATTGGGACTGACACTGAAACCCAACTCCCATCTGCTTCTGGGATTGGAGGCGGAACGGGCTGATGTGGATCTTGTCCAGGGCAGGTTTTTCAAACAGCTCTTTTCCGTGCAGGCGGACTATAACTTCTCTCCCAATATCTCCTGGGCCAACCTGGTTCAATATGACAATGAATCGAGAATCCTTGGCTTCCAGACTCGATTCCGCTGGATTCTCCAGCCGGGAAACGATCTGTTCGTTGTGCTGAACCGCGGATGGGAAAAAGACTCCGAGCATAACTATGTTTCAAGTTACGACAGGGGTACCGTTAAACTGCAATACACCTTCCGCTTTTAGTACAACAGATTGCTACGTTCATCAGGATAGAGGCGCCACGGATTGCACGGATTTTAAATGATGGCTGCATGGACATATAATCCGTGAAATCCGTGGCTGCCTGTCGTTAACCCGCATTATATCTTCCCCGTTGAACCGTTGCCGAATCCCTGTTCTTTCAGCCAGAGTGCGCACTCGTGCGTCCACATGTGACGATTGTCGGGATCCCATTGCGCAGAACCGAGGCCCATGCCGTGCGCTCCTTTGGTATAGATATGCAGCGCAAAAGGTACGCCCTGGTGTCTGAGAGCGGCGGCGAACTCCATCGCATTCTCCACCTTCACCGCTGCATCTTCGAATGTATGAAGAATAAATGTCGGGGGCGTGTCTTTCCTGACCTGCTTTTCATTCGAAAGCAATTCGACCAGCTTCGGATCCGGATTATCGCCGAGCAAATTGCGCCTGGAGCCGTCGTGTGTATCGGGCCCCATGGTGATAACCGGATAGCAGAGGATTCCCAGATCAGGCCGCGAACGGACTCGGTCGACAGGATCCGCGGCCTCCGGATCTCCGGCATCAAAATGAGTAAGGGCTGTAGAAGCCAGATGTCCGCCCGCCGATGATCCCATCACTCCGATGCGGTTCGGATCCAGCCCCCACTTCCCGGCATTGGCACGGACATATCGGATCGCTCTCTGTACATCCTGCATCATCACAGGGTGCCTGTATCCACCGCTACCGAGACGGTACTTCAGCACGAATCCGGCAATACCCTGTTCATTCAGCCAGAGGGCGTAGTGGAATCCTTCCTGCGGCGCCAGATGTCCATATCCGCCGCCGGGGCAAATAACGATAGAAGCCCCGGTCGCCTTTGCCCGGGGAGCAAAATACGGAGTCAAAGTCGGTATATCTTTTGGTTCTTTGCCAAGCGCACCGGGAGCGTTGCCTTCCCACAGCGGGAATTCGAAACGCGGCAATCCGCCGGGCGTTTTGGTCTGGCCTGTAATGTTGATCGATATCAGAAAGAAGACAAGACAAAGAAGACGCGCGGGTCTGTTCATAATGATGCCTCCAAAAATCTGCATTCCGGACAATTCAGCCACGAATGGCACGAATTATGCAAAGCATAATCAAACCTGATGTATTCTTTCTATAGCCGTTTATTGAGTATGGAAAACAAAGCAACGACTCTGCATCCTTTTCACGTATTAGCCAAGCCCGTCGGCCCGGCGTGCAACCTCGCCTGCCGGTACTGCTTTTATCTTGAAAAAGAACGGCTTTATCCGGGCAAGCCGCACTTGTCCGACTGGATTCTTCCGGACGAAATACTGGAGGAGTACATCCGCCAGTATCTCGCGTCGCAATCCGTTCCTGTGGTCAGTTTCGCATGGCAGGGTGGAGAGCCGACGCTGCTCGGCGTGGATTATTTCCGCAAGGTCCTTGCCCTGCAGGAAAAGTATGCAAACGGTAAAAGAATAGAAAACACTCTTCAGACCAACGGCATCCTTCTCGATGACGGGTGGTGCGAGTTTCTGGCCGCGAACCGCTTTCTCATCGGGCTCTCGCTGGACGGGCCCCGTCATCTGCACGACCGCTACCGCGTGGACAAAGGAGGAGCGCCCAGCTTCGACAGAGTCATGCGAAGCGTAGGTTTTCTTAAAAAACACGGTGTCGATTTCAATACGCTGACGGTCGTCCAGAAACTTAATTCCCGATATCCCCTGGAAGTGTACCGATTTCTGAGGGAGATCGGGCACGGATTCATGCAGTTCATTCCCATAGTGGAGCGAGTCGCCCTCGAACCCGCGGCTGATGGGCTGCAGCTCGTTTCTCCCAAATCCGCGGCAGCCGCAAAAGTAACGGAATGGTCCGTCGAACCGCTGCAGTACGGCAGGTTTCTCTGCTCGATCCTCGACGAATGGGTGCGGAACGATGTCGGAAAAATCTTTGTCCAGCTTTTTGATGTCACGCTTGCGGCATGGATGGGAATGGAACCGTCCCTGTGCGTTTTCCAGAGAACCTGCGGATCGGCCGTTGTGCTCGAGCATAACGGTGATATTTATTCCTGCGACCACTACGTTTATCCCGAAAACAGGCTCGGCAATATCATGGAGCAGCCGCTTGCATCGATGTTGAATTCTCCGCAGCAGACGCGCTTCGGCCAGGATAAAAAGGACCGTTTGCCGCGCTTTTGCCTGGACTGCAATGTCCGCTTCATCTGCAACGGCGAGTGCCCGAAGCATCGTTTTGCAATAACCCCCGACGGAGAGGAAAATCTGAATTACCTGTGTCCCGGCTACAAGCTTTTCTTCACGCACTCGGCGCCCTATATGAAATTCATGGCCTCCGAGCTTCGCGCACAGAGGCCTCCCGCAAACGTCATGGAGTGGGCGCGCAAACAGGATTCCGGTTCAGCCGGTGGAGAGCGTCCGGGAAGAAATGATCCCTGTCCCTGCGGCAGCGGTAAAAAATACAAGAAATGCTGCGGAAAAACCTGATGCGGAAAGATCCGCCCTCGCAGGCAAACCAAAATCAAACTCGCGGTTGAGGTCGGTTTCTTGTTTCATCAATCCCGGCGATAGTATCTACGCCGGCGATTGCAATTTGATTCTATCCCGGTAAGCGGTTCTCTTGTAAGATCTCCCTATGCCTCTTGCATCTATGTTGATTGTGATTCCCCTGGCACTGAGTATGCTCTTCGATTCCTCGCGCGTTGATAGCGATGCGGACGGCCTTGCGGATAAGATCGAGCAGGAGCTTCTGGGAAAATTTGCGCCGGAATTCATGATCAGCGTCGATGAATGCGATGGGATGCCTGCGAGGTTTCATCCCGGATCGTCGAAACCGCAGTTACTGGCGAAGGACGGAACCATTTACGGGCAGGTCTTTCCAACGGCTTTACCCGGCAGATCAGGAAGCTTCGTCGAGGTTCACTACTATCACTTATGGAACAGGGATTGCGGCCGACTCGGACACGATCTTGATGTAGAACATGTTTCGGCTCTGCTATGGGCCGCGACAGCCACGGAGGATGCCGCTTCCCGGAAATCCGTATACTGGTACGCCGCCGCGCATGAAGACACCGTCTGCGATGCCAGTCACGCTATTCGCAGCGGATTCCTCAATGCAGAGCAGCAGGGACCAACCGTATGGATCTCAAAAGGAAAACACGCTTCATTCCTGGATCCGGAAGCGTGCCATGGCGGCTGTGGCGGCGACGATTGTGGCGTCATGAGGCCTTTAATAATTCCGGAGATCGTCAATCTCGGTGAAAGACAGGCGCCTATGAACGCGATCTCCTGGATCGAATGGCCCGACTGGTCTCTGGCTGAAAAAATGCAAACGGATTTCCCGGCGCCGGTCCTGGCAAAACTGGATGCTTCCCGGGAATCCGTCCTCATACCCGTCCACGAAGCTCAGGCTCCTTTTAAAACCGCGATTCATGTGGGCGGATCAACGGCAGGCGCCCAGATGACGGCAGCCCGCAAAACCGGCAAGGGCCTGTCAACCGGTTCCGATGCCGTCGGAGCTTCCCTGGGAAAATCTGCTTCGGGCACCGGCAACGCATTGAAGCGCACCGCTCGAGCGGTCTGGAAATTTCTGGGAGGTTCGCGACAGCCGGGAGAAAAAGCTCCGTAAGATATTCAACTGAAATAAAATTGTATAGTTTGTAAACTATGTAGCTGCATTTTAACGAATCGGATGACAGGAAATGAAAAGCACTGATTTGAAAAGAAAAAAGCGTTCGGCCGGAGGCGACAGCAAAGGCGCAGCGAGAAACACCGCTTCGGGAATCCGCGGGCGAAGGAAAAGCCTGGATCAGGCTGCGCTTGCTTTTGGCCGTCCGAAAAACAAAACGAGCAAAACCATGCTCAAAAGCACAAGCCCGGAAATGGCCCGCCTGTTCTATTCGCCGGAGGCACAAGCCGTCAAAAAGGAGATTTGTGCAGTTGGCTGGAAATTGTGGATGCGGAGCTATGTGGACGGCAACGGCGGCAATATCTCCTGTCGTATCGGCGAAAATGCCGTAATCTGCACCCCTACACTGCTGAGCAAGGTCGATCTCAAACCTGAAGACCTATGCCTTGTCGACCTCGAAGGGAACCAGCTCGCCGGCGATTTGCCTCGCACCAGCGAAGCCTTTCTGCATCTCGAAATCTACAAGAACGTGCCCGAGGCCAGGGCCGTGGTCCATTGTCATCCTCCGCATGCAACAGCCTATGCCATTACCGGATGTATTCCGCCGTCTCCTATCATTCCCGAATTTGACGTGTTTGTCGGCAGAGTTGCCATCACTCCATATGAGACGCCTGGAACAAAAAAGTTTGCCGAGACGGTGATTCCATTTGTACGGAACCATAACACTATCCTTCTGGGAAACCACGGAATTGTCTGCTGGGCTGATTCACCGACTCATGCCGAGTGGTACGCTGAAAACCTTGAGACCTACTGCTGGACACTGTTGATCAGCAAGCAGCTTGACGTTCCGTTTGCCAGAATCCCCTTTGAAAAAGAACAGGATCTGCTTGCGATCAAAAAGCGTCTTGGCTTGCCTGACGCCCGTTTCAGCATGAAAAAGTATACGCGGTCCGACAGGTCGGAGGATTCCGGCAAAATCGCTTTGACTCCGCTGGGGGCAAAGCGCAAATAATCCGCAGCCACGAATTGCACGAATGAAAAGGAGAAAGGCGGACAAAGGTGAATTTCCTGGCATTCGATCTTGGAGCCGAAAGCGGGCGGGCGATTCTCGGGCAGCTTCAATCCGATGTGCTCCGTATAAGTGAGATCTATCGCTTCCCTAACGAGCCTGTTCAATATTGCGGCGAACTGCACTGGGATATTCTGCGCCTATGGCATGAGATGAAGAAGGCGCTTGATTCCCCTTCCCTTCCCAGGCTCGACAGCGTCGGCATCGATACGTGGGGCGTCGACTACGCGCTGCTTGGAGAGCGGGGAAATCTTCTGGAGAATCCCTATCATTACAGAGACGCGCGCACCGAGGGAATAATGGACGCGGTTTTTGCGGTGATTCCGCGCGAAAATATCTACGATATTACCGGGATACAATTTCTGCCTTTCAACACGCTTTATCAGCTCTACGCAGCTTCCATATCGACTCCTCAGCTGCTTAAAGCAGCCAGGGCATTAGTCACGATTCCGGATCTGCTGAATTATTGGCTTTGCGGAAGACTGGCATCCGAATATACCAACGCCACAACCACGCAGTTGATCGATGCGGGCACGGGCTTCTGGGCCGCAGGCCTTTTAAAAGAAATGGATTTGCCCGCGCGGCTGTTGCAGCCGATTGTAAAGCCCGGCACGGTGTTGGGCACGATCCGGAATGTTGTGTCTAATGCGTTCGCCGGCACTCCGGTCGTCGCACCCGCCTGTCATGATACGGGATCCGCTGTCGCTGCCGTATCGGCATCCGGCAAAAGCGCTTTTCTGAGCTCCGGCACGTGGTCCCTGCTTGGCGCCGAAATCCCTGCGCCCGTCATCACACCGCGAGCGCGCGATCTGAATTTTACAAACGAAGGGGGAGTCTGCGGGACAATCCGGCTGCTGAAAAATATAGGCGGTCTCTGGCTCCTGCAGTCATGCCGGAAATGCTGGGCGGCTTCCGGACAGGACTTCACCTATGAGGGATTGATGGATGCCGCAAAGGATGAACGGCACCGGTTTATTTCGCTGTTTGATCCGGACCATCCGGATTTCCTGCATCCCGATAATATGCTCTCCGCAATAGCTGAATACTGCAGGCGCACGGAACAGCCCGCGCCTTCAGGACCGCCGGCCTACACCCGGGCTATTCTGGAAAGCCTGGCTTTTAAGTATCGAAATGTGCTCGAGTCACTCGAGGAGTTGACGGGTATTCAGTTTGAAGAGATCCGCATCATGGGCGGCGGATCGAAGAACAGGCTGCTGAATCAGTTCACTGCGGATGCAACGGGACGGATGGTTGTTGCGGGTCCGTCTGAAGCTACGGCTTTGGGCAACATCGCGATGCAGATGCTGGCAACCGGCGCCGTCACATCTCTTGCGGAAGCCCGCCAAATCATTGACCGGTCTTTCCCGGTCGAAAGATTCGAGCCGATTTTCGCCGATCTCTGGAACGCTCCATACCAGCGTTTCCAAAGCTATCAATAAACGGGGACAGTCACCATTGGGAGGAAGATATGTCTGGAGAGAGAGCTGCAAAGGAATATGCAGAAAGGGACAACAGGGTAAATGAGGCTATTGCAATGAAGGTGCCGGACCGGGTGCCGATCCAGCTCTTCGTCGGCTACTTCGCGGGCACATATTGCGGCATTCCTTTTTCATCCGCATATTATGATTCCCCACAATGGAGGGCGGCCAATATCCGGACAATAACAGAGCTTGAACCGGACGTGTACTGGGCTCAAACCGCATCTATTTCAGGGAAAGCGTTGGAGATCCTCAATCCGCTGCAATTCAAATGGCCGGGTTTTGGCGTGGCGCCGAACCTCAGTCACCAGGTTATCGAACTGGGACCGATGAGCGCGGAGGAGTACGACGCCTTGCTCAGCGATCCGTCCGATTACATCGTGCGCACATACCTGCCCCGCGTTGTGAAAGCCGCTGCACCATTAGCCGGGATGTCACCATTCCGGTCGCTCTTTTACGGCATGGGGATGGCTCCCTACCTGGCGCAGTTTACCAGGCCGGATATGGCGGCGATGCTTGAAAATTTCCGCAAAGCAGCGGAATTGCAGGCAGAGTACCAGACCCAGGATCTCGGCTTCGACAGGCATATGGCGCGGCTGGGTTTCCCTTCTTATCAGACCTCCAGGATGATGGCAGGGTCAGCCTTCGACATGATTTCCGACTTCCTCCGCGGCATGCGCGGCGCCATGCTTGACATGTACCGCATTCCCGACAAGCTCGTGGAAGCGTGCGATATGTTCTGCAAACAGACCATAGACATGATAAAGGCATCCCCCGCTCCCGAAGACGGCAGTGTCAAAAGAGTATTCATGGCGCTTCACAGAGGATCGGATGGATTCATGTCTCTGCCTCAATTTGAGAAATTCTACTGGCCAACCCTCAAGAAGGTTCTTCTTGCCCTGGTCGACGCCGGATGGACGCCGTGCCCGTTCTTCGAAGGCACATGGGATCAACGCCTGGAATATCTTTGCGAATTGCCCAAGGGCAAGGTTCTCTGTCATTTCGCAAAGACCGATCCGCAAAAGGCAAAGGCCGTGCTGGGCGGACATCTTTGCTTTATGATTGACGTCCCCGGATTTCTTTTAAAGGCCGGTGCAGTCTCAGAGGTAGAAGATTATTGCAGGAACCTTATCAAAGTATGCGGTAAAAACGGCGGCTTTATCATGACAGCCACATGCCTGGATGAGGCCTCACCGGCAAACGTGAAAGCCATGATAGACATTACCAAGAGCTACGGCAGGTATGCCTAGCCCCATTTGTCACGGGACTTCTGCTGCTGCGTTATTTCATCGAACCTGTACATATCAAACAACCTGAACCGAAATCAGGTTGTTTGTTGTGTCCTTGAGGCAAATTCAAGCCACCCTGGTCACACAAACATCCGCTTCATGTGGGTCGCGGCTGAAGCCGCGACATGGAGTTTATACATTTTCCTTAAGCCGTGAAAGCTGGATTCAGAGGGATCCTGCATTCATGCCGCGCTTTGCATGATCTTTCGTGTGCCTTCGGCAAGCCTGCAAACCGCAAAAAACTCTTAATTCCGGCTTAGCCGCAGATCTTTCTAATGGCAAATCTGGCGTCTGCTCTGCAGAAGCCCTGAGGGCTCCGTATCAGAGCCCAGGGTTGGCCGCGTTTTTTGCGGTCAACCCTGGGAGGAACCGTGCAAGAAATCAACCCTGAAAGGGTTGCGTAT
>JAFGIY010000133.1 GCA_016929335.1 Acidobacteriota bacterium | reverse complement strand
TTGTACGCATTTGCACCTTATTACTTCCGAGGAGGCCCCAAAGTACTCTATAATTGCGGCTTCTCACACGTTTTGCGACAGAAACTAGCTAATTCCTGGTGTTTGAATGAATTTATTTTATCGGTGATCTTGCGGCTTCGCTATGCGTGATTTTCCTGCAGTCCCATTGTGGAACATAACACCGTACCATACATAACTTGGTTGAAGAGTTCCTGTACCAGATCCTCTACCTGTCGAATTTCCTTATCAGATGCAAATTTCATTTTCCGTCGCGAAGTAGGATATTGTCAGGACAATTCATACAATGTGCTTGCAGAATTCGATTGATGGGCATCATTTCCAGCGCTGAGACACCCGAACATAATACCCGACGAAGGTTTCTGAATCTCTGCTCAGAAGCACTACGCTGTCAAGATCCCGTTCTCCGGACAGTGTTTTGGCCAGACTGATGGCGTGTCCTTCCGATTCCCATGGAGGAGCACCTTCACGTATGCACGCTATTGCAAGTGCGACGATTTCGTTTTCCGTCTCGTCGTTTATCGCCATCAATCGGCCACTTCGGGCTTCAAGGAATGTTGGGTGGTTCCCGATGTATTCTGTGAGGCGGTTGTGAAGCACTCTCCAGTCTATGGAAGGGAAACGGTCCCGCTCTTGCCTCACTCTCCAATCTATGCACAGGTTAACCAATTTTCTTAGCATTCCAGGCCGCATTATACAGCCTTGGGGTAGGATATTAGCGGCTAAATGCGGGTGTGGCCTAAGTGATGATTTTCAAGTCGCGTTCTGGGAAACCATTCGCAAGTGCTGAGTCTCAGAGCACCGTCCCAAAAATATCGCATGGAAATCACTCGGTCGAAGACTCTTTTCTTCTCGATGCTTTGATGTAGCTAGGAGGACATCCTTCCGGCCGCACCAAACCAAGACCAATCTCAAGCCAGTTATTCCGAACCCAATGAAATATATTCCGACCTTTGACTTCAATCAAATATCCTTCTCTTGCGGCGGGAGAGCTGAGAATCAGATAGTACTGACCGTGTTTGGCTTTGCCAAATGAAAAATAGCCTTTAGCATCAGTTGTGGTTTTTGCCATCAGCAATCTGCTGCCGTCGGGCTTGATTTGCCAGAGCTCTGCATCAATCTCATCGCGGACCGCAAATTCCCTTTCCCCATCCACATAAATCACACGTCCGCGTATGTCTGATACAGTAACTGGTTCCAGGATGCAAATATTTCCATATGCGGCTAAACTCACCAATGGCACTACCAACAAGAAAAGGATTCTAGCCATAACGGAACCAAGAATTGATAGGCAAACACGAATGATGCAAACTCATTTTACCATCGACTATCCCATAACTCTCACGAAGTCGCGAGCTCCGAAGTTACGCATCTAGGGAACAAATTCGAAAGTTACTACCGTTCTCATACAGAGCTTTTCGTCACCAAGTGTTGCAGGTTTAAACTTCCACCTCATTACTGCTTTTTCAACTAGAGGTCGCAGCTCCCTAGGACCGCTATAGGCACAAGCAAGGACCACATTTCTGTCATAGAACCAGATAGTAACCGCAACCTTTCCTGCAATGCCCTTTTCTTTAAGAGCTTGCGGATATTCTGGGAGCACTTTCTCTATAGGTTCATCATATCCTGGATATTCAACGGAAGATAATGACAGCCCTTGCAGCTTTTCGAGATCGCAGTTGTCAGGATGAGCATCATTCCTATCCTGTTCCACGATTCTAACTGTAGCCCGTCACGATATTCCACCCGCTAAGCCTGCCTTTTTGTCTCAATAAATTCCCGCCTGAAGTTAAGCATCTCGAGAATTCATTGGTTCGGAGATCGAGGAAGAGACAGGTGTCCGCGGGTTATGGTGCCGGCAAATCCGCATTCGGGAGTATTCTCATGAAAACGCGGAGGGCTTTCCAGGAAGGGGAAAGGCGGAAGGTGCAGCAGCCGTAACCTGCGGCACCCTCCTGGGGCCTTTCGATATTCACTCGCCGAGAGGTCCCTATGCAGATGCTATATCCGTTCTCCGGTTCAATCCAGCAATACAACGAACAACATGCACACTCGCATGGTCGACGACCCTGTTCATGCGCGTTGTGCGGTGAGGGAAAGCCCCTGAGGGCGCATGGATATTATTGGCGCACCGTGAGCGAACCAGGCATCGACGGCAGGATTCGGGTGCCCCGATACCTGTGTCTGGCCTGCCGCCGTACCATATCGCTATTGCCTGAGTTCGTATTGCCTTACATGCGCTTCGCCATCACGTTCATCGCAGCGTTTCTCAAGGCGCGGCTGCTCGATCATAAAACAATGACGCGATCGGCAGCTATCGCCGGCGACAGCGCCATGCCTTATCAGCGCGGACAGCAGTGGGCACGCAAGTTTTGCTGTCAGGCCTCCGGTCTGGCTGCGGCACTCGCGGCTTTGACGAAACCGCCTCCAGCTCCGGATTTTTCCGCCCGGGCCTTGACCATGCTCGAAACCGCCGGCTGGCGAAGGGCGCATGGTTTTCTCTTCGATAAGCTACGTATGCATCTGCTCGGCTGGCCTGGTTTTCTGGCTCCGGATGGTCGACGTCGCACGCTTTCGCCGTCCTTCTGATGGACGGCCGCAGGAACACACAACACTTGCGTTGAGGCCGGACGGAAGTCGCCATAGGCTCTCTGTCAGGGAGGGCAAAGCCTATGGATGCCAAAACCGAAAAAATCGCATTGTTCCGATATGGCCTGATCGCACCGCTGGTCATCGAAGTGCTCCCGCGCGGCGAGATGATACGGCGCGCCCGCGACATTGCCGCTAACGAACATGAGTTCCCCTATTCCAACCGCACGCAGGTTTCCGTGGATACCCTGCTCATCTGGGCGCGCCGCTACCGCCTGGATGGTTTCCCCGCGCTGGCGCCAAAGCCGCGCTGCGATTCCGGCGTTTCGCGAGTGATTCCGCCTCAACTGGCGCAACTGATTGAACGCCTGAAGCGGGAGAACCCTCATCGAACTGCCGCAACATTATTGCGTGAACTGGCCCTTTCCTCAGGCTCCGACTCGCCGCCAATCTCCATGGCCAGCCTGTATCGCTTCCTCAAGGAGCGAGGACTGACCGAACGCGAGCTTCTCAATCCGACGACCGCCCGCAGGAAGTTCGAAGCCGAATATGCCAACCAGATCTGGCAATCCGACATGCTGTACGGCCCTTACGTGCAACGCCCCGAAGGCGGCAAGCGCCAGAGCTTTCTCTATGCGATCATCGACGACGCCAGCCGCCTCATCCCCCATGCCCAGTTCTATCTGAGCGAAGGACTGGACTCTCTGCTGGATTGCCTGCGGCAGGGCGTGAAAGCCCGGGGCATTCCGATTCGCCTGTACGTTGACAACGGCAAGGTTTTTCATTCCCAGCAACTCGCCCGTATTGCTGCATCGTTGGGCATCCTGATCGTGCACAGCCCACCGTACCAGCCGGAGGGGCGCGGCAAGATTGAACGATGGTTCCGGACGGTCCGCGAGCAGTTCCTGGCCAATCTCGATCGCAAACAGACGCTTACAGTGGAAACTCTCAATGCCCGCTTCTGGGCCTGGATCGACAACGGCTACCATGTCGCCGAGCACAGTTCCCTTGGAACAACTCCGCTGCTGCGCTGGCAGCGGGATATCCAGCAGATACGGCAGGTCCCGCCGGCCACCGATGTGCGGCGGCTGTTTTTCTACCGGGTCCTCCGAACGGTCCGCCGCGACTCAACCTTTTTGCTGCAAAACCGATTCTACGAGGCGCCTCCTCATCTGGCCGGCCAGCGCATCGAGGCAAGGTTCGATCCGCTTGACGCCGGTGTGGTCGACATTTACGTGGACGACAATCCTGAAGGGCAGGCACGTCCCGTCGATCCCGTGGTCAACGCCGGCCTGCCCCGGCCTAAATCGCAGCCCGTGGAGCCACAGCCTCCCACCGGGATCAACTACGTCGAGTTGATTGGGAAACCGCCTCAGGATAAGGAGTAATGAGCCCATGTTCGAGACTTTCTTTGGTTTCAAAAAGCAGCCGTTCAGTCAGAATCCGGATACGCACCAGTTGTATGAATCCCGCAACTGGAGCCAGGTTCAGGCCCGCCTTCACTTTATCGTGGATCATCGCGGTGTCGGTCTGATCACCGGCGAAGTCGGGGCAGGCAAGTCTACCGCTATTCGCACCATCCTCGGCACTCTGAACCCCAACCTGTACAAGGTTATTTATACTCAATGGAGTTCGGGCTCAGCCCTGGATTTGTTGCGCATGGTGGCCCGCGGCCTCGATCTCGAACCGGCCCATGGCAGGGCTGATCTCGTGCATCAGATATCGGAGGCAATCATCCGCTTCAACAAGGCCAAAAAACAGCATCCAATCCTCGCGCTCGATGAATCTCAGTTGCTCAGCCATGAATCCCTGGAGATTTTGCCCCTGCTGTTGAACTTCGAGATGGACTCGTGCCAATACCTGTCGTTGCTCCTGGTCGGACAGCCGCTGCTACGCCGCACGCTGTCGCTGCAGATGCATGAATCGCTGCGGCAGCGCATTGCCGTGCACTATCATCTGGAAGGTCTTTCGAGGGACGAATTGGACGGCTACCTGGCCCATCAGTTGAAAGCGGCCGGAGTCAAACAACCTCTGTTCGACGATGCGGCCCGCCAGGCGCTGTATCAGGCGACGAAAGGCATTATCCGCAAGGTCAATAGTCTCGCCGTTGCTGCATTGCGCCTGGCAGCCTCCCGGAAAAGCAACATCGTTGATGAAGCCGCCATGCTCGATGCCACGCCGGAGGCTCTCCTATGACGGACAAGCCAACATCCTCTTCCGGAGTTCTTTCCCTTGGAGACCTGCTGCGGGTTAATCCCAAACCTCCGGCATGTCTGGTTGAACCCGGGCTGCTGCCTCAGCAAGGGATCCTTTTTTGCGGCGGCGAACCCAAAGTCGGGAAATCGCTGTTGGTCGCCAATCTTGCCCTTGCTCTGGCGGCCGGCGCCGGCCGGGCCGGTTTTGACGTTCCCACGGCGCGACGGGTCCTGATGTGTCAGTTCGAACTGCCGACCGATCAGTTTGCCGCCAGGCTTTGGCTGATGCGTCAGGCGCTTGGTCCCGGCGCCGACGACAATCTGTTCGTGGATACGCGTTCCGCCGGACATCTGCTCAGCAGCACCAGCGGCCTGAACCACTTCATTGCCGCGGCCCGTGAAGCCGCGGCCGATGTGATCGTATTGGATCCTCTCTATTCCGCTCACGACCAGGACGAAAATGATACGCGCGCGATGGCCGCGCTCTGCCAAACGCTGCTCCGGCTAAGGGATGCTTCCAGAGCGGCTCTGATTGTGGTCCATCACATTCGCAAATCCGTAGGACGATATGAGATCGGGAGTGCGTTCCGCGGATCGAGCGCGTTGCATGCGGTCGGCGACAGCTACATGCTTCTGACACGTCCATCTCCCCAGCTTAATACCATCGAACTGCGCTTCCAGTTTCGATATGCGGCGCCGCAGCCTCCCATGCTGCTGAGGCTGGATTCCATCAGCCTCTGGTTTGCTTCATCCGATCAGCCCCCACCATCGCCCGAGCCCCGGAGAAAGGTTGAGCCGGGCGATGTTCAAAAGGCACTCGCATCCATCGGGTCTGCCGCAGGCTACAACGAGCTCCGCTACCGGGTGATGACTTTGACCACCTGTTCCAAACGGACCGCTCAGATCGCAATCACCCGCGCCTGCGACGAGAAACGCATTTTTAGAGAAGACGGGCACTACCGTTTGCCTGCACCTGCCGACTTTGCTGCGGGGTCGCGCCCGCAGCAAAACCTGCCTGCGGGTTTATGCAGGTCCGGGGGCTGACGCGACGATCTGAGTCCCATCAGCCCGGCCCTGTTGAATCGCCTCTCGCTTCAACAGGGCTTTTCTTTTGGATACATGGGAACAGTTTCGGAGCCGAAGCCCCTGGAGAGTAAACGCGACGATGCCCGACGTTTTTTGTCGGGCCACCTCTTTTCGCTTTTGCAGCAGGGATAGGATACCTTCCCGCCTACGCAGGCAAGTATCCTATCCCTCACTTATTTGTGCCCAGACTTTTATAGGAAAACAAATCGAAAAACTGCAGGGAGTTTATCGTGACAACGTCAAAGGCAAATATCGCGGCGCGTTACAAGGATGTTTCTTGGAATAGAGTCCTGTTACTGGCCTTCACCCCTGAATTGAATCAAATGAAATGAGAGACATCCGTCCAATTCCCCAAACGGCAATTACGCGTAAACCGCAAATTTGGCTTGCCCTGCGTGAAAAGATCTCAGTTTCCGGTTTCGCGACAATACAGTCATATAATTCTTGCAATACCTTGGACTCCGATGTATATGTTAACACATGAATTTTAAGGGCAGTTTGCCAACATTGATTCTCCATAGTTTGCGCCAAAGCCCCAATCATGGCTACCAGATTGCTCAGGAAATAAAACGAAAATCAAAGGGCGTTTTAGATTTCAAAGAGGGCACGCTCTATCCTGCATTGCATGACCTGGAGGCGAAGGGATTGATCACTTCCTCTATTCGTACAGTAAACGGACGCTCCCGCTGTTGTTACAAACTCACCGAAAAGGGGAAGAAAGCATTGGCTAAGCAGATGGAAGAATGGAACCAATTCGCCGGTGCAATTAACCTGATTTTTCAGGAGGCATGATGAACGTCTTTCAAAGCGTCCGCCGAATCTACGCAGCTGCTGGAAAAACTAAATTGCGTTTAGCGGGGAAGCGTCGAGTGCATGACCTTCCTGAATGGTTGGAAATTGCAACGATAAAGCTGGCAGTTCCTGCCAAGGAGCGCATTCTAGCGGAAATTGAGGAGCATTACACTGAAACTGTAACCTCTCACTTAGCTGATGGAATGTCTGAATCGGATGCCAAGATCAGTGCATTGGCAGAGTTGGGCGACGCAAGGAAGGCAGCAAAACGCTTTCGCAAGATACACATGACCCAATGGGATGCCAGGCAAGTTAAAATGGGAGTCAATTGGGCGAAAAGCCGCCTTGGTTTGGCATGCCAGTATTTCGTGTGGTTTATGTGGTTTCTTCTGTATCTGGGGGGAGTGTTCGACAGTCCATTGAAAACGGTATATTTGACTGTTGGTTTCTTTCTATTGGTGATTTTTCCCACGGCAAGATTTGTAATTGTGCGGCGCAAGAGCATTAGATTCTTATTTTTTATTGATATTATCGCATTGATCTTTTTGTGGTCTTTTAATATTTATGCCCCGATTATGTCTGGTGGCTTTCCACCTGATTTTAATCGACATTTATTCTTCACGGTATTTAGCGTCTATTGGATCTGTATTATTTTTAACCCCCTTCGCACTTGGCTCAAACTTCGGCATATTCCCAACATTCACGATGAAGTTCCTCTGCAAAACGAATGATGATGAGACTGCCCAAAAACAGTTTGATACTTATCAGTGAATCAGCTTGTTACGATTAACCGAGATTGCTGGTTCCTCATGGGCATTGTGGAAAATAGTAATCCTCAGTTGACGAGTAACGCGCATCCCGTCAATTGGACATGCCTTGGCAACAAAATCCCAACTTCCGGTTTCGCGACTAACCAACCAAAGGACTGATCACCTCAATTGATAGGTCATGCGGGTGGCCCTGAAATCTGGCGGTAATTTGCGTAATGAGCGATTGAGAAAACGCGGTTTCTTCAGACTCCGCAATGATTTCCCGAATCCAGTTCCAGGCATTCCGGTAAGCGGCCCATAGAGCCTTGGTATCGAGCGGCGCCGTGCATGCGGCAAAACGTGCCATTGTTTCCGGTTTGAGGTCTTGCTCGGCAAAGCGAGAGGGAGTAAGCCAGTGGATAGTGCTTTGATTTTTGATGCGAATCAGTCTCAATAAATTCCGGTGGAGCATGTTCAGCAATTCCAATGCCCTTGCATACTCGCCACGCTGTATCACGGCCAGACCAAATACCATCCAATTCAAGCAATTGTTCAAAATCACCCGGTGCGTTTCTTGTCCATAGTGTACCGGTCCGCGAATAAAGGGCCGTAAATATTGCCTTAATTCACCAGTTTTATCGATTAATAGAGCTGATTCGAGCGATGGGAAATACAGATCCGGATGCCAGCTCTTGACGACATCTGCCATGCGTGAGGCCTTGTTGAAATGAAATTCGCCGCGTACCAGATTGTCAAAAATGGCTGTTGGCACACCAAATTCGTTGATGAAAAACAGATGCACGGGAGCAAGTCGGGATAGCCATAGGCGTTGCGATTCAGCGTCATTCAATTCAGTGTCGCTCACAAAAAGCACCACATCTAAATCTGAGTACTCATCTGCCTCACCAAGTGCAAATGAGCCATACAACATGGCGGCAACGATAGCCTTATCTTGCTCGCTTGTGGCTTTGATTTCTGAGAGCATACGTTGTTGTTGATTCATCAGTTTTCCTCGTAGAGTTGCAGAAGCCAGTGCCCTGTATCGTCGAGTTATAGCTTTGTTTGACAGGCAAACCAACACAATTCTGATCAGCAACTCAAATCAGAATCGGTAGAGATCCAGCAGGCAAAATCTCCAATGGAGCATTCCACATGCCCGATAAACGCATATCCCGTCAATGTGCCTCGACAGAAGCCCAGCTTCCGGTTTCGACTTTCAGGCATCTGAGATATCTTTTATGGATAAAAGGTTTACAGAATTCGCGAAAATTCACAATTTCACATCATTTCGGGGGCCCAGGCCTGGTAATCTGGGGTAAATTCCGCCTTTGCAGAGCGGTTTCGTTCAACGGGCATTACGTCGACTTCGATAGCTATGCCTCAATTGCGGGCTCGTCTTATATTGTAATCCCTTTGCTGGCTATGATCTTTGGGCACACCTCTACCTCATTGCAGATCACACTGCTGACTAATTACTTGGATCAACGAGGCTTTACAAAATCCGGCTCTTTCCCTTCAGTCCAGGGATTATAGTGCAGCACAAACTGTACGCGATCGGATATGGCCGGATGATCATACGTCCAGAAGATCAACCAGCGGCTTGGATAGGGGTAGGATAAACTCCTTTGCCCAAGCGCCTGGAATGCCTGTGCGGCAGCCTGGTTCGCATTCGGCACGATGCCGTGAATGACCTCGATTCCATATTGGTCTGCCTGATGCTCGAGATGGCGGCTGAATCCGCTG
>JAFGIY010000132.1 GCA_016929335.1 Acidobacteriota bacterium | reverse complement strand
GGACAATAGAATTTAGAATTTTTGCAAACTTTGCCCTTGCCGTCCAATTTGTGCTTGATGCCTGGCGCTGGCTTATGCCTTAATCGTTGATATGGGAATCCTGTACCGCTGGGTAAATTGGAGGGGATTTGGAATGTAGGCCGAGGCAATCGAGAATCTTCGCAATTGCGTCCGGGGCATTAATAGCGCAAAGAATGCGCATGCGGCCTCCACAATAATCACATTTCAGAACGTCCACGTCCCATACACGTTTCATGAGCTCAGCCCAGGAATAATTCCTTGGATGACACTTGGCTGTTTTGTGAATATTTTTGCCGTTAGGATTTCCCTTTTGTTTTTTCCCACAACATCCTCTGGGATGAACAGAACCGGATTCCTCTCGATAGAATGGCACAATTTGAGATCTCCAGCGAGAGGCCGGGGCAAAAATCCCGCTATACCTCACAAGATTAAACCGTGGAGGCGGCACTAAAGCCGCAAGCTTTTCTACAAGCTCAAGCGGTTCGAAAAGCACATGAGTTGTTCCGTCTCGCCATTTGTGCCTGAGACGATACGACACTCGGCCGTCAGGGAGAATGGACAATCGCTCCGTGGCTACTGCCGGGCGAGCGACATAGCGGCACAAATTTTCAAGCTGGCGGCGAGCCTTCATTGGGATGCAGACATTAGCGTGCAGGCTGAAACCCGATACATTGGCACAGCCGGTTTTGCTTTTGCTCTCGTCATTTTCCGGCTCAACCTGAAATCCTATAGCTCCAACTCGATTCCCGGCGCGCGGACCTGTGGCAATCCGACCTTGCACCGAAGCGTTGTACAGTTCGGCAAGCAAGGGCTGGTCCCGGAGCAGAGGGTCCGCTTCATCAGGATCAGCCTGCGGCCCCAGGCCCCGGCGCTCAAGCAATCGGATAATCCGTCGGGCATGGCGCTCCATCACCCGCGCCACTTCGGAGTCGGACGGCTTCGGCAGTCTCTGAAATCGAATCCTTTGCTGTGCATCCATATAGTAAACGCCATCAGGAATCAGGCTATGCAGGTGGATATTGAGATTAATTGCGCCTCCGAAGCGTTGAACAAATGTCACGGCGCCGCACTTCGCTTCCCGAATTCCACTGTAATCCCGTGCCCGGCGGCGTAGCCATGAGAAAACAGCCTGGATGAAAATGTGGAGAACATCTCTCAGAAGCCCCGAATCATAAGCGAGGCGGTAGCGCAGGGCGAAAGGGAGCGAAAGCACCCATTGTCGAACTGGAACCTTTGGGAATACCCGATCCACTAAATGCGCGGCAGTATCGGCCATGCGGCGGCCGCAACAAGAGGAACAGACCGACCGGCCCTTGCATGAAAATGGAACAACCCGGTCCTTGCCGCAAGTATCACAATGCACGCGAAGAAAACCGTTGACCAGAACTCCACGCTCCAAGAACGATCGCAGCTCGCGTTCGACGAAACGCGGAACCGTTCGACCCCGCTCATGTTGCCTGGAAAGGAAGGTCTCGAGGTTCTCTGAGACGATGCCATAAAGAAGGTTATCCTCAGGATTGCGCGGGCGATAATCGTTCGCAGTCTCACAAACGATGAAGCCTTCATCAAGCGCGATATAATCGTTGTATCCGCCCGTGACACTTTTCGAAATAGAAATGACCAGCGTGCAACAAAGCATAGTGTTGCGGTTTTGACGAAAATGGCAAGACCGCAACAGTTCTAATTGCCCGCCCTTCCAAAGCGCCAACTATTTCTTATACTCGGAATCAGTGATGCAGCAGATCCAGCATTTTTTCCTGAATTTGTTCGTCGGTCACCGGAGAGTCGCAGCGCAGCGCGCGCACCGCGGGTCTGCGGCATTAGGAAGAGATTCAGTCGAATATCCTTGTTGACATAAATTCAAGAAAGTCTGCTATAAGCTTAGGCTCTGTGTCGGCCAGCAAATTTCTACATCGATCCTGCATTTTCCATGGACAGCCGCATAGGAGGGAATTTTACTCAACAGGAGGAGTTGATAAACCCCCAGCCGCAGCAGATTTAAAAGCTGCAGTTCGGGCGACCGCCAGCTTTTAAACCGCGGCCTGAGCGCGAATTCCAGGAACGAACGGTTCTTCAACACGCTGAAAAAAATTCCCGGCACAGCCGCTGATCCGCGTCCCCGAATCCGGAACGCGCAAGCTCCGGGGACAGCAAGTCTTCAGCCCATGCTGTTTTTTGCTCCAACTGGTTCAATACCTGCCAAGCCAGGATCCGAGCGGTAGAGGCCAACTTCAGCCCCGGTCCTCGGGCCCACACTCCAGCTCCTGCTGGAGATTGCGCAGTTGGGCAGCCCGCTGTTCAAAGGTGGGACGGGTAGATAACATGACCGCCAAGCTGCTCAGTTTGAAGGGATTGACGATGAACAAATGGGCCGTAACGTTTGATCCCGCGGTTTCCGGCATGGGCTGTCGGGCTATGGCGGTTTGTAATTTTTGCAGAGCAACCATCAGGTCCTGCGGCCGTTTGGTCAATACTCCGGCTCCGTGGTCAGCTGCATATTCACGGGAACGGGAAATGGCCGAGGTTTGAGGGTTACAATGCAGTTTGGGACAATTCGGAGGAGTCGGCTCGATCAGTTCCGACTTGATCATTTTCGGCTCGGCGATCCCTAGATTCTCCGGATAGCCTGCGATTTTCAGGGGACTCGGACTTCGACGTCTCATTTGCATGAAATTTGTCAACTAGGTACCCCAGTGGTACCCCAACGTGTAATTATAATTTTGTCGATTTTTGTGATTTCTGTAAGTGATTGATTTAAATGGTGCGCCCGGCAAGACTCGAACTTGCGGCCTTTTGATTCGTAGTCAAACGCTCTATCCAACTGAGCTACGGGCGCACATTGCAGAGTCCATACTTTACCGGCGCCGGCATCATTCCGCAACCCCAAATATACTTGCGATACCAAAATTGGCGCCGGAACTGGGCAGTTACGGGAGCCAGGTATGCTCAACGATGGAGCCAACTCTGATATGCAATCATCAGATATCTCCTCTTAAAACAAGACGGGCAAGAATTCAACAGGATAAGCCAAAGCTGCCATGCCATAACAATGTGACCGTGTAAGCTGTAAATCGGCTTCCGGAAAGATCCATTGGCAAAATGACATGTTTACCAAAAGTGATGCCTGCCATGATAAAGTGATAAAGAAATTAGGACAGCCGGTTTTGGAACATAACCTTCAATGAGAAGAGACAAAAATGGCTATTAAAAACAACCTTGCCCAATACAGGCAAAAGCGCGGTTTTACTGCCATCAGGCTGGCCAAAGAAATCGGTGCAAGCCGACAGACGATATACGCCATGGAAACGGGCACGTACGTGCCGAATACCTTGCTGGCGCTTAAGCTGGCGCAGGTATTGGAAGTCAAGGTGGAGGATTTATTCAGTCTGGAAAGCACCGAAACCTCCATGCACACGGAGGCCGTTGAATTTCTCCCCTCGGATCAGGACGCGCAACCCGGATTACCGGTGCAGTTATGCGATGTGAATGACCGGCTGGTGGCAGTTCTTCCTTCTCCACTTGCATGGAGCCTGCCGCCCGCAGATGCTGTGCTTATTGAAGCCGGCAAGAGGCCGGGAAGAGGAAAGGCCCAGCTTTTTCATGAGGGCAAACAATTCCGCCGAAGACTTCTGATTGCCGGATGTGATCCGGGCATTTCGGTTCTGCTGCGCCATTTGCAAAGAGAGGGTGTCGAAGCCGTCGTCGCCTATCGCAACAGCTCGCAATCGCTGAGTCTGCTCAAGCAGAACCTTATTCATGTTGCCGGATCTCATCTGAGAGACGAAGCAACCGGTGAGTCCAATCTCCCGGCAGTGCGCAAGCAGTTTCCCAAAGGTTCCGTTGCCGTGATTTCTTATGCGATCTGGCAGGAAGGAATCGTCATCGGCCGCGGCAATCCCAAAAACATTAAAGGCGTTGCGGACTTTGCGCGCAAAGATATCTCAATTGCAAATCGCGAACTGGGATCGGGCGCCCGCCTGATGCTGGATACTCAACTGCATAAGGCCCATGTCGCGTCCCGCGCCATCAAGGGGTATAACAATATCGCATCCGGGCATTTGCCCGCCGCCTGGCAGGTGAAGAATGGCCAGGCAGACTGCTGCCTTGCTACAAAAACCGCAGCATGCGTTTTCGGCCTGGATTTCATCCCTCTGGAAAGCGAGCGCTACGACCTGGTTATTCACGAACAAAACCTGAATCATCCAAGCGTGCAGATTCTCCTGGATACGCTGGGACGAACAGCCTTCCGACGGGAACTGGAAGGCCTCGGCGGCTACGACACAAGAATTGCGGGAGACAGATTGGTTTAGCCGACAGGCTATTCTTTTATCCGCCACATGATGTTTCAATAGCAGTTTCTTTCATAAGAACATCATTGTCTTCGGCAATCCAAAGCTATGCAGATCTTGCGGTTCAAAAAGGACAAAATATGAATCCGACAATCACACTCCCGTTCTGGGCTCAATATGGAGCCATAGCTTTCTTTCTGGCTTCGGCCCTCTGCTGTCTATATGTGAAAAAGAGATGGGCCGGCCCGCTGTTCCTTTTCCTGGGCTTCATCCTCCATTCCTGGTTTCTCTGGAGCGTGGGCCACGCATCCGGCATGTTTCTTCCCAATACGATGGTCTCGCTCGAAATTTTCATGCCCTGGGGATTCTCCGCGATGGTTCTGCTGCACCTGCTCTTTTCAGACAAAAAGCGGACTGTGAACTCGGCGGTGATTCTCATTCTGATTTTCGCAATTGCCATCGCCGGTCAAACACGCGTGCTTCTATCCAAAAACGTCCTGATTTATCCTCCGGGCCCCACACATCCCGTTGGCTGGGTTACATCGTTTTTCCTCATCGAGAGCCTGGCCTATGTTGCGTTTTTCCTGGCATGCTGGTACGCATTTCAATATGCAAAAGGAAACCGGGAAGCAGGCTTCTTCCACAGCTACATCATTGCGTCTTTCGTGCTCTTCAGTATTTCCCAGGTGGTCGGCGCCGTATGGAGTTATTTGGGTTGGGCGGTCCCTTTCCATCTTTCTTCCGACCGGCACTTCATTTCAGCCGCTTTCTGGCTTTTCCTGGCGCTGTATCTGCATTTGAAGTTCCTCCCCAACTGGCCGGCACGCAAGCGGGCTCAACTGGTTGCCCTTTCCTTTTTCGCGGTGTTCTACTTCCGTTACATCCCATATTTCCTGAGCAACCTCAGCCGATAGGACAAGCGTCATGATGAAAAAAATATGGAAATTCATATCCGGTGTTCAAGTGACCATATGGCTGACTCTCGCCGCCATTGCACTTCTCCTGATTGGAAGCTTTTATGTCAAGGCGAATAAGGCGGGATTTAATTCCCTCAACCATTCGCTGATGCAGGACTGGTTCCGGGAATGGGGATTCCAGAACCTGGATAAAAGCTGGTGGTTCGCGGCATTGATCGGGATTCTATTTTTGCTGGGCGTCAATACGGCATGCTGTGTATTGGACCGGCTGGCTTTCCATTGGAACCGCCGCCGACTGACGGGGATGAAGGCTTTCTGGGTTAAAGTCACGCCCACTATCATTCATGCCAGTTTCGCGTTCATGCTTGCAGGGCATTTTACTTCCATGGGAGTCGGCTTCCGGAGCCGGGACATGGAGTTTATAAGCCGTCCGGGCGAGACCGGCCATTATACTCTCCCGGAAGAAGTGGCTATGGCGGTGGGAGAACCGGAGTGCGAGTTTTATTCAGGTCCCTTTGCAGGACGCATGCGGCAATGCCGCATCAGCCTGCAATTCACTATCAATGGCGAGAGAGTAACAGAAAAAGTTGCCCTGGCTGAGTCTCTTTTCTGGAATGGCTATCAGATTCACATGAGCCAGATATTCGCAAACGACCAATCCGAGCCTTATTCGACTCCGGATTTCCAGCTTCTGATTAAACGCGATCCGGGGCTTCGCCTTATAATGATCTGCTTTCCGATCCTGATACTCCTGACACTTTTCTTTTACATCGGGGAAAAGGCGATCAATAAAAACAAGACCGCCGCATAATCAACCGCAGATCTCCACCGATCTTCATGGATTGATCCCATGAAGATCGGTGTGATTCCCCCGTCAAATAATCGCGATGAAATGCGGGCTAGGAATACGATATGCAGATAAATTTCAGATCCGTGAATTCCTCCATACCGCACACTGAATCTGATTTGCCGACTCCGCTTTCTTTGACATTGCCGCCCCACGGGAATTCGGGAGTCATCATTCTCGGCATGTTAACGAAAACGCTGTCAACGCGAAGCTCGCCGGTAATTCTTAACGCTTTGCTCCCGTCTCTTGTCCAGACTCCCGCGCACAATCCATAGCTGGAGTCATTGGCAAGCTTTATCGCTTCCTCTTCCGAAGAGAACTTCAGGATGGGAGCGGCGGGCCCGAAAATTTCTTCTTTCACAATAGTCATCTCGTGTTTGCAGTCTGCGACTACCGTGGGCATCAGGAAATAACCCTTATCAAGCGGAGGCGTCGTCGGCCTGGCGCCGCCGCATACGATCCTGGCTCCTTCTTCTCTTGCGGTCTTGATGTAATATTCCACTTTTTCAAGCTGCTGCAGATTCGCCATCGGCCCCATTGTGGTCGATTCTTCCCACGGCAATCCGACTTTGATCTTTTTCACTTCTTCAACAAATACTTCCACGAATTTGTCGTACACGTTCTCATGAACATAATACCTTCCGGGGGTTGAGCAGTTCTGGGCGCTGTTGCCGTAATGTCTGCCTGCCTGTAATTTTGCTGCTTTTTCAACGTCGGCATCTTCGCAGACTATGATCGGATTGTTGCCGCCGAGTTCCATAATGCATTTTTTTACGGTCTTGCTTGCCGCCTTGAGAATAACCTGTCCCGTATCCGTCGCTCCCGTGAAGCGTATCATATCTATGCCCGGATGAGTGGCGAGTGCGTCTCCCACGCTTCCGCCCGGACCTGTAACCAGATTCATGACCCCTTTAGGAATATCCGCTTTTTCGAGTATTTCGGTAAACTTCACTCCGAGAACGGAATTGACGCTGGCGGGTTTGAGTATGCAGGTGTTGCCCGTTACCATCGCCGGACCAACCATACTCAACATCATCATAAGAGGGACATTCCAGGGAGTAATGACCGCGCATACGCCGATCGGCACTCTCTGAAGATAGCCGACCGTGTTCGGCATGGACTGCGGGAGGACCTGGCCCATAATGCCGCGGCTTATGGATGCTATATACTCAAGCTGGTCAACGGCAGCCGCAGCGAATCCTCTCGCAAGCATTACAGGCGTGCCGTGCTCGTTAACCTCCAGGTCGATCAGTTCCTTTGAATGTTCTTTGACTGCAGCCGCGAAGCGCAGAATAGCCTTCGCTCTATCCGACTGCGTCATCTTCGACCAGACGGGCAGAGCTTCATTCGCCGCTTTCGCCGCCTTGTCGACATCTTCTTTGCCTGCTAAAGGCACTCTTCCGAGTTCTTCTCCCGTACTGGGATTAACGGTCGCGAACGTCCTGCCTGATACGGCGTCAACCCATTTGCCGCCTATGTACATTTTGTAATTCTGCATATTATTCTCCAGAGTTTTGCTTTTTAAATGCATGGGATTCAGCCATGCTCCGCCCTTACTGATTATGCTTTATGCATACATATTTCAATTGCGCATACCCTTCCGGCCCGATTACGCCGCCCTCCTTCATCAAGCCGCTTTCTTTGAATCCACCCCAGGGAGTTTCCGCAACAAGATTCATATGCTGGTTGATCCATACAGATCCCGCCTGCAATTCATTCACAAACTTCATGCCCCGGGCATAATCTTTTGTCCATACGGAAGCGCATAAACCGAAGACGCTGTCGTTGGCTGCCTCCAACGCTTTTTCATCGTCTGAGAATTTGAAGAAACCAACCACGGGTCCGAACACTTCTTCGCGCGCGATGGTCATATCCGGCGTCAGGCCGGTAAAAACTGTCGGCGTCAGATAATACCCCTTGTCAAATACCGGACCGGTCGGCCGCTTGCCGCCGCATGCGAGTTTTGCCCCCTCGTCTATCGCAGATTTGATATAGCGTTCGATGGTATCCCTTTGTTCCCTGCTGACCACGGGACCCATGACCGTATCCGGATCTGCCGGATCGCCGACCTTGATATTGTTCGCGGTCTGCACAAATTTCTCCACGAATCTGTCATGTACTTTTTCATGGACATAAAAGCGTGAGGGCTGAGCACAGTTCTGGCCGACGTTTTCGAAAGTAATTCCACATAGCTCCTCGGCGGCGGCTTCAATATCCGCATCTTCAAGAATGATGCAGGGATTTTTGCCTCCCAGTTCCATCATAGTCGTTTTCACCGTCTGGCTGGAATTGGCAATGATGGTCTTGCCGACTTCCGAGCTGCCGGTGAAGCTGATGAAATCGATTCCGGGATGCGAGGAAAGGTCGTTGCCGATTGTGCTCCCCGGCCCCGTGACAAAGTTTATGATGCCCGAAGGCAAACCCAGCCCGCTGATGATTTCCGCAATCTTCAGGCCGATCCCGGAATTGATGCTTGGAGGTTTGACGACACAGGTATTGCCGACTGCAAGGCACGGACCGATCTTTGTGGCAAGCAGCAGAGTGGGCACATTCCAGGGCGTAATCAGCGCGCAGACGCCGAAAGGCTCGTATTTTAAATAGCATAAAGTATTGGAAGTGCCTGCAGGAGCTCCTTTGCTGGGAGTAGCAGGAAGGACTTTGCCCATCAGCACCCTTGCGGCCGAAGCGGCGAGCTCGACGTTTGCCGCAGCGAACTGGATCATAATGGGAGCATGTCTCGCGGTGGCGCCGTGTTCCGCGATCTCCAGCCTAATCAATTCATCCTTATGCTCTCTCAAGGCCGACGCTATGCGTGCCACATAATGGGATCGGTCTTCCTGTGTTTTCCGGGACCAGGAAGGGAATGCTTTTCGTGCTGCGGCGACGGCTTTATCCACATCGGATTTGCCCGCAAGCGGGACCTCCGCGATTTCATCTCCATTGGCCGGATTGTATGTACGAAAAGTCTTGCCGGAATCGGCGTCAACCCAGTTGCCGCCTATCCACATCTTATATTTTTCCATTGATCTCTCCCGGTTGTGGTTGCTGGGACCTCCTGCGAAGCTGTCGAAAAATTTGTTAATGGGGCGTTTCGGCCCTTATTGCCTGATGCAATAATTTCTAAGGGCTTCGGCGCAGAAGCCGCGCCAACATCGATGATTACAGGCGCTAAAGGAACAACCCGTATAGTCTAGGGCGAAGTCGAGGAGGGAAACAACAAAAATTACAGCGGGTTAAGAAGCTCGAATCATTCGAAGGTATTAACGCCACATCTCCGTCCCGCCGGCTGTAAAGAAATAGATCGCCGACGGGACGGAGATGAATCCAGCAGGATTACGTTCCCAGTTTGCCCTTTTTCTCCATCGTATCCGCGACATGCTTGAGGCCGAATCCTTCCAGCGTTTTCCTCATAGGCCAGCCGTGTTCCTTATCCCACCTTCAGCAAGAGTATCGGCGATACCTACACGCCTGGAGGCGGCAGACATTACCCCATTTCAGCAATGGTTTTTCCCGTATCGGATGTTCTCTATCCTCCCATGCGGGCTATATTATTCCTGAATTCATCCGAGTCCAGAACGCGGCAAAAGATGCGTATCGCCTCTGAAGCATAGTACTCTGCGAGGTCCTTTGTCGTGAGCATCTCTTTAATCATGGGGACAGAGGTTTCTCTTATAAAACTGAAAATGATGAATGATACAAATCTCTCTTCGGGATTATATGCAATTGGAGGAAAATGCGGAATGATAAAGTGGATGTTTGAGGTCAGTTGACATGCAGATGAAGGGCCTTCAGCAGCATCGATGAAACCTCCGGGACAAAGCTTTCATATCTTAAATTTTATATCCGCACTCAGCCAGAAGCGAGCGGCATTTTTCAAACGTTTTCTCCATGATTTTGGGGCAACGTTCCAGTCTGGTCATTGGATTCCCGTCGATAATGCAGTCGCAGCGGATGCCTCCGTACCGCTGTGTATAGGTTGCCTGGAACCATTCCACCAGTTTGGGAATCATGTGCTGCTTCGCTTTATCCTTATCGAAAATCGACAACATGCAGGCGGCTCCGGTTAGAGTTCCGCAGCACAACCCGGAATAAAGACCGCCGCACAGTCCGGCAACGGCATCCACCAGTTGCGCATTTTCATCCCCCTGTGCATCGAGGCCCATCTGTACCATGATCTGGCTGCAACAATATCCTTCCTGGCTCAACCTGTATATCTCTCTGGCGGTATCGTTCATTTATTCCATCCCAAAATTATATTTCCCGTTGCACAAAAGCGGGAGTTGAACCGGAAACGGGAAGCATGAAAAGCAAAACGTTTATTTGTCTTCGAGTTTTTCCTCGAGCCCGGCCATTTTGCCTTCGGCCAGATCCTGAGGAATAAAAATCTTGCCGCACTTTGGACAGACCTGCACTTCGTGGGCAACGGTGTGTCCGAGGTACGCAAAGACGATCTTTTTCACAACAAGCTCTTCATTGCATTTTCCGCATTTCCAGATTCGTTCTTCGGCGGTCACGGCAGCTATTCCTCATTAAAGCGCATGCGATGATAGTACGCGCTGAATATCTCATAGGTTTTGGGAGCCGTCTCTCTGTACTGAACCCAATAGGTAATGACCGGCTTTATCATGCTGCAAATGCACATACCGTCGCGTTCATCGTAGAACCTGTCTCCTGAGTTCTCGGCCAGCCATATAGCTTCCCTGAGATCGGCGGCGGATATGAGCTTATTGTTCATGCTTTCCAGCAATTCATCGCTGATTATCAGTTTCAGGCTATCCCATTCATGAATTTCGGGTTTGAAATCAATATCCCTGTTTTTCTTCATGAGCTCCCTTTTTACTATCAGGCTGTTATTCCTCTTTTCCTCCAGACTGGGGATCCCGGGCTCCCTCCTTAATCCGAAAACCATATCCAGAGCATGAGCGCATTCCTTGCGCCGGGAGGCAAAAACTTCTTTGCAGTTGGCGCAGTAGACGATATACGGTTTTTCGCTCGCCTCGGCACGGTTCTGTGTTATTTCTTCATACAATGATGGATTGGCGATGCGCATATGCCCGCCATATCCGCAGCAGCGGTTCGGTTCGCGAAGTTCTTCCAGAGCAATGCCCGCTTTCCCGGCAAGCTTCCGGATCCCGGATTGCATCGCATTGTCGCCCCTTGCTGCGCAGGGATCAAACACGGCTGCTTCTGCGAAAACATGCGCCGGCGTTATTTCATCCGCTTCGGCAAGAACTTCGTAGAGAGAAATCCGCTTTATTTCGGGCAGGAACAGATGGAAAAGACCTTCGCATGTTGCGCAAGCGAAAATCAAAGTCGGCTTTCCGAGATTGCTCCAATCCTGCCTGATCCTTTCGATATTGGTGCGCAGGCGTGTTTCATCGCCCGCCCAGTAGGCCGGAGCGCCGCAGCAGCCGAGAATGATGCCGGCGCCATATTTCTGAAGCAAAAAGTCATACGATTTCAGCACGTGTCCGGGATTCGACGCGCCCAGCCGGCAACCGGGGTAGAAGGCATATTCACAGGAAGCCTTTCCCTTCGGCGCGGAAGCGAAGGAACCCTCCGAAGCGGCGAAATCCATTTCGCGCAGCCAGAAATCGTGAAGCGCTATGGGATGAATGCCCGCGCTCATACGCGCAGCGCGTGAGAACTGAAGCAATGCTCCCATGTCCACGCTTTCCGGACATATGGATTTACAGTAGCCGCAGATGTTGCAGGAGTAGACCTCTCTGGTCAGCGTGTGAACGGAGAAGGGAGGATTAACCCCCATATCGTTAAAGACCTCGACGGCTATCTTGTGTGGATTCTTGCGGAAGCGCTTCAGCATCTCGCAGGCCGCCATGCACTTGACACAATCGCACTGAAGGCAGCGTGATGCCTCCGCTTTTGCTTCCTCCTCGGTATAGCCGTCGGGAGAAGAAGCCTCTACGAGCGGCACGGAGACCTTGCCGTTGTGGTCCAGGTACCGATCACAGTAGTTTTTGTCGGGATGATTATAAGTGCGAGCGGCTTTGCCCGTCTGCAGGAACACTTCAATGGCCAGAGATGCTTTAATGCCCTGGGCAATGCCCTCTATGAGTGCTGCGCCGCAGAGTTCGCCGCCCATAAAGACCTTGGGAGCCGAAGTGGTGAATAAATCGCCTTCCCAACTCTCGAAAAGCCCGAAAGAATTGCCCCCGGATCCCGTCGCGACATAAACGGCGTCGAATTCCGGAAGTTCATCAAGCGATTGGATCTCCGTTCCGAATCGGAATTCGGCTTTGACGGTGGAAAACTGCAGAGCAATATCCGCATCGAATTCGGTAAAACGCGGGTGGCTGCGAAGAGATCCGCCCCAGCCTTCTTCCTTTTCGAATACGGTGACAAGGAATTTCTTCTGGGCAAGATTCAGCGCGCACGAAAGGCCTGCGACACCGGCGCCGACTATGGCAATACGCTTATCCTTCGGCGGTATGTAATAGGACTCCGGCTTGCGATTTTTTGCATACCGGATGCAGGCAACTTCAAGGTCGCGCAAGGCTATTGCCTCGTCGCCCAGCAGTGTGCGCTGGCAATGAGCTCTGCATGGCTGGTCGCAGAGGATGCTGACAATCACGGGGAAAACAGCAGCGTTCCGAAATGTCTTGTAGGCAGGCAGCCATCTCCCTTTACTTGCCTTCTCCAGAAATGCACGGATATCCATGCGGAAAGGGCAGGCGTAGGAACAAGAGGCCGGCTCACCATGAAAGCACCTCGCAGTGTAAGCAGTAGAATCTTCAAGCTTCATACATATTAATTGTAAAACGCGCTCATCGAAAAGAAAAACGCCACGAATTCCACAAATTACTCAAATCTGCCTAAGATTTATAGTTCGAGAAATTCGTGAAATCCGTGGCTCCTTTTTCTTTTACAGCGGATTGGCCTTGATCAGCTCCAGTTCTTCCTCCAAATCGTTGCCGAGGAAGTATTTCGGAGGAGTCAGGTCTTCGCCTCGCTTCTTCGCTTCATAAGCTGCCTTTACCTTTTCGGGAGTTGCAGGCAGGGAATAGATGCGAATGCCGCAGGCGTTGTTGATGGCATTGATGACCGCCATGTGGTTGGAACTCTGGAAAACCTCGGAACAGCCGCAGGAACCGTGGGGTCCGGCCGGGCGGGGAGTCTCCTGAAAGATAAGATTGAAATCATCGGGAATCATGTCGATTGTAGGCACTCCGCAACCGACCATGTTTCCGTGTTTATCCTGAGCGTCGTAATCCTCGCTGAGAGCGAAGCCTATGGCGTGCGAAATTCCTCCGTAGCCCTGGCCCTCAACGGCGAGTTTGTTGCCTACGGTCCCGACATCGCCGACCCATGTGAATTTCAAAACTTTTGTTTTGCCGGTTTTGACATCAACTTCAACTTGAGCACAGTTGATGCCATACATGTAAGTCGGATTTTTCTCGCCCTGGCCGGTGTTCGGATCCAAACCGGGAGGCAAGCCGATGTTGAACTGGTCATAGTGACCGACATATTTCGTGGGAATGCCTTCAGCTGCCATTTCGGCGTGAGTGCGATACGTGCCATCCTTCTTGCGCATGGCATCCATCAGCTTGTTGGCGGCATCGATGGTGGCGTTGCCGGCCATGTAGTGAGAACGACTGGCAGCAGCCAGCCCGGTATCCGGGCAGATTTTGCTGTCGTTCATTATCAGCTTCACCTTGTCGGCAGTGATGCCGAGAGGCGCAAGCGCTTTTACGGTGTGAGTCAGCGTGCCGATGTCGCCGCCCTGACCCATGTCTTCCCAGGTATTGTAGTGGGTGATCGTACCATCGGCATTCAGTTCGAGTGCTACCTCCGCCTTGTCGAACATACCGATGGTAATGATGAATCCACCCAGGCTCAAGCCGACGCCGACATGCCGGCCCTTAGCCCTCGCCGCTTCAGCCTCGGCTTTATACTTGTCGTATACCGGCTTGATTTTTTCCAGCAATCCGGGATAGATGTAGTTGTGATAGGGGCGGCTGTTGACTGTAAGGTCGCCCGGTCTGGCGGCATTCTTATATCGGAATTCCCATGGATCCATGCCGGCCTTTTCGGCGATCATGTCAATCAGGGCCTCGGTACAAGTGTATATCTGGGGCGAACCGAAGCCGCGATAGGCGGTATTGAAAGCATGGTTCGATGAACCACCGCGAGCAAGAGCTTTGAAATTGGGTATGTTGTAGCCGTGGAATCCGACGGAAACCAGGTTGTTGAAAATATGCCCGGCTACGACAGCATAAGCGCCGTGATCAAGAGCAACATCGTATTCGGCAGCGATAATCCTGCCTTCCTTATCACAGGCAATTCTTCCGTTCGTGAAGGTGGCGGATCTTTTACCCGTCATATGATTGAATTCATCGTAGCTCAGTGTCAGAGAGCACGGCATATTCAGGTTCTGGACAGCCGTAGCAACCAGGGCATACGTATTGGAGCTCGTAGAATACCCGAAAGATCCGCCGACAGGATTCAGTATCATGCGGAGATTTTCCTTGGAGATTCCACACCCCAAGGCGACGGCATCTCTGGACTCATCAATGGATTGCGATTTGCACTGAATGGTCAGCATTCCGTCCGTGCCCCAATAGCCCTGAACCACATCCGGTTCAATTGGCAGATGGGGCTCGTGCTGGGAATGGAAACTTCCCTCGGCGACAAAGGCAGCTTCCTCGAACACTTCTGCAGTGTCTCTGCCCTTGAAAACCGGCTGCTCCATATAAAAGTTCGGCAGCGTTTCATGGAGCTGGATGGCGTTGGGCATTGCGGCCTCGGGGAAGGTCATGTACGCGGGAAGGATTTCCAGGTTCTGCTTGACCTTCTTGGCGGCAGCACGGGCATGCTCCTCCGTATCCGCCGCAACCAGAGCGACGACATCGCCACGTCTGCAGATCTTCTTGCCCGCGATGATCGGGAATTCCGTGATGCCTTTACCCTTCTGGCGTGGAATCACTGCGGGAGATGCCATGTTATTGGGACCCTTCACATCCTTTGCGGTCATCACCTTGATAACACCGGGCATCTTTTCAGCTTCCGACGTATCGATACTGATGATTTTCGCGTGAGGGACTTCGGAAATGGCAACCGCCAGGTAGGCGGTACCTTCGGGCATCTTCAGCTTGAGATCATCTCCATAGTCTGTAAGACCGCAGACCTTCGCCAGCGCGGATGGCCTGGGATGTGCGGAACCATAGATCTCTTTCTCGCCTGCGAAATCATATGTAATGTCTTTCATCGTGACTTCACCGCGCACCACCCTGGCCGCAGCCATCACGGAATCCACAAGAGGCTTGTAGCCGGTGCAGCGGCAGATGTTTCTATGCTTCTGGAACCATTCGCGCACTTCTTCACGGGTGGGAGAGGGATTCTCCGCCAGCAACTGATAGGCAGAAACAATAAAGCCGGGCGAACAGAAACCGCACTGGACGCCGCCATAGGTGATCCATGCCTGCTGCAGAGGATGCAAATGCTGAGGAGTGCCGATCCCTTCAATCGTGGTGATTTCACTGTATTCGGGGACGCTCTTCATCTTTCTCGTGCAGGAACGAACCACCTTGCCGTTCAGAATTACGGAGCAGGCGCCGCATACTCCCGTCCCGCATCCGATCTTCGTACCGGTAAGGCCCAACCGCCGGATTGCCACTGCAAGGTTGTCTTTCTCAGGGTCGCAGAGAACAAATCTCTCAACACCATTAATAATCAGGCTCATTCTTGTTAGTTTCATGTTCTCATCCTTGTTTTGCGATTGTTGAGTCTTTTGCGGCCGGACGGGCCCTAAAAACCATGCTCACATCCGAATACAAAAGCCTTGATTGATTGAAGTACATTTCGGGAAAACGCCTGGGAAATCGGTAATCTGTCGGCAGGACGGAGCTCGAAAGCCAACACTCCCCCTCTAGTTGATTTGGCTTCCTCCGGGCTCTGTCAATGCCAGTGTCATTCGGAGAAACGATTCTTTATTAAATGTAATGTCGCCGTTGATTATCGAGAGAGGGTGATTGGCCGCGGCGGACAGCAATGCCTTTTGCGCAATCGCATGCATGACTATAGCCCCATCTGTAACGAACCAGTTCTGCAGCTCGTTGTTCTCGATCATCGCGGAGAGCGCTTCGAGTCTTGCCAGTATCGCGCCGGCCTTTTCAGGAATTTCTTCATAAAGCCTGTTTTGCGTCATGACACGCAGCATTCCGGGACAGACACCCAGCGCTCGAGCTAAATTAATATCATCAATGACCTTAAGCAGTTCTTCTGCATGGAGCTTTACGGCATTCAGCCCATCTGAATCGGCTTCCGCCTTGCGCGGCTTCATTGAGAGTCCCCTCGCCTCATATTGTTTCTCCCCACTCTAAGGCTCTATTTCCTAAAAGCCACGGCACATTTCGTCTCCGCGCCAAGGTAAAGCTTGCAGGGAATCCAGTCTGGCCAACATGTACCCTATAATAAGTAATTTGAGTTGATAATATATTATTATTTGTCAGATATTGTAAGTAATTTCACTTCAGGGACTGGGGACTCATTCACTTCCAACGAGATGATTTAAGCTTAATAGGAAGGAAACAGGCTTGCCGTTAAAAATGTCGGTTGCGGCTTCAGCCGCCACAAATTCGTGCAAACAGAAGGGCAGGCATTTATTTCTCAAACATAAGATTAATCTGTCGCGGCTGAAGCCGCGACCCACATGAGGAAGCACGCCCACAGTGTCAAGTGTAAGTAACAGTCAGGGCAGAGCCCGGGGATCTCCCAACGGATTACATAAAGGCTTTCTCATCACCTCTGCCGTTCTCCCTATTCAAAAAACGCTGACAATAGCTGACATAATATTACTTTTAGGGTGAAATAATTACATGGTAAAGTTTTCTCTAACCTGAAAATCGGGTCACGGTTTAGCGATCCTTGACTGACAAATTGGAAAGGTCCGAGAAAGATTCTGATGACACTAATAGCGAGACTCATGCATCTGCAGGCGGCATGCCAAAGATTGGCAGTGTTGCTTTTATTCGGAATGCTTTTATTGTGGCATCCGGCTTATGGGAAAACCGCCGGAGTGTATCTGGTGGGATTGGGACCGGGAGATCCGGATCTGGCAACCGTAAAAGCGATGAGGCTTATTGAGGAAGCCGACATCATCTACTCTTTAAGCAAGGATATCCGGGAGCGTTTTGCCGCGTATCTGAAGGGTAAAGACTACAGAGAGCTTTCGGAAAGCGTTACCCGACATCATGCACGAATAGCGAAAACGAAAGCCGGTAAAGCTAAGAGCGTGACAGTGTCCAAATCCGATATCGGCAGAGAATCTCTGGTTGTCGAAGTAAGACAGGCTGTGGCGCAGGGAAAGCAAGTTGTCTTTGTGGACAGCGGAGATCCTCTTATCTTCGGCCCCTGGGTGTGGATGTTCGAGGAGTTTAAGGATGTCCATCTGGAAGTCGTCCCCGGAATCAGCTCCTTTAATGCGGGGTTGGCAGCTCTCAAGCGTGACGGCACATGGGCTTCTCAGACGCACTCCATAATCTTGACAACGGATCGGCCTCAGAGCCAGGACCGGCTGGAAGCCCTTGCTGCGCACCGTTGCACAATGGCCATTTTTACGCATCGAACAGACTTTGCGGAAATAATCCGCAAACTGAAGATGCACTACGCATCGGAAACACCTATTGCGGTGGTTTTCTATGCGGGATATAAAGACAAACAGAGCATCATCAGCGGGAATCTGGATACCATTGAATCCAAAATCAAACCGGAGAGTCTTCCGCTCGAACACATTATTTTTGTGGGCGATTTCCTGACTTTCCATCTCAATGAAAATTAGGGGGCTTCTATGTTTTGCAAATTGCGGATCACGCCGGCAATTCTGCTTTTGGCGATTTGTACATCCCCGCTTTTGGGCAGCGAGTGCGCTACCTGCCATGCCGCAAAAGGCGTCCGGGAATCCACTCCTGCCGTTGAACCTATCACGATAAAGGCGGATGGGGCGGTACGAAAAATATCTTTAGCGGATGCCTTCCGCGTTCACGGTCATTCGTGTCCCGGGATCACGACCACTTTCCGAGCCCTGCAATACGGACTCCTTCTTCTGTTTGACAAGGAGATTCCGGAACAAAAGGATCTGGCAATAGTTGTAAGAACGCCGATATCCGGGGGACTGGATTTGCTGGATCTGGTCATGATAGGCGAAGACCGGAAACAGAAGACGGCTCCGCCCAAAGGGATGATGGCAAGCAGGGACTCTTTCATTTATACCCTTTATCGAAAATCGACCAGTACTGCTGTGGATATTCGGTTAAAGCCGGAGCATTTTCCAAAAGATTTTTTTGATTATAAAAAGAAGCAGTCTGAGAAGAAGCTCAGTTCCGAGGAGTGGCAGGTTCTGCATGATTATATGAAAGAAATAATTCTGAAGTTCCCGACGATGTCCTTTGAAGATCTATTCGGGAAGCCGAAACCCTATAAAACAATTATGTGGGGGACTCTGATGCCGGCACATCAAAGCTCCACATCATTTACCGTCAACGATTGAAGCGATTGTCCTACTATCTCCGCAGGCGGCAGGGGGCTGAGTCCCTGCTTGAAGCTCATCCAGGGAATACAAATCTCCGGTATCGTTGAAAAGGGGGCATATGATTCTCAGACCAACATCCATCCGCAAAAATCCATTTCAAACCAAAAACCGTTCGATGGTTTTGATTGTTTTCTGGATTCTTGGATCGTATGCGGCCGCATTTCCTCAGCAGTACGAACAGATTGTTATCGCCACGGGAAGCCCTTTTGAACTTGGGCTGATCGATGAACTGGCGAAATCCTTTCAGTCGAAAAACGGAGGCGCAGTGCGCTGCGTCAAAACACCGACAGGACCGGGACTGGATCTGGCGAGGCACGGCCTGGTTCACATAACCATAGGGCATGAGAGAGAAGCTACGGCAAAGCTTGTTTCGCAAGGCCATGTATCCAGGAGAGCCGACCTGATGCACAACTACACGATAATTGTCGGCCCGGCGGCGGATCCCGCCGGCATTGCCGGTCTTTCAGATCTCATTGAAGCCCACAAAAGGATTTTCAATGCAAAGGCTGCATATCTTTCAAGGGGCGATGGGGGAGGAATGCATATCCTGGAAGGCAAGATATGGGATACATTGCGACTGAATCCCCAAAAGGCAACCTGGTATGAGATAAGCCGGGAATTCATGCTATCCTCGCTTCTTCATGCCGATCTGCATGGCCAGTACCATATGCTCGATTCTTCGACCTGGGCTCTGCATAAATCAAAGGCTCCTAATTTAAAGCGCCTGGTTCAAGGCCCTCCCAATCAATATGAAATCTGTCTTATAAGCGCGGCGAAACATGCAAACCTTCAATATAACCAAGCTCTGGCGGAGAAATTCTACGAATTCATGACCGGCGACGACGGCAGCAGAATTATCGCTGAATTCGGGATCCGCGAGTATGGAGAACCCATCTATTTCCCATCCGGGAAAAATTGAAAGGCGTGATGCCGGTTGCACCAATTTCTATTTTTAGAAGGAACATAATTTTAATCCGTCTATCGGCGGACTGCATAGAGTGTATAGCTCCTGACAATAGAAGCGCGGAATGCTCGTCCTAAAAACTCGACGCAGCCTGCTATGCATTCTTGTTCAACTCTTTGCATGCAATTCTCTTTTCCTATGCATGCCGAAGAGAAGCCGCGTGAAATTAAACGGTCTGATAAACAGCACAAAAACAACCACACAGGCCGTAAAGCTGCCCAAGGCAAGGATAGATGCCTTCATCCCGATCGCCAGTCGGCTGTTTACCAGCAAATATGCGAAAATGATAATGGCAGTCTGATGCAGGATATAGAATGGATAGATGGCTTCATTCAGATACTGCCTCCAGCCATAATCACGATTTAAATACTTTGCAGCATATCCGACAAAAGCCAACGCCATTGATAGCGTGCTCAGGCAGGACAGGAAAAGCTCAATGGAGTTGTGAATATAGGGCTCAATTCCGCTATACCAGCACAGAAAGAAAAAAAAGGAAAGCGACAGGGCATAACCTGCATAAATTCTTCGCTGCTTAATCAAATTTTCAACCAGTACGCTTTTGGATAACAGCACATAGCCGTACAGGAAAAACAGATAGCTGTAACTAACATAAGCCCAGTCATCGATTAATGCGTGTGTTTCCTGTGGGAAATGTCGAAGCAGAAGAATCTGCGAAAGAAATAGGGGGACCGCCAGCAGCAGAAAGGATCCTTCTATTGATGAAAGCCTTTCCAACAGCCGGTAAATCCCGTTACCAATGCGCGACCGAAGCATCAGAATGACGGGAATCGCCGCGGTCGCACAGACAAACAGATAAAGGACAAACCATAAGTGATGCCAACCAAAATTGCCCTGCGGATAAACTCCTTCAAACAGGTGGGGGATGAAATTCAGGAATGAATCATACTCTGCTTTCTTTTCGATATAAATCTGGGGAGGGACAATGACAAACACGCCGAAGACAAGAGGTATAAGCAGCCTGCGCGATCGCTCCCCCATGAAATGAAAAATCGACTTATGGCCAAGAGCAAAATATGTGCCTGCCCCTGAGACCAGAAACAGCAATGGCATGCGCCATTGATGTAGATAGACCAGTATGGGATCAAGCCATGACAGTTTTTCCGGATTATTGATATACCAGCCGAGATCGCTGAAGAAAATCCCGATATGAAACAGAAAAACACTAAGAATGAGGAAGATTCTCAGCGTGTCAATATCATACCGGCGCTCCGAAACGGCAATACCATTTCCCATTGGCGTAAATTCGCGCGCAGGCGCAAAATCACAAAAATGATTTTGGATTTCTTTCCACCGGATGTGCAGCGGTAATCAGGATAAAGATCCTGCATGAAGACCGATACCGCAGCATTCAGATCGAGGCGGGCAGAATCCTGCACTCCTGCTTTTGGATTCAGACTCCATATCGGATGGAAACAGCCGTGTCTTGAACGAAATGACGAAGCTTGTTTCGGAATGGACTATTCCTTGTATAGAAATCGTCATCTATTCGTAAAACAACGATTTCAGAGAGACAAGAGTCTGCTGGAGGGCAGGAGTGAGAGGCGTCATTTCGCTATTGTTGCGGATGCTGATGCCGAGAAAGTGGACTTTCAGCCCGGGGGCTTCCCGCTGCCAGTATGCTATCAGCATGGAAAGCGGAATGGAGTGGGTGCTGTGGCACATGGAGTCGAGTTGTTCGGAAGGATACAATGCCCAGGATCCTTCCGGGAGCGATTCATCAAATACTGCGTCCACCAGAAGCACTGTTCCGTTGGCTGTCTCGCGGATCCAGCGCATTGCATTTTCGACGGCTGTCCCTACCGCGGTCGCCTGGAATCCTTCCCCATTCAGAGGCGCCAGAACTTCCGCCAGCCTGTGCCCGATCGCATCATCTCCCCGAAGGGGATTGCCCATCCCCAGCACCAGCAACGGGCGGGCCTTCAAAATGTCGGTGAGTGTTAGCGTCGCCATAAAGAAAAGCGCCACGGATTGCACGGATTAAGGAATTAATATAATTCGTGCAATTCGTGGCTTCTTTGTTATTCAAAAACCAGCCGGAGTGCGTCGCGCGTGAAATTGGCCACTTCGAACTCCTGGTCGAGATAGATCGCATCTTTGGGACAGACCTCCGCGCAGCGGGCACAGTGAATGCAGCGATCCAGATAAATGATCATCTGGAACTTCTTTACCGGCTTCTTTCCCTCTTCCGGAGGAGGATCCGAGGGGCTTGGCGGTTTCTGCACGATTTCGATCGCTTCCGAGGTACAGTCGCGCATACATGCTTTGCAGCCGACACAAAGGCCCGGTCTCAGGCGCGGAGTACCGCGGAATCCTTCCGCTACCGGAGTCTTAACAAAGGGATAGTCGCGTGTCGCCGGAGTTTCAGTCAAGTTTCCCAAAAGCTCAGGGATAAAAACGCCTGCTACCATAATTAAAAAGCTCCATTTCCTTTAAGGATAAGAACGATTAAAAGCTGGACCAGACTCACGGGAGCGAGATATTTCCAGCTGAAACTTACAATCTGATCTATTCGTATCCGCGCAAAACCCGCCCGGACAACGCTGAGCAGGAACACGATAAAAGTGGTTTTTATCAACAATTGCAGCACGCCCAGCAAAATCCCGCCGGGGAATCCGCCGAGGAATAGCGCTGCGATGAAGGCCGATCCGACCAGCATCAGAATATCTTTCTGAATCCGGAACAAAGCCAGCTTCTTCCCGCTGTATTCCGTCAGCGGACCGCCGACAACTTCCGTTTCGGCCTCAGGAATATCGAACGGAACGCGCTCCAGTTTCGCCTGCAATGTCAGCAGCGCAACCAGGAACGCCAGCATCTGGAGCGCGATTACCCAAAACGCCCCGCTCGTCCAGGGAAATACCGCGATTTTTTGTATCTGCCAGCTCCCGGCAACCACCGCCGGAGTCAGCATGGCAAGAAAAAACGGGATCTCGTAAGCGAACAACTGGGTGAGGACGCGCGTCGCCCCGATAAGACTGAATGGATTGACGGAAAACCAACCCGCAAGAAACAGCACCAGAGAAGGTATGGAAAGGAGGTACAGCACGACTACCAGATCGCCTTCAAACGAGTTGTAGGATGTAAAAAGCCAGACCGGGATGTAAAGCCCGGCTGTCATGACCGCCGCGAGTCCCAGTATCGGCATGAAGCTGAACATGAACCGATCTGCTCCGGCCGGGACGATATCTTCCTTGAAGAAAAGTTTGAAAATATCGGCTACGGGCTGAAGCATGCCTTTATAGCCGGTATAGAGAGGTCCGCGCCGATTCTGCATGCGCGCATATAGTTTCCGGTCCACCCACTCCAGATAAGTCGAGAAAACAAACTGGAACACAAAACCGGGGAATACCAGGATGTACAATAGTGGCTTGATGAATTCCATTGAATCTCCCCAGGGTTAGAAACGAATCCCCTTATTCTTGCCATACCAATCGATGCCATAGCGCCGCAGTTCTTCCCAGGTCGTCATGCGCGTGCCCTTCCCGGGGTCGCGGAGTATGATGGCCATTCTGTCGGTGCAGGAAAAGCACGGATCGATGGAAGCGATCGCAATCGGGATATCGGCTACAAAAGAGCCGATGACCGACTCGGTGGCGGCTTCGAGATTGGCCAGCGTAGGAGCACGGACTTTGACGCGCTCCGGCTTCTCCGTACCGTTGCTGCGGACGAAGTGGACATCTTCTCCGCGTGGAGCTTCATAGCGACTGACGGCCATGCCTGCCGGCACTTTGCGCGGCACTTTGGAGGCGACAATATCGCCTTCAGGAAGATTCGTCAGCAGTTGATCGATAATTTTGCACGACTCCACCATTTCGAGAACCCGCACAAGCACGCGGCCCAGAATGTCGCAGGAATCGTTGGTGATGACCTTGAACTCCACCTCTTTGTATGCGGCATACGGATCATCCCGCCGGACATCGACATCCACGCCGCTTGCGCGGGCGAACGGTCCCAGCACGCACATCTCAGCCGCGCGCTTTGCCGACAGCGTCCCAATGCCCTTGATGCGGCCAACGAAACTGGGTTCGTTGGTGCCGATATGGGCGTAGTAATCCAGCCGCTGCCTGAGAATGCCGGTCATTTCCATGATTTTTTTTCGCTGTGCATCGTTAATATCGCGCCGCACGCCGCCTATGGTATTGATCGCGTAATTGACCCGGTTCCCGCTGATCTCTTCCAGAATATCCATGACCAGTTCGCGGTCGCGCCAGACCAGCATAAACATCGAATCGAAGCCGACTTCATGGGCAGCCACCCCCAGCCAGAGCAGATGACTGTGTAACCTCTCCAGTTCGCAAACAAGCATGCGCAGATAGAGCCCGCGTCGGGGCACTTCCACCTTCAGGATTTCTTCAACTGCCTGTGTAAACGCGGTCGTGTGGGAGTGGGAACAAATGCCGCAGACTCGCTCCAGAAGGTAAATGCACTGATAGTAGTTCCGCGCCTCACAGGCCTTCTCCATTCCTCGATGGTTGTATCCTATGTTCATGCGGGCGCCTACAATCTCTTCCCCATGGATTTCAAAATCGAATTTGGCCGGCTCCTTCAGAAACGGATGCTGGGGACCGATCGGTATGCGAAATGTCGAATCATCCATGCTATTTAACCTCCTCAACGGTCACTTTCTCGCCACGCGCAAACTGAACGTCTTTGCGCAACGGGTATACGCCTTCCGGCCAGTCCTCGGGGACGGCCTGCCGCCTGAGATCGGGATGGCCAACAGGCATGATGCCGAATAAATCCTTTATTTCACGTTCGTAGACCATAGCACCGGGGACAAGTTGCGAAAGAGAGGGAATGCTTGGATTGTCGTGGTCTATCCGGACTTGCAGCACGATAACCCTGGGACCGGTAAACACATAATTGCACTGGAATGCATCGCGCAAGTCTTCCCCTACAATAACGGCTAATTGCCGGATAGAGAACTTGTCGCGCAGCATTTCCACTGCCGGAATCAGCTCCTTTCGATCCAATGTAACCCAAAGTCGTCCGTTCGCGCCCAGCGTCACCTTCTCGTCGGAGAACGCTTCCTTCAACCTGGCTTCAAAATCTTCTGTCATGCTCCCCCCTATGCAGTTTTCTTCTGCAGGCTGCCGAGCAGCTTGGCCACACCGTCTATGATCGCTTCCGGTCTTACGGGGCATCCGGGAATATATGCCGAAACCGGGATGATCTTATCGATGCCCTCATAAACGTTATAGCATCCGCGAAACGCGCCGCCACTGCAGGCACAGGCGCCGACCGCCACCACAAATTTGGGTTCCGGCATCTGGTCATAAATTCGCCGGAGGCGTTTCGCAATCTGCCTCGTCACCGGCCCGCTGCAGACCAGGATATCGGCATGGCGCGGCGTGGCCTTCAGAAGAACGCCGAACCGTTCCAGATCGTAATTAGGCATCAAGGCCGCGAGTATTTCGATATCGCAACCATTGCAGGCGCCCGAGTTGAAATGCAAAATCCAGGGGGATTTCGTCCTGGCCCATGTCTTAAGTTTGTCCAGCATATAGCCTCTGCGTTTCTGAAGCGATAATCACTTTTTTTCGGGGTCAGCTTCGGTATCGGAGTCGAAACTGGGTTTATTCGACCCCGATTCCGATACCGACGCCGACCCGATTTTATAAGATCCCAAAAACCTCTAATCAAAATCGATGAACACAAAGGATATGGAAGCTGCCATCGCTACCAGGTAAACCAGCGCACGATATGCGCTGGCGCCCCCGGGCACGGTGGCAATCGTGAGGACCGCTACGTGCATGATGGTAAAAAAGATGGCTGCAATGTAAAACTTCCTGTATCCGTAATGGAGCTTTTCAGCCGGAAAATTCTCACCGCAGGCGTATGGCTCATACTTGCCGTCCACCGGCTTGCCCTTTTCTTCCACCAGCCGGCCGAATCCATAGATGCCCGCACAGATGAGAAGGCAGGCCATGAAAGCCACAGGTGGTGATAAAAGTATCGACCAATCCATCGTTCATCCCCTAAGTTTCGATAAGTTCCGTATGTCCAGAGAGCGATATATCTTCTGCGCGCGGACGGCCAGCGCCAGCATGATGGCGGCCAGCACCGTCTCCACGATGATGAAAGTAACGAGCAACGACTGTATGAATCCTATATCCTGGCGGTAGACTCCGACCGCAAGAAAGAAAAGCGTAACGCCTTTCGACACAATCTCTACTCCGATGATCAGACGCAGGAGATTGCGGTAGAGAATCAGCATGTAGACGCCCGTCATCATTAAAAGAATGCCGCCGCTCAACAAAAGAAGAATTTCGTTAGTCATGTTTCTTCTCCTTGGCCGTGAGGCGGAACAGTGCCAGAATCCCGAATACACCGGCTCCAATCAGACCTATCTGACCCAGGATGTCGGCGCTCCTGATTTCCCAGAATACCTTCTGAAACGTCCCCGACGGTTGAGGGACAATCGAGGCCGGGACCGAACGCGCGAACCACTGGATTATGAAGTAGTCAATGCCGATGAAAATCAGCACAAAGAGCGGAACGAAGTAGGTCGGCAGCCGCGTCTCGACCCGTTTATCGGAGTCCTTGGTCAGGCTGACCGTGGAAATGAAAAGCACCGTAATCAGCCCGGCACAGACGCTTAATTCAAAAACTCCTGCTATGTTTGCACCGAAATTGAACAAAACCAGCGCCAGAATAGCGGAGATGAGTGCCAGCGAAACCGCGACGTACAGCAGATCCTTGAAAATACAGCATCCGATCGAGAGCAAAACCATCAAACCCAACAGTACCCAAAGAAGCATTTCATTTGCCTCCCAGTAAAATCATAGCTGCCGGCTCCACAATGCCGCGAGTCACGGATTGGAAGAAGAGCCCGCTGATCAGACATGCAGCAGCCAGAAGAATCACGGCACACGACATGGCAAATGGAGCTTCGCGGATGTCGCGCCATCTTTCATTCAGTTTCCCGAAGAACACCTTGCGCTGAATGAGCAGGAAATATCCGAGCGTGAAAACACTCACCAGGATCGCCAGCACCGCAATTGCAATTTTCCCGGCTGCGAGGGCTCCAAGCACAATGAACAGTTTGCTGAAAAATCCGTTGAATGGAGGGACACCGGCAATCGACAGCGTACCGAACACGCTGGTAATGCTGGTAACCGGCATGCGGTTCTCCAGCCCGCCCATTTCCTCGATATCGCGGGTGTGAAGCCGATACTGGACCGCGCCGCTGTTCAAGAAGAGGAGGGATTTGAAAAGCGCGTGATTAAAAACATGGAATAGTGCGCCCACCAGGCCGAGCAGGTTGCCCAAGCCTAATCCTATCATGATGTAGCCGATCTGGCTGATACTCGAGTATGCCAGCATGCGCTTGAAATCACGCTGGAAGTAGGCGAGCACCGCGCCGGCAATCATGGACAGCGTTCCAAGGATCAGGAATATGCTCTGGACTTGGCCGATTCCGGGGAAGATGTAGAAGAAAAGGCGCGTTAAAGCATAGACGCCGGCTACCTTGATCACGACTCCGCTCAGCATGGCTGAAATCGGAGCCGGTGCTGACGGATGGGCATCGGGCAGCCAGGCATGAAACGGCATCAGCGCGGCCTTTAATCCGAATCCCCCGATGAAACACGCCGCCGTCAGCAGGAAGATTGAGGGCAGATGGCCGCCCTGTGCGGCGAGCTGCGATTTCAGGGCATCAAACTCGAGCGTGCCGGTGCTCATGTAAATCAGCGCGATTCCGAGCAGTATCATTGAGGTCGCGACCGCCGAAAGCAGCAGGTATTTAATGGCCGATTCGATGCCGTCCGATTCGAGCCCGAAAGCCACCAGCACATAGGAAGCGATGGACGCGACTTCGAGGAATACGTACAGGCTGAAAAGGTCTCGAGTCAGCAGCATCGCATTCAGCCCGGACACCATGATGATGAACAGAGCATAGAATTTTCCCCGGCCGCCCAGATGCCCGATGTAGGACGTCGCATAAATCATGCATGCGAACGCAACAGCATTGACCACCACCAGGAACAGGAGGCTTACGCTGTCGAGAGCAAACCTGGCGCCAAAAGCCTCGAACCGGAGCCCGGTTCCGATTGCAGGAATCAACCGGAGGGTAAAGCAAAGCAGAAGCCCTGTCGCAGCAATCCCCAGCGCATTCGCCGCCCACTTGCCCGCGCGCGAAGCCCATGGCATGAGCAGTACCGCAACCGGCGGCACCAGCAGGATCCAGCCTATATATAATTCCATCATCAACCTCTGATTCAGAATTAAGAACTCAGGAGCCAGAATTTAGAAATCGGATTCAACGCGTATCAGGCCTTATTCTGAATTCTGAGTTCTTCCGTCTTCCGCTCAGCCCAGTAGGGCGGAACCGAACAAGTAAAACAGAACGAAGAGAAATCCAACCACAGCCCAGCACAGATAGTTGCCGTACAGGCCGTTGTGGGCGCCGCTCAGCACCGGCCGCAACAGCCAGCGACCGCTGCCGATGATGATATCGCCCAGTACATCGATCATGCGTTCCACATAACGGAACACCACTCGGGTAATAAATTCGACCGCCTTCAGGCCGATTTCGTAACCGTCAAATTTTCTTTCTCTCGCCATACGCAATGCCGGGCCGAGCATTGGCGATGTTGTGAGCGGAGTGAAGGTTGCTGCAGCATTTATTCGGTGGCTGCGGGCTCCCGCATAAACCATGAATCCCAATGTATAGATCGCGAGAGAGACTATGGACAGGCGGGAGAAGTGCCAGATGCCCTGCAGCAGACCCGACTCATGCGCGCCGGTCACTTCGCTCAACAAACCGTCCGCGCGCTGGAAGAAAAATCCGCCGATCAGGGCTGCTATACCCATAATTACGGCCGCAAGTACGCAGGAACCATTGACTTCACTCTTTCTGCTCTCCGCCGGAGCCCAGAGTACGGCAATCACCTTGGAGAATACCGCCACGTTCAGGACTGCGCCCGCGACCAGAAAACCCAGCAGGACAATATGCTTCGATTCCAGAGCCCCTTCGAAGATAAGCTCTTTGGCCATGAATCCACCGGTGGGTGGAAGCGAGATCGCCGCCACAGCCGCAAGTGTGAACGCGACCGCCGAGAGCCGCATGCTGCGCCCGATTCCAAGCAGCTGATCCAATTGCGAGCTCCCTGCCCTTCTTTCAAAATTGCCCACAGAGAAGAACATCGCCGACTTGTACGTGGCATGCGTCAGCATGTAAAGCAACGCCCCGGCATATCCCGCTGCCTCGGATACCCCCATTCCACAGACCATGAAACCGACCGGCGAAATAGCCGTCAACGCCAGCACTTTGCGCAAATCCTTTTCAACCAGGGCAGGGACAATAGATACGAAGATTGTCGCGATACCGAAACAAAACATGCAGGTCCGGGCCAGACCGTCGAGAACAAACATCTGATGAGTCAGGACAAACAGAAAGTAAATGCCCAGAACTTTTTCCAGAGAAGCCGGCATCGCGGCAAACCCCGAGGCAGGCATCACCTGGGCCGCGTCCGGAATCCAGGTATGAAAAGGGAACATGCCTGCTTTGGCCCCGGCTCCAAGAAAGATCAGCAGGAAAGACCAGAAGGCCGTCGGATTCGATGCGATGGCCACTCCGGCATTTATCGATTGATCCGGAACAAGAGAGAAATAGAGCATCAGTCCCAGAATCATCAGGAAGTCGCTCGTCCCCCCGATTATCAGGGCTTTGCGTGCCACGGATTCCGCTTGTTCTCCGCCGCTGTGTATCATCAGGTATAGACCTACCAGAAACAGCTCCCACCCGATCAGGAGCACAAGCAGGCTGTCCGTCAGAATCACGGCAAAAGTAGAGCTGAAAGCGATGAGCAGAGAAAACAGGTACAGGTACGGACGCGCCGGACGTGAGGCGCCAAGAGTATAAACAGCCGTCATGAGCTGGAACAGGAACACGAAGCCGAGCAGGAAGGTTTTCCAGCTGTCCACGCTGAAGCTCAGGTCGAAAGAGTCAACCCACGAGTATGTCACTTTCGGCGATGATGCAGACGCCATCCAGAACGCCAGTCCGGAAACGAGCACCGAAATAAGAATCAGCGCAGCGCCGCTCTTAAAGCTCTTGCGGAAGAAAGGCAGAACAAAAACCGCAACCAGCAGCGGCAAAATTATGGGTATAAATAACAGCGTTTGAGCATTCATAACCTATCTCCACAGAAGGCTGACGGCGTCGACCAGACGCTGACTGTCGGCAACCTTGACCAGATTGAACGGAAGCTGCAGGAGAAATCCGCTGACGACCGTCAGAACCGCCAGAACCGCGACCACGCCTACCATTACAGGGCTCCCCTCATGATGCGAAATGCCTCGCGGCTCGCCCAGGAAAACGACGTGAAAGCTCTTCAACATATAGAGGAGGGTGACAATGGCGGTCAGAATAGCCAGAGTGGCGATCGTAAAATGCCCGCCTTCCACCAACCCATTAATGACGAAGTATTTGCTGAAGAAGCCCATCATCGGTGGAATTCCGGCGATACTCAGCGCGCAAATCAGATAGCAGACGGCGGTAACCGGCATCTTCTTATAAAGCCCGCCCATTCTGGTCATATCTTTTGTATGAGTGCCGTGCTCGATAATGCCCGCGCAAAGGAACAACCCGCCTTTGGCAAATCCGTGCGCCATGATGTAAAGCAGCGCTCCGATGTACCCGTAATGGGTGAACACAATCAGTCCGAGGAAGGTGTATCCGATCTGGCTGACTGTCGAATAAGCCAGCAGCCTTTTAATGTTCGTTTCGTGAAGCGCAGCGCTTGCAGACACAAAAGCGCTTATCAGCGCCAAGACCAGAAGCCAGGTCTGCGCTTCCGGCCGGATCACCATGCCGTTGCAGAACAGGCGGGCAAATGCATACAAACCGATCTTCACCAGGATCGCCGCATGGAGAAGCGATGTGATGGTCGAAGGAGCTACGCCGGCATCGGGCAGCCAGGTGTGCAACGGTACTGTCGCACTTTTGCTGAATACACCGGCCATGACCAGAACCAGAGCGGCAATCCCGATCTCCTTTCCTCTGAGTTCCGCAATATCAAAGGTTCCGTACTGGGCGAAAATCAGGGCAAATCCAAGCAGCATGAAGACTGCCCCGCCAAAGGTAATAAGAAATGCCTTGTCGGCCTTCCAGACATATTCGGGATCCCTGAAGTACCCGATCAGGCGCCAGCAGGCAAGCGCGGAGATTTCCCAGAACAAATAGAGGAATATGAGATTCCGGGAAAATACCAGTCCCATCATCGCCCCGACAAACAACGTCACAATAAAGTAATATTCCGGTTCATGTTCGGAATGCTCGATATACCCGAGCGAATAGATGGCAATGAGCGCGGCGATCAGCGAAGCTGTGAATGCCATAAATATCGCAAGCGCATCAATATTCATAGAAAACGCGATCCATCGATAAAACGGGAAGGACAGCTCGCTGATGTGCCCGGAAAGCGCCGGCCTTAGTAACGGCCAGGTAAGAACATGTGTGGCGCCTATGATCAGGACCGCCAGCCATCCGGTGGCCTTGCGTCGCCCGGCCCAGCCTGTCAACGGGATGAGTAATGAACCCAGCAATGGGACCAGGATGACCGATAACGCTTGCGATTCAATTCCCATACTATTCACTCTCCGACAATAAAGAATGATCAAACAAAAAAACATAGAATTATAGGCAAAAATGGAACAGTGTTCCATCAGAAAAAACTGCCCCGAGGCAGTAAAACGGTTTCGAATGGGGCATTTTCCCCGCTGCGGTTGGATTACTTTCTGGAATAAAGCTTTTATATTCAATTATTTAAACAAATATTTGTCCCTCTTTTTTCGGCGGTGAAAGATATTATCTCTCACAAAAGAAAATTCAGAGTCTTCACAGAATTTGCCTTATATCTATTCGCTGGAATGGAACGTAATTCCATCAGGCGGGCAGGCTTCGCTTTGATTGGGTGAAATGACCATCATCAAGGTTGTCTATAAATCAATTTTGTTTCCGGGATGCTGAGGCTCAGAAATTCTATCCTCATCAGATGCATTCAAAAATAGCCCTCCCCGATCCGCGGTTCCAGTTTAGAATGCGCATGGGAGACGGGTTTATGGAACCGACGCTTGTATTCATACATGGGCTGGAAAGCACAGGTAGGGGGACGAAGGGAGTTTTTTTCCGCGAGCGCTATCCCGGCATGATTATCGAGGATTTCTCCGGAGCCTTTCCAGAGCGGATGCAGAAACTGGAAAGCCTTTTAGCCGGGAAGGAAGACTTGATCCTCGTCGGATCGAGCTATGGCGGGCTCATGGCTGCAGCGTACGCCTGCCTGCACGAGGAGCGCGTGAAGAAGCTTATTCTGCTCGCGCCGGCCCTGCATCTGGAGGAATACAATCCATACCTGGCAAAAAGGCTTTTTATGCCCATCGTCATCTTTCATGGCCGGCAGGACGACGTGGTCCCTCTGACAGATGTGCGGGCAATAGCTGAGCGGCTCTTTGTGAACCAAATCTTTAATATGGTGGAAGACGATCACCCGCTCCATCGCACCTTTGCTGAAATGGACTGGGATTCTCTCCTCAGCCGATAAGCAGCCGTCAGCCTTCAGCTTTCAGCAAAGCCCTTATACTACGCACGGCGAGTTGTGTTCTGAGCCGGCATGTTGTCGGCATCGGCTTTCAAGGTCTATGCTTAAACGGGTATGCTTTGGAACAATATTGAGGAGTGATACCGGTCGCCGGCATCCGGCAGGATCACGACTGCCAGTTTCCCCTCATTCTCCGGTCTCGCGGCTACTTTAACAGCGGCCGCCGCGGCGGCGCCGGATGAAATCCCGGCAGTGATGCCTTCTTCTTTGTGGAGGCGATGAGCCATTTCAATTGCTTCTTCGCTTGAGATTCTCTGGACTTCATCCACGATGCCGAGATCGAGGACTTCCGGGACAAAGCCGGCTCCAATGCCCTGGATTTTATGAGGTCCGGGTTTGGGGATTTCCCCCTTGACGGTTGCCGTAATTACGGGAGATTCGGCGGGCTCCACGGCCACGCTCCATATGGATTTGCTTTTAACGCGTTCGATATAGCGGCTTATGCCCGTTATGGTTCCTCCTGTTCCCACTCCGGCGACCAGGATATCAATTTTCCCATCTGTGTCATTCCAGATTTCCGGTCCCGTTGTCTGGAAATGGATATCCGGATTTGCCGGATTCCTAAACTGCTGCGGGATCCAGTAACGGTCGCCATCGGCAGCGGCAATTTCCTCTGCCTTTGCGATGGCACCGGGAATTCCCTTTGCGCCTTCGGTCAGGACCACTTCAGCCCCGAACGCTTTCAACAGGCGCCTCCGCTCAATCGACATTGTTTCCGGCATTGTCAGGATCAGAGGGTAGCCGCGGGATGCCGCAACGTAAGCCAGCCCGATTCCCGTATTGCCGCTCGTCGGCTCCACGATTGTGACGTTTCGGGATCCCGGTTTCAGAATGCCTCTGCGTTCGGCATCCCATATCATGGACGCTCCGATCCGGCATTTAACCGAGTAAGCCGGATTCCGACCCTCGATTTTCACCAGAACGGTTGCGGGCAATCCCACAGTTATGCGATTCAGCCTCACGAGAGGGGTATTGCCTATAGACAGCGAGTTGTCGTCATAGATTCTTCCCATGCTCTTCTCCCTTATGAAAATAAGTAGCACAAACATATTTTTAAAACCATATGCATGGATCCCGGGAGCAGGTTGTTTCTTTATCCATCCCGCAGGAAATGCCCTCATCGGATCGCGATTCTGATTGCGGTAAAATACATCCGGACTGTATGCTTCGCGCCGGAGAAGGAAACACTTTCCATGACGACGACCGGGACTCAGGCATCCGCGATTTGGGGCAAATTATGGATCATGCTCCCAATGCTTCTGGCGATAGCCATTTATCTTTTCACCACAACGGGAAGAGCCGTGATCGACTACGACGAGGGGTATTATGCCCAGGCGGCTAAGCACATGGTCGAACACCGCGACTGGGTCACCCCCTACGCCAATGGAGTCCGGTTCCTCGAGAAGCCGCCGTTCCTGTACTGGGTGACCGCGGCCAGTTTTACAGTTTTCGGCATCAATGAATTCGCGCTGCGCTTCCCGACGGCTCTCGCCGTAATTGCCCTGGTCTGGATAATGATGCGGATGGCCCGGAATGCTTCCGGGGAGCCGGCCTCTCTGGTTGCGGGATTCAGCACAGCCTGTTGTGTGGGTATGTTTCTTTTCACTCGCGAAACTTTGCATGACATCTGGCTAGTCTTTTTTATAGCGCTGGCTATGCATGGATTCCTAAGGTGGTATCTGGATCCGATGCATTCTCTGCGCCCTGCCCTGCTCTTTTATTTCGCGATTGCCGGGGCGATGCTGTGCAAAAGCCTCATAGGCGTGGCCTTCCCCGTCGGCATCCTGGCCGTATTCTTCCTCGTCTCCCGTGAATGGCCGGAGTGGAGAAAGCTGCACATCCTGCCCGGATCCCTTCTGTTTATTGCATTGACGGCGCCCTGGCACTGGATGGCGGCAATCCGCAATGAGGGATTTCTGAACTTTTTCTTTGTAGGCGAGCAATTTCTGCGTTTTTTCAGTAAACGCGAGCCTCCGATTCTCTGGTCGGTGCCTCTTGTTGCGTTCTGGGCGCTCGTTCTCGTCTGGTTTTTTCCCTGGACGGCCTTTCTTCCCGCCGCATTCATGGAGAACAGGAAGGCGATGGATAAACGGCAGCGTGCGCTCATAAGGCTGGCAATATCCTGGGCAATCGTTATTCTCGGCTTTTTTTCACTTACGGACCGGCTGGAGCACTACGCCTTTCCTGCGCTCCCTGCGCTGTCGCTGCTGATCGCCGGAGCGCTGGGCAAGGCCGAAGGAAGCAAACCGATAAGGCGGGCGTTTGGCGGCCTGGCTGTTCTTGGAGTGTTGGCGCTCGTCTTCGGGATTTGCGCCGGTATCTGGATTGCGACAGGACATGGACTGCAGTATTCGAGTTCAGGGCCTGCCGATCGGCTTTCAGAAGCCGACTTTTCGATCCTCGCGGATATGCCCGCGCCCATCGTCCGGAGCTTGCTCAAGCCGGCCGCAGGCACAGTCCTCTTAATCGCCCTCGGTTTTGCAGCCGCATTCCGGTATGAAAGGCGCCTGCAGCGCCGACATGCCCTTATTTGCCTGGCCGTTGTCATGACCGGTATTTTCGGCATGATCCACTGGAGCTTTTATATCTGCGAAGATCTCATATCATCGAAGAAGTTTGCGCATGCCGTCGCGCAGATGGCGCGTCCGGGAGACCGCCTGGTCGTAGTGGACGATTACGAATCGGCCAACTCGCTTAATTTTTATCAACCACTACGCGTTGAAGTGTACGACGGTCTGGCCTATGCGCTCGTGCCCGGGATGAAATACCCCGACGCCCCGAAGGTTGTCCTGACCCGGCAGGAGTTTGCGACTGCCTGGCAATCGGAATCCCGCGTCTTTGCTCTTGTTCCCAAAGTCCGCCTCGCAGAGATAGATCCGGCCGGAATGGAAATGCTGCAGATCCTTCACCGTGTGTTGATCCGAAATCGCTGAAACGGAATGACCCATTCCCACCATAATTGCCGATCATGAAATTGCAGCTTGGATATTCCGGCAAAGTTTGCATAATATGACAGAAAAATGGATTAGCGAGGCTCAATATGAAACGTTTGGCTACGATTGCAGGATTTACGATTATATTCCTATGTACAAACATCTGGGCGGCGGACACACCCGTCAGCTTTTCCGGAACATGGATCATCAACATGGAAAAAAGCGACGCCGTTGCGCGTCCAATAATGGGTCCGGGCAATTCCGGAGTCGGCGACGTCAGCAGGGGTGGAGGCGGATTCGGCGGTGGAATGGGGATGCCCTCCGGCGGCATGGGTGGAGGCGGATTCGGCGGCGGAATGGGAATGCCCCCAGGCGGCATGGGCGGACCTGGCGGCGGCCCGGCGCCTAAGGCACCCCAAAACCCATCTCCTTTGGTTATCGAACAAACCGAAACTGATATGAAAATCACCAGCTACATGAAGGGAATGGATGGGAAAGATGCGCCGATGGTCGAGAGTTTCAAACTCGATGAGAAAGATCTTGTAGAGATGGTTCCCGCTCCATTCTCGAAAGAAAAGGTCAAGAAAACAACCAATACCAAGCTGAAGAAAAACAAATTTCAGGTCAGAATCGAGACTGCGAATGCTCCTCCCGCGCAAGGAAGTGCTAAACTGAAGAAGGAATACTCCCTGTCAAAAGACGGCAAAACACTGACGCTGGAAGTCTCAAATAATATGGGATTCATGCCAACCGTTCAAAAGCTGGTCTACAATAAGCAGTAGAGAGGGCTGGGGAACGTTGCCTCAGGACTGCAAAAGTCATCGCCAATCCGTCCGCTGCCGGATGCAGGATTGGGGGGTGTACGCGGCGGGTTTTCCGAGTCGCCGGGACAGACACATGCATCAGCGGGACTCCTGAATTCCGGATTTGCAGCTAAACATACTTCAGAGCTTCTTCCGCTTCTTTCCGGACAACAAAAGCCCGATCCCACTCGCCTGTTTCATCGGTGCCCAGAATATGTTTACAGGACTCTTTAAGCTGTCTGGACTCCGCTTCCGTCAGGTGTTTAAACCTCGCCAATTTGCCGAAGCTGCGGATCGCTTTGGAGCGGACGCTTGGATTAGAATCGGCAAGATTGGTCTGCAACCGTTCCATGTATACCTGCTTCAACTCCGCGGGCAATTCTTCCGGCGGGATGGATTCGGCCAGTTTGCCCAGCGTGCGGGTCGCGGTATCCCGCAATTCAAGATTGGGCGATTGCGCGGCATCCAGTGCCAGCGCTGCGGCATGCACAACCTTTGGAGATTTGATCTTGCCCAATGCATATAGAATAAAAGCCCGGAAAGTCGGATCCGTCGAAGACGCATATGCCATCATCATCGGCTTGATTGCATCTGCACCGATTCTGCCCAGGACATGCGCGATCGCCCATTGAGCCTTGAGATCGCCTGCATTGAGTTTTTCCATCAAAATGGGGATAATCGACGCACCCAGACGGGCAGCCAGGTTTACGGCTTCATCCAGTATGGGAACCAGATCAGGACGGTCCAGAGCGTCGATGTAAAAGAGAGTTGAAACCATTTCGAATATCGGCCTGGCTTCACTGGAACCTACTTTTACAATCTCGAGTTCGGCAAGCTGGAGCCCCTTGTGCAAATCTTCATAGCGCGTGCTTGCCAAGAGAGTCCTTATGGTACGATAAGAATCATCCGGCATGGCAAATCCTCCTTCCAGTGGGACGAACGCTAATAATGATTATACAGCATAGAGGAGACTGCCGGAGAATCCGTTAGAGTCTTTGTCTATCCCTTCTATGTAAAATGCAAAGAAGGGAGTATGAAAAAATTTCTGAAGTTATGCGCAATAAGCAGTGAAGCTGACAGCGCGCATCTGCGCCGCGCCAGGGAGAAAAAGAAATGTCCGAAACCAAATACGGCAAATATATCGTTACGGAAGATCGTATGCCGCCCGAGCCCGCGGCATATGTCAAAGCGATGGAAGATCAAGCAAAGGAGGGCAGAATCCTCGACCGAACCCTGCTCCTCGGAATCCAGGATTCCATAGTCCCCGGATGCACCTTGTTTGCGGGATGCGAGATCTTATGGGGTTTGCCCGGCGGAAAGCCGGTAAGCATTGAATTGCCGCACAGTCATGATTTCGATGAAATCATCGGATTCGGGGGCACAAACAGAAACTATCCGCGGGAGCTTGGCGGAGAGATAGAATTCCTGATGGGCGGCGAGAAACACATCATTACCAAGACCTGCCTGATATTTGTCCCCAAGGGCGTCAACCACTGCCCTGTAACATTTAACAGGATTGACACTCCCATTTTCATGTTCGAAGCGGCCGGCAATCAAGCTTACGTAAAAGCGTTTTAGAAGGTGGAAAGAAGCAGCCGCCAATTTCACGAATGCGTGAAATTGGCGGCTGCTTTATCTCTATCCAAGAAGATGGTCAATGGCGATTTTCACGCCGATGGCAATCAGGATAATTCCACCCGCGATTTCAACTCTTTTGCCCCAGATCGAGCCTATCTTCCGGCCCAGGACCATTCCAAGAGCAGTAAAAAAGGCTGCGACAAAACCGATAATCAGGGCGGTCCTGAATATAGCAGAACCGATCAAGCCCAGAGACAAACCAACGGCCAGAGCGTCGATGCTGGTTGCAATGGAGAGAACAACCAATTGCCAGCCTGACGTCGGATCGTTTGCGGCATTCTGTTCATGCTCCTTCCCTCTTATCGAGCCCCAGATCATTTTGCCGCCGATGAAACTGAGAAGGCCGAGCGCAATCCAGTGATCGTAATCCGCAAGGTGCCTTTGAACCGCCGCGCCTGCTGCCCAACCGATCAGGGGCATGAGGAATTGAAATAGCCCAAAATGGAACGCCAGGCGGAATACGTGCCTGCCGGTCAGCGGCCTAACGGTAAGCCCTGCGACGATGGCTACGGCGAATGCATCCATGGCCAGAGCGACTGCAATGGCCGTCACGCTCAACAAGTCCATAATTGAGTATGACACGAATTGCACGAAGCCCATCCCGGGAATTTCGTGCAATTCGCGGCGTGTTTCTCATGCAAAATCAGAAGCGGCGTGTAAAAGTGACGTTCACAACATTGCCTTCTGTCCGGTTATAGGCTCCGGCCTCCCGAAGATATCGGATAGACGTAGAAAGACCCAGTTTGGGACATACAAGAGTAATTTCCGGCCCTATGGCAGCGACGTGATCCTTTGCTCCAGGTTCGCTTGCCGAGGTCGTCTGCACCTGGAAATAACCGGTGGCGCCGATTTCGACTGTAGGCGTAAGACTTTTCCCGACACCCCATTCGAGAGTCCAGTACTGCCCGGGCGTCATCCCGCCATCCCGCTCATGGTTGAACTCATAACGGTTCAGCGCCGCAAGAGACCAGGTTTTTGCCTTGTCGGGATAGTAGGTTACACCGGCCGTGAGCATCTGGGCCCAAAATCCCTTGCCTGGAGCTACGGGATCCGCGGGCAAATTATTCACAATTTTGAAATCTCCCGTCGGTGCCCACAATCCATAGCCGAATGAAGCATCGTATTGCTGCCCATGCCAGGACAGCGTTATCGGTTCGATGAACACGTCGGCCAGGCTGAAATCGCTTCCGCTGAATCCGGACATATCAAGATCCTGATAAGCAAAGGGAACAATGATATCCATGCCGTAATAGCCGCCCAGTATTTTCAGGGGAGTAATCCAGATGAGACGCGGGACCTGGACATAAGCGAATAAATCAAAGTTGGGTGGGCCATCTTCAATTTTCAGTTTGTCCGCGAAATACAAATAGTTGTAGTCGCGGATATAAACGCCGGGCGGCGGGAGGGAAGGGCCTTTGATGCCTTCTACGCCTGTAGGATAATGCGTTTGCGCCTGAAGGAGGCCGGAGATTGTCACCATCACGCAAAACATCGCAATACATACCGTTCGAAATTTCATCTTTTTCTCCAATGCAAATTTGGATGAGCGGATTCAGGCTTCATCCCCGGGCTTCCGTGCTCTTCAAATCGATAATGGCCATCGGCTGCACGATTGAGCTTCCTATAGCCGGTGCGATGCAAAAAAAATCCCCATCTGCAATCCGATCCCGGCTGCCGCTATCCTCTAGGTTTTAATCAGAGTTCAACTAATGCTACCCTAAAGTTTCCCCAATCCTCAACGGAGAAAATCAGCATTAGGAGGAAACCGGTATGCCCGGCGGCAGGGGAAATTCCGCAGATATGCTTCTGTCCGATGTAAAGATCATTAAAAATCAGTTAGAATAAAGATCTATTCAATACGTCAGGTTCTTAAATCGCAATTACAGGATTTCGGGCTAAGGTGTTGTTCGGATAATCGAGTATAGAAGGAGGTTGCCCATGCAACGAGTTCTGATCTTGTTGGTCACAATTCTCTGTGCCGGTCTTCCCGCTGCATTCGCCGAAGACGACGCGTCCGGCTGCTCGGATCACCCGCTTCTGTCGCGGATGCCCAACTTTTACATCTCGGAATGCACCATTGAGGACTTCGGGGAAGAAGAGATGTACATCGCTGAAGATAAGGCCGTGATGGTGGAAGGCAAACATACGGTGATCGACTACGATTTGCCGGAAAGCGCTCCGCGCGTAAGCGAGCTTCAGGTCCGGCGCAACTACGCGAACGCAATCACGAAGCTTGGAGGCAAGCTGCTGTACGAAGACAGATACAGCGCTTTCCTGAAACTGGAAAAGCCGGGGAGCGAAACCTGGGTCCACGTCCGCGTGTTTGGCGGCGCATCGAGCTATCGTCTGCTCTTTATCGAGGTCCAGAAAATGCGGCAGGATGTTACTGCATCGGATATGCTCAACGCTCTAAACGAAAAGGGATTCATCGCCCTCTATATCAATTTCGATACGGACAAGGCCGATATCAAACCGGAATCCCAGCCGGTGATCGATCAGATTATCGCTCTTCTCAAGGAAAACGCCTCTCTGAAGGTGAGCATCGAGGGGCATACGGACAATACGGGAACCGCACAGCACAATAAAACCTTATCCGAACAGCGAGCGCAATCCGTGCTCAATGCCGTCGTAAAAGGCGGCATCGGCAAAGAGCGGCTCAGCAGCAAGGGCTGGGGGCAGGATAACCCGGTAGCCGACAACAGGACAGAGGAAGGCAAAGCAAAAAACAGACGAGTCGAGATCGTAAAACAATAGGTTGGAATGGGCTTGTCCGCGCAATTCGCGGCTGGTTTCTTGTCACCTGTTTAGGGAAGGGGAAAGGACCCGGAGACCGGCGGAGATTGCTTTCATGATGTTGTCCATCAAATCGCGGCTGCCGTTTACGGCATAAATGTGCGGCGTAAGAGCCCACAGCTGAGCGGCGATTTTGACAGGTTTATTCATGCTGAACAGCCGCCGCCGCAATTCTGCTGTCAACATGGGAACGACTTTGTCCGAAAGCCTCAGCGCGGTATCGACGACGAAAAGAGAAACATCCGGACGCAGAAGAATCAACCGGTCGCAGAATGCTCCCATCTCATTTGCGGCAAGATTCTTCGGCGGTGAAGACTTCAATTCGATGTAGACGAGCTTCCCTTCCGCAGCAGCCACGACATCGAGATCCCCGCCGCCGCCCCGGACATGCAGTTTGACGCCCGTTGCCACGCTGAATCCGTATCTCCGCTCGAGCTCCTTCCCTACATACCACTCCAGTGTTCCTCCGAAATTCCGGACCGGCCATTTCAGCCGGTAGCGAAGTCCGGAGGTTTTTTCCGCCAGCCCAAGAGAGACCAGCACTTCGGCATAGTGCATGGCCTGAACCTTATCGACATATCGCGTCGTTTCCGCCGGCAGAAATCCTTCGGACCGCTGGATAGCGCCGCGCAGAAATAAGCGGAATGCGTAGTGTCCAAGCCATTCACATAGCTTGTCGGCCGGATCATCATCGATCGCCTGCGGGAACGGCACCTCTCGTGGGGTGATTTCAGGGTGCAGGAGCCGGCGGGAAAGCATGGCTATCGCTTCCTTTTCGGGCACGGCAGGCAAAAGCGGTCTGGGGGGCGCAATCGAGGCTGCTTTGCGCTCCAATTCTGCAACACTGCTTCTCTTTCTCATGATGATCTGATCCGTCTTTGCATTATACCCGCTAAATACTTTGCGTCCTGCTTTCTTCGCGGTAAACTCCAAAACAGAAGGGCAGCAGGAATGCAGGAGATATCAAACGATTCCCTGGAACTTGCTGCAGCCATCGGTCCGCCCCAAAAAGCGGGATATCCTGACTTCCCGCACGATCCCGTCGGGTAGACTTATTAAAGATGGCAATTCGCATTTATAGGGGGCTGAGTCTATGAAATCTTCAATTATGTGCTCAATTGGCGCGATCATCTTAGCTGCCGCACTGCCGGCCGCGCCATCTTTCAGTGCGCAGAGCACCTCGATTTCGGAAAAAGCCCGCGAGATTGAAGATCTGTTGATTGCTCCCTGCTGCTGGACGCAGCCGGTATCGCAGCATTATTCCGAAGAGGCCGATGCAATCCGCAAGGAGGTACGTGAAATGCTTGCGGCGGGCAAAAGCCGCGATGAGATCCTGGACTATTACGTTTCCCAATATGGAGAGAGAATCCTGGCAGTGCCTCGCCCCAGGGGCTTTTATGCGCTGGTCTTTGTCCTGCCCTGGGTGGCTCTGATAACAGGTGCGTGGCTGCTGGTTATCCTTTTAAAAAAATTGCGGGCTCCCGCCGCCGCCCCCGCACCGTCCCCGTTGCCCGACTCGCGCTATTCGTCGGTTATTGAGAAAGAAATGAAGGATTTGGAAGAATAGACTTCCCATGAAATTAAAAAAACATCCGCGCACAATACGGATTCCGCAGACTCCGCCACAGACCTTCAACCAGAAGTTTGAAGAGATTGCACGCCGATTCCCGGATCGAGTAGCGTTTCGACTGAAAACGCCTCTGAGCTACACGACTGTCACCTATCAAGAGGCATACCGTCAGTCAAAAGCGGTCGCCACGGGCTTGCTCGCATGGGGAATGGAGCGCGGAAGCCGCGTGGCAATCCTGTCGGAGAACCGCCCTGAATGGGTTGTCGCATACCTCGGCGCCTATCTCGCGGGAATGGTCGCCGTCCCGCTGGACACTCAAATATCTCCGTCAGAATGGCGGCATTTATTGGAGGACTCGGAAACTCAGGTTATCTTTGTCAGTGGGCTGCTGATAGGAAAGTTGCAGGAAGCAATAGACGAATCGAGGCTGTCGCTGCGCCTGGTCTCATTCGATGCGATTTCCGGCAATCACGCTACACATCCCGATCTCACCGGACTGATTGATTGGGCGATGAATCTGCCGGAACCTCCGGCGCTCCCCGTATGCAGGGCTGCCGATGCCGTCACGATCATATATACATCCGGAACGACGGGAACTCCCAAGGGTGTTTTGCTCACTCAATCCAATATCGTCGGAGAACTCGAGAGCATCTTCGGCGCAATTCATGCTGATGAGAATGATGCGCTGCTGTGCCTGCTGCCGCTGCAGCATGTGCTGGCGTCGGTGATCAATGTTCTCGTGCCGCTCTATCTCGGCGGCCAGGTCGTTTTTGCCGATACACTGAAGCGGTCCGAAATTATGCAGGCATTGCAGGAGGCCGGCATTACCATTCTGGCGACGGTTCCCCAGTTTTTTTATCTGTTCCACAATCGGATCCAGGAGGAGCTTTCGAAGAAATCCCCGCTGATGCGGAAGCTCTATCGCGTTCTGCTTATGGTGAACAGGTTCGGCATGCGGATCCTGAAGATTAATTTGGGGAGGATTCTCTTTTCCAATGTCCATAAAAGCTTCGGGTCTAGGCTCCGCTTGTTTGTGAGCGGGGGATCTTCATTCGATCCCAAGGTAGCGCAGGATTTCCATGACATGGGATTCACCATTCTTCAGGGATACGGACTGACGGAAACGACAGGAGCCTGTGCCGTCACTCGGGTAGAAAGCAATGTCGTGGGCTCCGTCGGACCTCCGCTTCCGGGAGTTGAGATGAAGATTGTTGCACCCGATGAAACCGGATCCGGCGAAATTCTGGTTCGCGGCCCGATGATTTTCCGAGAGTATTATAAAAATGCCGCTGCCACGGAAGAGGCACTTAAGGATGGATGGTTCCATACCGGAGATCTGGGCAAGTTCGACGCCGGGGGAAACCTTTTCATTACAGGCCGGAAAAAAGAAGTCATCGTATTGCCGAGCGGCAAGAACATCTATCCGGATGAATTGGAGGCGCATTATCTCCAGAATCCCGGCATTCAGGAAATCGCCGTCGTCGGAATCTTCAGTCCACAGGAACGAGGCGAACGGCTTCATGCTGTCGTCGTACCCAATTTCGACTACCTCAAAGCCAGGAAAATCGCAAACGCGCGCGAATTCCTGCGTGATCAGATCGCCGGTCTTTCAAACCAGCTGCCGAAATACAAACGGCTGATGAGCTATCAGATCCAGAGCGAGCCGCTCCCGCGCACGACGACGCGGAAAATCAAAAGGCTCGAGATCAAAAAGCTCGTTGAAAGCGGGCAGCTTCAGTCATCGGGGAATGCCCCGCCGATACCGGACGCCGGACTTGAGAATGCCGCATTGATGGAATCCGCGATCGGACAGGAATTGCTTCATTGCCTGCGCGAAACGCATCACCGGGATATGCCCATTGATCCGAACATGAATCTGGAACTGGATCTGGGATTTGATTCGATGGAACGAATTGAGCTGCTCAGCAGCCTCGAACAGGCGTTGAACCTGGAATTGCCCGAAGACTTCGGCGCCGATATTCTGACAATACGCGATTTGATAGATGCATTGGAGCAGCAGTCGGGCATTGTCACACGCCCGGGATCCGTATCGCGTCAGAGCTGGAGGACAATCCTGGCACAGGGAGAGCAGAACCCGGAAGAGACCGCGCAATTCCGAATGTCCGGCGCGGTTCTCTCGCTTTTCAAGTTCCTCTGCCTGCGATTGATTTACTGCCTGATCTTTCGCACGCTGCTGCGCCTCAGGGTGCGAGGCTTAAATCATCTCCCTGCGGACGGCCCCTGCATGATCTGTCCCAATCATGAAAGCTACCTGGATCCGTTTGTGCTCCTTTCCGTGATGCCATACCGGGTCTTTCGAAAAATCTTCTTTTTGGGATATAGCGCCTTCTTCAGCAGCGGATTGATGAAACTGGTCGCGCGGTTGACTCATATCGTTCCTGTCGATCCGGATGCGCATCTCCTGCGCGCTATGAAAGCGGGAGCATTCGGTTTGAGGTCCGGGCTAATCCTGTGCGTTTTTCCCGAAGGCGGGAGATCTTACGATGGAGAATTACAGGAATTCAAAAAAGGGGCAGCTATTCTTTCCCGGGAACTGTCCGTTCCGATCATACCGGCGGCTATCCAGGGAACCCATAGGGTATGGGCTCGCGACAGCATGCGCATCCGTCTCCATAGGGTGCGGATCGATTTCGGTAAACCCATCCTCCCGTCCCAGACCGACGCGTCTGATCCATACCAGATTGACACGGAACGTCTCCGAGAAGCCGTCGCTTCGCTGATTCGAGATTCGAAATTCGAAATTCGAGATTAGGCTTGGAGTCCCTGAGTTGATCTTCGCTGTGGATAACTCCATGGCTCAAAGACGCAAAGCCTCTAAGAATCACAATCAAAGCAACCGCCCGAAATTATCTTTTTCGAGCAATTTCGAATCTCGAATTTCGAATCTATTTAAACCAAAGCAGAACAAACGCAGTAACGAAGATATTCAGGATAGAAACAGGCAGCATATATTTCCAGCCAAGCCGCATGAGCTGATCGTAGCGGAAACGAGGCAGCGTCCACCGGATTAAAAGCAGAAACCAGCAGAAGAAGAACACCTTAAAGGCGAAGGCGGCAATCTGCAGAAGCGTTACAAGGAGATGCGGCATAGCGTGAAAAGATCCCCAGGGGAGCTGAAATCCGCCCGACTGAAGATAGGGGATCTGCCAGCCGCCGAAGAACAGAGTGGTAATGAGCGCCGCGATCAGGATCGTTTCTATGAAATCCCCCATGAAGAACGCCCCGAATTTCATGCTGCTGTACTCGACAAAGTAGCCGACAATCTCCGACTCTCCTTCAGGCAGGTCGAATGGAATACGCTTCGTCTCAGCCATTCCCGCAGTTACGAAGAGCAGGAATCCGACCGGCTGCAGGATAACGCCCCATTTCGGCAGCCAGCCCCAGAGGAGTCCGCCCTGCGCTCTGTTGATCTCATTGAGGTCCATACTCCCGAATATCATGAGAATCCCGATCAGCGTGGCGCCCATGGTTATTTCATAGCTGATCATCTGGCTCGAGGCGCGCAGCCCGCCGAGAAAAGCATATTTGTTGTTTGAGGAAAAGCCGGCAAGAAATGTCCCGTAAACGGCCAGCGACATCATGGCAAAGACAAAAAGAATGCCGACGTTCAGGGGAAGTATCTGCAATTCAATCTGCCGGCCGGCAATCCGGACCGAATCTCCGAACGGGATGGCCGCGAAACTCATCAAAGCAAAAAAGAGCGAGATGATGGGCGCAGCCGTATGCAGCGTCTTATCGCCTCCGGGCGGGACATAATCTTCCTTGAAAAACATCTTAAGAGCATCGGAGAAGATATGGAACAGCCCGAAAGCTCTGAAGCCGAATATGTCTGCGCGGTTTGCGCCGAGCCGGTCCTGCATGACCGCAGACTGCTTCCGCTCCTGCCAGGTCAGGAATGCCGTAAGCGTAAGGATACCCGTAAGAAAAAACAGCGTCTTAGTCAATGCGATCAGCACATCAGGCCACATATTATTCCCCGGATATCGGTGCTATCAATTGTCCGCTGCTCCCCACAGTCTGCCGGGTCATGCCGGCAAAAGCCGCTGCCGACTGCCCGATTTCTTCCAGCACTTCTGCCGCAGTAACACCGCGCAGAGAGATCCCGAGTTCCACAGCGAGCCTGGCAAGTATGTCGAGATCGGGCAGCGATTCACTTATCGGGGCCACGGCAGGAAGAAATCGCTGCACCCGCCCCTGGATATTTGTAAATGTGCCCTCTTTTTCGGCATAGACCGCGGACGGCAATTGAATATCGGACAAGGCCGCCGTGGCATGATTCCAGGATCCCTGGAACACTACGCACTTCACCTTGCCCAATGCTTCCATGACGTATGCCGGATCATATCCGACCGTCAGATCATGCTGGAAGATATAAAGGAAATGAATATTTCCATCGACGCATTCCTTAAGCAGCGATTGACTTCCGGAACCGGTGGGAAGCAGGAGCTGAGTGCCCCGCGTGTTCGGATTCTTATCGGCGGTGATCAGGAAATCATCCGAATAGACGGCTGCGTTGGTTGGAACACGGCTCTCGATTCTTTCAATTCCGAGGTTATCGCCAAAAATCCGGCTGATAAGAAAAAGCTCTTCATTGGACAGCTGCGGGGAAGCCAGAACGGCAATTCCCTGAGGTCCATGAGTTGCCAGAGTATTCCTCAACGATGCCGCGGCTTCCTGAACCGCCCTTGTCCATGAGGTCTCCTGATACGCATCGCCCCGTTTCATCTGCGGGATTCTCAGGCGGTTCGGCGCATCAATGGAGTGATAGGCGTAGCGGCCTTCGTCGCAAATCCAGTGGCCGTTCACCGCTTCATTAAACCGCGGTTTGAGCCGGTGTACCCGCTGATCGTGGTAACGAGGATTGAAGCGCTCATTAAAATGGATCTCGATGTTGCATCCGCGGCTGCATCCCGGACATATCGACGGCGCGCTGCCCAAAAACCAGACGCGGCACTTGAATCGGAAATCCCGGTCTGTCAGCGCACCAACCGGACAGACATCGGCGAGATTGCCGGAATAGCGATTTGCAAGCTCAAATCCGGGGAAAACGTTAATTTCGCTGCGATGCCCGCGGTCCATCACTCCCATTTCAGACGTTTTTGAAATGTAGCGAGTGAAGCGCACACAGCGCGTGCACAATATGCAGCGTTCCTGATCCAGTATTATATGCGGGCCGATGGGGTACGCCTTTTTGCGCTTTGTTTTGTTGTCGTTGTAGCGCGTATCATACAGCCCATGCTCCATATAATAATTCTGGAGCTCGCATTCACCGGACTGGTCGCAGACCGGACAATCCAGCGGATGATTGGCAAGCAGAAACTCCAGAACGCTGCGCCGGTTGCGCAGAGCTTCCGGCGACCGGGTGCGCACAACCATCCCTTCGGCGACCGGCGTTGCACAGGACGGCTGCAATTTGGGATTTTTTTCGATCTCAATCAGGCACATCCGGCAGCTGCCTACAACCGGAAGCCCGCTATGATAGCAATAGTGCGGGATGCTGATTCCCACCGTCCTTGCCGCCTCAATGAGCATGGTTCCCTTGGGAGCCTGGACTTTCTGACCGTCAATAGTGAGAGTCACGTTTTCAGCCACAGCAACCTCAGTTTTTTGGCCCTATGAGCGGCTGACGCTTATGGATCGGATAGTCTTTTCGCAGCGGATGCCCCTGGAACTCCTCGTACATCAGAATCCGCTTCAGATTCGGATGTCCCGCAAAACGGATCCCGTACATATCCCAGACTTCACGCTCCAGCCAGTCGGCGGATCCCCACAAGGGGGTCAGCGATTCCAGGGTAGAATTCCCTTCGTCCACCTGCACCTTCAAACGCAGGCGCCGGTTGAACGGGAACGACAGGAAATGATAAACCACGTCAAAGCGCGGCTTCCTCTCCAGGTAATCGACTGCAGTGATATCTATAAGGAGATCAAACCGGAGGCGTGGATCATTCTTCAGAAAGTCGACGACCTTTGTAAGGCATTCCGGGCGGATGATGGCCGTCGCATCCCCCTGTGGAACCATTGTATCCACAACCGCGTCGGGAAAATTCTCTCGTAAAAGCTGAAGAGAGAGCTCGGGAACATCGTTTGAGGCGTTACCTAATCCCATTCCAGTGCGCCGATCTTCCAGGCGTAGACGAACCCTGCGCCGACAATGATGAAGAATACCAGCATTTCCAGAAACCCGAATAGTCTGAGAGAGCGAAATACTACGGACCATGGAAACAGGAAGGCCAATTCCACGTCAAAGACAATAAACAGCATCGCCATCACATAAAAATGGATCGTCATGGCCCCTTTATCGTATCCCTCGGATGGGATTCCACATTCAAAGGGAGAATCCTTGACCGGATGTCTTTTGCTCGGTCCGAGGTATACGGACGCGAGGATAAACATAGCGGCAATGGCGCCTACAATAACAGCCATAACCAGGAGAGGAATAAGGGGACTCATAGCTGTGTACTCTAACATCGCCCGGCGATGAAAATCAATTCGATTGACTTTATAATATCCAAACTTCTCTGAGCCCCCAAAAGGGCAGTTCGTCTGTGCATTGACTGATACATTGGCAACCTCTATTATCTGCGGATGCGGGAGGCAATTATGCAAATAAGATTAATCCTTTGCCTGATGCTGATCACAGGCTTAAGCCTGGGCTCATCGGTCCAGGCCCAGGAAAACAGCACATCCAATCTTCTAAAAATCAGCGATGAGATGATTCAGACGACTGCCCGGTTGAGGGGACTTGAACCCAAAGCCCCCATCCAAACGGGAGTCAAGAACAAGGAAGAAATTTCCAGGTATTTGAACGAACGCCTTGAAGCGGAATACAGCCGGGAAGATCTCCGGAAAGAGGGGACAATGCTCCGGGAACTGGGCCTAATTCCCGCCGATATGGACTACAGGGATTTCATCATAAAGCTGCTCACCGAACAGGTCGGCGGATTCTACGATGCAGAGAGGAAAATTTTCTACATCGCATCCTGGCTGCCGGCAGAAGAGCAGAAGCCTGTCATGGTTCATGAATTGACACATGCGCTGCAGGATCAGCACTTTGATGTTGAACGGATTCTCAAGGAGGACAGGGAATCGCAAAACGATGACAGGACACTGGCACACCAGGCGCTTCTGGAAGGCGATGGAATGGTGGTCATGCTTCAGTATCTGCTCGAGCCGATCAAAAGGCATTTCTCACAGCTGCCGGACCTTGCTTTCATAATGCAGAGCCAGATGCTGACAATGCAGTCTCAGTATCCGATGTTCAAGATCGCTCCCTCATATCTGCGGGAAACGCTGCTTTTTTCTTATGGGTACGGTTCATCCTTTTTGCAGTACAGCTGGAACCGAAATCCTTCATGGCAGGCAGTCGACAAGGTCTACTCGGATCTGCCCGCCTCCACGGAACAAATCATGCATCCGGAAAAATATTTCGTCAGCCGTGATGAACCCAAAACGGTAACGGCGGATTCCTATGCGGCGGCCATGGGTGACAGCTGGAAAGTTGCCTATAAAAACGTCATGGGCGAATTTTCGCTCGGCCTCCTTCTGAATCTGCACCTTACCGAAGAGCATTCCAGGAAAGCCACAACAGGCTGGGGCGGAGACCAGGTGCTGCTCCTGGAAAATGAGCTGGGAAAGAATGCCGTTTTATTGAATACAGTCTGGGATACGGCGGACGACGCAGAGAAATTCTTCGCGGCAATGAATGAATGGTTCCGGCGACATTATCCCGATGTGCAGCGATCGGACGAAACACCGGCCGGCTTCTCTGTGATCAAAGACGGCGAAATCAGTCTGATCCGGCACGATGGACCAAACGTACGATTTATCATCGGACTCCCGGAAGCCGACGCTCCGAAGCTGAAGAATTTTTAGCGCGGGACAGGAAATAGTAAGCCACGAATTACACTGAGCATCTAATCAGCTAAAATTTGTGGCTTGGGCTTTAGTGAATTGGGGCAGGCAGGCGAATCTGGTGGCGAATCTTTTGGGATTCTCTCCCCTGTGAGCGATGCTGTATTCATTCAGACCGGGGAAATGAGCGGAGGCCATTTCCATATATGAAATCCTGCGGGGATTAAATCCCATAATCCTGGCAGCGGTACTATCCACGGCCAGCAGATTTCTTCCCATAATCACGACTCCGACATGCTTTGCGGTTCCCATGATGGGCCCATCCCCCTCCATGCCTATCACACCGTCCACGATGGCATAGTGAACCGGGACAGTAAGAGCCAAATCGACGATTGAGTTCGGAATCCCGCGCAGGTGCAGGGGATTTTTCGGCCAGCCATAGAAAATTCCCGGAAGAACTCCGAAGAGATTCTTCAATGACAGAGTAACGCCCACCCAATGATGGGTCTTCAGTTTAGGCATGCTGATTACCACATCCGCGTTTGCAACTGCTGCAGCAACGTAAAAATGCTGAAATCCCGTATAGGCGCCTTTATTTTTCAGGCGCACCGCGTTGCCGTGATTAAGGTCCAGGCAACGGACTTTCGGATCCAGGCTTTCGCGGAGCGAAGGATGAAGCGTGGAATACCAGGGATCGCGCCGGTGACCGGCGGCCTCGGCAACAATTACTTCCTTTGCTCCAAGTCTGAAGCATGCTTCCGATATCTGCCGGATCAGTCGGATGTCCGTATTGACAGGATGGCCCTTATGGAATTCGACGAAATTGGGCTTCAGCAGAATCCTCTTCCCGTTTACCGGCACACTGTCTTCCGTGAGCACGCGCGCAAAATCGCGATGGTAATCCTTGTCAAGATCGGGGATTGCCAGAGCGGTTACAGGCAGAGATCTGAAGGAGCATCCGGCGGTCAGCCGGCCCAGACCGGCTATGGCAAGGCTTTGAATGGACCGGTAAAAAAATTCGCGGCGATTCATGGCGTTAGTACTCTCTTGCCGGAAAGCGCCATCAAACTCATAGCCCAATGGGCAAGGTTCAGCTCTTCCGGCCTCAGCTTCTTCAAAATGCCGGCAATCCGCACGCGGACCGGCTCCGTTTTTCTGCCGAATCGTTCCAGACACAGGCATGTCAGGGCGTTTGTCAACAGCGATTCCATCTCATGCAGCGACTTTTCCAGCAGATCCAGATTCTTATTTGCCGAATCCCGATTATGACCGCCGAGCGACAGCGTGGCGATTGCCGTAGAATCCCAGAACGGCATAAGGGTGTGATCAAAGACAATCTTGTTGCCGTAGTTCCACCCGCCTCCGGGGAGGCAGCGGTCTTCCAGTAAACGACGTCCCTCAACTGCCCGCGGGTGATCGGATTTTCCAGCCAGGGCCAGTGCCAGGAGCGCCCAGGCAGTCGGTTCTACCCAGCCGAAAGTGTAGGCAACCCAGGGCCACCCCACAAGCGTCGTATCCAAATCGTTATCGGGAGTGCGCTGCAATTTCAGGGAACGAAGATCGAGAAGGAAATCAATCGCGGCATCTCTCTCGGAATTTAGCCCTAAATGATGCATGGCGATTGCAAGCAAAGAGCTGTTCCAGATACCTTCCTTGGGAAATTCGCGATTCAACCCGATCGAACCGTCGGGATTTCTGGTTTTCAATACCCATTCCACGAGCGGGCGAGCGTCGTCCGATGCCCCGGCGGCCGTCAACCCAAGAATCGTGAGGAGGGTCGGCTCGGAAAAGGAAGGCATCCCGGGAGAATAGGGCAATCCTCCATCCGGATTCATGTATTCAAGGAAGAAACGCGGCTGAAGCAGATCAACCATTCACAAGCTCTTCACGTTGTTAAAGCCCAATCCCGGGCTGTTATCACACAGTTCCACGGAAGTCTTATCGTCGCCGGCCGCCGTTTTGCCGAATAATATTTCGGTTCCGGCCGGTCCTATCGCAAAGCAAATAAGTGAGTCACAAATGAACATGAATAAGATTAGATTCGTTCCACGCGTGTATCTGAGATGCGATCGTGAAAGCACAGGCTTTCCCTGTCAAACAGTCCCCAAACGAGCCCAAATCCGAGTCCAAACAATGAAAGAAGAAAAGCCCAACACCGTCGGATAAGCTGGCCGATTGACGGACGTTCGTCGCAAATACCGACGACGCGCAATTCCGTGATCATCATTCCTATGGTCTGGCTTGTGGATGCGAGGAAAAAGAGGGAATAAAACAGATAGGTCAGCAGGAAAAGTATCGAGAAATGCAGGTAGCTGATGGCATCCAGAGCAATGATGCCTGAAAAAAAATCCGCCGAAAGAATGAGCATGCCCGTGCAAAGCAGGACGATCAACAAATCTACAAGGCCGCAAAGCGTCCGGGAAAGCAATATCAATTTGCCTTCGTATTCCGGCGGTTGACTTTCCATGGAGCTGAAAATTCCGGCGGGCGCAAAAAATTCCTCGGACTGCTTCGCTTTAATGGAAACGGCGTTGTCGATAAGGTCCTGTATTTCCCGGGTATCTTGCTGCCCTCCAGGAGGCTTTTCCGGGGATTTTTCCCTGGTCAAAGGCTGCAATATCTTCTGTCTGGGTGCGGGAGTGCGCGGCTTGGGAGCCGGCCTTCGCGGCGGCGCCCCTTCAATAAACCTTGCGGATGAGATAACGCGGGGTGGTTCCGCCGGAGTTTTCCGGGAAAGAGCGCCTGGACCACTCCCCTTGTTTCCCGGCTGTTGGGACACTCCCATTTCTTCCCTTTTTTGCTTTATAGCCCGCAGCCGCCTGGACAAGTCCTGCCGCCATTGAGGGCGTTCGTCCTCAGGCGCGGGATCTTGTGCCCGTTCTGCGTAATCAATCGCTATAATGCCGGCCGGGCTTGTATTTTGCGGGTTTCCCGTCTCCGGATCTGAATCGCCTTCAGAAATCCTATAACCGCAAACGGGGCATTCCCCGGAATCATCGATCGCACTGCTTTGACATTGGGGGCAATACATCATCGATCGGCTCCTGTTTGACCGGATGCGCGAGGGATTATATCACAGACGGTGAAATGCAAATCAGAGCGTAAGGGCTGAGAGTATTTTTATTTACGACTTCTTTGGGTTCTGAAAAGAAGCTTTGTCTGCGAAATGCCTGAAACCGGACGCAAGGGCTGTTTTGGAGTTCCGGACTTGCCGATAAGTTGAGGTGAATCTATTCGTCACGGCGATCTGATATAATAAAGACCGGGAATCCGGAGATTGTATGACCATTCAAAAGCGATTGATCGTTGTAGGCTTTCTGCTCGCTTTTGCCTTCGCTCTCTACGGAGCGGCGAAGCATTATTCTCCTTCTCTGGTTCAGTATGTCGTGGAACAATCGCTGGCCCAGAAAGCTCCCTCAGGGACCGATCTCATACACCTGCATGCGCGTCTGAATGCACACCTATCCGCTGCTCCGGATCCTAACTCGCGAATGAGATTGCTCCTGCGGATTTCCGCATATCTGGAAAAGGTTCAGATCCTGACTCCGGAAGAATTGGACGAAATGCTGGCGCCTGAGAGGCTTCAGGTCCGGGGAAGGGATCGGAGTTACAAGGCTTTTTTTAATGGTTTTGGAACTTTTTTACTTTGAATAATGTCTCAGTAGTAAGACAAGTAGAATGCCCTAACCAAAACAGGGATGGCCCTATGTATCCTGATGAGCTGACGCTGCACGAAGATGACGGTGCAGTAGCCCGGGGAACGATCCTGGATCGGGCTAATTCCAGGATTGGTCTGACTTTTGAAGAATTGTTCGAGCGCTTCAATTCGATGGTTTATGGGCTGGTGTATCAAATCCTGGGAGATCGGGAGGAGGCTTTGGACGTTTCACAGGAAGTATTCCTCACGATTTACCGAAAAATGGATACCTTTAGGGGGGAATCTTCTTTAAAAACATGGATTTACTGCATAGCCGCTCATAGGGCGGCGAACCGGTTCCGCTGGTGGAATCGTCTTCGACGCAAAGGAGCAGTATCGCTGGAAGAGCATTTGTCCAAGGGCCCCAATCGTGAGACTGCATTAAATCTGAGATCGGAAGCCCAATCGCCCGAGGAAGCTCTTCTGCTGCAGGAAGAGCGCTCGGAAATCGAGCGCAAGCTTCGCGAGCTGCCTATTCAGCAAAGAATGGCGGTTATTATGCGGGACATCGAAGGTTTATCCTATGAAGAAATTGCAGAATCCCTGAATGTATCTCTTGGCACTGTCAAGTCCCGGATTGCCAGGGGACGGGAGGAACTAAAACGACGCTTTCAGGGAACAATGAGTTGAATCAGAGGTTGCCATGTTATGTGAGAAGGTATTACCACTGCTTTCCGAATATTTCGATGAGGCTCTGGATGCAGAGACCGCAATACAGGTTTCTCAGCACCTGAACCAGTGCGCCCGATGCCGGAAAGAACTCAGTGGAATTTCCGCCGTTCACGACCGACTCAGGTCGCTGAACGACATCCGGGCGCCCGAATATTTACACGATCTGGTGCAGCATCAGGTAACCAGCTATATCAAAAACGGCTGGCGGGTACAGCTGCGTGAGGCATTGGAACGTCAATGGTCCTTAATACGCACAATCGATGGGACATGGTGGTCGAACAGAATCCTGGGAACCGTCATGACGGCGATGCTGGTTGTATTAATCGCTAATGGGATTAAACCTACTCCTGTTGAAGCCACCGATCCGAACCAGGATCGGATCGTCAATCCCTCCGATTACAGCAAAAAGGTCTTCCGGAATGTTCAGGCGAAATTTGGAACGCCTCCGGCGAAAGTGCCCCCGGGACGCGACGCACAACCATCGGCGATTCACTACCGCTATCTCGATGAATTGGGCAAGAGCAATCCGCAGCACGCCGAGGATGACACACTCTCTGTTGTAGCTACAATCGATCCGATCGGCAGGTCCAAAATGCAGACCGTTCTGGAGCCTCCCTCCGATGAAAATCTTCTGCGGAGCGTGAGTGAGGTGATTTCGTCCGCCCGCTGCCGGCCCGCCAGCAAAAATGGCCAGGCCGTACCTTCTTACCTGGTGCTTATAGTCAGCAGGGTTTACGTCTACAACTAGGAAAATATTCGAGATTCGAGATTAATCTCGAATCTCGAATTTCGAATTTCGAATCAATTAAGGAATATGTAGCGGACGATAAACAGAACCGCAAACAAATATACCAGCCCGTGAACCTCGCGCCCTCGCCGTGCGACAAGCTTCAAAAGCGCATATGAAATGAATCCAAAGGCGATGCCTTCCGTAATGCTGAACGCAAAGGGCATGATAACCATCGTCAGGAACGCCGGGATTGCTTCCGTTGCGTCGTCCCAGCGTATCCGGCTGACGTTGCGCAGCATCATGCTTCCGACTACTATCAAAGCCGGCGCTACCACAGGATAGATCTGAAAGCCATTCTGCAGCTTCAACCCTTCTCCCGCCATCCGGGATAGAGGATAGAGAAACAGTGACGCAAGCATGAGTATGCCGGTGACCATGTTGGCCAGTCCGGTTCTGCCGCCTTCCGAAACGCCGGCCGCGCTTTCAACATAGGCCGTTACGGTTGAGGTCCCGAAAACGGCGCCGGAGATCGAGCCGAAGGCATCCGCTGAAAGAGCTTCCCGCGCACGAGGCAGTTTGCCGTTCACCAGAAGACCTGCCTGGCTGCTGACGCCGATCAGGGTTCCGACAGAATCAAAGAGCGCAAGAAAGAAAAATACGAATATGACGCTGACCAATCCCAGGTCGAAAGCGCCCGCAATATCAAGCTTGAAGAGGGTGGGCGCCAAAGAAGGAACATGCCCGAAAACTCCGTGATAGTGAACGACTCCGAGAGGCAAGCCTCCCAGAGCGGTTGCCAGAATTCCCCATAGAAGGGCGCCGCGGACACGGGCGGCAACCAGAACGACCGTCAGGAGCAGGCCGCATAGAGATAGAAGCACAGGCGCGCTGCGCAGAGAACCGAGGCTGACCAGAGTGCTCGGAGATCCCACAATAATTCCGGACCATTGGAATCCGATCATTGCGACGAAAAGGCCGATGCCGACCGCAATGGCTTCCTTTAGTGACTGCGGAATGCCGTCGATCAGTTTTTCCCGGAAGCCAAAGAGCGAGAGGACCAGAAACAGCGCGCCGGAAATGAAGACTGCTCCCAAGGCCTTCTCCCATGAAATGCCCATCTGCAGCACGACCGTATAGGCGAAAAAGAAGTTCTGCCCCATTCCAGGCGCAAGCGCTATCGGGTAGTTGGCATAGAGACCCATTAAAAAGGTGGATATCGCACTCGCGGCGCAGGTGGCAACCAGCACCGCTCCAAAGTCCATACCGCAGGCGGAAAGCACTGTCGGCTGCACAAAAATAATGTAGGACAGGGTCATGAAGGTGGTGATCCCCGCTATTACTTCCGTTCTCACATTCGTATTGTGTTCCTTCAGCTTGAACAGTCTCTGCAGCATGAACAATTTCCTATCACGAAACGCACATAAGACAAAAAGAAATTAAAACAAGGAGATTCGGTGTTTATCTGATTCGAGATTCGAAATTCGAGATTGTGGAATAGGAAAACTCTATGAAGCTAGGATTACTGCTTAGGTTTGCATTTTGAATCCGGGGATTAAGAACGTTCCCGGCGTTTTAATCATGAATTTCGAATCTCGAATCTCGAATCGTTTTTCCCGCATAGAAAAGTGACCGTTCCGCCGGCAGAAGTATCCGAAACTGACCGACCTGCAGTCCCTCGAGTGTGCACGGACCGATACGTGTCCGTACCAGCTTGAGCGTTTTTAGCCCAACGGCTTCCAGCAGCCGCCGCACTTCCCGGTTCTTGCCTTCTGTAAGCACAATCTCCAACCAGCTGTATTTGCCGCGGTCTTCTACCCGTCGGACGCTCTGAGGTTCTGCCCGGTCCCCGCGCTTCAATTCCATTCCCTGCGACAGCCTGTTAATGCATTCATCGCTGACCAGAGTATTTGCTTTTACCAGGTAGGTTTTGGGAATCTTTGACGCGGGATCCATAACATGGTCGGCAAAATCGGTGTCATTGGTCAACAGAAGCAATCCGGAGGTATCTTTATCCAGTCTTCCCACAGGTGAAACCCAGGGTACTCCGGCGCCAAGACAGTCATAAACAGTCTTCCTTCCCTCCGGATCGCCATGGCTGGTGATAATGCCTTTAGGCTTGTAGAACAACAGGTAGACTTTGCGCACCCGACGGAGACGCTTTCCATCCAGATGGATGGCATCCGCAGCCGGTCTGACCCAGAGATCGGGATCCCGGATCACGCGGCCATTCACCTTGACGCGCCCTGACAGAATTGCTTCACGCGCTTCGCTTCGGGATGCCAGGCCGAAGCGCGAGAGTACCCTGTCCAACGTCATTGCACTTTTTGATTTCATATCTGTCTTCCGCGTTCCGGCTATTTTCTCTTCCGAGCGAGTTCTTCGTCTATCACTTCGGCAAAATTCTCGAGCGGTTGCGCGCCGGGTACAAGGCGTCCGTTGATGAAAAACGCCGGGGTTCCGCGCACTCCGAAGCGCTTGCCGTCCGCTATATCCCCCTCGATCTGATCTTTATACTTATGACTGCTCATGCACTCTTTAAACTGGATAACGTTCAACTTGAGTTCTTCCGCGTATTTGAGAAAATCGGCGTCCCCGAATCTCTGCTGGTTGGCAAACAATTTGTCGGCATACGGCCAGAACTGCTCCTGATCTCCCGCGCAGAGAGCGGCCTCCGCTGCAGCTCCGGCGCGCGGATGTGAATCCAACGGATACTGCCGGTGCACAAAGCGAATTTTGCCCGGATAGGCTTTGGCGATTTCCTTCATGGTTTCATGCCCCCTCCTGCAGTAGGAACACTGGAAATCTGTAAACGCAATAATGGTGATCGGGGCTTTCGCCGGACCGGATACCGGGTTACGGGGAGAAAAAGTCACATTCACCTTTGGAATTTCGGGCTTCTTCAGCAGGATTTTGACCGGTTGCTTCTTGACCAGCTCTTTATAGATTTCGTCCGCTCGCCTTGAGATCTGCCGGCGCATAAGCGCCCCAATAGCCTGCGTTTCTGCCTGGGCAAGCTGCGCCTCATCAGGCTGGCCGGTGGTTTTCTGCCGGCGCAGGATCTGTTTCGCTACTGCTTCTACTTCATCCTGGGAAGGAGGAACCACCTTGTTTTCTATCTCCTGGGTTTGCCAGTCTTCCATCGATAGTCCGGCCTTTTTCGCCGCCTGTTCGAAAAGGAGAGTCCTCGCTCTTTGCTCGATCCAGCTTTTCTTTAATTTATACAAGTCGATTTCGGCTTCGTAGATTTCCGTCCCGATATCCTTCTGCATCTGGCTTTCGGTGATTTTATCGCCTCCGACCTGTGCAACCGGAACGCCTTTCGGGTCTTTGGCGTGGAGGCTGGGAATGCAGAGGATCGGCGGAAGCAATAAAATTGTGACTATGCGGTAAGCTGACATGGGTATATTCCTTTGCTCTGGCTTCATTGCGCTTGTCAGGATAGCATTGAGGCGTTCAGGAACTAACAGACATTTAATTACATCTTTAATGATCAGGACAGCGATTCGTCATATGTCTGTGTGGAAGACAGTATGTTGAGAGATCTTTTCAGACCCGGACGCCGAATACGCAGTCTTCTGTTTATTCTATGCATGGCTATGGCGGCCTATGCGGTTTATGAATGGATCACGTACCCCGACGTTGCCGTGCTCGCGGACAAAAATCCCAAATCCACGGCATGGATGGAGATGCGCAACCGCGAAGCGCGCTCAAAAGGGAAGAAGCCTCGTCAAAGTCAGGTCTGGAAGCCGCTTCGGGACATCTCGCCGAATCTCAAGAATGCGGTCCTGATCGCGGAAGATGCAGCCTTTTTTCAGCATGAGGGACTGGATTACAAGGAAATAAAGGAAGCCCTGAAAATCAATGTGGAAAAGATGGAGTTTGCAAGAGGGGCAAGCACCATCACCCAGCAACTGGCGAAAAACCTGTACCTATCTCCTTCCAAGAATCCGGTCCGGAAGCTCAAAGAGCTTTTATTGACGCTCTCTCTCGAACGTCATCTCACTAAAAAGCGCATTTTTGAAATCTATCTCAATACGATCGAGTGGGGAGATGGCATTTATGGAGCGGAAGCCGCCGCCCGAGCATATTACCGGAAGTCCTGTTCCGAACTGTCCGGCAACGAAGCGGCGGCGCTCGCCGCGGTTATTATCAATCCGCGCCGCTACAGCCCTACGAATCCCAACAAGAGGATCCGGAGGCGCATCGCCATGATAGAAGCCCGGATGGCAAAGTATCATTATTATAAAAATTGATCCCGGCTGAAACGCCAGGAACGATTCAATCTACCGGAGAAGCTACGCAGGCAGTCCTTTTTTAATGACGGTTTCCATGACGTCGGCAAAGTAATCGATTTCCTTTGCCGACAGCGATACGTTCACCACCACGCGGATTCCATCAATCAATCCGTCGGGATGCTTCATCGGCGACACGACGATTCCCCATTTATCAAACAGGTGCTGGGCAAGTTTCCCCATATCCATGCCTTCGACTCCAAATGTAGCGATACCGCAGGATTCGGCCGGATCCAGGCTCGAGTAAAACCTCACTCGGGGGAGGTTACGCAATCGACCGGCCCAGCGATCCCGCAAATATCGGATGCGGGCCGATTTCCTCTCGATGCCGATGCCGTCGTTGAAGGTGATGGCCTCAGCGATGGCGACCCGGTTCGCCGGCATGCGAGTGCCGACATCTTCGTAGCGCCGGATGTCTTTCGGATCATCCATCCATGGAGGCGTCAGCGGCCATATCCTGGGAATCCGGTCCTTCGGAATGCGCACGCAGCCATTCCCGGGCGGAGCCATCAGCCACTTGTGCAGACTTGCCGTGTAGTAATCGCACCCGAGATCGCTCAGCTTGAAAGGAACATGCATGAATCCGTGCGCACCGTCCACAAGCACCTCGATTCCCTTTGAGTGCGCCATTTCCGAAATCCGGCGGACGGGCGCCATCTGACCTGTCCAGTGGGTCATGTGGCACACGTGGATCAGCCTGGTCTTCGGCGTCACCTGCTCTTCAATAAGGCGATAAAACTCATCGAGCTTCACGGGTGGAGAGGGGAGCGCAACGAGTTTCAGCACTATTCCCTCGCGCTTCTGCCGCTGCTTCCATGCCGAGATCAGCTTCGGGTAATCCATGTTGGTCGTGATGACCTCATCGCCGCGCTCGAGTTCCAGTCCCATGATGGGAATGTGGCCGGCCTCCGTCCCGCTGCGACAGATGGCTACCTCTTCGGAATCGCAGCCCAGGTGGGAAGCCAACCGGCGCCTGCAGCTTTCAATTTCTTTTGCAAGTACCATCATGGAATGAGCGGCGGCGTTCCCCGAAAATTCGTTATGCCTGCGGACTGCATCCTGGACAATTCTCAGGCCGTTCTGAATCGTGCCGTTGTTCAGGTTGACGATATTGCGGTCTTCGGTAAATGCCTGCTGGATGATGAACCAGAAGTCTTCGTTGGACGCAATCTGCTCAGGATTCGATCCGGCCGCGTCGCGCTCTGCAGCAAGAATCTGCTCAGCCATATCTTTGCCGGCGACGCTCAGTGCTCCGGCGCCTGCAATGCAGCTTCTCAAAAAACACCTTCGATTCAGCATAATTGCCTCCTGTCTGAATAAGCATTGTATCCCATGGAAGTCGGGAATAATCACGAACAAAAATTCCTGATTATTCGTGGCATTCCTCCCGGCTGAGGTGCGCTATACTCAAAAGCCATTTGCAGCCAAGGCAGGAGACTTATGAACGACCAACAATGGAAAGATCTTCTTTCCGTAATTCGCGGGGATACTCTCCCGGCATTGCCGACCGGATTTATCATCGACAGCCCATGGCTTCCGAACTGGTCCGGGATCAGCATCCTGGACTATTTTACGGATGAACGCAGATTTCTGGACGCCAACCTCAATGCAATTCGAACATTTCCTCAGACCATGTTTTTGCCCGGATTCTGGTCTGAGTACGGGATGTGTACGGAACCATCGGCTTTCGGTGCAGTGTCCATATGGGAGGAGAATCAATTCCCTTTCGCCGGGAAAGTGCTGCGGTCTGCGGCGGAGGTTGAATTCCTCGAAAAACCGAATCCCCGCAAGGATGGATTGCTGCCATTTGTAATCAAGCGGCTCCGGCATCTTCAGCCGGAAATCGAGAAAGCAGGCCATAGGATACGCTTTGCCGTAGCACGCGGTCCTCTCAACATAGCAAGCTTCCTGATGGGAGCCACCGAGTTCCTGATGGCGATTAAAACGGATGCCGAATATATGCAGCGGCTGCTGACCATCACCACGGATTTTCTTGTGGAATGGATAGACTATCAGCGGGAATGCTTCCCTTCCATTGACGGCATTCTGCTCCTGGATGACATTGTCGGCTTCATTAGCCGTCGCGACTTTGAAGTTTTTGCATTGCCCTATTTAAAAAGGGCGTTCAGCTCGGACGTATCGGTGAAGTTTTTTCATAACGATGCGCCATGCAAAGTCTGTGCGCCTTATTTGCCGGAGATCGGCATCAACCTCCTCAATCCGGGCATGCAGCACACTCTGACCGAATTGAAAGCATGGACCGGCAACAAGGTCGCATTGCTGGGGAATATCCCGCCGCGGGATGTTCTGGCCGCCGGCACGCCCTCGGACGTAACGCGCTCCGTCATGGAGATGTTGAACGCGCTGGAGGATCATTCGCGCCTGATTGTTTCATGCGGCGGCGGCATGCCTCCCGGCGCGCCGACGGAAAATATCCAGGCACTGATATCCGCCGCAGAAAATTACACCCATTAGGGATCCATACGAATTCGTGATACTGCGCTAAAACCCGGTGTTTTGGGGGCAACGAGATCTATTCTTAGCCTGAAACCTGATAGCTGTCAGCTGTCGGCTGATATCTGTCACATGTGACCTCCGGCTGCGCCGGATTCTGGAGTTTATACATTTGAGACTGGAATGATAATGGAGGACCCGGCAAACAGCCGCGAAACGGCTGCGAAACGAAGCCCAGGGTTGGCTGCGTTTTTGCAGCCAACCCTGGGGATGATGTGCCATTGGAGTCAACCCTGAAAGGGTTGAGCGAATACGCAACCCTTTCAGGGTTGGCTT
>JAFGIY010000131.1 GCA_016929335.1 Acidobacteriota bacterium | reverse complement strand
GCGGATTTGAACCGCTGACCCCTTCCGCGTCAAGGAAGTGCTCTCCCCCTGAGCTACGCGCCTAAAAAATAAGGACTTAAACTACCAAAAAGGTTGAAATAGTGTCAATACTATTCGCCCGTCAGGCCGCCTTTTTTACAGGCGCACTCTCTTTCAACAGGATTTCCAGAGCTTTGTCAATCTGTATCTTATTAATTTTTTCCCGAAGTATCCGGTATTTAGCCGTATCCTCCTGCTCGTCATAATAGGATTCGACCGCCAGATCCTGGCGCAAGTCGTTATCCGGAACTTCTATATCCGGCGCGATTCCCGCATTGCGCACCGTCTCATTCTGGATTACGCTCCCGCCGGGAGTATAGTACTTTGCAGTCGATATGATCAGCACGGCTCCGCTCTTGAGTTGAATGGTCTTCTGGCTGGATCCCAGTCCGAAGGACTTTTCGCCGACTATGGTAGCGCGCTTCTGATCCTTGAGCGCTCCAGCCGTTATCTCAGGCGCGGCCGCAGTAGAACCGTTGATCAGGATAGCCAGCGGCAGGTCCGTGATAAATTTATCAGGCTCCGCTTCCACAGTCTGAATCCTTTCACCCTCACGGTTCTGGCTGTAATAGATGATGCCCTTACGCATGAAGTAATTAGCCAATTCAGCGGCAGCTGAAGGAGAACCCTCCGCACAGTCGCGCAAATCCAGAATAAGTTTCTCCGCTCCCGCGGAGATGAGGGTTTTGAGCTTAATTTTAATCTGCTCGATATCGGACTCGGCCAGAGATGAGACTTCCAGCAGACCCACCTGTCCGTCCAGCATCCTGGAATGGACGGGAGCAACGGGTTGAAGGCTGCGCGTTATGTCATATTCGATGGACTTTGCGCGCAGGCTTCGGAAAATCGTTATACGGACCCCGGATCCGGCAACTCCGCGAAGGAGGCCGTCCACCTCTACAATACTTTTATCCTCAACGCCCTGTCCGTCTATTGCGATCAGATAATCTCCAGACCGGATGCCGGCCGTCTCTGCAGGGCCATTGCGATCGCAGGACACTATATAGATCATGTCGGATCGCTTCGAAAGAACAACGCCGATGTCTGCCCGGCCGTTCTCTTTCCGCTTTTGTATCTCGCTGTACTGCTCCTTGGTGAAGAAACTGCAATACGGATCCAGGGCGTTTAACAATCCCCGCATGGCTCCTTCCTGAACCTTGTTCATATCGGGAGCTTCCACGTAATCGTCCCTGATCCTCTTTATGACATTAATGAAAACGGAGAGTTCTTTATAGGCATCGTCCCCGGCATAGAATGCCGCCGACACGCCGTATATGACAATCAGGAACGAACCCAGGAAAAGAAGCAGTCTTGGTTTGATACGAAACATTCAACCTCCCCAAAGGGCGGGATTTACGCCGTTGAATATTATAGCAATCCCCCTCGCCATGCAACAGCTCTCAGCGATCAGCCGTCGGCCTTCAGTGGCCGGCTGATCCCGCGGCCTATGGCCGTGCGGCGCGCCGTTGACATGGGAAGATATATGACAAAGGGGAGATTTTTTTCGGGGTCGGGGTCGGTATCGGAATCGGGGTCGAATAGAAATGATATTAAGTGCGAACACAATGGATATGCTTCATGGCTGAAATCCGACCCCGATACCGACTCCGACCCCGACGCCCGAGATAAAAAAGTCGCCCTTGCTCTGCGCTCACTGTGGGGGGTCCTCTTTATGCGTGCGAGCCTTAGAGACTGTCTCCACACTCTGCAACAAGCCTAAAAACTGCGCCGGCGATGACGCAATCCAAAACCAAAAATTCATGTGGGTCGCGGCTGAAGCCGCGATCCACATGAGAAAGGACACCCACAGTGAGCGCTCTGCGGGGCAAGCCAAAGCCATGCCTTCAAGACGCGGCCGGTTGCTCCATATCCGGGAACCTGTTGACGGGTGTGAGTGCGTATGCTCCAATGAATGCATGAATGCCGGAGGACGAGTGCTTGCAGTGGATTATGGGAAAAAGAACATTGGACTGGCCTATACCGACGAACTGCGCATGACGGTTCAACCTTTGCCCTCGCTGCCCAACCGCGGTGTACGCGACTTCCTGAACAGACTGCGGGCCACGATCCAATCGCTGGACATTCGGGAACTGGTGGTCGGGATTCCCATTAACATGAATGGCACACGGGGCGACGCCGCAATCCAAATGGAAGAACTCATGGATACGCTGAAGGCAAAGTTGAAAATTCCGTTGCGCGGCGTCGATGAGCGGCTTTCAACCGTGGAGGCAATGGAGTTCTGGAATAATCTGAACAGCAGGCAACAAAAAAAATACCGGACTGTGGATTCTCTCGCAGCCGCCCTGATCCTTGAACGATACCTGAAGGAGAGCTGATTCTTGAAACGTTTGCTGCTTTGGACAACGGCTGCAGCCGCACTGGTGTTCGCTGTCGGTATATCCACAGCATGGATGTGGCTTTCATCGGAACTCGATAAGCCCTATTTCGGCGCACAAAATAGTGAGGTCTTTGTTGATATTCCGCGTGGAGCCAACGCGAATCGGATTGCCGGACTGCTGACAGGAGCCGGAATTCTCCGGCATCGTCTGCCGTTCAGGCTTTACCTCAGATATTCCAATCTGGGACGCAATATACAGGCCGGGGAATATAGGTTTGTGAAGCCGGCGACTCCGAAACAGATTGTGCGGCGCTTGACCGAAGGAGACGTGTTTTATTACTCCGTAACCATTCCGGAAGGATTAACCGCCCGCGAAACGATCGCTTTGTTGACAAAGCACAACATTGGAAATCCCGCCGAACTGGAACGCGCGATCGGCAAAACGGAATGGATTGCGGATCTGGATCCTGGAGCGAAGAACCTTGAGGGGTATCTCTTTCCCGAGACCTACCGGTTCCAGCGAAAAACCGATTCCGTTGAAATCGTCAAAACCATGGTCCGCCAATTTCGGACACAGCTCGCCAAAATTTTGGCGACCCAACCAATGCAGCCGGACTGGACTGTGTCCAAAATCGTGATTCTCGCGTCCATGATTGAGAAGGAGACCAGGAAACCGGAGGAGGCGCCTCTGGTATCCTCGGTGCTCATCAATCGTTTGAATAAAAAAATGCCTCTGGCTTGTGACGCGACCATCATTTACGCAATGAAGCTGGCAGGGACATATGAGGGCCGGCTGGGCAAAGCCGACATGGTTATGGACTCACCTTACAACACCTATCGTCATCCCAGTCTGCCGCCCGGTCCCATCTGCAATCCGGGCGCACATGCAATCCGGGCTGCGCTTAAGCCCGCAGAAACCGAATACTTCTATTATGTTTCGCGCAATGACGGGACGCACCAGTTCTCGAAAGACTACCGTTCGCATCTCAATGCAGTAAACATTTTCCAGAAACCGCTTGCCCGCAGGCGATAGCAATATACGATCAAGTCGAGCAGTTGAAGAATTGCGAGAAAGCGCAGGCCGCGAATTCCACGAATTATTCTTCTTTCAGGGGTTGCTGCGGCTTTTTGAGTTCATCGGGCAGAAATTCGGTTATCTGCTGAGCAAACCTCAGAAAACAATCGAGAGTGCTTTTGCTTCCCCACTGTCCGGCGACCTCGGGATCCAGTTCTTCATCCTCGGTCATGTCCAGCATATGGAGAAGACTCTCCGGTTCCGCCCTGTTGAGCGGACAATTCAATGCCAGGCAATGATCGCCGGTCCGGCAGACGTCATCCTCAACCTGAACGTGATGGACAAACATGCGCCGCAGCGGATCCTGGCCGATATACATATGGCGTATTTTCCCGCTGTATCCGCAGACCGCAACAGAGAACTCCTGGCCGGTAGGCAGGCGATAATCCAACCAATTTGTCGAATATTTTGGCATAGGCTGTTCAACCTCTTTCAAGTCCCAGGCAATCAAGCATCAAGCAGAATCCGGGCTCTTTACGCGCCTGCCGCAAATAAAGAATGCTGCTGACATCAAAAGCGCAGGGCAAAACCTGTTGTCAGACTCAATCCTGAATCCCATTTGTCACGGCCTTCCAGGTCAGTCAGATTGGGAACTCCCATGGAGAGATGCGACGCATCCAAAACCAATCCGAATTTCTCACTCATCCAGATAAAGGCTCCGCCTCCGTAGGAAACCGCGAACTTATATTCTCCGCCCACATCGGTGCTTTGCACCTTCATGCTGTAATGAGTAAAACCAAGGCCCGCTTTTACATAAAACTGAAAAGGGCCACGCTTTCCGGTCTGCCATCGAAGCCCCTCAAGGTTATTGATGACTCGAATTTTAAAATCGTCTTGCTCCGGCGAGCCATAAAAAGTAGTCTGACTGAAAAAGGCGAACCATGGAGCGAGATTTTGAGCGATGGTAAATCCGCCTCCACCGAGTCTTGTGTTTTTTATCTCCAGGTCGGTAATTCCGGTTTTAAAGCTGAAATCCTTATAAGTCTGGTAGAAGCCTTGAATTTCCGTGCTCTGCTCCTGAGCCGGAGCACCAACGGTTCCAATAAGTATGATGATGAGCACCAGGATGAATCGTGAACCAGATAGAAAAGATTTCATTTTCGCCTCCTAAGTATTTAGCCCTTTTCCAACTGAACTGAATCTAACGAGAGTTTAGACGCTCAAATGCAACTTTGCGAGGCTTTTATTGCCGGGATACCCTAATCCGGCGCCACAAAACCGGCTTTCTGACTGCTCGATTCACCTCGCATATTGACTTGATTCGAAGCCGATGCTAGGATCAGCTTGTGAACCTAGAATTGCCAGTTATTCAACATCTTAGATGCATTTTGAGACCGGTTTTGTTCACGCTGCTGGCTGGGTTCTGCATTATTTCCCCCCTGAATGCCCAATCACAAAAACCCGATCTCCCGGATCCCGTCAAATTTATTTATAAATATGACAGGGTAGCCAATATGGTCCATGCAGTACTGGAAGACATGGACTATAAAATCGAGGTAGACGACCGCAAAACCGGAAGGATAACGACAAGACCCTACGAATTTATCACCGGGTCTCTTACCGCGAGTGAAGTCGAAAAAGTGGCGGTCACCGCCGAAGCCGGCACGGGCAGCCTGATCAAAGCGCAGTACACTGTGGAGGTAGTGCTCGAAATAGTCTCCCCTGCTGAAACTCTGGTTACGGTACGAACAAAAATGGAAGCTCTCAGCCGGGATGTCGATGGAACGGAAAAGTGGATTCCGCTATCTTCCCTGGGAACTTACGAGCGTCGTATTCTGGGAAGGATTAGCGCAAAGCTGATGGAAGACAGGGCACCGGAGAGCGACAGGAAGGGCTTCTGGGGTCAAAAGCCCAAGCCGGTAGATCCCCGAACTCCCAGATATCCAACCGTACCACCCAGGTAATCCCGTTAAATTCGGCAGTATAAGAACCGGGGATTTTCAAAATCATTTTGATCGCAACAGGCCCTATTCCGGCATCTGCAATACCTCCTATGGCCTAAGAAACGGAATAACATGCAGAACGCTGAAGAGCCCATTCTCCCGACCGACCCGGACAAATCCGAATCCCCGACTCCCGCTGAACGGGCTTCTGCCTCTGAAGCTCCCGAATTCACAATCCTGCAGCGACGTCCCTGGATGATTGCCGACCTGGTGCGGGTATTTCTGATCCTGCTGAGTCTGGCCGCAGCAGGGGTGCTGGTTTTAATCTTCATGCCTCAAACTGCTCTGGATACGATCGTTCAGGATCTTCAAGCGAGGCATCAAGTCGCCAGCCCGGAGCAGATTGCGTTTCTATATCTGGGCGATGAGATTGCCGACAACGCAATGCATATACGGGGAGTGGTAAGAAACATCACTGCAGTCCCGATTGAACAGCTGGATGCCCTCGTTCGCTTTTATTCATATGACAGAATCCTGCTGGAGACGACCGTCGTCCGCATGAGCAAAGAAACCATCGGTCCCGGTGAGATTGCTCAGTTCGAGCTGGTGTATCCAAACTATCAAAATGAATTTGCCGGCTACTCCATAGAGTTCAAGCTGCGCCAGGGGTCGCTCGTACCCTATAAAGATCTGCGGACCATCAAAGCACAGTCCGATTAAGCATCCGGCAGAACCGCTCCAGACCACCACAAGCACATTAATAATAACTTCATGTGGGTCGCGGCTTCAGCTGCGACATGTTGGTGCAAACAGAAGATCAGGCGCAAATATCTCTTACACATGGGATTTATTGCGCGTTGCGGCTGAAGCTGCGACCCACATGATTCTTCGCTTCATTCGACCACCAGATTGGGCCTTACCCGAATGAATCAATACCCCTCTTTATTCTGCGTTCTGAATTCTGTATTCTTTCCTTTCTATATCTTCTTGCGATGACCAACAGAAAATATCCTCTTATATACCTGATCCCATACCTTGGCCGATACCGCTTCAAAATAGCCATTGGCTTTCTTATGGTCATCATGACGGTAATCGCCAGCATGTTCTCTCCCTGGATTCTCGGCTATGTGGTTGACGGCTTGAGGCAGTCTCTGGAAAAGGGGAAATTGCCGTATTACGCATCTCTGATTCTGGGACTTTCCATCATCGAAGGATTCTTCCGGTTTTGGATGAGGCGGATCTTAATAGGCGTGAGCCGCACGGTTGAATACGACCTGCGCAACGATTTCCTGGCTCATGTACAAAAAATGTCTCTCTCATTCCTGCAGTCCCGCAGCACGGGAGACATTATGTCCAGGGCGACCAATGATCTCAATGCGGTGCGGTCGGTGCTGGGCCCGGGCATCATGTATTCGATGAACACGATTGTCCAGGCGATCATCGCCACATCCATCCTTTTGAATCTGAACTGGAAACTAACGCTGCTCGCCTATATTCCTCTTGTTCTCATGTCGATTTCGGTAAAGAAGATCGGCGAACAGATCCATGACCGGTTTGAAAGCATTCAGGAGCAGTTTTCCAGACTGAGCACCAAAGTGCAGGAGAATCTTGCGGGAATACGCGTTGTTAAAGCATTTGCCCGGGAAGAATCCGAGATCACCAAATTCGGAAAGCTCAATTTTGAATATGTCCGGCGCAACATCAAGCTGATCCGGCTATGGGGAATTTTTTACCCCATGATGACGGCCCTGATCGGCATGTCTTCGGTCGCTCTGATATGGTTTGGCGGACGCCAGGTCATATTGGGGAAACTGACGCTGGGGGAATTCGTCGCGTTCATGGGTTACCTGGCAATGCTGACATGGCCGACTATTGCCATAGGCTGGGTCATCAATATCTTTCAGCGCGGATCCGCTTCAATGGGACGGATACTGGATATCATGGATTACCGGCCGGACATACTCGACGAACCGGAAGCTTCTGCTCCCAAATCCGTCCGCGGGAGGCTTGAATTCCGGAATCTGACTTTTCAATATCCGAATTCCAAAAATCCCGTGCTGCACAATATCAATCTTGTAGTTCCTGCCGGAACCACGCTGGCCATTGTGGGACATACAGGGAGCGGGAAATCGACCCTGATTAACTTGATACCGCGGCTTTTTGATCCTCCACCCGGCTCTCTCCTGCTTGATGGGCAGGACGTGCGCCAATGGCCCTTATCCGAACTGCGCAAAAACATTGGTTACGTACCGCAGGAGACTTTTCTGTTTTCCGACACTATACAGGAAAACATTGCATTCGGATGCGATCCTGGTGCCGCCGACACACAGGTAGCCTGGGCAGCCCGAGTATCGCAGATAGCTGATGACATAGAGGCTTTCTCCCGGAAGATGCAAACCTATGTGGGAGAGCGGGGTATCGCGCTTTCCGGCGGCCAGAAACAGAGAGCGGCCATCAGCAGAGCCGTGGCAGTCCTCCCCAAAATTCTGATTTTTGACGACTCCCTGTCCAATGTCGACACCTATACCGAAGAACGCATTCTCGAGGAACTGACCAAGGTCATGAAGGACAGGACAACCATTCTGGTTTCCCACCGGATTTCAACTGTAAAAAATGCCGACCGGATTGTGGTGCTCAAGGAAGGCAGCATTGTGGAACAAGGCACGCATGAGACTCTGATGGAGCAGGAGGGCGTCTATGCGGATCTTTATCAGAAGCAGCTTTTGGAAGAAGAACTGGCGGTGATCTGAGGCTATGTCGTCGGATATCAATGAAGAACAGGTATTGGGAAAAGCATACGACGCACGCCTGATGCGCCGTCTTCTCACTTACATCAAACCTTATCGCCGTTCAGCCTACCTGGCCATCGTGTGTCTTCTTGCAGGTTCGGGATTATCCGTTGTTCAACCTTACCTGACAAAGGTCGCCATCGACCGGTATATCCGAAATAACAGCGTCGAAGGGCTCAATCAGATCGCGGTTCTGTACATACTGACCCTGATTTTTGTTTTTGCACTGAGCTTCGGCCAGACCTGGCTCATAAATCTGATGGGCCAGAAGATCATGTGCGATCTGCGCATGGAGATCTTCCGGCATCTTCAAAAGCTCGACGTCGCTTTCTTTGACAAAAATCCGGTGGGAAGACTCATGACGCGAGTCACCACGGATGTCGATGCTCTGAATGAATTATTTACCGCAGGCGTCATTTCTGTTTTTGAAGACATCTTCATGCTTTCGGGAATCATCATTTTCCTGTTTCTGCTCAACTACAAGCTTGCCTTCACAATTGTCGCCATTCTGCCGCTCCTGATTCTTGTAACCCTGGTGTTCAAAATAAAGGTGCGCGATTCGTTCAGAAGAGTCCGAACGGCCATAGCGCGCATCAATGCGTTTCTCCAGGAAAATATAACAGGAGCGGCCGTCGTCCAGATTTTCGGTCAGGAAAAGAAGCAATACCAAAAATTCACGCACATCAATAAAGAACACCTGGACGCAAACATACAGGGCATCTTTTACTACGCCATTTTCTTCCCGATACTGGAACTGATCTCGGCGCTGGCGGTTGCCGTCATCATCTGGTACGGCGGGCTCCAGGTTCTGGCGGGGAGCTTAACTCTGGGGACGCTGGTGGCATTTATTCAGTACTCCGACCGCTTCTTCCGCCCAATCTCGGACCTCAGCGAAAAGTACACGATTCTTCAATCGGCGATGGCTTCATCGGAGCGCATTTTTAAACTGCTGGATACGCCTCCCCTCATCGTGTCCCCGGCCGGATCCGGTACGCCGGTCGTGCAGCGGGGAAAAATTGAGTTTCGAAATGTTCATTTCTCCTACAACGTGAACGAACCCGTTCTCCATGACATTTCCTTCGAGGTGAATCCCGGCGAGAAGATCGCCGTAGTCGGCGCCACCGGCGCGGGCAAATCCACGATCATTTCTCTGCTCAGCCGATTCTATGAGGTCCAGCAGGGAGAAATTCTGGTCGACGGGAAAAGCATTAAAAATTTCAACCTTCAGGACCTGCGCCGGTCTATCGGCATCGTCCTCCAGGATGTATTCCTTTTTTCGGGAAGCATTTCGGAAAATATACGGCTGGGCAACAGCAATATCTCCGATGCGGAAGTGCGGACTGCTGCGGAAACGGTTCATGCCTCAAGCTTCATCAAGGAGCTTGAACAGCGATATGAATCGAAGGTCGGAGAGCGCGGCGCCTCTTTGTCGGTCGGGCAGAAACAGCTGCTGGCCTTTGCGCGCGCCCTGGCCTATAACCCCAAAATACTGATCCTCGACGAGGCCACGTCCAGCATCGACACCGAGACGGAATTGATGATACGGGACGCGCTCGAAAAGCTGATGGCCAACCGAACCTCCATCATCATTGCTCACCGGCTTTCCACAATCCAGAACGCCGACCGGATCATCGTTCTGCATCATGGACGCATCAGGGAAACCGGCACGCATCAGGAACTGCTGCGCCTGAAGGGAATCTACTGGAAGCTCTACCAGCTGCAGTACAAGGATCAGCCCGCCCCGGTTGCCCTGCAATCGTCATTCGTCAATCGTAAATCGTAAATCGCTATCTTGCGCCTTTGCCGAAAAGCACGACAGGGAACGTTCGCAGAAGAATCTTGAGGTCGAGAAGGAGAGACCAGTTGTCGATATAATGCAGATCGAGTTTCATCCACTCATGGAAGTCTATTTCATTTCGGCCGGATACCTGCCACAGACAGGTAATACCCGGCTTCACCGATAATCGACGGCGCTGCCATCGCGTATATTCCTTGACCTCTTCCGGAAGCGGCGCGCGCGGACCCACAAGACTCATATCGCCCTTCAGCACATTCCAGAACTGAGGCCACTCGTCAATAGAGCTCTTCCGGAGGAAACGTCCCAGGGGGGTAACGCGCGGATCGTTGCGCATTTTGAAAACAGGCCCGTCCATTTCATTAAGGTGCTTGATTTCCCATAAAATATCTTCCGCGCCTTCGTACATGCTTCGGATTTTATAGAGTGTGAATTTCCGCCCATAAAGCCCGCAACGAGTCTGGCGGTAGATGATGGGCCCTTTGGATGTCAGTTTAACAAGGATTCCAATGAGGATGAGCAACGGCATCAGGACTATGAGAAGAATGGACGAAATCAGTATGTCCAGAATCCGCTTTGCGAAAAGAGAAGGGGCGTGCTCCGGAGCGGAACTGAAGGTAATGACCGGAACGTTTTCGACAAATTCCATAGAAAGGTTGGTCACTTTTGCCGGGAAGAAATCTGCTGCGACCCGCGTCCGGATTCCCTGCTCGTTGCACAATTCGAGGACTTTATCGAGGATATCCAGACTCAGGCGGTCTCCGACAAATATAATCTCATCTACAACGTTGCTCTCTATAATTTCGGGCAAATCCGTTATCGATCCGAGGATATTGGACTCCACCCCGTCATTCGCGGACCCGTTGACATCCACATATCCCAGGATTGTCAATCCCCACTCAGAGTAATGCGATATCAGGTCGCCCATTTTGCGCGCCTTTGGAGATGTGCCGATGATGACAATATTGCGGTAGTGTTTCGCGGAAAAAATCAGGCCCTTCCTCTTTGTGTGAAGATGTACCAGCAATCGAATCCCGATGAGAATCAGAGCCTGATAGATGCCGAAGAGCGCAATCAGCGGACGGCTGAGATCGAGTTTTAATGCGAACGACAGGAAGCCGAGAAAAAGCCAGAGGAGTATGGAACTCTCGATAACGATCCGCACCTTTTCCCATCCGGAACGCCGGATGGTAACACGGTAAAGCCCGAGCGATGTCGCGGCTAAAGCCCAGCAGAGAATGGCTAATCCTATGATCCCAAAATAGGCATTAAGCGGATGCAGTTCCGGATTCAGCATCCGATCGATACCGGGTGGAAGCACCTTCGAAAGATGAATCCGGCTCCAGTAGGCAATCGGAAAGGCCACACACGTCGCCAGCAGGTCCGCAATGAATTGAAGTCTGTTATAAAGCTTTGCGCGCTCTCTGAACATTTATGCGAACTGCTTTCTCCGGGGAACTGGATTATAGCATACCGGGCAGAGGCGTAAAGGGGTGGGGAAGGGTAAAGGGGTAGAGGGGCAAAGGGGTAGAGGGGTAAAGGGGTAGAGGGGTTGAGGGGTAAAGGGGTAAAGGGGTAAAGGGGTAGAGGGGTAAAGGGGTAGAGGGGTAGAGGGGTTGAGGGGTTGAGGGGTGAAGGAGTTGAGGGGTAGAGGGGTGAAGGAGTTGAGGGGTAGAGGGGTGAAGGAGTTGAGGGGTAGAGGGGTGAAGGAGTTGAGAAGTAGAGGGGTAAAGAGGTAAAGGGATAAACATGCATTTATGCGTTACCGCGATTTGTCTTTCCCTTTGCCCCTTTGCCCCTTTGCCCCTTCCTATCCCTCTACCCCTTTGCCCCTTCCTATCCCTCTACCCCTTTGCCCCTTCCTATCCCTCTACCCCTTTGC